>DASSIM010000081.1:0-49847 GCA_035691865.1 Candidatus Nitrosopolaris sp. | reverse complement strand
TTCAACTCGTTTGTTACAAAGCCATCTCCTTCTTCGCCAGCAAGTCTAGCAGTTTGTTCACCTAGTCCTGAAATGTAAAGAGGAATAGACTTTGGAGGTTTTGTATACAATTTAGAATCTTTTACCCAAAAATAATTTCCTTTAAAATTAACCCAGTCTTCGGCCCATAACTTCTTAATCAAGTATACTGCTTCTTTTAATCTTCCAAATTTTTCAGCATTGGAAGGCCAATTATGACCTGTAGTCACTTCATTAAGAGCTTCTCCCGTTCCAACCCCAAGGAATATTCTACCTGGAAACATATATCCAAGCGTAGCAAACACTTGGGCGACAATTGCTGGATGGTATCGCAATATAGGAGCAGTAACTCCGGTACCTACTGCGATATTTTTTGTCTTGGCTAATGCTGCTCCAATCCAAGGCCATGCAGCACCACCGGATGCCCCAGTATCCCACCATGGCATATAATGATCACTAGTCCAGCATCTTCCAATTCCATATTCATCCATCGTTATAACATCGTCTAGCAGATCTTTAGGATTTACTTGCTCGTGAGCTGCCTGAATACTAATCCTTATCATTTATTGTCAAATATCGTCAAGGAAATATAGGATATAGAGCTTTTCAAATCAAGTTCACATAATCGATAATAATTAGATTACACTATGTTATGTATAGATGAAAACGAGATTCATGCTCTCACTCCTTTTTCTCCTCTTTATTCACAGTTTTCGACTTTTGTTTTTTGGCTGCTTGTACATTATCTTCTCTAATCTCTTCTAGTTCAGTTTTTCCATTTTCTTCTTGACTCTGTCGCTTATGTTTCAAATTTTTACTTCGCATTTTCCTAACCTTCCACATGTTTGGGTAAATTCTACGTTATCTAAGCTGTATGTTTCATAAGCTCCTAGTAACAACAGCCCGTATGATAGTCTCATCATCCAGCGCGTATATAATTGCAATCCCAATGGTATCAGAAACAATTACGTTATTATTAATTATTCAGTTTTACTTCTTTTGCGTGTTACTGCGGAGTACAAAGTAAGAGCCAGCTCTTTTCATCTTTGAACCACATTTCTGGGATTCGATCCTTGTATTATCATATAATCTCCTAATAGAAGTATTACATGTCAATTTTGTTTATCAATAATTTTCATTACCTAAATTAGGCTACTATATCAAGTTTAATCCGAGCCTTGAAGAATAATCAATTGTGGTAGGTCTTTTCGATCTTAATAAGGCTATTTGTCACTGTATCTTATTATAATATATTGTGCAAATACAGTTATGAAAGAAAGAAAAGACATAGAGAAGGAGATGTTGAAACCAATCACCAAAGTGAAATCCAAAGAAGATAAAGAATTACAAGAACAGGAAGTAGAATCAACAGGTGGGGGAATGGGAGCCGGAGGAGGTTAAAACAACTAACGGATTTGAATATGTTAGCTGAAGAATTATTTAACGGTGTCAGAAATTATTTCTTGACTGATTTAGATTTTCAAGCAGTAATTATCTGACATGCTACGCAAAGAGTTAAGAGAATATATCCGGCCCAAGGAACCACCACTATCAAGAAATTGATAAACGAAGGTTGTCAAGGTTTTAAGATACCATATTAAACACTAGACATGAGTACTTGATGTTTAATTACGGATTTTACTCTTCATTGCTAACTCTAGGCTTTGGATGCAACATATTAAAAAAGTATTATTTGTCCGTCTTCAAACATAATTCATAGTAGAGTTATGACAGGCATGCGTATTTGGCAATTAATTAATCTGCTTTTAAATCACGTTTAAGATTACCTGTTTGTGTTACGCTATTTATTTGTACATCGTCACTCCTAGTTATTATTTTTGATAGTGTTGGTTTGGCATCTTTTCCCAGGGTTATTGCTTCCTTGCCTTTTCTGAGGAACGAAATTGTCATACCATTCTCAGTAAGTTTCTTGGCAAATTCTTTTGCGGTTTTTAATTTATCAAATAAGCCTGTTTCATCCTCAGGTGTTCTGAAAAATACTGGTTGCAAAAGATCCACAACTATTTTTTTCCCATAATTAATTATGTCTATTTTTACGGCAGGCTGGCCATCTATATCGAGCTTGATTGAACCTGTTTGTGCTGTACTCATGGATCTCACTAACCAACCCGCTATAGGATCTTGCTCATCTATATGAAGGTGGTTATCATCACGTAATTTCATAGACACATCTCATTTCTTACCCTGGTTGTTTTTTATCATAAGCTTCGCTTGTGATTGTTATCTTGCCATTTATTGTCCATTGGACACTGCCCATATGCTTACCGCCAGGTCCTTGGGCTTTTGGGATATCGATTATGAGGTTCTGGAAATCATAAGTCATCGACATATTTTTGCCTATCAGTTTATCGATAATTTGTCCAGTTAGCTCAGCCCATTGATTTGAAGTTTCCTGCGACGTTTTGTCGCTAGAGATTTGACTCATGTTCTAGTATATGGACAGCTTTGTTCTTAAAAGTATCACCACGATTATTGTCTGGCACATGAGAAACAAATTGTTGCTAGATTATCCTCCACGTGTAGATCCAAAAAATTAAACGACCTTCTCTTCTGATACTACTTTCTTAATTCCGTTAACAATTTTATTTGTGCTCTCTGTTCGGTAGTATTCCTAGCCAAGTTTGATATTGGTGACGTGGAAATGCGTTCGGAATTATTGAAATGGATTAAAATGTAAAATAATCTTCCTTTACTTTTGTTATAACAAACAAGCCACCTTGCTTCTAGCAAACTAAACTCATTGGGAAAGTCCCGTTCCAGACTGCTTTCTTACCGGAACACCCAATTATTCAAATCTTATTCAGACACCTAGAGGCAGAACAACAACCCAAAAGTTACTATTGACGTGAATGGTTCACAATTAAAAGTTCGCTTGTCGAAGGATTAAAGAATTATTAAACTTGAAAATTTCTATCTCCATTTGTATTCTGCTTAATAATAATATACCGCCAACAAAATCCACCGCCCACAAACAATAATCCAACACCGCCAAGCGATAACAATCCAAGTCCACCAAGCAGCGCCATATTCACCAGGAGCACGTACTGGAATTAGGTAATACCAACGATGGCGACAGTAGTGGTAGCAATCCTGATATGACAAAAGTGTGTCAAGGTCTTCAAGATAGCATAAATTTAGAATCGGAGCAGATTCTAAGACGCCTAAAACAGACCAAAATTACGTCGATGATTAGCCCACCAACGAACTATTCCGTAGGATATAAATGATATATATCTTGCCTGACTATTTTCCATTATTATTTCATATCTAATCCTAAAATCCCAGCATTTCCCCAATTTTCTTTTGAAACTTCATAGATCAGAATTCTAACCTTTTCCTCGTGGGTTTTCACAATCCTTGCTGTCTCTTTCGTCAATACTTTAATTAGCTCTCTTTTCTGTTCAACAGTCCTTCCTTGGCTTATCGTAATTTGTATTACTGGCACATTTGTTAACTGTGCTCATTTATTATTTAGGATTTCTATACACTCAAATTTTAGCTACCATTCAGATTATGTTTGCATATTGTGGGCATCAGGCTGTAATATTCTTGTTATCCACTAGACCATTTAGTTACTGTACAAGTCTTGGTCTGACCTCTACTGCTACATAGATATCTCCACTTGACTATAATAGAGTCAAATAGAAAATGACCTTCTCGTCAGCAGTTCACACGATCCTGTTGTGAATGAGAAGGAGTAGCAGGAATTCCTGAACCTGAATCTGCAAGATTCAGTTGATTTGCTTCAAATACGCCGCTAATATCACATTTAGAAATAGTTCCTGATTCATGATTGATTACCGGAGACATAAGATCGCCATTGAAATTAGCATGACCTAGTCCTAGAGTATGTCCTATTTCATGCATTGCTATCTGCTTTAATTGGGCTGATGTGAAAGTATTACCAAATGCACCTGTTGCTATATTCACCAAAGCACGATCTACGAAGCCATTGCCATCAAAGTAAGTTGTTGTCTGTCCTACTGTATCTCCATAACTGGATTTGCTACCAATAGTACTACTGCCAGAAGTAACGCTATTTTGGAATTCGACTATTATGTCTGCAATACTCTCTTTTCCAGAAACCTGTGTCAGTTTCAATCCTTTTACATTCTTCATCCATGTATCGGCAGCAGCATTCAGAGCTTGATGTTCAAGTGCATTACCACCGATTGTCTTGTATGTTAATTCTCCATATGTAAATTGGGAATTCCAGGCACAACAAACTAGTATTGAATGAGCTGGTGGATGAAAGCGTTTAAAATTACTATAGTTGTTTGCATGACCGTTGGTGGGAGGAGTGGGATTATTATGATGATGCAAGGTGGCTTCTGCGTATCTGATAGGCAAGAAAAAATAATCATTAGGTTGTCGGGGAAGCATAGAAGCGGCTGACAGAATGAATAAAACAGATGCCACTATACTATAGAAATGTGCCAGCTTCACTAAAGGCTATCTTCATTGCTATATAATATGGATTTTTTAAAATATTACTGTATTTCCACTAAGGAGTTAAACTATACGAAAATATTCCTTATAGTATCTTTAATATTAGGATTGTTGTTAAGTTTTATGTAAGAGTCACTCAGTCAGTTTTTACCAATTTGCAATTATTTGTATATTCCATTCAGCACCTTCGTTTTTGGATATATTAAATCAAGAATATGGCAGATTGCTTGAAAAGACCTAGATACTAGAGGTATGTATTAGAAACACTGTTATGCAAAAGTGTACTATAGTTATAACGAGTGGACCCTTGTTGCAACGTCTATACTAGTAGTTGGCGGGCTTAGTGTCATACCCATGGTGCTACAACAACAACGGGCTTACGCAAGCGGAACACAGCTATGTAATATTTGTCCTAGGTGCCAAGAAAGCCTATGTCATATCAATGGTACTCAGACTGACAGCCTTGGAGACAATGGTAATGTAGGTCATGGTAATACAGGTACAACTAACACAGGAAATGGAAATGTGGGAAGCCATAATGTGGGCAACGGTAATCCAGGTAGGAACAACGTAGGAAATGCTCACACTTCCCACATTCCTTTTTTGATTGAATAACAGAGACAAATCTGCCGGATGTATGATAAGCTCTCTTTTGCCTTTTACATTTAAAGCAAGAGATGTTTAACTATTAACAACATGGACGAGTAAGGAAACTTCCCCTCTGTTCACCACATTCCATTTTCATTCACAATCTTTCACTGTAACTGATAAGTTCATATATCTTCATAGATAGAATGGGCCTGTCCATCCATCTTCATTCCACTGCAATTCACCAGCCAAGGTGCAAAGGGCACATCATAGAATCAAAACTTAAATTTCAAAAATCGACACGTCGGAACTGATAAAATAGTGATTCTAAACATACGAGGTGATGATATATATTTAGCCTGTTGCACACAGGCAAGGTGTTGTGTAAATACATGAATATTTCCCTAGTTGCATTCGCCTTGTTTTTCAGCATTTTCGGGATTTTGCTAACAATGTCATCAACATTTGTCCAAACATCGGATGCAGCAATGTATAAAGTAACAAGTGGAGGAAGCCTTAATGTTATTCTACAACCCTCTCCATTTCCAGTTATAAAAGGATCACAAACAAATCTCAAAGTTAGTTTTGACCAAAAAGGAAGTAGTGCGCTACAAGCCCACGTCGATTACGATCTCACAATTATGAAGGATGGCAAACAAGTTTTTCAGTTATCATCACAAGCAGGATACCCAAACCAACCACTGCATACTACTGAAGGTGTCGTTACTATACCTTATACCTTTCAACAAGAAGGAACTTACGTTGTTAACATTACTGTATATGGAATTCTTTTCAATCCGATAACACCTGAAACTGTGCAATACACGATAATTGTAAATTAGTTGGCGTTATTATACCGATCTTGTCTACATGTTCGTAGTACATATCCTACTAGTATGTGATTTTATTCGTCGTCATATCCTTTGTCAACAGCAAGAGCAGTTATCTGCCCTGACTATTATGCTCAGCTTGTCAATTATCATCGTTATCCGAGGGGCGTCTCTCAGATCTATTTCGTGATCTTGTTCCTATGCGATAATATCCCTTAATGCTTCCGAAAGTGTAAGTTCGCCGAAGCGTTCCGCTTGGTGGATTCTGATATATTCATAATCCAATTCTCTTCCTCGAATTGGTTCGTTGAATTATAATCATGGCTCCAAATAATCCACTAATTGATAATGCTAAAATTATAATGATGTCTAAACAAAACTCTATCTCGGCACTACTAAGGCACTTGTGTTTCGACCAATATGATATTTCTATGGCCCAGGACGGGTACCGACTTGCCGCCACGAGAATAATAATACAATCCGTGAGCATCCAAAAAAGGCCGGGTTCGGCTTGCTAATTCGTATACCCTGCTAAGGCGGATTCAGGTTATTGCAAATCTCAATTTTTAGATATATGCTCTGGTTCGATCTTAGAGTTGTAGGTATGCACCAATGAATGATGTGGTATCTAGCCGTGACAAGAGTTGTCCGAACACGGGGCGCCGCCGTACCAGTGTGGCACCACCTCCTCACCGGCTGGGTCTCCTGGATCTGGTGCTCCTGCTGTTGTATTAGTTGGTGCTCCTGCTGTTGTATTAGTTGGTACGGAGCCAAATGTAGGTACTCGTGCAGCGCCAGGTATAATTTGTGCCATGGCGAGGTGTTGTTGTAACGGCAAGATGTTAGGCCAAATTGCGAATAGTACCGCTCCGAAACTTAACACTATGCCAAAAGGAGCTCGGGACATCATCCCATATTACAGAGAACGCCCAATATATAAGGGATTATCGCGGATAGGTAAGCTCGCTATATGGAAATTATAGATAGAATATATGAGATTTACAACAACAACGTTTCTATGATTTCCTCTTGGCTGCGTGCAATGAGAGTGTTTAGGCCAATCGCCATTAACTATGGATTGAATTGAGTATCTAGGTTATGCACAAAAAAGATAATAAGTACTATTCCAAACGATAGAGGATGAAAAAAGAAAGCTATCTTTCTCTAGGTTCTTTTGTGTCATTGGGTATTTTTGCAGGCCTACTTTTGTCTAATATTGGTACAACTTCCTTCCTCGTCCAAAAACAAGCATTTGGATTAGAAAACCAACCTCAATCTACTCCTTTCCCTGGAATGAATTTTGCAAAGCCCATAGATGTATGGAGTAAAAACGGCGTTTTGAAAACTACCCTAGTAGCAGCTTATCAAGCGGGGACGATTGACGGCAAGCCAATCACTGCTGAGCTTTATAATGGTTCTCTTCCAGGGCCAACTTTTCATGTCTATCCTGGAGATAGAATTGAACTTAATTTGATAAATAATCTCAATGAGCCTACCAATCTCCATTGGCATGGATTTCATGTGTCTCCTGCGAATAATGCTGATAACATATTTCTTGAAGTTGGTCCTGGCAAGACACAGCATTATAGTTTCTATATTCCAAAAGATCATCCTCTAGGTACTGACTGGTATCATCCCCATTTACATGGGGTTACGTATTCACAAGTTAATGATGGTCTGACTGGGTTGATTATTGTTGAAGGGTTACAAAAGCTATTGCCAAAGCCGTTACAGAATATCACAACACACACCTTTGAAATGAAAGATTATCCATGGGATCCTTTATTCTCCACTACACATAATATGAGTAATACACTTACAGGTCATGAAATACTAACCGTAAACGGAGAAGTCAATCCAACGGTCAACATTAGATCAGGAGAGACTCAGTTATGGCGTTTTATAAATATGAATTCTGAAAGCTACATCACAGTCGGACTCGCTGGCCACAAATTCCATATTTTAGCAGAAGATGGATATCCGGTTTGGAAGGTACGGGAAAATGATACTCTTTTTCTTCCTTTTGGAAAGCGGTTTGATGTACTAGTGACTGGGCAAGGCCCAGGATCTATTCCATTAAGACTTATTAACGACACATATAATGATCATCCGTTCGGTACAATCGCAGCGACTGTACATGTACAAGGTAACCAAAATGTGAAACCTGTAAGTCTTCCAACAACTTTACCCCCATTTGCAAATAGTAGTAGTATTAGTAAATGGAGAGACCTGAGTAATGCGACCATTGCTGCTCATAGAGTCCTTTATTTGCAATCAGACGACAGAGATTGGATATACACGATAAATAACCAGACGTTTGATCCTAACATAGTAAATGAAAAAGTTAAACTTGGAACTGTAGAGGAGTGGAAGTTCGTAAACCTCGACCCGGTACCATCCGGTAATTTCCATCCAATGCATATTCATACGAATGATTTTCAGGTAATGTCGGTTAATGGAAAACCATATAACGCGGACGGAAGACAAGATACAGTTGTGATTCCAACTCATGGTGATGTGGTTATTAGGGTACCAGCATATGATTTTGTAGGAAAAACCGTCTATCACTGCCATCTGCTATTCCACGAGGACTATGGTATGATGGGAACCGTTGAGTGGGTTAAATAGGTGAGATTGGCATGTTGAAGACAAATATTTGCCAAAGAGTTGCAGTCGTGGCTTTGCTTATAGTATCAACCTTTGCCGTAGCCGGACTCACAGCAGTGACCGTGCTTTCGAACTCAATTGCAGTAGCGCAAGGCCTCGGGAATGACCCGATTGCGGGTTGTATCAAGACAGTTGGCGAAACGTGGGTGGGGAATACAGTTGCCGATAAACAAAATTGGAATGAAAGTAGACAGAACTTTGTCTCCTTATTAACTACCGACAACACGATAAAACTTATGAATCAAAATATCGTTCATAATGGTTTTCCCGAAGATCCAGCAAAACCGATAACCGATACAGCCGGGATATGGAGTATGCTGAATAATGGAAACATGACTCAGTATGATAGATTTCATTTGTTTATAGACAGGGTTATTCTTAACATGGCGGCCGCCAAACCAGGGTTTACCCAAATACAACAGAATTTTCTAGGCAGATGCATTACTGAAGCGGTCAACACTTTAAACCCGACTCCCCTATATTAGGCCCACCGCATCTTTAGGAACGAAATCCCTGCATACTTCTTTTTTTATTTATTTTGTTGTTCGTTTCATAGTGTAATGACTGGTGTATCATATATTGCCTAGTAACAAAAGAGCTGTTGACTCATGTTCTTTTCACAGCATCCGGATCAATTGAAGGTCAATGGGCCTAATGGAGTGTCTGAGAAGAATCGTGCTGCATGAAGGAAGCAAAATATTTCAGAAAATCATTCCGAAATATCTTTTCAGAAGTATTAGAAAAATTTTTATCTCTTGTTTTTACTAAGTGGCAATAAAAGGTTAACCACACTTCCTCTGTTGGAATTACGATAGTCCATCTTATAATATTCCTTCCCGTTGACTTCTCTGCTTCTCTGTTTTTGTAATTTCACAAATATTTGGATATTATTGTCATTCGCAATATAAGCATTAGACATCTAATTCTAGAGCTTAAGTAAGACATTAACCATTGACATTGGCTATGGTGGCTCTAAGCCAACAATTTTCATTCTTAGAAAACAAATGCACAAGGTGACCTTAATTACTGTTAAACAAGATTTAGCGATGCATTTGTATGAATTATAGATTGATCGGTAGGATATCCATGGATGGTAAAAGTAAGTAAGGGAAGTATGTAAATGGAATCTGGTATCCATATGATTCGCTTATCGGCTAGAAATTGACTCTTAACTATTCGATTCTAATTTTTTCAGACAATTCGACGAAAGTTTAGCATTTCTTTGACCACCTTCTCATCCATTGTAACAAAGAGATCCCAAATTCTACAAGTTCCTGACCTTTGTTTGTTGGATTTAATAATATAGATATTTCACAGGAAACGCCTTACATTGAAGTAGCTGGCAGAAGTTCTATTAATGCACCTACTCCTTAAGGAAGTCGATAACAAATTTATTGAAAAGCATTGAGCTATTCATTGGTACCGAATGACCACAATTTTCAAGTAGAATTACTCTGCAGTTTTTCATTTTTATGAAAGGATGAAAAAAGTTTACAGGAATAATTCGATCATCTTTTCCCCAAAGTAATAATGTTTTGGCCTTGATTTTGTGTAATCGGTCATTTAACCTAGGTGCTTGTGCACTCCCACAAAAAGCGGAGATAAACGCCTCTTTAGCTCTAGGCAATTTCAACCTATGAAAAAACATTTTTGCGTAATTATATTCAATAGATTCGACATTCTTATCTATACCTGAGAGATCTCTTCTTACTTGTTGGACTGTATTGGCCTGCACAATATTGACATAATTACGTAATTCAGGTGTTCCCTTAAATAAAAAAGGCAAAGTGCCCGCAGGGCTTGTAAGTACGAGTTTAGAGACTTCTAGCGGATACTTTATAGCAAACTCTGCTGCTATTTGACCTCCAAGAGAATTACCAATGATACACAAGGAATGAGAATCTATCCGCAATTGCCTGATAAATTTTGATATAAACTTTGAGTAATATTCTGTGCTGTAAGCTATTTTGGGCTTATCACTCAGGCCAAATCCAGGCAGGTCGAGTGCAATTACTTGAAAATTGTGAGATGAAATTGCCTCAACATTATTTATCCAACTTTCTATCGAGCCACCTAATCCATGAATCAGCAAGACAGGATCACCTTTAGATTCAGTGACAAGATAACGGACATGAACATTAACTACTTTCAAGTATTGAAAATGCATATTAGCATCTGAGCTCTTGAAGTTCTGTCCAGATTAATAAATAATGTTAGAGGAGGCGAGTCTAGTTGTACTGGTGCGCCTACTACTGCTCAGAGCAATCTTGGTGCTGATTCCCGTGATTGCAACGGTGCCGTTACCACATTCGCCATAATTATTTTTTCACATAGGCTAGACATCTATAGCCTGTTGGTGGCGGTCAACGTTCGTCTTCAAGTTGCCTAGTCTACAGCATTCTTAAAAGCTGTGGTTAGTTTGTTGAAGGGAAATAAACAGATTATCAGACAATAGGCAAAGACGTAGTATACCGCCATGTAATCGCATAAATCATAGGTGCAACCAGCTCTTCGAGTTCTGAGGGAGCTCAGTCTTCGTCTTCTATCCATCTAGGGTCAGTTGTTGCATATATCAGACAGGAAATGATGAAACGAGATTGATTGAAAAGAGAATTAAGTTCGAATGTCCTCGATGTCTTATAGATAATCCACATATTTTTTCTTTCCAATTGGCATAAAGATACCGACTATGTATGATTTTTGAGATCTTGATCAACATATTGACGTTAGATTGAGAAAAGTTCCTTTGCATTCTTAAACATTATAAGATCTCTCTCTTGGGAATTGAGTTTGATTTTTTTGAAAAAATTGAAATACATGCCCATATCGGAAATTGGCCAGTCTGTTCCGTATAAGAGGTACCGTGGTTCACCTGCATAATTTAGTAACTCCTTTATCTTTTTTCCCAAATATTTTTCAGAGGCCGACGTAAAATCACTAAGAAACAATCCCGATATATCTGCGTAAACATTTTTGTTCTTGTATAATACTTCTTGGCAGTCTATAATCCATGGGTTCCCTAGATGACAGATAACTATCTTTAGTTCAGGGTTATCAACAGCAACATCATCAATATTTATCGGATGTGAAAATCTGAGTTTACCTTCCTTTAGAAAAGTATCTCCAGTATGAATCATGACTGGGGAATTAAATTCGACACACAAATCATACACTCGTTGGTATCTCTTATCATAAGGATAGTAGTGTTCGTAGCCAGGGTAGAGCTTTATCGCCTTAATGAAACCCCTTTTAAACCATCTTCTACAATTCTGAAGGTCTTCGTCACTATGGTTATCTATTGAAAAGCCAGCAACAACGCCAAGGTTATCGTGTTTTTTGGTGATTTGAATTATTTTGGAGGTGGATGGCCTATCTGAAGTAACTTTATACGAGGTAAGAATGAGTGAGTAATCAACATCATAATTAGCCATAGTATCAAGTAACGATTGCAACCTCTCTTCTAAAGAAATCTTAGTAGCATATCCGTATTGGTTGAGATGGACATGGCAATCTATGATCATGAAGGTGAGACTGTATTGTGTTATTGAGAATGATATGTTATTAAATATCCCCTTTTATTCCATAGCAAACTCCAGATAATAGGAGCTTTTCCTCGGTCTTATGCAGACGGTCGTTTTGGCTTTTAAGTATTTCTTTGAATTTTAGGGATCAACATACCATCAGCAGCACCAGAACAGAAAATTGTTAGACCAGTTGATCAGCCAATCCATAAAGAAGGCACGTTTAAGATTCTCAGTGGTTCTCTAGCTTCGAATAGTGTTAGTATTAATACTACAAAGTTCGCCGGTAAGCCCAGAGTCTTTGAAGCTGAGGCAGATGCAGAGTCGATATCAGCAGAGATAGTAGTAGAAGGGATGTAGTTGTAATCAGATACGACGGTCCAAAAGGAGATCCTGAAACGGAGAAATGCTCTCTGTGACAACTGCTTTGGTGGGTCAAGAATTAGGAGAAAAAGTCGCATTGGTTACAGATAGAAGGTTCTCTGGAGCGACTTGAGGATTTATGGTTGGCCATATTACACCAGAAGCAATGGCTGGAGGAGCAATCACGGAAGTATGGTGATAAAATTATGATTGATACAAGAAAGGGGAAGATCAATCTGTTGGTAAAGTCAGAGTTGAATAGAAGATAGAAAAAATGGAGACCGATAAAACCAAATTATTCAAAGTGGGTACTTGCTAAATACACTTCGTTAATGAGCTCAGCCTCGATAGGAGCCATAACTCACCCATTGATGTAATCTAGCACTACTATGACATGATCAAATGAAAGGTTAATTTGATTCCCGAATGAAATAAGAAATTGGGAGAGGAATGCCACCAGGATTCGAGGTATTTTTCCATTCAGACTACCTGCTTTCGAAGGAAGCCCTTAGCTATTGAGATTAATCCGATTAATGCGTATGATCCTATCACAAAGAGGATCAGACCTGGTTCAGAATTGGCTGAAATTAGGGAGCATTAGTCATCCAAAAGCGTCTGGCTGAGGAGAGGCAAGGATAGGCTTAGTAAATCCAGAAAAGCCTAAGCCTTTGAATCTGGAACGCTTTATTTTCGTATGTAGATCCAGAAAGAGTTTGATTATTTCTACATTGTTTGTAGTTTTTGCCTATCTATCATACACCTTTGCCTCGTCCCGTTTTGGTTTTGTTGAAAACATCTTCTAACTAGAGCAATGAACACATGTTGATGAAAACAATTCACTGATAATGAATAGCCGCCTTGAAAATATACTTATAAAACTAGGATAATGTCTAACAATAGCGCCATAGACCTGATGCGGGGGTTGCCAAGCCCGGTCAACGGCGTGAGATCAGACAGATGTGTCGACACGACGCTCAGATGTTATAGCCTAACTGGGGTACCTCATCTCTTAGGGGTTCGTGGGTTCAAATCCCACCTCCCGCACCTTCACATATTCTTCATTGTTAGCAGCTTGTTATTTCTAGAATGAAATCGTATGGTGACATGTCTATACTATTACATAGAGGAGTGAGGTCTGATATGAAAACTAAGAAGTCGTTTTCTGTAGGATGATTTAGAACTTTTAAGTTGAAGGAGATCACAAAGAATGAATGGAGCTATCAATCTCTCCCTCATATTATCAGAAATCTATCCACTGCTTCTATCAGCCTCTTCCTTTTTCACCAGATGCTAGCATGTCTTCAACATCCTTATCAGTCACTGAGATGCTGTGAAAGACGTTCTTCGATTTTAATAGATCTTCGTTTTTCAACGCTGCGAAAAGCGAGACGTTCTTGAGTCGCTAACATGTCCGATTGTTTTTTCTAGATTTTTGTAAGCGTGATAACAGATCTAAAAATCGGATGCCAACATTAAGAGCAACTTTCATACACACTTTTCTCTCCGTACGTGAGATAAAGCATTGAAGGAGTATTCTGTCTTTTTGAGGTTCAATACTATGAAATTACATCAGACTCTTAATCTCTCAAAAAAAGAAGCGAACGAAAAAAGCTTTTCTCCAATGACTTAGAGATATTTGCTTAAGAACGTCAACGTCTTTTGCCATGCATCAGCAGTTTGTTGCGGAGCATAATTAGCTCCAGAAGGATTTGCAAAGGCATGTCCTAGCCCTTTGTAGATGAGAATTTCATTTGTAATACCATCGCCATCCAACGCTGCTTTGAATGCATTTATCAGCGGTAATGGATTAGCTTGGTCATGGTCTCCAAATATCCCTAAAACAGGCCACTTTATCTTTGAGAGTTCTTGTTTGTTTGTAATCAATGGAGTGCCATAGTACAATATAGTAGCGGCAAGAGGGTGCTGTTCACTATGCAAAGCTAGTTGCAGTGATTGTCCGCCGCCAAAACACCAACCAAGAGAAGCTATTTTAGAACTATCTACAAAAGGAAGAGAATTTACATATTTTACAGCTGCTTGTATGTTAGAAATAGCTTCTTGCTGATTATCTCTAACCGATTTTACTAACTGCGAAGCTTGATTTGGATCGTTGGTTGATTGTCCCTTAAACAGATCCACTGCCAATACAACATATCCTGCTTGCTTAGCAAGAGTGCGCGCCATGCTTCGTATGTTATCATTTATACCCCAAAATTCATGAATCATAATTACTGCGGGAACTTTCTTGCCTGTAGCGACAATACTGGAATTGCCATTGATACCAGTATTAGATGGATATACCAAGTAGCCAGAAGCATTGTCAAAATATTTGACTTTATTAATAATTTGTAATCCCTCTGAGGTGACGGGAGCAATTGAATTGGCGATTGTATGGTTAGCTGCTAAGGTAGTGGTATTATTGAGCGCTGCTGCGTTAGTTTGAGCGTTTGCGGGAAGTAGGACTGAATGAGGTAGGACTAAAGAGGCTATAATAAATAACACAGATGCAAAGACCAGACTAGTTCTTCCTTTTTTCAATGTTGCATCTAACAACGAGAAGGTATATTTACTTTATTTTTTACAAGGATACCACATGTACCTATCTAGATGATATCCTTCTCCATAACTTAAGCCTGATTGCCATGTTTCGCATCTGAAGTATTGCCAACTGTCCGTGAAACATAAACTTCTCGGACGATACTATTAATTTCTTCCAAGTTAGACGGTTGTCCGTCTGTGGTTAATTCCAGCTGTTCTAACTATATTATTTATTTTCACTAATACATAAAACAAACTCCCATGAGAAATTTTGCAGATCAAAGCAATGTAGGGGTCGAAAACATCACATGGCTGGATACACCAAATAATATGGAAGGCCAACTGCCTAAAATATTTTGTTAACTCCTATTATTAGTTGGTCAAATCACTAATGCTTTATATGGCTTATTATATTTCTTCTTGCATAATTAATTAATTGATTTTGATGACGACAGCTATACCTAAGATGATGATGAAAATGGAACAAGCTCTCTCTCACAATAAACTAACTAGACTCACTGCACTCAAAGGATTACAAGCCGAGGAGCAACAGGATCCCTTCAAAATACTTATTGGAACTATTCTATCAGCGAGGACAAGAGATGAAATTACAACAAAAGTTGTCAACAACTTATTTAGAAAATTCAGAAATGCAAGTGAACTTGCTAACGCAGATATAGAAGAAGTTAAAGCAATAATTCACAGCATTGGTTTTTACAATATCAAAGCTAAGCGGATAAAGGACATTTCGCAATTAATAGTTGAACGTTTTCGTGGAGAAGTTCCAGACGATATCCAGAAGCTTCTTGAATTACCAGGTGTCGGTAGGAAGACAGCAAACTGTGTTTTAGTATATGGGTTTAAGAAGGCTGCAATTCCTGTTGATATTCATGTTCACAGGATTTCAAACAGACTAGGACTTGTTAATACTTCAACTCCCGAGAAAACTGAAATTGAGCTTAGGCGAATTCTTGCTAAGAAATATTGGTTAAAAGTGAATGATACTTTTGTTATGTATGGCCAGAATATTTGCCTTCCGATAAAGCCAAATTGTAAATTATGTAAATTAAAGGAGGTTTGCAAATTTTACCAAACTACAGTTCTTCCTATTCAGAAGAAATCTCTTTTTTTTTGAGAACAAGGTCCATAAATAAGCCGACCTAAGCCGAGGTGGCGCTTGGGTACGCTTTGGCTGCAATGCGGAGATAAGTGGCAGAAACCAATAGTTTGCTAAAGACCACCAGTGAACAGCATCGGCCTTGTCATTGCTTTCTCAAGAATTGTAGCAAGTTTGAACCTCTCTCCCCCTCCTCACATAGTGCTTCATATTTATTTAGTGATAAATAATTACTTTCTAGGTACGTAGTGAAATTACATGGGTAGGACAATTCCTTCATTTAGATTAGCCAGCGCAGACGAAGAAAGAGAATGGAAAGTATTTCGCAATGCCCTTGACAAATCAGATAGAAAGATATTCGACGAGATGTTTTCAATTTCACATTTATACAACTCAGCATGCTCCTATTCTGCAAACCCTATAAGAATACGACCGATCTTTATGTCAATCATATTACACCACTACAAGCAGCTTCGTAAACATTCTAATGAAATGAATCAAGAACGAAAATAACACATAGGAGATTAGAAGAGAAAAGGTAAGCATTTCTGGGAAACCTTACGCTAGGTATGATGCCAGTGTGACTGTGGGTATGACTAATCTATTTCAAAATTAAATGGCATAACATAAAATAAACTCTTTTCTTCACCGGTCTTCTTCACGCATTGAACTTACTTCATCGCTGATAAGACTGAATCTACTTAGGATTTTTCGTGTTTCATCTAAATTCGCTTGAGACTTGTCTGCTCAATAATGTTTCAATAATGCATCCATTTCTGAAACTATTGTTCATGAGATACAAAGTCCAATTTTATGTTCTCCTTGTCTTTCTTTCGAAGCAATAACTCCACATATTCGGATGAGTTGATATTTTGACTAAGTCTACCAACAGGAAAATCGACCTCTTTGATTGATGAGCGAAAAAGACTAAGGGTAGCATAACGAATTCGAAAATTTCGTAAGAGAAGGAAGAAGTACTCGAGATTATGGGAGTAACACTTGGAAGATTAACTCATGAGTTGCGCATAACTTTGATAGACTTTGCTATCATTGCGAGAAATGTGTGTGTTGGAGTAACCTCATTTATGGAACATCTCGGCCTTTGCTAGTTGCTGTATGCCGTGCGGCTAAACCGTATTATTCCATGTCATTTGTGCATTTCCATTTTTATTCAGAAATATCACATATCCTATTTGTTGACCTGTCCATTGATTCATGCCCCAACAATTAGCCATAGGATTATGATACATACCAGTACGCATCGTGTAATGGTACCCGGTTCCGGTCGAATGCTGATTAGTAACTACAACATCATATAGTTCAGAATAAGGTAGCCCTGTGATATGACCATTTACACCATCTTCCATGATGATTCCTTGCGTCGTAATTTCAAGAATCCAATCGACATGTCTGTGCCAGAATCCACGTTTAATTACATTCTTCCACAGGATTTTCTCGCCCACGTTTAGCATCGGCTCTCTATGAATATCTTTTGTTGTTTCTGCTGTTGCTGTCCAAACTCTTTGGGAAGATTATGTATTTGTCAGCTTCCAGCTGTTGCTGGGCTTTTATCTTATCGGTCCACTCCTTGGGCATACTTATTACTTATCTAGCTATCTCTACTCTTTCTTTGTGCAGTCGTGTATTTCATTTTCGCCGTATCTGGTCAGCCTTTCACTTGTATTTTTTTAAGGGTACTCTGAATTTGTTTATTTTCATCTATTGTTAAAGTATCAAGACACCAAGATAAATATGACTTTTGATAAAAAATAGGAATATTCCGATGATTGATAGTTTTGAGGATACACTGAAAAGGGCCAAGAAAGTCGTCTTTCTTACGGGAGCTGGGATATCACAAGAAAGTGGAATCAGTACTTTTAGAGGAACCGACGGCTTGTGGAAAAAATATGATCCAATGAAGCTTGCTTCGGCTCAAGCTTTCAGAGATAATCCGAAATTAATATGGAGTTGGTATAATGACAGACGAAGGAATATAATGGCTGCAAAACCAAACTTAGGACATCTGGCCATAGCAAAACTGCAGAACTACAGCGAAGTCTCAGTAATTACTCAGAATGTTGATGGCTTACATCAGATGGCAGGAAGCCGAGAGGTGACAGAGCTTCATGGAAACATCTTTGCAACCAAGTGTGCTAAATGTGATTTCAGAGGCAAGATAAGAGATGAATTCTCTGATCTTCCTACTTGTAAGATATGTGGAGGTTACTTACGCCCTGATGTTGTATGGTTTGGTGAAGGTATAAAACAAGATGTATGGAACGGAGCAGTAATGCATTCTGTAGCTTGTGATGTCATGATAATAGTGGGTACTTCACTTGTCGTCTCGCCGGCTAATACATTGTATTCTTATGCTAAAAATAATAAGGCCATGATAGTTGAAATAAATCCAGAAAATACGCCATTTAGTTATCAAATGGATGTTTCTATTAGAAAAACAGCAGTAGATGCCTTACCGAG
Source organism: Candidatus Nitrosopolaris sp. (assembly GCA_035691865.1). Classification (GTDB taxonomy): domain Archaea; phylum Thermoproteota; class Nitrososphaeria; order Nitrososphaerales; family Nitrososphaeraceae; genus Nitrosopolaris. The sequence goes on along the minus strand of DASSIM010000081.1, from coordinate 31,257 downwards.
GTTGATATCAATTTTTGAATCCGCTAGCTAAAGAAGATATTAGTTATTTTCAGGCTGCCACGAAATACTTTTTTCTTCATTCGCCAAATATTTTCAGAGTGCTTTCGAATCAGTTACATTGATTGTTCCTATGAGAGCAGCTATAATTAATAGAATATAGTTACTGCTAACAAAAATATAGCGCCTTAGATTGACATCAAGAGCGCATATATAACCCTCGTCTTCCCAGTCTATCTGCATAGAAGGTAGCTATTAGAGTGACTGTTTACTAATGTAAGACAAAGTATCAATTCGATGTTCACAGGTTTCATCTATTATCTGTTCCCCCTGATTACAGGTAGAACGTACAACGAAAAGGCGCCACAAGTTCAGTTTATAATTGCATTCATAGATATTGCAGCAGGTTTTTGGCCGATCTTTCCTTCCAAATGTGCAGTATCACCTGAACATTATCTACATGAACAACACCACTACTTTAGATAATGATCAATAGTAAATAATGTAACATGTATTAATGAGAGTATAGGCGTTTTCAAGTGATGCCGTTATTGTATTATTTCCAGCTGAAGACGACTCCATAAAAGCATGTAAAAATGCATTAAATAGAAAATTAATCCACACTTCTTAGTATTTCATTCTATAGAAGCTATGAACTACAATTGGCTCACACGTTCGAAAGCGATATCCATGACTCTAGGACTCTCGACTTGCGGCAATTTTAGCCCTCGTTGTTCTTTCTTTCACAATCATAATACTGCCTATTATGAAAACTATCTGAACGATTTCAATTGTTATCTCTAATTCACTTATCGGTAATCCTCTAGCTGGTACTGCAATGATGAATAGCGCAATGAGGATCACTGTGCCACCCATACCGATATAATACCACACGTTGCTCCATTTTTTGAGAACAGGTATCACCCAGAATAATTGACCTGCACCAGAGACTAGAAAAAATATCATAACATTCACGGGTGTATATGCAAAAAACATCGGAATAATTGCGAGATGGAGCACACCGCCTATAAAGGTGGACGCAGCAGTTACATAAGATAATACTCTATTGATCAAGGTTTGATTTTGAAATGATCCATGTATTATACCTATCAATCTATGGTCGATGCTTCAGATGAGAGCTCAAATCTGTGGAAAGAACACAGAGTCAAAAACCTTTTTGGCGGTCTAGCTGCTGGCAGATGAAATATGCGATCTATTGGAGATATACGTCCTCTTTCTATTTCTGCTTCCTTCTTGAATTTTTTTAATATCTTGTCTATTTCACCAAAGGACAATTAATTTGGCAATTTCTCTGATTGTCCTTCCCTGTTTGTAAAGTTCTAAGACATATTGTTCTTTTTCAGCCCTGGTCATATCTAAAAGCCAAGTCAAACTTCCAACTAGTATGACGCAACAAATTAGGAAAACGAATGCATCTGTATCTAATTTTTAGAATAAAATTTCCTAACTAATAAAGAGTTACCAAAGACAGCTGAATCACTTACAATCCATCCGAGCGCAGCCAATGTTGGTGTTAGGATAAGTGAATGAGTAAATCCGTATAGCAAACCAGCAGCTATTGATATAGTTATAGCATTGTAAGCAAATGACATGGCTAAATTTTGCTTTATTTTCTTTAACGAATATTCACCTATTTTTAATGCAGAAACAACATGGTTAAGATCACTTTTAATCAGTATTATATTCCCAGCTGACATGGCAATATCTGTCCCGGAGCCCATTGCTATTCCTATATCGGCTTGTGTTAACGCAGGAGCATCATTGATACCATCTCCAATCATCGCAACCTTTCTACCTTGAATTTGGAGTTCTTTGATTTTCTGGGCTTTTGTTGCTGGTAGTACTTCTGCCAAAACATTGCTTATACCTAATTCCTTGGCAATAGCTCTAGCAGTTCTTTCATTGTCTCCACTCATAAGTATGATGTTGTACTTCTTTTCCTTCATTCGTTTAATCTTATCAAGCATATACTTTGCATTCTCTCTCAATGTATCTGCGACCACTATCAAACCAGCTAGTTTGTCCTCAACAAGGACGGCAACTACGGTTTTGCCTTGTGATTCAACTTCAATTATTTTAGATTGCATTTTTCCGGGAATTGCTGTCCTATTGCTAATACTGGTTCTACTAGGACTACCTACAAAGATTCTTCTTCCAAGGTTGGAGGCCACTACACCATACCCTGATATTGAATTGAATTCTGTAACATCAAGAGTAGAAATGGATTGTTCTTGTGCCTTGTTAACAATAGCCTTTGCTATTGGATGTTCTGATTTGATTTCAGCAGAAGATGCTAACTGGAGAAGCTCAAAATCGTTGTAACCCTGATTTGGGATTACATTTGTTACTTCAGGATGTCCTTTTGTAAGAGTACCTGTCTTGTCAAATACGATTGTATCTATGGACGATAGTTTTTCTAGATATTGCCCTCCTTTTATAAATACACCTTCCCTTGCTGCTCTATCTATTCCTAAAGATATTATCATTGGAGTAGCGATTCCTAAAGCACACGGACATGAGACAACAAGTATTGTAGCAAACACTGTTATAGCGAATGAAATGGATTGATTTCCCACAAGAATCCAATAAAGTGAAGATGCAATCGCAATAGACAGTACAATTGGTAAAAAGTATTGAACAGCTCTATCTGCAATCCTTTGAATTGGTGCTTTTGACATCCTGGCCCTTTTAACCGTCTCAATTATGTTTGCAAGAACAGTATGGGTACCTACACTTGTTGCTTTGAATTGGAGATAACCATTTTTGTTGATAGTACCACCGATCACCTCATCACCAACCTCCTTATCTGTTGGCATCGATTCTCCAGTAATCATGGACTCGTCTATTGATGATCTACCAATTATTGTCACGCCGTCTGCAGCAATTTTTTCGCCTGGTCTTGCGATAACTATATCGCCAACCGCAATTTCATCAGAATCAACTACCTCTTCTCTTCCATTTCTCATCACTATCGCAGTCTTCGGTTTGAGAGCAATCAGATTCTTTAATGATTCAGTGGTTGTTTTTAGCACTCTGCCTTCGAGATATTCTCCTATTGTAAATATAGTTAAGACAGAAGACGAAGCTTCAAAGAATTGAACATGTGAGTTTGTAAAAAGTAGAGTAAATAGACTGTAGAGATATGCCACACTAGTACTTAGTACAACAAGAGTATCAGTAGTAAATCGCTTTCTATGTTTTACTGCTTGGAAGAATCTGTAATAAAATGGTCTGCCTAGAAGAATCTGAGTGGGTGTTGCTAATGCTAACGTTATAAATCCAGTTAAGAGGGAATGAGGAAGACGTGATTCCAATAGGATTATCGGTATTGTTAAAGCAAGACCAATAATTATGAGTAATTTATCATTAAGCAACGGCTTATTCTTTTGATTGTTGCTGTGTCCTTGCTCCTCATCTTCAATTTTATTTTCTTCTCCTTCCTTTCTTGCCTTTACTGGCTGTATTGTAGGTAATTCATTGCAACAATCACAGAAAATAGTAGTATCAGCTGTGGAATCAAAAGTCCTCCGTTCTGCTTCTTTTTCCTTAACCATCCTATCGTCAAGTTTTTTCATACGGGGTTTTTTACCTCTTCTTTGGCTCTTCGTTATAGTTCACGCATTCGTATATTCCTCTTGCTAATTCTGATAAGATAGCATCGCTTTCTTCTAAAATCTTTGAAACCTTCTTGTTTCTAAGATTGTAAAATATATTCTTTCCTTCTCTTCTATTCTGGACTAGTCCGCAGTCTAGAAGACAGGATAAATGATTTGACACATTGGATTGACTTTGGCCTGTTTCTTCAACTATTTGTGAATTACTCTTCTCACCCACACGTAAGCATTCTAGTATTGAGAGCCTTGTAGAATCACCTAGACCTCTGAAAAGCTTCGCTTTCAGGCTCATTTTTCGTTGTTGCAATTGTATTGACATATAATTAGTTAATGATACGTTAATTTGTTAACGGAGCTAATAAACATTTAGGCCCAGTGCATAAGGCAAGGGTTTCTAATTGTTACTACATAACAGACAGAAAAAAAGGACACCATGAAGTAAGATCTCGGCGAACATCTATCTTGTTGAGACTTATTCGAACCTTTGATCTGGTATTCATTTCATTTATCGAGACCTCGTGGTCTTGCAGTATTAAATCCAATTGTTATTACTAACAGCACCGCTATAGTGTGGTTCGTTTTCTCTTGTCCACCAAAAAAACTAGAAGATAAGAATACACAAACCTAACATCAGGTCTAACACTGTTCCACCTCTGGACTATCTTCACCTCAGAGCTTGTCTTGCTGTTAACGGAATTAGGAACCCTTAGTTATTCATTGATACGTTATTGTAGTGATTGTAATCAGCCTTGCCGTCTGACTAAAGCTCTGCAAACCTTAGAAACTCTTTATCTGGATCCTGCGAAGAACTAGCTTGCAGTATTACCTACAACTAATGATCAAGTAGTCTATGCGAGTAAGCATACCCGGTGGCAATGTAGATGAGTTAAGACTTGTGCTAGGCTCTGTATCCTATGTGTAAGCTCAGTATGGATTCAAGTTTCAGTCCTTGTAAAATCATACGGTTCTGATTTGGTTCAAAGTCAGGATATTATCATGACGGTTGTGAAATATGATAAAATTGATTTAGACAAGTTTGGTGGGAGTATCTCAGTGAGGTGAGTTGGGGTCATATAAGTCAGGTCAATATAAATTGGAAGCGATCAAACAAACGATACTTTCTGGAGAACCTAGTAGAACAGCATATAGGTTATCATTTCATTTCCCTAAACCTGTCGAGGGATCTAGAAATAGATGCTTAGCATAATGACTAGTTGTAAAATTAAACATGTTAAGAAGGGAACCAGATTTGGCATCAAATGATTGATCTCCAATACGGCCCAAATTCCAATTGTCTTCTATGAATCTAAGGATAGATGATTGATCGGTAACTGAATGATCAACAAAATTTACTTTTGCATATGGAGAAATAACTAACATCGGCAGACGGGCACCGTATCCGCATCGATCCTGATAAGCACTCAGTGGTGCGTATCCACATAGGAGCTTGGGCCCAAGGAGTCCATCATTCATGGGATCATTCGATTGACTTATGATCGGAGGCATAACATGGTCATACCATCCCCCAGAATCATCGTACGCAATTATGGTAGCAGTACTATTCCATTCTGGTAATTCTTGTAAGCGATTGATGGTATCTACTAAAAATGTTTGTTCGTCTATTGGATCTGAGTATCCTGGATGGCCCGTCTGATATTGAGAAGCCTTTAAGAAACTAACTGCTGGTAGGTTGCCCCTATCAGCGGCACTCCAGAAATCAGATAAATCATATTGATGATTAGCTTTGTCTGTTTTTCCAACCATTGGAGCTGAAGTTGGAGCCAAGTGATGTGGATTTGCAGTTGATCGATAATATTGGAATGGCTCGTGATGTACTACATAGTCGGTAATGTTCTTGCCTGCTATGTTCACATGTGAGGTACCACAAATAGCCTTGTTGTTGCTAGAGTTGGTACTAGATGGCTTGAAACCTCCTTGAAACCATCCCCAACTGACATCTTTTTGATTCATTAAGTCGCCAATGTTCGTTCCTGTCATTGAAATTTTTGTACCTACAGCACAATCATCGTAAACTGAAGGTACATCGCCGATTACAGTACCGTTGGCTACATTACCTGATAAGTTAGTTGGCATAGCGCCATGGGTTTGACCTGAGATGAGATTCAGATGGCCTGGGAGGGATGGATCAATATTGGAGCTATAAAAATTATCACTCATTGCAAAGTGTTGTGCATAATTCCAGAGTGCTGTAACCGTATTCCCATCGAAGTAGCCCATTACCAGTTTAGGATCACAATTTTTCTGTGAGGCTAATCCAGAGTTCTGAACGAATTTGTCCATAAGACCACCATCAAAAGATTTCTGTAGTGGTGTGTATTTATGGGTAGGATTACATGAGGTTACTATTACAGCTTGAGATCTATCCAAGCGGAATGGGTTTGCCAAATTTGTATTATTAGTCAACAGACCTGCAGCCAGACCATTGATCGGAGGCGTGTAAGGAGAATGTGAAAAGCCTGGTTCGTTAGAGGAAATTACAGCATTAGGATAAGTGGCAAAATAGTGGTCGAATGCAACGTTTTCTTGAAATATCACGACAAGATGTTTGATAGGCGTGGCTGTTGAAATGGTAGTCGAGGCGTTAGTCGTGGCCGTCGCTACGGCTACCGATGGTATAAGAGTAATCAATAAAACCAATGATGTCACCACTAAAAGGAAATGTGTTAGTTTTATTAATCGATGCAATCGCATTGCTTTGTAACTTACTAATTCTACTTATCCTTTTCCTTTTGAACCCACCACTATCTTACCTGAAAAGTCCTCATTTGAGATATTGCGTCTCGATCGAGTTCAAATTTCCCTTATGTAACTTTTAGGTTCCTAGTATTCAGGTTTTATGTCCTCTCAAGAAAAAATGACTGCCTCTTGTGGCTATGTTTCGTTGATCCTTCTTTATGATTTTTGCTTGCATTCTGACTGAAGGCTGGTCTTCATGTTTTTGGAAAACAGGACACAACCATAAGGAAGATAAAAAAGGAACACATATTATATTTAACGAACAAGATGAGATAACGACAACAATGGCAGAAATGTCCAAGGAGGAAATTGCACGATTTGTTACGCAAGGTACACTCACAGGGAAACTTGCTACAGTTAGGAATGACGGAAGTTCTCATGTTGTTCCAATCTGGTTTGTATTAGATAATGAGAATAGCAAAAGAAGAGGTAAAATAGGTAATATCATTTTTACCACTGATAGGACATCAGTCAAAGCGAATAATATTAGGCGAAATGATAGAGTAAGTATTTGTATAGACGACCAGATACGGCCATTTTCTTTCGTAACAATATTTGGCAGTGCAAGAATACTACCTCACAAACAAAAGGAGATTTTGAAGTGGGCTACTAAAATAGCAGAACGATATATGGGTAAGAAAAATGCTGAAGCCTACGGTAGAAGGAATAGCAGCGAAAGTGAGGTGCTTGTACGGATAAATCCTACAAGGATAATTGCAGAAAAAAATATTGCTGGTTGGGATCAATAACGCTTGCTTTAATGCATTATATAAGACCCAAATGTTAAAGCATATTCATAAGAATTGGTTACCCTTTACTTTTACGACTAGAATTCCTGTACAAACGTACTCTATCGAGTCAGGAGCATCAAACTTAAATAATTGAAGTGATCTGTATTATTGTGCCAAGAGTTATTCATTTTGAAATAGTGGCGGACAAACCCGAAAGAGCTATGAAATTCTACAAAGAAGTTTTCGGTTGGGAGTTCAATAAATGGAACGGTCCTCAAGAATACTGGTTTGTAAAAACAGGAGAAGACAGCAAGCCAGGCATTAACGGAGGACTTACTCCTAAAATGAATCAAGGGAATGATGATACCAGTAGCAGAGTTACAAATACGATTGATGTACCTTCTGTAGATGATTTCTGTAAGAAAATTTCCACTGAAGGAGGCAAAGTTGTGAAGCCCAAAATGGCCATTCCAGGCATTGGATATTTAGCGATTTGTGAGGACACCGAAGGAACTTCGTTCGGTATTATCCAAAACGATCGAGATGCAAAGTAGATAGATACAACGAGTTGGATTGTTTATTTAGTATGACCTTAATACCAAATTGCTCCATCTCATAACTTTGTGATACAGTTATTCCCTTAAGGGCAAATTTATTACCTGAATATGTAGAAGTGGGAAAGCAATTCTTACTTCCATAGAACTTATCATAATAAAATGATAATTGGTATCTTGATAGAGCAACTGCTACATTATATGTTTGCGAACTATCCAAATTATCACCAATTTGCAAGGAGTGTCTATCCTACACACGAATCTGGAAGCCTGTGGAATGCACCAATTTAATAATAATGAAGTTCAAGTGGTTTCAGGAGTCTTTTTGCTTATTGACCATATAACAAACAAACGAAACTACAATCTACTATTCTCTCTAACTTTAGAGAGAATAATCTTTTATGATTTTAAACTAAAAACTATAGTGGATTGAACTCTTCGAAACGAGTAGGAACCCGTGGACATAAAGCATCAAGGGAAATAACTCCTGAATAAAGCAGCGGACAAGGTGAAGGAAATAGCAAAGTCAGTGGGTGAAACATTACGTGCAGCAAAAGAAACAGCCAGACAAATTCCCAAGGGAGCACTCGAGACATGCAAAACCGTAACGACAGGAGCAGCGAAGGCACGGGAAGCAACGAAATCTACAACCGTTGTCATTTAATGCGGATCGCATTAAATTATGCGTATTTTTAGTTGCTCTAGCTTATTTATCTTGAGTGTAATGACAAGGGATAAAAAACTGAAAATGTTAGAGTTAATTGTTAATGAAGGTAAGAGTTATTAATGTCATTATCTTGTGAAGGTAAACTAAAAACAAATGTAGCTCCCTTCCCATCTGTGTTATTCTCTCCCCATATCTTCCCACCATGAGCTTCTACAATACTTTTTGAGATGAATAACCCTAAACCTGTGCCAATCTCAGATTCGGTAGTGAACATTGAGAAGAGTTTTGGTAAAATTTCCGAACCTATACCTATGCCTGTATCTTTTACACTAAGGATAACTTCGTCAATATGATTTTTACCTTTCTTTTTTTTAACTGAAATAGAAACTATACCATCTTTGGTAAATTTAATAGCATTAGTGAGAAGATTATGTATGACTTGATTTATTCTGTTTTTGTCTGCAGTTACGAAAATTTCCTCCGCAGGAATGTCTACTCCTCGCAGTACTCTTTCTTCCTCTTCTCTAAACTCGTATAATATCTTCGTATTCCCATCACTTTTGTCAAGCTGCCTTCTATGATCTTCTATAGCATCTAACACGATCTCATTCAGATTGAAATATTCTTTCTTCAATTTTAATGATTTATCATCTATTTTCGTAATATCTAAAATTTCAGAAACAAGCCTTTCTAATCTGTTAGTGTTACGAACTAATGTTTCAAAGTACTCTTTTTTCAGTGTAATTTCTTTTTTATCTGATTCCTCAAATTCGTATTCTATCAGTTCTAGTGTGCCTAAGATAGGCGTGATGGGAGATCTCAGCTCATGAGCTGCGATACTTATAAATTCCTTCTGTTTATCATATTTAGTACTTATTTCTTTGTTAACTTGTTTAAGTTGGTTAATTGATTCCATCAAATGAACGACAATTGCTTTAAGTTGATCAATCGATTCTGCTGATGGCTCATCCGTTGTTGCAGTGTCGCCTCGCCCACGGTTATTACTGGATTTTACAGACGTTAGTATATCACCAGCCTATGTACTCAATTGGACAGAACATGATATAAAGATCACAGTTGATTCTAAGATAATAAACGAAGATAGAACCGATTAGAGTTCTTTTGCCTTCTGTCCTAATTCCCTGCAAGTGGGATAACGAGAATGACATTAAGATCCACTAAGTTGTATCTTTTGTATATCCTGTATATTCCTTGTCGGTCATTGTGTGGCTCACCAGTGAATCAGCGTTCTTTGATAGCCTTCAGGCCGTTTGGACGCACATCGCCGAATTTAATATGCAGCACAAGAAAAGGTGCGAAGATAATTGATTTCACCAAATCTCATCCCGCTAATGCTACGCCAAATCGCATCCTAATTAAAGCCAGATGCTATAGTTATTACTGAGAATGAATAAAGAATCTCATGACATACTTTCTGTTACCATTAATGTAGCGAATCGTTCGTGCAGCTGGCTCGCTAAAATTCGGAAAAAGTGGCTTATGTCTGCGCGAAAATTACGTCCAGATTTAATCTTTATAAGCGATATATGATAATATAGTCCTGACGATGACAACATCTTGTAACAACGATCGGTAGATGATTTCTTATTTTTCTTCACGCCAAAGATCGCCGCCATACTCAAGGAATATGGTCTTTAGGAACTGCCCCCGTCTTAAAATCTCTAACCAAATGTCAAGGTAGGAAGATGTAGCATTGAGAACTAGATTTGGTGAAAATACATTTGGCAACCGTGTAACGTTGGCTATCGATGGTCAAGAAACATTCGCTTTGATGTATGAGAGAATTTTCAAAGCAAAAACGAGTATCTTAATAGCCAATTATGAGCTGGACCCTCGCTTGAGGTTCGTAAGAGGAGATTCACAATCTTCTCAGTTCATTGACAATAAATCACCAAGCAGCATCACATCAGAACCCGAAAATATTAAGGCATTTCACCAGAATTACACTGCATCTCCCTTGCAAGATCTTATATTTGAAAAGACAAAACAAGGTGTAGAAGTCAAAATCATTGTTTGGCAACCAAAATTGGTTATTAGACTATTACCTACCGCACATAAACGCGGATTGAGTGGAAGAGTCGGAGAGCTTGAACCTCTAGAGAGGCTTGTACAGCATTCTAAAATTGCAAAAAATTTGATGGTAAGGGTTGATAGTACTGCCCCAACTTTCACATCCGGTCATCACGAGAAATTTATTGTAATCGATAACAAAATAGGTTTTTGTGGAGGCCTAGACTTATCTCACGGTAAATGGGATACCAGTAGTCATGATTTTGATAATCCTTTAAGAGATCAAAATGCAGAACCATGGCATGACGTACATGCAATGGTTGAAGGTCCCGTTGTAACCGATCTAATTTACCATTTTATGCAGAGATGGACATATTCAACAACTAAAGATATCGACCAGGCCAAGAGAATAAAAATCGAACCATCATTTGAAAATCAAAATTCCACTGGAGATACAGAGGTTATTGCGTTGCGTACTTGGAAGCAATTGAATAATAATGATGATGGTAGTAGTATATTGTCATGGTATGCTGCAATGTTTAGAAAAGCAAAGTACAGCATATACATTGAGAACCAATTTGCATTTCAGAATGAATTTATAACTCGGCTTCTTGTAAAGAGACTACAAGAAGAGCAAAATCTAAAAGTAATAGTCGTAAGTCCAATGGAACCAAACCTACCTGGATTTATATTTGGATTTGTCTCAAAGGAAAGTATCAATCATGTTAACAGAAATCTGGAACGTTTAAGGAAAGCTGGAGACGGTCGCGTTAATACATATTGCTTGATATCACAAGACAACATTGCTAACGAAAAAAGGAAACAGATCTATGTACATGCAAAAGTTATGATAGTGGATGATAAATGGATAACTATTGGCTCTGCAAATATGGATAACGATGGATATAAAAATTCCACTGAAGTGGATCTTGGTATCACTTCGCCTGTAATTGCACAACAATTTAGAGTCAAGCTTTGGCGTGAGCATCTGGTCGAAGAAGCTGATTCGTCAAACTATAATGTTGATCTAAACAGCTTTGATGAAGGCTTTAATGCATGGAAGACATTGGCAAGTGATAATGGATCAAGAATTTTAAGAGGCGAACGTATGCTAGGACGAGTATACTACTATAACTTTGAACAAATGGAATGTCCTCCGCCTTATGCTAATGCAAGAGGTGGCAATAAATTTAAGTGGTTTTGATTTCCTAAGAAGTTGTCGTGGATGAATTAACTTACTTTTAAAACGGAGTAGCTTCTGTTGTTTAGTTCTATCCGTCTCGGATACTGGATGGAACACAAGGAAAGGTATTTTCTAAGAATTTGCATTAATCAGTTTCCTAATAGCCAATCTTCTGTCACATACATATATGTGAGTATCGTCGCTTCATTCTTGTTCTTTTTACCCAACAAACCACTCACAAACTGAGTCGTCTTGTATTGATCTTTTGCCACCCATATCATCTGCTGTTGTTAATGATGTAAAATGCAGAATAACCAATCTGAATTTGGCCCGTGGTATTTAGTAATTGTCCTTCTTACTATGTTTTTATTCATATAATATACGTGGTTCTGATGATAGAATATGTGAATAAAAGTGAGATTAGATATATGCCGTAATGAACAAAACCATAGTAGTAGCCATGGCACATCCCCATGCTATTTTATTCCACTCAAAGATCTTCTGTCCGTCTAGTACTCCAAATGGTAATAAATTAAACATTGCTATCCATGCATTAAATGATGCACCGGTATGTAAATACGAATGATATGGATATAGATAGGTCGATATTAGAAATGCAAATCCCATTACCAAATTAGTCAATGGTCCCACAAGTGCAACTCTTCCAAACTTATTTTTGTCAGATAATCCAACCATAACTGCGCCAGGAGCTATGAACTTAAAGGGCATAATGGGTAAAGCTGAAATTGCTGTAACTATAAGTCCATATAATTGTGCACGAAACTCAGCCCAGCTTCCATAATATTGTGCTAGAAATTTATGAGCCAATTCATGAACAAGAAAAGCACTAATGAATATAGCAAGAAATTGCCATGAAATATACCTGTAATCATTAAATGATAAGCCTACGGCGGTTATTAAAAGTGTAGCAATAAAGAGGTGCAATAGTTCAGTTTTTGAACTTTTTATGTTTATTGCTCTAAGCAATGACCTTCCAATGCTACTCCTAAATGATGATGCTGCAGGGCCGCCGTTATAGTTGCCTTGGATCATAAGCCTTCTTTTTTCTGCATATTTACTTATAAATGGACATGAGTGATTTATAGGAATTCTATGAAGATGACAAAACGATTCTCCACAGTAATTGCACTGAAATGGAATGCTCTCCTCGAGACCGCATGTATTGCATCTCATTATACCGACTCAGCTAAAATAACCATAATGGTAATATTAACTGACGCGTTTAGGGGCTGATCCTATATGACTAATTGACTGAATCGGAATGGCTTGATTACTACCTTATCCTCTTTAATTGCTCTAATCTGTTCTGCTTCTTATTTCTATTTTTGCATCAAATGCTGAAGTAGTGACACCTTCTCAATGTCAGGTTAGTCCTCTTGATCTCTTTGACTATATTGATACTGGAAATATCCTTAAGATGCATGTCTGGATAGCAAGCATATCATCAAATCTGGTACTGTTCGAGATTTTTCTTCTCACTTTGTTTGTTCATCAGGTTTTCAAAAATCTTTTCGGGCTTTATTGTACTGTCTGCTGGCAGGACTCGATCTTTTTCAAGTTTAAGGTTTTAATATTTAGACTATAGACTCGTTGTATATCCTTCTCTGGCTCGGACTGTGTCCAACAATCAAATTTTTATGGAACAAAAAAACCATGTATGACGAATAACCTGATAAAAAAAGGTCAGTAAAACAGGCTTACAAGATTAGCAATTGTTATGAACTCCAGTCCTAAATCTCTGATCTGTATTATCTTCTACTGGGCAGGTATCTTCTGCCGTTCAGAAGACCGAAGGTACCCCCAGATGCTTACTTATTCTTGATATCACCAATTCTTAATTATAGTAAATGTAATATTTTAGTAGTATGAGTTTTCCTTTATCGTGTATGGTACAGCAATTATCGGTTCCGTTACTATCGTTTGGCGCTCAGCTCTTCTCTCATGGTACCACGCCATCGTCTTCATCTGATTTCTTAATCCAAGACTTTGCGGTAATAATGATAGTTGCCGCTATAATGTTGGTTATTACTCATAGATTAAAACAACCTATGGTAATTGGTTACATACTTGCTGGCATGGTAATTGGTCCTTACACACCGCCATTTAGCTTGATACAGAATGTTAATTCTTTGAATTCCTTCGCAGAATTAGGAATTATAATGCTGCTTTTTGTTATTGGCACTGAATTTCCAATAGCCAAACTTAGATCAATAGGCAGAATTTCCATCATAATAGCATTACCTGAATCAATAGGAACTCTATTACTAGTATATTTCGTTGCTCAAGCACTTGGTTTTTCATTCTTTGATTCACTGTTCCTAGCATTAGCTATGTCTATTACAAGCACAGTTGTAACTGTTAGAATTCTTGAGGAGCTAGGTATGATTAAAGATACATCAACTGTTCTTATATTAGGAATAACCATTGTCGAGGATATTATAGCTATTACTACGCTTGGTATACTTCAATCAGTAGCTGCGAATTCAGGTCAAATATCAATTCCACAAGTCTCTATCTCTATAGGAATAGTCGCTGCTTTTATTGGAAGTATACTTCTTTTAGGTTCAAGGTATGTGCCTAAAATAATAGATAAAATTGGCAAAACAGAGGATTATGCACTTATTCTAATTGTAATCCTTGGATTGGCATTTGGTTTATCATTTGCAGCCAAAGAATTAGGTCTCTCCGTTGCTACTGGTGCGTTTTTAGCAGGAGTACTAGTTGCTGAATCAAAGAGCGCTACCATAGCTAGAGTAATTACAACCCCATTAAGAGATATGTTTGCAGCAATATTTTTTATTTCAATAGGAGCATTAATTGACCTATCTCATATTCCTCTGCTCATTGTTCCAGCAATGTTACTGATTCTGACATCATTTGCTTCAAAGTTCTTGATAATTAGTGCAATATTGGTTAGAGCAAAAGGATATGATGGCATTACAGCATTAAGGACAGGATTGGGAATGGCTTCAGCAAGAGGAGAGCTATCTTTGGTCGTTGCCAAAGCTGGTCAAGATGTAGGGGCAATTTCTTCCTCAGTCTTTCCAATATTAGGCCTTGTAACAATAGTAACAACTTTCATAACACCATACGTAATTAAGTTTGGAAGCAGAATACGAATTTCGCCATCATTGACATCTTCCTCTGATGAAAAAGGCTCCTCTCCTGAAAAATCCAAGAAAAGATTTAGATTCGGTTCTAGACTCTAATGTCACAATACTAAAATCAAGTTTTATTGTAGGTGTTGCAGATTAGTTCTTCGAACTGTCTGACCAGCGCTCCTATTTTTCACCTCTCTCCTCTCCACCTTGGAAGAGAATATTGAGTTATTGCAATGATTATTTCTCTTCCTCCACGGTCAAGCAAAACAAAAACAATGTTAGAACATGAACTAAATGAGATATACCGTTTGACAGCGTAAAGTGCTCAACAGTTCTGCTATTACTATTCTAAATAAAACATGGTCAAGAAAAATATTCGTTCGGGATAGTGACATGAAACTGTCAGATACGGTGCTAGGATCCAACTGTTACATAGGAAAAGGCTAAGATCTTTACCCTGCTAATACATATTGCACGCTATAATTATTTTAAATAATGTATCAAGATTAAAGTTTCTATTTCTTCTTATCTGCACATTGTCCAAGTACAACTGAGCTCGCTACGAACGGAATAGTTGCAGAATAAGATGATAGTGAAAAGTCTGCTGATCTGGTCTTATGACAGTAGATAACACATAAAATGAATGATCTTGAATGCTAAAATCATAAACAACAAAATATTCTATGCTAATACTATCAACATTATATCCACGCAGATAACGCTAATTTTAAATCTAGATAATTGAACAGAACCTTTATACCATGTGTATATATTGATCATAGTAAAATGAAGAAGGACTTTATCATTTCAAAGATCGAAGCCTCTCAAGATGACACACCTTACATTTATGTCACATTTAGTGACGCGAATGACTACAAGACCAGCGGCGAAAAGCAGCAAAATCCTTTTGGTCCAAACATGATGGCATTTACATCCCCAGAAGATTTGATGAAAAATTTACCGAAGATGATGTCAAATATTTCACGGATGACCGGTGGTGGTGGCGTTCCGACGGATTCCCCTACATTTAAGATGAGTATGAGAGAGTATGAAGACATTGGTATAAAAGTGGGTGATAAAGTTACGATAGAAATCAACAAATCAGAAAATAGTGGAATTTGAGCAGCATACAAATTCATGCTATGGTGCGTATGATATTGTTAGCTATAGCCATTTCTACTGCTAGTGTCTTGGCTATGATTTTGATTCCAAACATAAATCTGAATGTCGCAAAAGCAAGTAGTTGTAGTGTTTCAGCCTCAGATAGCCATGGTTCATCTAGCAATAGCTTTTCGAATTCCAGTTGATGTTCCATTTCAACAGCAATTAGCAATACTGCGTCGTGTTAAGTCTAGGAGTGAGTGACAGTAGCAGCAGGTACAGAACTCAATTTTTTGTTCTTATCGAAATAACTACAATTTATTTTTGGTTTCCCATTGTTTGCATTTGTATTTTGGTATCGTCTCTAAACAGAAGGAGCATTGCAATAAGCACTATCATGAATTCGAACAATGGCAACACATCAACACATAAATGTTCCCAAGTCCTGGCCGATGACTCCGAAAATAAGACTCAAACGCAAGTAGGCGATGAGATACTACAGCTGTAGTGACCCTAGATCATTGGGATGCGGAGTCAACGGCGTAATAGTGACCTTCATCCAGATTTGTGCTTGTGTTAACTCATTTTAAACGATTTTTGCCGTTTATTTGATGTACTTCAGTCTTTATTGTTGGCATTTGGATTTGAACAAATGGTGCATTCAAAGAATTTTGTATGTTCGTTTAGTCTATCTGTTCTTTTTCCGTAGCTATAATGGGTCCTACTTACACTTATGAATATGATGTGCTTTCATTATTGTATTCGCCTTCTTTTGTCACCGGATGTTGCGATATGTGATGGCGTCTTGTTCTTTGGCTATGGCTGTCATTTCGCAGAATCCATAACTGCTTTACAAATTAGAGCCAAAACACCTACATGTAAAGCGAATGTCTTTCTGTCATGCATTCGGAGAGTTTGATCTTCAAGTCGAGGTTTGTATACTTCTGGCCCAATCTTTACTATTTAATGGTTGTCCAAAAGCAGGAGTACCTAAATCACGCACTACCTACATGGTATATCAGATCGCAGCAATGAATTGAATGCGGATCTAAATGTTCGCAGATAATGTTACTCTCAAGTTGTTAATGTAGTCACTTTGCAGCAATGGCATAAATTTACTATTAACCCAACAATAATTGTAATGAGACGGATAATGAGTTTTACTTCCTATTACTATTTCTTAGTCTTTGAAGACCATCGTCGCATCCATTCGAGTAAAGCAATAATCGATTCAACAAGTTCCTGACCTTTAGTTGTTAGTCGATATTCTACCCTTGGTGGAATCTCGTGGTATGCTTGTCTTTCCAGGATACCGCTGTTCTGAAGTTCCTTGAGTCTAATAGCAAGTGTTTTGCTACTAAAGCCTTTCAATGTCTGTCTAAATTTCATATATCTTACCGGATCTGTTGTGCAGCATAACGGAATTAGAATTTCAAGTGTCCCTCTTTTTGTAATTAATTTTCGGAGTTTTGCAGTTTCAGTCATAAGTGATGTAGGATCATAGCCTTCAAAACCGCAACTCTCTTCACGGATTGTTGGTAGTTCCACTCTTCCTCTTTTAGTTTCCATAATTACACTTACTTTACTTGATTTCTCTTGATAACTTAAATAGTTTCTCCTGTAAACAGTAGTATAGTATGAAAGAGCAGCAAATCAAACAAAAATTAAAGGAAAGGTATGGAAAGATTGCGTTAGTAGGAAGTTCCTCAGAAGGTTGTTGTGCGCCTGCTGAATGTTGTGTTGGAGATACTTCAATTTCCCCATTCCAAATCGCAAAAAGTGTTGGCTATAATCTCAATGAATTGGATTCTATCCCTCGATCCTCTGTTCTTGGAGTAGGTTGTGGTGCTCCAGTAAACTTTGCAGAGATACATGAAGGTGAAGTAGTCGTTGACATAGGCTCTGGGGCAGGAATCGATGTATTTCTTTCCGCAAATAAAGTCAAGCAATCTGGAAAAGTAATAGGTATTGATATGACAGACGAAATGTTAGAAAAGGCGCGATATAATGCAAGACAGAATGGATATGCAAATGTTGAATTCAGAAAAGGCGATATAGAAAGTCGGATTCCGGTTGACGATAATACTACAGATTTAGTCATAAGCAATTGCGTTATTAATCTCACGATAGATAAAGTGGCTGCCTTCAAGGAGATTTACAGAATTCTGAAAAGTAATGGTGGGCGAATGGTAATCTCCGATCTTGTAACAAGCAAAGAGATCGGCTTGGAATCAGCAAATTCAGATAAGTGGTGTAGTTGCATAGATGGTGCGCTAACAAAGGCTAACTATATGGATAGTATCAGAAAAGCAGGATTCAAAAATATAGAGATCCTGCAGGAAACATCTTACATTGAGGAAGGAGGGCAGGTCAATGGTAGAAAAATTACTAGTCTAGTCATAAAAGCAGTAAAGTGATAGCAGGTCGAAAGAAAATTCTGACGACAAGAATAAGAAGGCTGTAGTATTCGTATGTCTACAAAAAGCGGGAAGAAACCCAGCAATGAAGAGTAGGAGTAGAAAGTTGATTGCAGAATTGACATAAACAATGGAGACTGGTGATATACTAAAACCTCCTGCAAATTCATTAATGCTGGCAGAGAAAATACCAGGAGCATGACTTGTACAGATAAAAGGAGGATGCTATGGAGTGATATATCAGTACGCTGACAAGTTTAGTAGAATAGTACTCACATTCCTAGAAACATACACAATAACAATCAGTATTGCTGTATACATCGGATTCACACAAATACTTTGATTCCTTCTATTCAAAGTCTGACACCTGATGCATACCAATTTCCATGTGGTTCTTCCTGAAATACAACTTTGACATCTTTCCTCTCTACCCTAAGATCTTTACAGCATTCCCTGTAATGGCTTTTGCAAATCTATCTTTTTCTCTCTGTGTCCTACCACTAAAGATAGCCACATTAATAATTGGCATACAACGTTCATATCGATAACTGGTCAGATAAGCTTTTAGAACTTCGTCTATTACCTAGCAGATTTTGAATGATATACTTGTCTCCTGACAAGTTATAAGAGTACAAAAGCACAGAGGGTTGATAAAAAGACTATCCTTTGTGGGCATTCCTTATAATTGTCTAACTTAGTCTTTTATCTTCTTTTTTTCGTTCTTGATGAAATTCTTGACCTTGATGTTACACTTACTACACAAATAGTGTTCTTTTACAAACTCGAAAGTTTTCCGTAATGGATCATATACGTAAGACCCATGTGCACCTTCTATATCAGAAATAGATTTTTCCATACCACATATGGCACACTGTCTAACATTGTCGTGAGACAAGGATTCTAGTTATCAAGATGGTAGTATAAAAAGTGGATCAGTGGAATTGGCATTTATCTGAAACCGCGAGCAAGAACAAGATATTGATTGACGGTTGAGGGTTTTACAATGTGTTCATTCAGAGGTTTACAGAAATGTTCCGACCAGAATTTGGCGACAAATACGCTCTTCAAATGATTGTTTCTGACAATAAGGAAAATGATGTTATCGAGATTGTGAGAGCAAATTGCAAGACGGGAAAGATATTCATTTCACAAATTATACGCGCAGTTGATATTGAATCTGGTGTTGAAAATGAAAAGGCAATATAGTGCATCCATGCAGTGTTTATACAGGATTATTTATCATGTCCTCGTCGATTCCTATATTGCCTTTAATTGCGTGTGGACGTATCATTTTAAGAGCTCCGAACTGCATTGCACCATATTCTAAAACATCATATATGATGCAGATTAAGATCATTATTATGAATAAGAGTATGGTATAATACGAGCATTGAACCGATTCCGGTCTCTACTTAAATAAGTAGCAAAGGAGTAATAACCGAAACGGCAGATCAGGATATCTTTGCGACCTGTAGAATCATGCATAAGAACAATATTGGATGTGTAATCATACTTGGTAAAAATGAGGATAGTCATGAGAAACCGCTAGGAATTTACCGACATATCGACACTCCATAATACCTCGACCTTTGTCTTGGCCTCGGACAACGAATTTAACGTAACTCCTCTGCTACCTGCTATAGGTCCGTTAGTGATATTTGTTAATACAGACTGTTTTGGATGTAACGTTATGATCTAATGGCCCATAGTTGCTAGGCCAACTCTGATATCTGCTGGATCATTGAATTGATAACTCAAGCTGCTTAATTAGATCGCTCGTTCATTTTCCATGCCAGACCCTATATCGATCGCGCGAGTAATAGGCAAGATAAAAATCTTCCCTATTTTAGAATTTTTTCTCACAATCTCAATAATATCATTTTCTTTATTGTCAGTAACAATTACTTCTAGCTTGTACCAGTCATCAAACTCCGGCCTAAACATATTTGTCCTCCCCGCATGAATTTCAGGAGGAAGGGTTTTACCCCTGCCTCTGACTTTTAAGATTGTAACGCCGCCAACATGAATATTTCTTAACCCTTGACTGATTGCTCCTACGTCAGTTTCTGGGATTGTAATATCTACTCTAATCAACTGAGAATATTCCTTGAGGCCTTACATTAAAGTCATTTGTTAAAACTATTCTGTCATTTATGGTTTTCTTCTCTGTATTTATAGAGTTCCTACTCACGAGCAAGTACAGTATGTGTGTAATAAATTGCAGACTTTGAATATATGTAAAGGTATTTTGCTCCGACTGGAGTTCTTAATCTTTACAGTCACGAAGATTCTCCGTGACATAGGTGGGCTAGTTTCTACTTCATGACAAGTTCTGGAGAAAAATATCTAATTATATCGTAAACAAACCGCATTAAAAACTCGATAAAGACATAAAGTCGTCATAAATGTATAATTGGGAGATTATCTTTATGACTAGGCTGAGTACCTACCACTCAGGTATATATGACGTTAAAATCATTCATTGATTCAAGAACAGGATGGCATCGTGTCTTCGACCATCCGATTCCTAAACACACCAACAATCTATTGTATACGTTTGGCGGAATGCTTATCGTATTATTCATAATGCAGGGTGCTACTGGAGTATTATTGCAGCAGTACTACCATTCCCATCCATATGCACCTGGTGCATAAGATTCTACTCTTGCTATCACAAAAATCTTAAACATCGACTTTATTAGAAACCTGCATTACCAGGGAGCACAGTTTATAGTCGTAGTTGCAATACTTCATGTAATACGTACGTTTTTGTCAGGTTCATACAAAAAACCTAAAGAGATTCAATGGCTTGCCGGGCGTAGGATTGCTTGTATTGCTGTTCGTCTTTATGTTTACTGGGACAGTATTAAAGTGGGACCAGGAAGCAGTTGAGGCGCTAGGCCATCAGAAAGAAGTAGCAGAAATGGCAGGATAGCTAGGTAGTTTCTTTTTCTGCAGACTTTACGCAGATAGTTCCCTTACTTACAAGACTGTATGCAGCCCATGTGACTGTAATACCCATGCTTGTTTTGTCGTTGCTTGGATTGCACCTCGCATTGATAAGGATTCTGGGATTATCTCTAAAGAGAAAGACTCATCGAGTAGAAGAAGAACCTCAAGTACAGTATATATCACATATCAAAGTCAAAGTGATGCTGCTTTATGGTCTTGCTGTATCAGGACTTGCTGCTCTACTGGCTGTCGTAATACCAGCGCCGCTTGGCAGTAGAGGTATAGAAGGTATAGAGATAACGAAGCCGCCCTGGTTCTTGATATGGATGGTTCCGTTAGAAGACACGTGGGGGTAGTGCCATACGTAGCTGCTATTGCAATAATCTTACTGGCTGCTGTACCATTCATAGACCGCCAGGAGATTACAGAGAAAAGGATGAAAATAGCTCTACTCGGAGGACTGATTTTAGGCGCTTCAATCTTCGTCACACTCCTGATAGCTAGATATACGGCTTCACAAGAGGCACATCTACGCGAAGAACACGGAGGGGGAGAAGGAGAGCATACGAATATGAGCTTGAATCACTCGGATTTAGCGCTAACTGCAGCAATAAAACAATCGAAAACAGACAAACAGGCAACTCACAGACCATAGAGGTAATTATATCGAATTAATGACGTGTACCATTGAGATGGTGTCACTACTTTTTTTACCCAACACAATTGTGTGCAGTCCTGGTCGTCGTGTGGGTTAAAGATACACAAGTAATTCGGTTACTGTCCTACAGGTACTTGACCTAACCTTTAGACTATAGTTCGCCTTATTGTCTATTGCCTTTTACTTACCACCCATCAGATTAGACCCCATCGTCATATTACTACCGCCATGCATCATGGATCTGAACATCCATTGCATCCCTCATGTAGAAACATACACTAGGTATTAGACCACCACCGCGCTTGAAGCATGAACATCGTGATTTCGAATCAAGATTGATGGAGATGGAGGAAAGAAGTAGAACCAACTCGGAACAAGCAATAGAAATGTTGGGAGATTTGGGCAAATCAATTCTTCGACATGCAGTAGAGGAAGAGGCAAGAATCATGCGTGTGATTATCCAAAAAGCAAAAGAACAGTCCAAACAATCTATTAAAGTCATGCAAGACCATAAACAGATTATAGAATTCTTCGACAAAACCATTCCTCAGCTCAAGAATTCTTCACCAGCACAATCAGCCGATTATTAATACTAATTATATGGGAGTATTACGAGTAAGGTGTTTGTTTGGCCGATATTAATATTATTGCTGGACTTTTTACATTTTTTGGCAATCTTGGCTACCCGGGAATCTTTATAATTAGTTTTGTTGGCAGCGTTATCGTTTTCATTCCAATCCCTTATTTTCCAATTTTAATTGGTGCGGCATTTAGCAAACATCTAGATCCTAACCTCATTTCTTTATCTAGTGCAGTTGGAGCAGTTACAGCAAAAATAATAATTTTTTATGCTAGTTACTATGGCAGTAATCTTATAAATACAGATACAAAGAAGAGAATGGCACCGTTACAGAGGCTTTTAGGAAAATACGGATGGTTTGGGGCTTTTCTGGCTGCACTAACACCTATTCCTGATGACCTTGTATACATTCCATTAGGTATTGCGAAATATAGTCCATGGATATTCGCTAGTGCCATTTTTTCTGGCAAATTTATATTAAGTGAAACTATAGTCTGGGGAGCAGTAATTTTAGGAAGACCATTTATTGAGCATTTCGTAAGTTCTAGTTCTATTAGAACAGACCCAGTTTATCTTGTTATTGGAGTAGTTGGTGCTACGGTCATTTTAGGTGTAATATTGTACTTATTTCTAAAACTTGATTGGGGTAAAATTATTGGAAAATGGTTTCCATGGACAACGGTTGAAGAAGATAAGCCCGAAGAATGAAAGGAATAATAATAAATTACATTGCACTGCATTCAACCTTATTATAATATCAAAATCTAAGTGTTGTATATACTCTAGATGGGAGAACTAGGTAAAGAAAATGAACAACAGCAACATCAACTGAAACGTAGCATTAGCCTCTTCCAAGCTATAATGTATGGTACAGGTCTAATATTAGGAGCTGGCATTTACGTCATAATTGGCGATGTGGCTGGCATCGCCGGTAATGCGATGTGGATTTCCTTTATAATAGCTGCGATTATTGCGTTATTGACAGGATTTAGTTATGCTGAATTATCATCTATATTCCCTAGAAGTGCTGCAGAATATATTTTTGCAAAAAATGTATTTGGTAGTAACTTTATTGCATCAACAATAGGATGTTTGACAATCTTTGTAGCGATAGTTTCTGCTGCTACTGTAGCTATAGGATTTTCACAATATCTAGCTATTTTCCTTCCGCAGTTTCCTACAGTTTTGGCAGCAATCGCTATAATATCTATTTTATCTGCTGTTAGTTTTTATGGCATATCCGAGTCCT
This sequence comes from Candidatus Nitrosopolaris sp., assembly GCA_035691865.1. GTDB lineage: Archaea > Thermoproteota > Nitrososphaeria > Nitrososphaerales > Nitrososphaeraceae > Nitrosopolaris. Next base: position 7,623 of record DASSIM010000081.1, on the reverse strand, counting down.
TACGGATTAGTACGATATTTACATTTGTAGAGATTGCAGGTCTTATAATAATAATTATTGCTGGATTTTGGTTTAGCTCAATAACTAGTGTGAATTATTATGAGATGCCTACAAAGAACAATATCTCAACGCATATTGCTGCTTTAGGTGCAATATTAAGCTCAGCTGGGTTGATTTTCTTTGCTTACTTTGGATTTGAGAATATTGTAAATATTGCTGACGAAACCAAAAACCCTACAAAGACAATACCTAAGGCATTACTAATTTCGATAATTGCGACAACTATTATTTACGTACTAGTGGCCTTATCGACGTCTGCACTAGTTGGGTGGAAAGAATTATCTTTATCCGAAGCACCTCTGGCTTTGGCTGCAGAGAAAGCTTTTGGCAATCATGGAGTGATCATGTTATCTTTAATAGCATTATTTGCAACATCCAATACATCTCTTATGATGCTAATTTCTGCTTCTAGGATAATTTATGGTATGTCAAGAAATAGAGGAGGCGATGATAATAATACTCCTTTTCAGTCTTCAAGCGTATTTCCTTCATCATTAGCAAGAGTCCATCATTTACAAAGAACTCCTTGGATAGCGATAATTACTACAATGCTCTTTGCCATGCTAACTGTTGGTTTTTCTTTAGGCGACATCTCTGGTATTGCAAATATCTCTGTTTTTGGGATATTTTTAGTGTATGCATCTGTTAATCTATGCCTAATATGGTTTAGATTCAAAAAACCATCTGTTAAAAGACCTTTTTTATCTCCATTAAACATAGGAAAATTTCCAATCCTATCGATGATAGGGTTGCTGACTTCAGTAATAATGCTTTTTCAGTTTAATTTTGAAATTATAAAAGGAGGATTTTTGGTATTACTAGCTATTACAATATTAAGTTTAATATTGAGCAAGAATAAAAATATACTCGGAATATTTCACAGAAGCAAGAATAGTAATAAATAATATTATAATAGCGAAAAGCAAATTTGACCTTTGTTTGCTATATATAAATTATTAGTGCCGCCTTTCTTTATCTTACTCATAATACTAAAGCCATAACTAGCACGCCATTTGAATTGAACCAATGCAGAACTTCTCTTCCTTTTGGCTGTGATGGATGGTCGAATTTAATAATAGTAATAATCAAATTCTGGACAGTAACTAAAGACCAAGGTATGGTACGCCAAATAGACTATTATTAACCGGTCTTATCATAGTTGGTATTGTAGCCATAATTATCGCGCTAAACTACTACAACTTCCATCCAATCCGCCATTTTCGTACCCCATCGTAACTCGAGTACTGTGTATATTTTCATAGCCGATAGATGTGATGTCTATGACGATCTACGTGATAGGGGACAAGCATATTCTACGCCTACCAGAGTAGTTGTACCATGGCTATGTGACCTTTTGTGAGTACATGGGTTTGGACGCCTCAGCACCAAATGCGTGTGGTATGGAAATGGCTGACCTGCACATACAAAAAGAAAGAGAGACTAAGAAGGGTGAACGCGAGTACTGCTATGTTGGAATAAGGTTAAAGGGAGTCTCATAGATAAAAATAAAATAAAAATCTTTATCTGAGTCAATAATAATATGGACATCTTGGCCTAGCACTTTTTTTGTTAAACATTTAGTAAAATTTTGAGGTTCGTACATTTTTTGGAGAGTACTAGGACACTTTATGCTCATATCACTAGCGATGTGTGTCCTAATCTTTTTCAATACTTTATCAGACGTAAGAGTTTTTGAAAAGCCTAAGACAACTAGGACACTTTCTTATTTCCATTATTGTCGATATCTTTAACTAAAGATTCTCAATAGTCTTCATATTGACTGAATTCTTATGGTCTGGTGCTTTTCGTTGGAAAACCATGAAGTAATCCAAAAGAACACCGAGAATGAACTCGGCTGATATGATCTCTACTCAACAGACGGAACGTTTATTCGATGGCCTCTAATAATTTATTTGTCGATGAATAGTACTAAACTTAATGGAGTAAACACTCAGCAACTTGGCAGCCTAATGAATACTCTGAAGGCTAACCCTGATGCTTCAAAAGCAACATTTTTTGTCAAGACAGAATGGAACATCAAGGAAGAAGGTGGTGGATTTTGCGTTAGATCTTCAGCCAAAAACTTTGAGATTTGTGGCCAATCTATCCAAAGAAATAGCAGTTACACAACTCTTTTCGACTTTCCTCCACAGTTCTCAGGAGAAGGCAAAGGGCCTACTGTATGCGAGGCTTGTATGTCTAGTTTGGGTGCATGTATAACACAAACAATTGTTGCACATGCAACAGCAAGAGGAATAAATTTAGATAGTATCACAATAGACCTTGAAGGTAATATTGATCTTCGAGGTTTTACTGGAATATCAAGCAGCATAAGGCCCGATGCCCAAGGATTTAAAGTGAATGTTAATATTAGAAGCAGTTCTGCCTCTAAGGAACAGTTAAGTGAACTATACGAAATCGGAAAGAAGTTCTCTCCTGCATTTGATACGTTGACAAATGGTACCTCGGTGATTGGAGTGAATTCCTCTTAATACCTTTTTAGTTTGTAATAATCTATATTTCTAATCCCCAAATGCAAATGGGGTTACTAAAATAATAATAAAATAAAATAAGTATTACTTTGATGATAAGTAGTATGAGTCAAAGTGAGACTGAACAAGAACGTAAAGTTAGGGAATATTGGGCTAGGGCTTATGATACTATAATTAATTAGGATAAGTGCCTTCCATACGAACCGACAGCAGTACTAACAAATCCTCCAAAAGATAAGAGAATTAGACTGAGATATAGTAAACCTTGATCTTAGCAGATGAATAAGAATCTGGTCTTGGCTGATATCAGCAAACACCAGCCTATAGGAGCAAGTAGTGGCTCGATTTCTATTATATAAAAAAATATATTTTTGCATGTCATAGGATACCAATAAATCAAATGGTAACCTATGGGACCTAGACAAATGAAATTCCAGTTCTAATGATGAACTAGATGCCTTACGCTTGTCCCTGTTTTGTTTAGAAGGTACTAATTAATTGCATGGAAAAGGATGACAAGGTGACTGGCAAAAGGTTAATGAATCAACCTACACCTTCAACGCCAGTGTGAGGAGGTAATCAAGCCTTATCTGATTCTCATGTACGTAAGGTGTTATGGATTTAACAAAGTCGAGTTCTAGTTCCTTGACCTTGGTAGTCTGTCCCCCAAGCGCTTGAATGGCACGTATCAGGGGCCCATATTTTGTACCAAACAAGTACCAAAAATGATTTGGGCTCAATAAAGGAATGTTTACGGCACCTCGTTCGAAGTGAAAATCCTTAACGTTGCTGCCGAGACGCTCCAGTACTATCTCTGGGATTCCCCATTGCATCGGAGAAGGAGGGCTGTTAGGAGGAGGTGGGACATGTTTTCCAATAGTTGCAAAGAACCTTCCTATTTCAAGTTCAGGAGGCCAACTTGTAAATGCGATACGGCCTCCAGCCTTTGTGACTCATGATCTCTTCTGCGGCAACTGTTGGGCGAGGAGCAAACATATGTCCTACACTTGAGAACACTATGTCAAATGAATTATCAGGAAATGGGAGGTCTTCAGCATCACCATGTTTCCACTCAATCCCTTCTATTAAACCAGCAAGGGCTGCTTCTTCCTTTGCGCGTTCCAAAAGTGCAGGTGTGAGAATAATACCTTTTCTATTTTTGAAGCGGATCAAACTGGCTAAATGAAAAATGGCTTGTGATTGCATCTAACTTCAGCATTATTTTTGTATTTTATGTGTACCTAATAATACCAACCACCACGTGCAACTAGCTCAATATATGGTCCTCCATTTTGATTAGAGTCAGTGAAAGTATTTACCTTAAAGTATCCAGTCATTTCTACGTTCTTCCAATCATTAGGTGATTGCATGTATCTTTTGCAGCCAAGGTTTCCTGATTCAGAGTAGTGATTTGATCTGGATGATAACCTGATGATGTTAACACGCCATAACGCACCTCAGTACTTTGTACCTTCCAACTCCTATCATTGTTTTGTTGCACAAATGTGGTTGGCGGTTCTCCTCCAGTGTGTGGGTCATTTTTTGGATCGTAAGACTTGATATACCATTCTTCGCCTCCGCGTTTAGATAAGTAGATTTCTTTTATACCAAATTTATCTAATTTGCCCGAGGTAGGAGGTGGGGTATGAAAATGGCGGATTGGATGGTAGTTGTAGTAGTAGTTGAGTATGACAAGAAAATATGTCATATCCATCCTGAATTGAGTCAATTTTTTTGTGGAGTTATATCGTAACAGGAACGTATAGATGAAGTTAATCCCATGAATAGCTCTTTTCCTTTGGCATAAAATGTTTCTCTACTTCATCTAATCGTTCTATAGAACCACTATTCTTCCTAAGACTGGAAAAAGATGAATCATTTCGAATTTTTTGTAAAAGCAAAAGAACTTGTTCGTTTGTGGCGCCTTGCTTTATGTCATAGCCTATTTGTCGACAAATGTTTGATATTCTGCCGTAGCGTTTATTCTGTCTTTTTTCCCAGTTAGTGGCACTATCTGATAGTCCTGTTACAAATTTTATGACTAACTTTTCCATGTGTTCTACGTGCCATTCTCTCATAGGAAAATTGTTTTGCATCAAAAAAGCTTACCACATTTCATAATATTACATACGTTAAACTAGAATATATGTAAGATGTCTTGAAAGTAACAATAGAATACTGCCGTTTATCTAATAAAGACAGCTTCCAGTCAACAATGATGGTATTTTATTCATTAACACAAGGTACTCTTGAATTTATTATTGATAGGATATTTGGAATAAACAAAATAAACAGATATTCCGTTCATGTTTTTCACCTAGCTCTTTTACAATTTTTGCCGGCTTATCAAGATGACTTAAGGATGAAAATATTTCAGGTTGAAATAATTGACACGTTGAAAAGTAAACACATATTGCCAGTTTGATGAACTCAATTTTAGTAATGGACCAGGAGAAAAAGTCTCGCCAATATCAAAGAACAAGGTGCCCAAATTAGCTCGGCTTGTAATCCTGAAAAATACATGCGGAACTAAAAATAGTGCTGGGATTAATCTAATAGAATTGTGTTACATCATAGTGATTCTGATTACCTATAATATTCTCTTTGGTTAAGTTATATGGTATTGGCAAAACTAAAGTCTCACCACATAGAAATACTACTGGCGTATACCCAGTTGGAGCATCATCTTGCATTCCACCTCAATATTAACACTCTTTTGCATTTCCGATATTACGCACTACAGAAAAAAGGAGATAACAAATGATGAACAAAAATAAAAATAGCAATGAAAACAAACTGAGGACACAAGAGCGGTTCTCATCATACCTAGCACTGTTCTTCGTCACTCTTGCAGTATTAATGGTGGCTGGTAGCTCGACAGCCGCAATAGTGTATGGAGATAGTGTCAACTCAAGCTCAAGTGGTAGTTCTCAACCACCTACTAGTACTGGTGTCACAGGTAGCGGGACTAATCCCTCATCGTCAGCTATTCATGCAAGCCGTAGTAGTGGCACTACTGGCGGTACAATCTCAGCTAACAATCCAGGATCCTCCTCCAGTCAAGGGAGTAGTGCGCATTGTGATACGCCAGGCTATCCCTCTTGTTCGGCTCTCGGTTCCGAAGCTGGCAAGAGCGCTCCTGGAACCAGCTGTCCTCCTGGTCATAGCAAGGCGTTTTGCGATGCTTATAACGCTGCAGCAGGAAGCTCAGCTAACAATAACAATAACCAGCCAGCCTCTTCCAAGCAGCAAGGAAATACGACACATTGTGATAGCACGGGGTATCCGTCTTGCTATAGTCTAGGGTCTGAGGACGGGAAAAACCATCAAGGGGCTATCTGTCCACCTGGTCACAGCGCAAACTATTGTGCTGGGTGGAATTCTGGAGCAGCAAACGCAGCACATTGCGACCAACCAGGATGGCCTAGTTGTTACTCTTTAGGTTATAACGCTGGCAAGACCGCTCCTGGAACCAGCTGTCCTCCTGGTCATAGCCAATCATTTTGTAACGGATACGAATATTCAAGTGGTGGAAGTGGCAGAGGGTATATACAGGGCGTTGCAGATCCAACACATTGTGATCAGCCAGGATTTCCTGCATGCTATGATGTAGGTTATCATGATGGATACAATAATGCAGTAAATGAACACCACCAATTCCATAATTCATGTCCTTTAGGACATTCTAAAGCGTTCTGTAATGGATACGTACCTGGCTACAACCGCGGGATATCATATAATCTAGGTTATTCAAAAGGCGTCAGGAACGCCGATAGTGATTGGAACTTGAGCAATCAAGATATATTCACATATGATTGCCCGAGTGGACATACAAAGGATTTCTGTAATGGATATACAGATGGGTACGGTGACGAAGTGAACGACATACTAGGATAGATAATATACAGAATCTTTATACATCGCATAACCGAATGGATAAAGACCAAAAAAGCGTCATTATCCATTTGCTAAATAAGAATGGTCATAATCCCAGCATAGATAACAGCGATGATGCTATTTGTATTGCCAGCAACCACTTCATAATTAGACTCTATTCGGATCATGATATCTTTGCTTTTATAGTATTAGGCTGGATTTTGCCCTAGTACTCGGTCTTTGACTTCAGCATTAGAAGAGCCATGAATTAAATTTAGAGAAAATAATCAAGGAAGACAGACAAAGGCATTATGAATGAGCAATAGATCGAGGGGAGATTGGTTTTCCCATTGACGTTAAAGAATACATCAAACTTGCCGATTTTTTCTTATATGATCATAATGCTAGAATTAAGATGTTATTATCACTATACCATGAAATTATCATTATTGGTATTACTGTCATGACTTGTCATTCAATACCCAATGCATTGGCCTTCTCTCATTTTTTTTGATTACAAGAACAGAAACACAGTTCATTGTGGCTGTCTAACGCTAATCTAAGTGTAAATAGATTGCCATCTTTATGCCCCACACTCTAATAATATTTGCTGCATTCCTTCGATTGATTGTCTGTACATAAATAGCAAAATTTGTCTAGCCATGTCGTTGGGATATCGAGTCTTTAACCAAAAACCGAAAGTCTAAGGATATTGTCTTTGATAACGCCTATAGTCTCAGCAATTTTCACGTATGACATCCCTTCAGTTATTGGAATCAAAACTTTTTGTCGTCTTGATGCAATATTTGCTCGATTATTGTTTACCAATATTTACTCATACGGCAATTTTTTATATTACCATTATCCGACGTTTTCGACAGTCTACTGTGAGGGAAATAAGGGGACACCTGAAGGTTTGATTGTACTAGGAGGATTTACATTTTTGGAATTGGTGTTTAGCGTGTCTATCCCTGTGAAATTGTGAACTAGATGTTTAATAAAGTTCGGAGTTGTGCCAGTTGGAGGGAAGCACATGAATTGTCCTTCTACTTGGTTGGCGCCTACTTTAACAGGCTCGCTTGTTGTACCTTTCCAATTTGTATAAGTTCCTTGTGGGCCTAAAGGTGTAACTGGTTTGTATCCTCCTTGGTTTATCTGAAGTTGTACATTACATTTCGTATGGGTTGCATTTGAT
>DASSIM010000080.1:0-7437 GCA_035691865.1 Candidatus Nitrosopolaris sp. | reverse complement strand
GGGAATAGCTGTATTAGCTTTTTCTGTATTAGGTCTTACGGGAATGGGACTTGCCATATTAGGATCGATATTAGGAATAATCGGAGGAGCTATTGCATTGAGTGGTAGTAAGAGACATAGTATCATCTAGATATTCACTCTCATCGTAAGTACCAGTATCAGTATTTGCTGCAAATTTACAGTAGCAGCACAGGAGGCCTATAAACCAAACAGCATTTACGTTGAAGCCCCCATTTCTATTTCTCAGTTATTAAATTCATTTCTGTGAAATACATCCAATGGCACAGACCCATCGATCTTGTTTTTCTTTTCCCAGATTCGCTTCTGGAAACCGTAAATTATAACATGGTTCAAATTTTACAATCGTAAAGGTCTGGTATTATATATTCGTGTTCGTTAATTTACGTATATAGTATATGGCAAAAGATCCCGTATGTGGAATGTATGTTGAAGAAAAGCCTGATGTGATAAGGCATAGGGTTGAAGGCAAGGAATATTTCATCAACTTGATATTTTATTTAGGTAAGTAGTAAAAGTACATGATACAAGCGATGGATTTAATGAAATCACATTGTTTCAAATTAACGCAGCTGGTACATGATGGCATAGTGAAGGAAATCCAGGGAGGGTTTATTTAGTTATGGAGCATCCCTAGTTTAGTGAACAAGTTCATTTGAATATTGACATCCTGATTAAGCGTAGTAATCCTTGCTTTGTTTCTAGAAGGTTTTCCAAAAGTATTAAATGGAACAATGATTATATTACAATATTCCATAATCATCAAACAATTATGAAGAGCATTGACTTTATTGAGATTAATATGGTCCATGATGACTATCTAGATTGACTCACTCTTTTATCGTAGGCTTCAATTAATTTTTGCAGACTTTGTTCTTCCTTCTTCAAAGCATCCAGAAGACTAACCTCTGCTTACTAAACATAGGTGTAAGAGCCAAAGTTTTTTGAAATAAGCAGCTCATCTATCTCTTAGGACTATTCAGAGCTGTATAATCGTGATAGTCAGTAAAGTCAAGTGGTTATTACTCAGCTTTAATACTCGACAGCGTATTCATGATTAATTGTTTTCAATCGTTCTTATGACCGTCTTTCCTTCTTTTGCTATTACCATATAAGTGATAAGCGTGGTTTGGTTTTCAATGCTCGAATCTCATTTCTATTTTTATTAAAGTGGTACTCACATAGAAAGAGATCCGGTCCTTCCTTGATTGAAGACCTACGCATTTTGGTTTCTATATTATATTGACGATTACAGCCTCGCGCTTGGCATAATCCGTCTCGTGGTGTCATGTGCATTGAATACTTTTGCTTGTCGACGTCTGATGAAGTTGACGGCACAATGGGTTCTATGCAGCCTTCAAATATTTCCAAAGCTAAAACCTCACCTTTCCAATATAGCAACTTTCTAATAGCTTCTTCTATACCACGTATAGGACCAGTTGTACTCATGTATTTGATTACGACTGCATAATGTTGGATATGCTGTTGCTTTTCTTCGCAGCACTTGATACGACTTCCATTATTACTGGAGTTCAGTTCGATAGTAGTCATTTCGCTCTTAACTTCTGTTCTCATATCCAATACGATTCGACATGAATATATCAGCCATAACTTCGCATCCTATTTAATTAGGTATGTAACATTGTTATGGTGAGTACTGCAATCGCTGATATGACTTCCTCCTTATTACCAATCTGTTAAATTCTAGTCTGTCACCAATCACGAAGATCTATGTATTCAAATAGTAGTAATACAAGAGTCCACTAGATAATTATAGCAGGATCTGGATTATATGTGCCAAGCTCCTGAATGTCTATATAGATCATTTAGTATATATGTGAATACCATTTAAGTTGGAATCACGTATCTAATGTGATTATGACGACAGTTAGTCAGTCTGTAAATACAACAGTCGCCAAGTCTAAAGTACAAGTAGCGAGCATTGTACCGATAGCAGATAAGATAAAGAATCTACACGTAATAACTTGCGATCTGTGCAATACTAGAAAGGCAACTTATGATGTTTTTATTAATGGTGTAATTAAAGGAATACCTATCTTGAAAAGATGTTGTGATAATTGCATCAAGTCATATGATTTAATTTAACTAGCACAAGTCATACTGTTACTGACAATACTACTAGGGGTTACTAGTTATCATCTTTATTATGAGTAAACAAACTCCAGCAATTGCAGCGCTGGCTGGTATGGTTATTATCCAAGCGTATATTATACGTTTTCCAACTCCCCATCTAACAGCTGAAAGCCTTCTAGTTGCACCTACACCCATTATGGCACCTGCTATCGCATGGGTAGTACTTACGGGAATTCCAAACAGTGCCATTGATGTTAAAATCGCCCCACCGCCTGTTTCTGCACAAAATCCTTGGTATGGTTTTAGGTCTGTTATGCGGAAAGCCATCGTTCTAATTATCCTCCATCCCCCAACAAATGTTCCTAGAGAAATGGCAGACGCTGCAACAATTATCACTGGAATAGGAATAATAAAAGATTTAGAATGCAACAGTCCGCCTGCAATCAATAATGCTGTAATAACACCCATTGTTTTTTGACCGTCGTTTGCTCCATGAGTAAGAGAAAAAAATGTAGATGAAGCTATTTGTAATTTTCCAAATACCTTATTTACTTTTGAATGGCTTGTCTTGCGGAAGAAGTACATAATTACTAGTGCAAAAACAAATGCAATTACAAACCCTACAATAGGCGAAATTATCATAAAGGTTAATGTCTTTTGAATTCCAGTCAAAACAATCGCCTTGAAGCCACCTGCAATTAGTGCAGAGCCAATCAAACCACCAATTAGAGCATGACTGCTTGATGACGGAAGTCCAAAGTACCAAGTAATGAGATCCCAAACGATAGCTCCTATCAAGCCTGCAAGAATGACAGATACAGTAGAAAATTCTGGTTGTATAATTCCTTTCCCAACGGTTGCTGCGACTGCAGTACCAAAAATAAATGGGCCTGCAAAATTTGCCAACGCAGCTATACCTACTGCATGAATGGGTTTCAAAACTTTTGTTCCTACAACTGTTGCTACTGAATTAGCAGAATCATGAAAGCCATTGACGAAATCAAAAAATAAAGCTGTTCCTATTGCTCCGTATATAATAGCTTGAAGCTCATTCATCATTCCTTGCTACCGCCACGATCAAGTATATTTTAGTCTTATATCTTCTATCACATCTGCCACATCCGCGCACCGGTCGAGCGCACCTTCAAGTGTCTCGTAGATTTCTTTTAATTTTATTATCTCAACTGGGTCATTTGTTTCAAATAATTCTGCAATAGCATTTCTATAAATCGTGTCTCCTTGATGTTCGTATTTGGATATATTATTACAATGTCCTACTAGATCTCTAGTTCTTTTTAAATTTCTTATCTGTAGTATAGCGTTATACACTTCTTGGGATGCAGAAAGTAAGACTTTTGCTATTTCTGACATATGCAATGTAGGTTTTTTAATTTTGAATAACACAAATCTGTCAGCAGCACCTTGGGTATAATCCAATATTTCATCCATGGAGCTAGTTAGTTTTGATATATCTTCTCGATCAATCGGCGTTACGAATGTCTGATCTATAATATTGAATAGCTTGTGTGCTATTTCATCGCCTTCATGCTCCATATCAGTAATTTTCGATAGGTATTCAGCAACATTGTCATATTTTGTCATAAGTTCAACAAGCGTTGATGTTGCTCTCAGCAAATTTTCAGCTTGTTCTTCTAATACATTAATAATTGCCTTGTCATCGGAACGTACCCAAGACAGCCAACTCTTAGCCATTTCTCATGGGGCTCAATGTATCCATGCCTATATAGAGGTATTATCTTCTATTTTAGAATAATAATATCCTAGTAGCCTAACCTTGACAATCTTGCAACAGCAGGGAGGGTAGAAGTCTATCCATCTAGGACTTTATCCGGTTTGCACACGTCTTATTTCAGTCAGGTGTGAATTTGTCATTACATGACATACCAGAAAGTTCTGGTTCTAGAGAACTATGTTTGAAGTTAGTCAAGACTTGAAATGAACGACCGAGAGTATGCATTAGACCGTAACACTTGCAACAAATAGATTTGAAACAAATCTGTTGGATATTAAAGACACTCCTGGTCCTACTGGTGGTAATAGTATGAGTCTTATATTGTCACGTAGTGGAACAGATCCAGAATTGACGGCTAACGCATCAGCATCGATTTATTCGTCTACCCTATTCCAAGCTGTCGAATGTACGAAGTATAAAGTAAACCCTGTAGTTTCATAGCGGCAACCTCAGCAATATTCCCAGGAATGTCTGGACGTGTGGTTATGGAGATCGGTTCGTATGTAAGTGGACATATGTATGCGTTGATATTTGGGTTTGATTCTGACAAATTCGACTCGGTGCTACCAATATATAACGCAATGATACAAAGCCTACATTTTTCTGCAGCAGGTAACTCAACCGGTGGCGGGAATGTGTTGGCACAAACCAGCTAAGAGAGTACTTGGTGTACATATACAAGATGATCCTAAATTTAGTACGTACACGTAATGGGGACAGGGGGACGAGAGACTTGTACCTATTTATCCGGAGTACAATAACACGATAATAAGATGGGGAAAAGAAGAAGTGTTAGAGTATGTTTTGAAGGGTAACGAGGAAGACGGAAGAGAGTTTCTTTATTAGAATATTCCTGTATGCGATCTACCACGGAGATCTGCGGTAAAAACTGATGTCGATATAAAATAGTATATTTTGAAGTGCCACCCATATACTATTTGAGGGAAGATATCTATTCTGCTCCAAGTAATCCCAGCAAATCAAATCCTCCATACGTTAAATCTCGGTCTTTTATATTTTCCTTGAAGATATTCATAACTGCTTTAAGAATGTCCTTAGCAGTGATTATCCCTACCATTTGTCCTTTTTCGTCAACAACAGGCAATCTCCTGATGTCTTTTTGCTCCATCAAAGCTACAGCATCCTTAACTGAAGTGTAGGGATTAACTGTGATTAGCGGCTTATTCATTACCTCTGACACATGTATATCAACAAAAAACTTTGCTGAAAACCCTATCATTCTTGCAACGTCTCTCTCGGTAACTATTCCCACTGGTATCTCTTTCTTCGTTGTATTATTAGATATTTCACCCTCTTTTATGATAACTATACTTCCTATATTGTGTTGATACATTAATTTACATGCTTCTCTCATCGTTTCATTTTCCGTAATTATTTTTACCGTTTTAGTCATAAGATCAGATACTGCGATGTTTTTTATATTCTCTGACGCCGAAGTCAATAGATTGAATTAAGATTCCCGATGCTTTTAGCCTTTTCGACATGAATTGTCTAGCAGAGTAGCGTCCTGATGCTCGCGTACTTTCAGAAATTGTCGTACGCTTGACATCTCATCAAAAAACAGTAAATTGTCTGTTTTTCCTGACGACTAGAACTAAAATTCTGTTGTCATTCAAATGTAACAAGAATCTCTCCTGTCTTCACAGATTGATCTTTCGATACTTTGATCTCCTTTATCTTTCCACTTCTTGGCGATTTAATCTGATTTTCCATTTTCATTGCCTGTAAAGCTGCTAGGACAGAGCCTTCTCTAACCTCGCTTCCGGCCCTCACGAAGACATCTGTTATTTTGCCGCTTATAGGGATCTTTATTTCTTTTATGGATTCATTTGTTAAGGAGATTTTTGATACTAAATACGCCACGCCATTTATTATCATGAGTGAGGGCTCACCGTCTTCTACGAAATCTACGTAAAAGGCGTTTCCTTCTATTATAATTTTATCTTTGTTTAACTTTATCATCAATTCTTTATTGTTGACCCACACTTTCTCTCCAACATGTTCTATATCATACATAGTCCCGTTAACTTCGATTTTCATTTGGACCACCTGCCTAGCGTATGAGAGACACCAAATACATCAATCCAATCGAATCTACTCTTCATCCATGGATCCTGCTCTACCTCTTCGCTGAGAAAATCCATCCTCTTTGGTAGTATAGATAGAATTGCAGCGGCTATCTCCCCTTCTTTGGATGAGAAAGATTTCATTTCATTGATAAAGGATGTATCGTAGCTTCCTTCAATGAACCTTCTATCATGTAATGCCGATATGTGGAAAGGTATTGTTGATGGAATGCCTGAAATCCTGAATGATAAGAGCGACCGCTTCATCTTCTCTATCGCTTCACCTCTGTCATTTCCAAAGCATATCAGTTTAGCAATAAGTGAATCATAGAAGGTGGGTATTGTGTACCCCGCATATACTGCAGTATCTATTCTAACACCATCCTCTTTAGGAGGTGCGAAATTTTTGATGGTTCCTGGAAACGGGACAAAGCTTATTGGATATTCGGCATTTAGTCGACATTCTATTGCATGGCCTCTTGGTTTTATATCTTGTTGTTTTATGGATAACCCATTACCCAAAGCTATATTGAGCTGTTGTTCTACTATGTCCACTCCTGTAACAGCTTCTGATATTGGATGCTCTACTTGTATCCTCGCGTTCACTTCCATGAAATAGAATTTACCATCTTTGAATAGAAATTCTACCGTGCCTGCGTTTTCGTAGCCTATTTCTTTCATAATTGCTATGGCCGTGAATGTGATCCTGTTTCTCGTTTCCTTTGTTAGCGCAGTTGAAGGAGTCTCCTCGATGAGTTTCTGATGGCGTCGTTGGATAGAGCATTCTCTTTCTCCAAGATGGATAACGTTCGAGTTACCATCTGCAATTATCTGTACTTCAATATGTCTTGGATTCTCAACATATTTTTCAATGTATACCCTACCTGAACCAAAACTTATCATTGATTCATTCTTGGAAGAGATGAAGGCGTTCTTTAGCTCTTGAGAGGATTTTACGATCCTGAGTCCCCTTCCACCTCCCCCCTCCACGGCCTTCAGAATTACAGGATAGCCTAACCTTTCGGCTAACTTTACAGCATCGCTTTCATTTGAGATCTCCTCTCCATCAACTACAGGAGCGACTTTTGACGCGATCTTCCTAGCTCTAACCTTGTCACCCGATATATGCATAGCCTCGGGAGATGGTCCTATGAAGATCAATCCCTCCTTCTTGCAGATCTCAGGAAACTTTGGGTTCTCTGCATGAAACCCATACCCAGGATGTATTAGATCGCAGCCTAGCTTTTTTGCAGCAGTAATGATTTTGTCTATCCTAAGGTAGCTCTCAGACGGCATGGATCCTCCTATATTCATCGCTTGCTCACAATGTTTTATGTGGAGAGAATTCTTGTCAGCATCAGAATAAATCCCGTATGGTATTAGCTCAAGCTTTCTGCAGGTCCTCGCAATTCTTATTACGATTTCTCCCCTATTGGCTATAAGGACCTTCTTGGACATTAAGGAGAGAATGTAGAGAAGCCTTAA
>DASSIM010000079.1:0-17526 GCA_035691865.1 Candidatus Nitrosopolaris sp. | reverse complement strand
ATCATATCTGGCTTATAATCAGCTGAAAGAATACTTGGGAACCATGCAGGATAATGGCCTAATAGATTACGAAGTAGGAATGCGGTGTTACAGAATAACCGAAAAAGGCATACGATTACTGCAGTTGCAGAATAAAATGGAAGAAATTGCTCCTATTAACTATGTCTACAAAATGGCTGAAAACCGGAGCTGAAACCTCTATGATGTAGATGGGTCGATTTATTGTTCATTGACAGTCCTTTCTACTGACAATATTGAACACCAAAATCATTATCAAACCATGAATTATGAGTGACGAGCGGAATCTATTTTACTAAAAGGGGCACGCCCGAAAGCAACTATAATATTTCTTCGATTATTTAGTTGCAACAACACGATACATGAATCCAATTCTAAACTCAAATCGACAATCGAGCGTAATGAGGAGAGAATGATATACGCATATTAGTGTAGAACGTTTATCAACGAATCAAAATGACCTGATATAAGGCATGTCTGTCAGACAGGGCGAAGCAAGGGTACTGAATAGACTGAACTAAGAATTCAACAGGTTGGTTAGATAAAATACGCGAGAAAGTATCGCAGTACCTGTCGAAAACAGGAGTACCTAAAAATGGCAAGTAATGAAACAAACTTTTTGTCTAACGCGGGTATGCAGCTAACGAAAATGAATTATCATATGTTAACGATACAAAACCTGTCCCGAAATGCTGGGTCTTTCGACTATTAAAGTAGTTCAACAATTGTCTAAATTGAACCCTAATGGAGAAGTAATGTAATGTCTTCATTGCAAGAATACCATAAGAAAAGAAATTTTGGCGATACTCCAGAGCCAAGAGGAACAAACACACAGCGTCGGGGAATTACACGAAATAAACAGAGGGGCAAATCCGATAGTTTGAGATTTGTGGTTCAGAAACATCAAGCAACGAGATTACATTATGATTTTAGGTTGGAAGCAAAAGATGGCACACTAAAATCATGGGCTGTACCGAAGGGTATCGCACTTGACCCAAAAACTAAGAGGCTAGCAAATATGACTGAAGATCACCCATTAGATTATTTACTCTTTGAAGGTGTCATTCCTGCAGGAAGCTACGGAGCAGGTACTGTAATTGTGTGGGATAAAGGGATTTATACTACAGAACGAGATCTTTCAGAGCAGCTACAAGCTGGCAAGATATCCTTTGTTTTATTTGGCCAAAAATTAAGAGGAAGATTTGCACTAGTCAAGATTAGAAGAGGAAAAGAATCAAACAAAGAAGATAATCACTGGCTTTTGATAAAAGAAAATGATGAGTATTCATCACCGGATCTAGATCGGACCAGTGCAATACCCGAGCCAGTGTTAACTAAAAGAACAATTGAAGATTTGAAAGCCGTAAAATTAGAAGGAACCAATCGTAAGCAACTAGGACGAAAAAGGAAGACAAGGAACAGCGAAGAGCAAACAGAAGCAAACGGCAAAGGGAAAAGTGAAAAAGAACTCAAGCCGAACATCATATCTCACAATGAGTTTCCAACTACTGTCAAGCCAATGCTGGCGACATTAGTAGATAAGCCATTTGATAGCAAAGATTGGGTCTTCGAAATAAAGTGGGATGGAGTGCGTGCGCTAGTTTTTCTTGGCAAGACAAAGCAAATTTTCGAACTAAAGTCCAGGAATGACAAATCTATTACTCACAGATACCCAGAATTGTTATCACCATTAGAAGTTGCAATATACTGTAGAGAATCAGTGATTCTTGATGGAGAAATAGTGGTGTTGGACGACAAAGGCTATCCTAACTTTCAGAACCATCAAAGAAGAATGAATGTCGACTCTCCAAATGAGATTGCGACGTTGGCCAAGCAGATACCTGCCACGTATTATCTGTTTGATATACTGTATCTTGACGGAAAGAATGTACAGAGCTTACCGTTTGTAGATAGAAGACAACTCCTCTCTGATGTGATCAGACCAAACAACAAAATCAAAATATCCGATTTTGTTGAAGAGAAGGGACTCGAGGTATACAAAAACATCAAGACTATGAATCTAGAAGGAATCATGGCAAAAAAGAAATCCAGTATGTACATGCAAGGAACAAGATCTACTGATTGGCTAAAGATCAAGATCATAAAAACTCAGGATTGTGTAGTGATAGGATACACTAAAGGGGAAGGAAACAGAGCTGGTTATTTCGGGTCGCTTCTTTTGGCGGTATATGATAAAACAGAAGAATTGGTATTTGTCGGCCATGTTGGTAGCGGATTTGATTATAGTTCACTTGATTCGGTGTATAAAATGTTAGAAAAAATGAAGGTAGACACGCGCCCTATAAAATACGTGCCATATATAAATAGAGAGCCGGTTTGGATAAGGCCAGAACTAGTGGTAGAGGTAAAATTCCACGGCTGGACAAAGGATATGATTATGAGGACACCCATATTCGTGAGATTTAGGGAGGATAAACCACCTTCCGAGTGTAGGACTGAGGTAGAAGCTCTCGCAGAAGTTGTTCCAAATGATGATGTTACTAACCATCATAGTTCTCAAATGAGAAAATCAAATAACGAGCTATCAAGTAATGTGCAAACATTTTCTAATATTGACAAAATCTTCTGGAACAAGACAAAAGACCACCGAGCATTAACCAAAAAGGATGTGATTGATTACTACGAAAGAATGAGTAGTTATATACTACCACATCTTAGAGACAGACCTGTTTCTCTAAGCCGATATCCTGATGGAGCATCAGGAAAGCACTTTTACCATAAGAATTGGGATAATAAAAGACCAGAGTACGTTGAAATCGCAAAAGTTTATTCCGAAAGTCGTGGAAGAATAATCAGCTACATAGTATGCAACAATAAAGATACGCTTCTATGGCTTGCAAATTTGGGATGTATTGAGACGCACCCATGGTTCAGCAGAGTCAAAAATTTCGATCCCTGCAAAGGGGCAGAAATAGAAGAAGACGAGTGTGGATTGAAGCACCCGGATTTCATAGTCTTTGATTTGGATCCATATATCTATTCTGGGCACGAAGCTGCGGGTGAGGAGCCACAATATAATACCAAAGGGTTCAAAGCAGTTGTTGAGGTAGCATATCTCCTAAAGGACTTACTTGCCGCATTGAACATAGGATCGTACGTAAAAACGTCAGGAAAAACTGGTTTACATATCTTTGTCCCGATACTACCTTCCTATACTTATGATCAAACCAGAAAATTTGCTGAAGCCATTGGAAAGAGTTTGGTTAGTAGATATCCAGAAAAAATTACGATGGAATGGAATGCCGTGAGAAGAAAAGGTAAGGTGTTCTTTGATTATAACCAGAATGCTAAAGGAAAGACTATAGCGTCCATTTTTTCGGCGAGGCCAACTCCTTCAGCTACTGTATCTATGCCAGTACGATGGGAAAAGCTGTCTTCAATTATGCCAATAGATTTTAACATGCTAAACGTACCTGGAGTTATCAATAGAAATGGAGACTCATGGAAAGACATTCTAAAAGAAAAACAAGATATAAATAAAATTCTTGAAAATGTGGACCAAATCCAATAACGGTTATTTCATTGTATTATACGAGCAGAGATTTTCTAAGATATCCGTCCAACATGTATCACAAGGAAAGACCGATTAATCAATTAAAAAATTCTATAGACATTGAAGATGATGATACCGTAAGCAACAAATCCCAAATGGCGAATTGACCTTGTGTGTGCGCGAATGATATATCTATAAGATACTTGATGTGAATCCTTCTAACTTGTCTGAATATGTCAAAATTAATTTGCGGTGCGATTGTCCATTGATAAAATTCAACGTGCTCTCATGAAATCTATCAGAAATATTTGTGACGTAAAGAAAAAATGTTTAAAAATATTTGACTCTTTTTCATTCTCTTTGCAGCAATCCTAGTTGTACCTTGAGTCACAACATCAAACGAATGATATATCCATACACTTTTCCCCACCCTACCGTTCTCCGCATAATAGCGAGGAGGGCTTAGGAAAAATAAGATAATCTTAGACGCAACTGCACGTAAGCTGAATTATTGCAATGCGTCTCGAGACAGATTAAACATTCTGAAGCTAGTCTCGTTACATAAATTTATTATTCTAGCCAAAGTTAATGTTATAATGGGCGGCTTTACCCGCGTCAACGCATTCGGGCGGATCACTTGTCTGATAGCTCACCCTAAAAGAGAATAGCCCACATGACATCAGCTAAACAAATAAAAACAGAAAATAATAGACTATCAAAATGAGAACTCGTGATAAATACGATATATTTTTGGATATTCTGAAGGCGGCTGGTCTAAGAAGTATGGGATCGACTATAGTCGAAGTGACTAAGAAAGCATCCTTGAATCCAGAACAAGCAAAGGAGGTAATAATCGATATGCTTGAAATTGGTCTTCTTGAATTCAATAAAGAGAAGACTTTGAAAACAACAACCAAGGGATGGCAATTCGTAAGAATTTACGAGAATTTAAGCGAATTTATACCATTTTCGTCCAAGCTAAATCATTTGTCTGTTGGTGCAATTTAGCAAGATTGCAAAACGGAAGACATTTACCATGGACGGCGTGAGTTTAACTTCATTGAATTGATCACTGCGACTGCTGTTTACTAATAGTATCATACTACACTGTTCGAAACGGCAAGAATCTAACGTTAACCAGACATTTTTGGCAACATATATATATTCTTTTTTCACAACATATTCATCAATGTTCAAAAGAAAGGAAATGATTATGCTTGTAACCGCACTTGCAGTGGTAATAGTACTGCAAGGAGCAGTTTTTGACAATACCAAGGCTATTGGAGTGAGCCAAGCAATTCTCGCCGCTACTGTAACACACTTGCAAAATGATAGAAGAACGATAATTGGAATTGATCCAAATCAACCATCAACTCCTACCATTCAACAATCTTCTTCTGGTACAATTGACGCTTCGTTCAATAATATAGCTTTACCATCCACTCCTCAAACAACAAACCTTACGGCGATCTTCAAGCAAGTAGAGAATTCTGTTGTTCAAATCACTGCTAGAACACCAAATCCTAACTTGCAAATTATAATAAATGGCAATCCATCAACAGGACAATCTACAAGATTAGGTTCTGGATTCGTATTCGATAAACAAGGACACATAATCACGAACAGTCATGTTATTGATGGAGCAAGTTCAGCCGATATAACGTTTATTGACGGAAATACCTATGCAGCGAAAGTCGTAGGAAAAGATACCTCTGGCGATATTGCAGTACTGCAAATTACTGATAATTTCTCGTCTGAAAGTCTTGTTCCTCTTACTATTGCAAATTCCTCCTCTCTCCAGGTAGGACAGCAAGTAATAGCAATCGGTAATCCGTTTGGACTCAGTGATACAATGACAACCGGCATTGTGAGTCAATTGGAACGTCTAATCCCTAATCCGGATACGGGATTTTCGATACCTGGAGGAATTCAGACAGATGCACCAATTAACCCGGGTAATTCTGGTGGACCGTTATTGAATACACAAGGACAGGTTATAGGAATAAACACAGCCATTAATTCTGCTACTGGCGGATTCTCTGGAATAGGATTTGCTGTCCCATCAAATGCAATTGTTAGAGAAGTTGCGACATTGACTAAAACCGGAACCTTCAACCATCCATGGCTTGGAATATCGGGAGGCAAGATAACTCCAGACTTGGCTCAGAGTGCAGGTTTACCAAGGAACTATAAGGGAGTCGTTGTTGGTTCAGTTCAACCTGGTAGTCCTGCAGAAAAGGCAGGCCTACAGGGAGTCACGCAAACTGACCCTTCGACTGCACCCCGCATCGGTGACATTATAACAGGAGCTGATGGGCATCTTTTGAGAAGTATAGATGATCTCATAAATTACATCGATTTGCATAAATCTATTGGGGATAATGTAGTGCTAACTGTAAACAGACATGGCCAAATAATGAATTTGAATCTAGTACTGGGTGGGCGACCGTCATCGATAGTGAACCCAGCACCACAAGAATCAATTCTTCCTTGATCCAATCCCACATTTTTTTAAGGAACGATATAGAACTTGGAATCCCTGTTGACAAGGTTATGCCGGTGGTCTTTTAATGGTTTTATTGTGTCCGAATGACGTATCACTGATTTACAATTTTGCTAATCGCCAATCGCGGGACCAGGCATTATCCGAATACAACAGGAGTTTGTGTCGCGCCAATTCATTCGAGTTTGGATTTGATATTTGAATGATTGTGAATAGTCTTTTTATAATGATTTTCAGGACATTTTAATATTGTGTCGGTAACAAGCCGTAAGTACAATCAGAAAATAGTGATCCGGGCTCTTACTCTCCCCCTCGAGCTCAATCACTCACGTCAGAATAAAAACAACAATAATAGATTGATAAATGTCCTTAGATAGAAGCAGACAGATTGTAGGTGAAAATTCTGGTGAAACTCCCGTGCAGTCAAATGTAGATAAGGTTCTTTATGAAGAGCGCGAAATAGAGTGTTCTCCATGACATTATGATACTATCCTCTCAATTTGATAGCCTCGGTTATCTATGCGAGGAATGTAGTTTTTCCAGTTATATGAGTGATTAAGTTGAGCCGGTTACTTAGACCACACACCATATCATCTACGATAGTTAATTCTATTCCACCACTATCAGCATTTGCAGCCAAGCTGGAATGAATCGATTCACTCTTATGAAGACAGCTGGTAACAATGTGGTATATTATTTATCCGAGTTGTGGTATAGAATACTTGCTGATACTAATGACTGGATACTTTGCAATCCTACATAGGGCTGTAAAAAAGTTGCTGTGGTTCTATACAAAAAAAATGGAGAGGAACTTGCGTCTTATTTTTCTTTTGATCAGCGGTGTATATCAGCTTGATTGTCGGCTGTGTTGTCACATATGCTTGCTGTACAATTATTTAGCTGATTGATTGACTGAGAGACATCGATGCTGTTGCTGTTATGGTTATGGTTATGGTGGTGGCTGTGGTGATAGTGGTGTCCATAAGATGCGAAAGCCTGTTGCGTTATCGCAAATCCGACTGCTGTCAATGCTAGTGCTGCTATTGCTACGATTGGTGCGATTGCTAATGCATTGTGGTTCATTTATTCTCAATAAGAGGATAATATTCTATACTATATGTGAGATGCTTCAGATCAAGTGCTATGAATATAGGAGAAATAATTGATATATTTTTGAACACTGATATATTATTTAGAAGGATCGAGTATACTTCATTTAATTGACTAATAAGATGATAGTACAGTTAGCGAAGATAGGACTGTATAAATCATTGGAAAATTTAGAATCAATGATCATAAAACAGATGGATATCAATTTATTTTGTTTCATCATTGAGAGATGATTGGAAGATGGATAAAAATAGAAGATGGTTTGGTTATAATATTGTTCAGATCATATCTCGTATTCAGTAGTTCGTTGTCTCTAATCCATCTACTATTTTCTTGGCTTCAGCGTGCTGTACTGTCACTAGAAAAGAACGAAAATTGATAGCGGAGTGAGTGGGAAGACTTTTCAGTGACTGTCTATACTTAGCTAGTATTTGAGAGCATATGTATTTTTGTTGATTACCAGTCGCTCTAGCTCCTATACCGTGCCATTCTGGTTCGTGCAGGGAATCCAACAGCGCTATGCCCCGCCTCGTCTCCTATAGCGTAAGCTACTCAAGCTCAGTGGTTGGTCATGCAGGATGGGGAAGACAACATATTCTTAGTATAAACACGGGTAACATTCCGCGGGATAGTTCTTGTTCTAGCGCGTCAGTAAATGACGCAGAATTTGAGAGACCATGGTCGGAATACTGGTAATGGAAGCTATAGCGCCAGGCCGCACTCTATTATTTTTATTTTCATTGGCTTACCGATAAAATGAAAAAACTTCAGTATAACCTATGAAAACACCGGCGTCTTATATGTGAGATCGAAGGCGAGTGGAATTTTTTCGAATATTAACCTCTGGGAATAGATGCATATAATTTATTCCTCTTTATTTTATCTGACTAATTTAATTCCCATACCATGCGATATTTTTCAATAAAAACATTGCAGATTTGGACACAGTACTACCGTTCTGCCTCTAAGTGCTAGTCCTAGCACCATAGGCAATGTAACTACCAGGAGTTCCATGGACATCAATGGGAAAAGTGGTTGATTGTAAGAGCGTATACACGTAATATTAGGAGCAGACCCCGACTCAGTCAAGTGCTCCAATGGATATATCGACAGTCGGACCATATATATCGATCATTATGATGGAATTAACTCAATTGGAGAAGAATATTAAAGACAGAATCGAACAAATAAGATACAAAACGCACAAGATTCACAACCGGGCATATACAGATAGTCTCCGGACAGAGATCGAGACATTGAACTGGGTTTTGAATGAAATTCTGGTCTTGAGTCGAACCGAGTCGAACCGCATATAAAGGCGAATTGATGGAGTTGCGATATTACGTAGTAAGAATTTTAATTGTCCAAGACAAAAATTGAAGACAGGACAATTGAGATTCTAGCAGAAGCCAATCGGAACGATGTACTAAGAGTGTACTAGATATCACATATTAATATTCTCATAGATGAAGGAAAAGGAGGAATTGCTTACTGTGGGAATAAGTAAAGATTGTTAAAATGGGCTCTCCTTCTTTAACGACGGATGATTTGGTGTTCTATTCCTCGGAAGTAACGCCAATAAATCATGTTAAGCCATATGAATTGCCTCAAAGTCGGGTATAATGCCGGGTAGAATAAAAAGCTCTAAGGTTGAGTTAGCCAAGAAAGCAACAAGATAGAGCCGAATTCGATCAAGTAGACTTGCAGAAGAGAACGAAATGAAGGCAAAGACGGATCTACGCCAGCGAATCTGACGCAGTATTTCATAATAATTATACTGACACAGTATCTGAGGAGATACAATTTGCTTAGATGCGCTTGTAGCAATAATGGCTATGTCGGCGTATCAAACATATCCACATAGGCGGAATACTTGCTGAGGAATTCGTATAGAATCAAACATTCGTTCTCATCACCGCGAGTTCAAGAAAAATGATCTACACAATGATTTGGGTTCTGCTGACCTGATGCCAACGGATACGAAGAAACTAATAATATGACATCAATAATTATTTGTTGATCTTGCTCAGAAGATGGATTTAATATTGCAATTATTGGAGGCGGTATTTTAGGCACCTCCATCGCATATTTCTTATGCTCCTCAGCGCAAAGCTCTAATAATATCCTTCTTATTGAACAGGAAGAGGACATTTCTCTGCATGCCAGTTCAGAAAACCTGGTAAAGTCCATGCGCCATTTCTATACGACCCACTCAAGAAAAAGCTCATCGCTAAAGCCGCATTTCTCGGCTTTAATATGTTAAAAGAATATTGCAGTTTGAAATCTTTATCTTTTAAACAAGATGGTGTCCTAGAAGTTGCAACCTATGATAAGGGATTGGATAAGCTCCACAATTACTTGGAATGGGGCTATTCGAATGGATTACAAAAAAATGAAATTCACTTCTTAGAAAAGGGCGAGGCACATGATTTAGAACCTAACGTAAAATGCTTGGGGGGAATTTATTGCTCTAAGGATGCTTCTGTAGATTATGGGACCGTTACTAGGGAACTCATGGAAGATGCGAGGCGTTTTGGCTGCAAGCTACTTACGGGCAGCAAGGTTGTTAGTATAGTACGAGGAAATCACCACCACAACAACGATAAGTGCCGTATAGCACTTTACAAAAGCAATGGAGAGGGGTTTCTAACCAAATATCTCATCAACACAGCTGGCGGAAATGCAGTCGACATAGCACATAGTATGGGAGTAGCTCGTGAATATACCGATCTTCATTTCAGAGGTGAATATTGGCAGGCGCCATCACGATATCGGGATCTCACGAAAGTAAGTATCTACACGGTTCCAAAACATCCAGAATATCCCTTTTTGGATCCTCATTGGATACTGCGCATAGACGGGAGACGCGAAGTTGGTCCTAATGCTCTCCCAGTTTTTTCGCCTTATGCGTATAATTGGAGCACTAATTTTAAATATTTGATACCAAAGATTTTTGAATCTTCCAGAACTGGAGCGCGAAAAATATTCCTCAACAGACAATTTCTATTGCTGGCAAGTAGTGAATTAAAAAGCTCACTTTCCAAAACTGCCATGATAAATAGGGCAAGAGAATTCCTACCACAACTCAAGCCGTCGTCTTTTAAACAAAGAGGGACTGCAGGAATCAGATCCTTTCTGATAGATGGAAACGGAAAATTCGTTGAAGATATTTTGATTATTAAAAAAGAAAATACTCTACACGTCCTCAATTATAATTCTCCGGGCGCAACAGGCGCTTTGCCCATAGCAGCAATGATTGTAAATGAACTAATCGAGGATGGAATATTGTTATCAAATTCAGCATCAAATAGCATGAAAAATAATAAAAAATGTATTTGGGAGATAGCTACAATATCTGATCAACTTCGAGGTTCGGATAGCAGATAATGACTCTGCAAATGCTGTTCAAGGCCCCGCCATCTGATATTCTCTGGCTCCTGCCAGTCATCCATAGATAGCCAGAGCTTTGGTTGTCTACATAAACAAATATTCTTGAATAGTAGCAGACACACACTCTCATTCTTTGACATTAGATTGCAGATATGGATCTAATTGCGAGAAGAATAATATTTGAAACTCATTCTAATAGCGTATCAATCAATTTTCATAACTTCGTTATTGTTCGAGCTACATAATCGCGTTGACGGTGTTGATTAAGAGCGGATAAAACACACAAAAGTAATAGATACTCTTCGTCTCTTTTAACCCAAAACTACAAATTCATTAGTATTAAATACTCGAATAAATGAGATAGATCTATATTCATAATCGAGTAAAGGTACTATCCACGTAAATAAAATTATTCAGTTCGATAGATAATGCAAGATTATGACTATGATCTTTCTAATCGAATATATCAGGGTCTAAATATATCTACTAATTCTTCTCTATTTCTAGCAGTTGCTGTGAAGCATCTCAGATATAGAATACCTGAACTAAGCCTCTAAGAAATGAAGCAATTTGTAACTTTAGCAATCGCAGGTGTCGTCGCAGCTATGATAATGATGGCAGTAGTCTTCGCTATAACGCAACAGGCTTTGGCGTACAGACACCACAACAATCACAGCAACAGCATAAAAGTTGATCAACAGGTTAATCAGCAAAATAGCTGTACAGGCGTACCAGTCCTGCAACCCCCCAGTGCCGCTCCAGGCGTCAGTACCCTCAGTATGACTGACAGTAACGGTAAGGATTTAAGTAGCGTTAGCGGCACGGTATGCCTAAACTCAGGCGACAATTCAGCCGACATACACAAATAATCTTGAGTAAAAGCAATACACGTTCCCTCTCTTTTTTCTGAGTAATATGAAAGAATGTATGGATCTGATCTTAACAGATTCCAAGTCGGAAATTTCGGTTAGTGAAATCATCTCACAAATAAAATAAAATAAAATTAAGCTGGCCCGTGCGGGTGATTTCATCGATAACGACAACTGACACGCAACGACATTGACTATCAAACCGCATACAATCAAATACAGCAGAAATTGTGTAATAACAAACCCAGGGGATACATTAAACTAAAGATATCATTTGGAATTTCAAAAACAGGAACATTCATGAAATTCAACCAAAGAAGAGAATAGTACTTACATGTTGTGTCTTGTAGAGCAGGAGTAGGTCAAGAAATAGGAAGGCTGACTTTGAAGTTTACTTACTGGTTTGAATAGGTATCCCAAATAACCTATTCCCTAAATAGATTATTGATTTTATTAGTCACAAACGGATTATACTGCTAGAGATGCATCAGCATGTCTAATAATGGTAAAATCCAAACAATTAATCCTGCAACTGGAAAGGTTAGTTCATCCTATGATATCACGTCTATAGAACAGATTGAGTGTATAGCAAGAAATGCACAAAATGCCTTTGAGAAATGGGGACGAAGGAAACTCAGGAGCGCTGTGATTACATTCGATACTTGGCCAAAATACTCACTAAGAATAATTACTGATATCCCAAAATCGTTATAGAAGAAATGGGGAAACCCATAATCAGGCAATTGCAGAGATAGAGAAATGTGTCTTGGTATGTGAGTATTATTCCGAAAATGCAGAAGTATTCTTGCGTGATGAATAGTTCCGACTGAATATCGCAAGAGCTTTATCTCGTATGAACCCCTAAGAGTAGTCGCAGGTATAATGCCGTAGAATTTTCCATTATGGCAAGTCATGCGTTATGCTATTCCGACTTCAATTGCTGGCAATGTAGTTGTATTCAAGCGCTCAAGTATACTGTATGCACAGGATCTGCATTGCAAATTCAAGAAGCTTCTAGAGAAAGTGGATTTCCTGAAAATATATCTCTGTATAATAGGTGATTAATAGGCTGGAGAGGCACTAGTATAATCAGATAGGATTGATGCAGTTTCAGTGACAGGCAGTGTCAATACTGGAAAAACGGTTGCTGAGCTTGCTTCAAGAGGATTGAAAAGGTTTGTTCTAGAATTAGGAGGGAGCGATGCGTTCGTAGTACTGGAAGACGCTGATGTAAATCAAACAGCACACTTGGCAGTACAATCCGGATTACTTAACACTGGCAAGAGCAGTATTGCGGCAAAAAGATTCATCGTTATAAAAGATGGTGGTAGGGAAATTTTCAAAACTTTTCGCACAAAATGTAGAAGCAGAAGTCGTTGGAGACTCCATGGATTCCAAAACCACAGTTGGACCTTTAGAGAAAACCAACAACAAATTCTAACAAATCAGGTAGAAGACGCTAATTCGAAAGGTGCAAAAATATTGACAGGAGACAGCATAACTGCAGGTGACGGCTACTTTTATCTGCCGACGATCATAATTAATGGTAATCATCAAATGGCATTCTTAAAAGAAGACGTATTTAGACCCGTGCCACCTATTGTTGTGGTGGATAACGAGGCCCGATGCTATACGCGAAGCAAACAATACAGAATTTGGATTAGGTGCGAGTATATGGACGAGTAATTTTGAGAAAGGCATAAGACTTGCACGAAAAATTCGAACAGTAGCTGTCAGAGTAAATGAGATGGTAAGATCTGATCCCAGCTCGCCTTTTCGGGGTAATAGGTAGAGAATTATCATACTACGGTACGCGAGAATTTGTAAATGTAAAATCAATAGTCGTAAAGAACATATCACATAAACTGCTTGTGGAATGATTATGAATAAATATCTATCAACAATGATTTTAGAAGACCAGACAAAGTAGTAGATTTAGATTAGTCAAAAGGAAGACTGAATAATCCAAGGAATGATGAATGGACTGGGGATGAAGACATCAGGACTATATCTAACATGCCTGAAAGTCATGGAGTTCTTTCAAGGCCTATCATGTTTGAATTTCATTTTAACTGTCAATTCTCTTACTCAAACACTGCATGCTGAACTGTAAATTCACTGAATAGTTGGTGTTTCTTTACCTGATGTCTTTCCTCAGTGCTTAATAATATGGCTAACATTCTCACTGCTTCAAGTATATGTGAACCATTGTTCAACATTACGCATTCAGCACGTTGTCCCATAAGTGCATCTGTCATTTCTGCGCGGCTTCGCAGACCGCTTTCAGCCAAGCTTTCAAGTATTTGTGTTGCCAGTATCGCAGGTATATGCGCTGCCTCACATAAACAGAGTATGTCTTCTTGAACGAACGCCAGATTCTCAAATCCTACCTCGACAGCTAGATCGCCCCTAGCGATCAATATTGCAAATTTTGGTAATTCAAGACCTGCAATAAGTATTTTAGCCAGATTGTGAATTGAATCCGATGTCTCTATCTTTGCAACTATACCCAAATTTGGATGATCTAATTTAGACAACATTTCGTGTAAATCGTAAAGATCCTCTGGTCCATGAACGAAACTTAATCCTACCATATCTGCGTGTTCAACGACAAAACCCAGATTCCTGATGTCGTCAGGGGTCATGGCGGGCATTTTTAGAGATGAATCTGGAAAGTTTATGCCCTTATTGGATTTGATGTTGACCATTATTCCTTTAGGCGAAATGATTTCTAATTCGAGGTATCGTTCATTCGACGAACGCACAGCCGCTTCGATTTTTCCGTCGTCTATGAATACTCTGTGGCCAACTTTTACTTGGTCAAGAACTTGGGGATACGTACAACTTATTGCAGCGGGTTTGCTATCGGATTCAGATCCAGAGTGACCTAGTCTTGCATCTCGATAAAGGCGCAATAAATTACCAGCTTCTACCTTTAACTCAATTGGTTGTGGTTTAATATCTCTGACTGTGAACGAACATTTTTTATTATTGCTATTATTACCACTATTATTACTGCTATTTGTTTGACATTCTAATTTCATACCCTCTTTAAAATATGCGGTTTGTTCCAATCCTATTCGCACCCGGGTATGACTTGTTCGCTCAAGTACGGTGAGTGTTCGTTGATGATGCTTATCACGCGCATCCTTGAAAGTTATCTTTTGACCTTTCTGTAAACTACTTAATCCACGATCGTTGCCTATTGATATTGCTATGACAAAAGTCGATGGGGTTGGGCCTGTTACTTGGTCAACTAGTTCAGTGTAGCCTGCTTCAGAATCTAAAAATCCTTCAACAAAACGCACAGCACTACCATACTTAACTTTGGGAACAGAAATTTTTAGTGGACGCAGCTTGAGCTCCATTAGATCAGTCCTAATCTTGGGACCTCCAAGATCCATTAGGATCTTACATCTTCTTCTCATAGTCCCTTTCTGACGTCGAGCTAATCTTTCTTCAACATCACGTATAGCTTTGATTATCAAGTTCCATTCCCTACTTGTATTATGTGCGCAATTGATACGAGCAACATCCATGCCATTCTCCAGTAACTGCTCAATCAATTCATGCTGGTAAATATCAGTAGAGTCGAGTGTTACCATGATATACGTTCTTCTTCCTTTGCTCATAGGACCAAAAATCAATTTACTTCGTTTTCCCAACAACGAACTAGCGCTTTTAGCATCTATCTTACATAAGCTACTCGTATTACCAGGACGGATTCCAAAATGTTTGAGGACTTGTTCAATACTAATAAGTACTTCACCTTCAAGCATTCCCAGGGAGGAAAGACCTTCTTCAGCTAGTTTTAGCTGTAAATCTGACAAGTCATATTTCCTTAATGCTAGATAGCACAATAGGTTATCGCGGCTGCATTTGTTTTCCTTTTCTTTTATCCTAAGCAGAAAATCACTCTGTGCTTTTTGTGCGACCTTTATGGTATTGAGATAGACTGCATTTAGTTGTCGGCCAAGCATGTGGAAAAGCTTCCCTCCTTGACCATCAAATTTCTCGTACTTCCATTTTGTAGACATATTATTCACGAATGCTTTCGTCAAAATACCATTAACCAGATCAGTGAGGGTTTCAAGTGCACAATAGTAATGCTGATAACGCTATTAATAATTATGGTCCCTAATGCTTAGCTTTAGCTTTTGCGTTAGAAACTTCATGATTTTATTATTCTAACCATCCAATGATAGAATGCATCAGCAGATCATTTTTCTCACCTGCCATAGCTAATATCCAAATACATTCTTCAGAAATGTATAAAGACAAACTAGTATTATCGTTTTTGCGATTCCTTGTTTCTTTGGTGGCTACTATCCAGGTTATTCTATCAAATTTGCAAAGTACCCCAACGCTCTAACATTGCTTGTTCTCAAAGCTTATACGAATAATCGTATAGGTGGGGTGCCTCTCCGCTCCATTGATTCCCGCGAGCCAGCTATTCGGACACTCCAATAGGCGACTACGTTCAAGTTCATCGTATATCATTGAAAGAGAGAAGCAGCTAACGTGTCACCGCAGTCTGGGACATTATTTATGTCTCGATTCACTTTGGATAATAATCTTAATGATTCTATCAAGACGAGAAAATGAAAAACATGATTTACATAAACAGGGTTTTTGTGGTCGGTAGAGGCCCTCCAATAACTCACAATGAGAAAATAGTAAAATACAAAACCAAGTACAAGAACAATTTAAAAGAATAATGTAACTCAGTTCTAAATGAAGGGCTCATTTTCTCATTTGGCTATCGTCAAATATTGTAATTTGGAGTGCGTCACTGCGAGCGCTAAGGCTGTACAAGAAATTGTCGACTCTCACATATTCATTGGAAAGATTATAGACAGAATGTCGCATCAAATATTAACGTGAAAGATACCTCTAACAACTAGGATATCTTTTATCTATTATGAATAACGCAAAGAGTTAGCAATCCTATTTATTCTACAATTGCATAAAGATAATTTGGTGTAGATTTGGCTTGAAGGGGAGAGAATTAGAGATAGTTTGTTCCTGTGTGGTTCATAATTCTCCTATCTCCAATCCCTCTCTTGATTAAGCCATCTACATCCTTTTAATTTAAAAAAAATAAAGAGGACAAGTTTCATGGTACCTATATCGTAATGGGTGGAGGTTCTTCTTAATCCGGTTAGTATTGAGAAACAAATTAAGCACCTACGACCTGTGAAGAAGTTTTTGCTAAAATCGCCAGCTATTGATGGCTATCCGCCGATATTTCAGAGATGTCAATCCACCAAAAGCATGCTGTATCATCGAAAATAGAAACAACGCAAGAATTGACTAATATTCTCTTGATAAATTGCATGGTCACCTCAAATAATAACAGCAAGTTCTGTGTTCTGTAAAAGCATGTTAGTGGCCGTTCGAATAAGCCAGAGCAGTACTGGTGGATGTTATAGAAGCTAGCAACTTCTATTTGTCCGGAATAAAATCCAAGCAATAGCTGTTTGGTTGTGCTAATCGGCATCTAGTGTGATGCGCGTGTGAACACCAGGGTAGTAACCGTGAATATGACTGTTTGTCGACATGTCTGGAGAGTCGTTTTGTTCATGGGACTGCAGGTAATAGAACTGCTACTCGAAACGACGCTATAGCAGAATTTGGTCGAAATCCTTTTTTCTATTCCACTTCTTTCATTTTGATTTCAATTAAATATACACCACAAATCTATTTGAAATGTCTCTAGGTTGGACTGTTTCGCTTAGATTCATTAGCCAAAAATCTTTATTTACTCGCCATATGCTATCAAACAATTATGATCATATTCATATCGATCACCGACAGGATATGAATTAGCATGTCCATAATAACCACCGTAACAACAATAATAGGATTAA
The DNA here is from genome assembly GCA_035691865.1 of Candidatus Nitrosopolaris sp. Classification (GTDB taxonomy): domain Archaea; phylum Thermoproteota; class Nitrososphaeria; order Nitrososphaerales; family Nitrososphaeraceae; genus Nitrosopolaris. The sequence goes on along the minus strand of DASSIM010000079.1, from coordinate 252 downwards.
TCCTCTTAGTCGGATCATTATCAAATTCTACAAATGCACAAAATGTCCTAAAGACAATTGGATCTCCTGGCTCCGGCAACGGTCAGTTAACTGATCCGAAGGGGTGGTAGTTGATACTAAAGGTAATTTATATGTCGTCGACTCTGGTAACAATCGTATCCAAGAATTCGATGGTAATGGCAAATTTGTTGTCATTCGGCACAGGGCCAGGGCAATTCAATGGCCCATTAGGCATCACTGTTGATTATACTC
>DASSIM010000078.1:0-5546 GCA_035691865.1 Candidatus Nitrosopolaris sp. | reverse complement strand
TAACACTTATTGTCAAAAATATTTGAAATAACTTTTTATGATTTGTGTATGCCAACTGCATTATATGATGCAAGATTACTTGTAGAAAAAACATTCTCTTGTATTATTCTATTTACTTTAGGAAGCAGTAGGAAACTAAATTGCAGAAGCAATAATTCAAGGTAATTGACAAACAATAAGATGGAATACATTAATCCAGCAGGTGTACCTAAATCATGCACTACAAAATTCGGGCATCTCAGTAGCATTGGCATAAATTTTAGTAATAAGATTTACTTCCTATTACTATTTCTTAGTCTTTGAAGACCATCGTCGCATCCATTCGAGTAAAGCAATAATCGATTCAAGTTCCTGACCTCTAGTCTCACTCCCATTCATGAGTTGGGCCAGCATTGCATTCTTTGGCTAACCTTAATGATGCCATCTTATGAAGCCAAAGCCTATTTTGAGGCGCAGTAAGCATATAGTGCGTCATATACGTAGAACTGCTTGCTCATATTGTCAAAACCATCTTTGGTAATCTTTCGAAAACCCTCGGCTATCGCTTCCAAACCTATTGATTCTGGCGGCGCGTCGGGTTGATCAGTATCTGCGCCTCTGACGATTTTGGCAAGTTCTTGTAACGCTCGGTCTTCTAGGTTGTATTTCTCTATTACAGCGTCAAAGGAGCATTTTCCATCATGATGGCCAAGTTCAACATTTGGAACATCAAAAGGGATAGCATTTTGTTCCTTTGCTGTATCTAATATTTTCTCAGCAGGAACAAAAAGGAATTCAGGTTCAGAATCCACAAAAGTTTTGATTAGCCATGGACAGGCTATTCTATCTACCTTGGCTTTCTCACGGGTAACCCATTTCCTATGTTTCTCCATAGGTAGATAGATGCATGATGATAGTAATAACCATTAATCATTTTCGTTAGATAATCTAAGAATATCAGCGCTACATTCTATTGCTCGTTTTATCTTTATCGCCTAGTTTTGAATCATTATAGTTTTTTCAACTCTCTGCAAGGATTGAATACCTTTAATCGACTGTTGTTACAATTACAAATTGTTCTTCAGATATTTATTGAACGGAGTAGTGCATATCTGACCAGCATTATTGGTATTTGCATCTGATTTAAACATGGTTACGATAACCGCTCGTTACGTTAGAGTAGTGATGATGTCATCCTTGTTGATGGTCTGATGGATATTAATCACAACATCACAAGCCACATTAGCACAAGGTATCAAGACTTATACGAGTGAACACTTTACAATACGATATCCAAGTAATTGGGAAATATCGCCAAAAAATTCCTCCTTTCCATATTGTGGAACTTCAACCGTTATTTCTTTTAGATCCTGCTCTAAGTATAACTCCAACGGGTGTGGAAAAAGTATTAGATAGCAAGGATATGAATGTAAAACCAAAAACTTTAGAACAAATCGCTAATAATTTTATAAAAATCCTGGCCCTCTTGGTGATACATGGTTTAAACTAAGAACGACGCGTTAACTGCTGGAGGTCTACAGGTAGACAGATCCAATACTTAACTCAAAGCCTTGGTTTGTTTGCTATGCAAACATTTGTAATTAAGGCTCGTAGAGTTTATACAATTTCATTTAGTGCACCTGAATCAGAGATTCCAGAGATATTACCAATTGTGAAAAACATAACACAGTCTTTCCAATTCATGGGATAATTAGTATAAGTGAAAAAAGAATCAAGATAACAAATGTGGTTAATTCTATAACTGGTGCAAAGCCATTGTAACTCCTATGCATGTATCCTCAAGTTCACCAAATGTTGTACTCGACCGAAGAGATGCTTCACTCGATTTGAATCGAGATAAATCTTTATCTATGAATATAAAGTTAGGTGCTTCCCATTGTCTGTTACTTCCCTTTCATTCCATATTATCAGGAATGGCTACAGATTCAGATTTTTTATTTGTCTGTTCTCCCGCTTTTATTTTATAGTAAACTAGTGCATAAAGTCGCGGAGGATATTTTATATCGGGTTCTCCAACCGCTGTAAATTTGATATCTATTACTTCAATTTGCGGGTTTGACAGAAATTCATTTATTTCATCTTCGAAGGTTTTCCTAGCGCTTTCATAGTCTCTCTTGTCGCGTAGTCCAGTCGTCGAGCCTCTAAAGAGTTTTACCGGCATGTGCTATTGATCATTCCCAACATACTGTTGGACTAATATATCTAAACTAATATATTTCTCTACTGGTCTGCCACTTTTGTTGGGACTTCAATTACAGCATTTATCTTTCGAAAGAAGTTTGTTAATAACTAAAAAAGGGCTCTAATCCTTTCATAATGATAATCATGCCTCACAAAAATCATCATCGATGGTAACAAAGTTATAGTAATACTGGTACGTAAAATTTAACACGATGCAGAGCAACCTACCCCATATGTATGGTATAATTATAGCACTGATTTCTTTGTTTTTGATTAATAGTTTTATACAACAATCAATAGCGATCGCATCTAAAATAGACACAAAAGGCAGTAACTTAGACAATTTATCTTTTGAGTCAAAGGATGTATGGGTGGCACTGATAGCAGGTGGCATTGGCTTCGCAACTACTCATGTAACTACTATTGTAAAGGCAAAGAAAGAACTAAAGGGACAGTATGATATAGACTTACGTAACAAGAGAATAGAAGCATACAGGGGGATTGTGGGATAAACTTTATCTATTGAGAAAACATTCTCCACCTCCAACCATCAAATATATGGATGTCAAATGCCTCTTGAAAGACTTGACAGAGTGGTACTATAAAGACGGTAACGGAATATTCCTTTCTGAAAAGAGTCGTGATTTATTTTTTGATTTATTAAAAACAATAGACGAAGCCCTCAAAATGGGGCACAAAGATAATGACAATCTTCATCCAGACGATCTCGGTGAATTTCCGTTTAAAGGAAAGCCAGGTTATGGCCTGCGTGGAATGGGAAGTGATTTGAGAACAGGCCTATTAGAGGATATAAGAACAAGAGGTCGGATAACTGGCATAACATATTCTGGACACACAGAGTATTGGAAAAGTAAGGGTTACATGTAATCTGATGCCACTCGTAACAGCCATCGATACGGATATACGTAATAATCTGCAACGGCGATATTTTTTGTGATTTAAGTCGTCATCATCGTAGTCTACAGTTACAACTGTACCTAATATTATTGTGATTCTAAAATCTTGCGCATCTCTTCATATTCTGCTTTGGTTATTTGACCCTTTGCTAACCTAATTTTTAGAATCTTGAGAGGGTTGGTAGCCTTCCTTTCCCAGTTTCTTCCATCATTTATAGCCAAGAGGAGCAAACAAAAGAAAGACAAAGAATCGTAGAAATAATCGATGATAGAAGATACATCTTCGGTTCCAATGATTGCGTATTAATGTTCAAAAAGTTTAGAGATGTATACGAAAGTAATTTTATCTAATTTGGATAAGCATTAACTAAAAATCCCCTTAAAGAACAAGTTCGTTTGGACCTATAGGGGCCTGATACTGCATTGCAAGAGTTGACGGATATTGGAGTTTCAGTCATGAATACTGATGACTGCAGCATTGCTGTAGCATGGCTTGAACCGTCTTATTAGTCAGATCGAATTCATGCATCACGCCGGCCGATGTTCTTAGATGTACTATTTATTTTATCTTATCATAGACTCTAAAAACACGTTTGGAACACTTGATAATTCTCTCTTTTTTCTACCAATCTACATATTTTTTTCCAACACTTACTCATAACTATCACTGACATTCTGCACAATTTATATTCTATCTCGGAAACATAAAATAAAGTATTAAGTAAATGGATGCATACTTAGAAGAAGAACTGTACGATCTCCTTACTTATTGCGCGCAGAATCCTGATGCTTCAGACTTCAATTCAAAAAAGCAAAGAGTAGAGGAAATTGGGAAAGAACTGTACGCCGATGGAGGATCTGACGCTATGGAGAATATGTTTTATTCTATTGAGTTTAGAATAAAAGAAGAAATTAAGAAAGATGCCAAACCGTATCGTTCATGGTGGAATAATATATCTGAACAGTGGAAATATTAACACCTTTCCTTGACGTGTTCCGTGAATCTATACGTTCCTTCGGCTAGCAGTTGCGATTATAACTTATACGTTGATTATGGATTGATCGCATTCACTAAAAGTGCAAACAATTGGAAACCTGTGGAAATAATAATTACTGCAACCCCCACGAAAAATATGATTTGACCTAGACCAATTTTTTCAGATTTATTATTGTTTAACTCTGAATTTCTTTTTTAACGCTTCCATATAGGAATATATTAAATTGTTGTTCAATGCTTTTGGTTCTGCAGATTCAAACTGATGCAGTATATCTTCTCTGGGGCTCTCTTCGGGACCAAAGAAAACTTTATACCCCATTATCATGCGATAACTTCTGATTCTAGGTACTAGTAAGAACAAATAGATTGCAACAATGTTTATTACTATACCAGCAAGTAGTAGGACAACTGCGACACTAAAAAATTCGTATTTTGGGTTTAGTTTGACTAAAATAGCGGCTGCAAGAGTTAATAGAAATCCAGTTGTTGTTCCTATTATTAAAATCATATTACTCGCAGTATCGTCTAACGATTTCTTGTCATCCAACTCTCTATTGTATTGATCTCTTACTTCTTTAAGAAATATATCAACTGAACTCAACTGACATTGAGATAGACGAGTACTTGTTTTAAAAGGAGTGTGGTTCTTTCTGAGGATGAAACGATAAGATCACTTCAAAATGCCATAAACGTGTAAGATCCATCTTTAACCGGAGGTGCCTATTTATGCACAACTGACTAGAACCATGTCAGAGGTGTAGGAGAAGAAGGGTGGCTGTTGTTATTTTTCATTGTCCAACGATCTGCGTGCTGCTGATAATGGCTGCTTTGCCAATTCTGGATAGGTACTTGGGAAACCATTATGATAGACACAATGAGTTAATTCTATAACATATAAGTTGATGAATTGTACCGAAGAGAGAATGGCATCAACCCCTACCAAGGATAGATTCATTACGCTAACGAATGATGAAATCTTATATCAGCATTATTCTTATGACTGGCTACAATATACTATTTATCTCTCGAGAGGGTTCTATGAAACATATAAGAAAAGTGGACAAGGAAAAGATCCGTTATTCGATAAAGAATGCAGTGTTCTTAAGTTTGAAATAGTCGCCAAGTTTTGCCATTTCGCGGAACTTCTTGGGGCCTTTGTTTATCCATCATATGCAGGGAATGTCAATTTGAACTCTGCAGATATATTGGAAAATCTTTCGAAGTACAAAGTAGGAGATATTGATAATTTTTATCAAGATTTCCATAAGGGAATCATACTGGATAATATTAAATGCAATAATTTTAAGCATTTATTTGGCTATGATCGTATTAAACCTGGCCAAATTGCTGATAGGTTAATCGACAATTCCCTTACAAGTATTACTGAAGTTCTCCAAACGGTTGGAGATTTTTATGATTTCTGGAAAGGTTCCTACAATGCGTACAAATAT
>DASSIM010000077.1:0-25301 GCA_035691865.1 Candidatus Nitrosopolaris sp. | reverse complement strand
ATGTCAAGGAGTCCGATAAGTCTGTTCTTCTCGAATAGTGTGAACCACCCTATGACGGTGCTTGGTGGTGGCCAGACGAATAAGACAGTAATCTGAATTGGAATTAATACTGCCATGGTTATGGCAGCCGCTCCGCCAACTTTATAGAGATTTTTCCAGTCGGTATAAGCCTCAGCCTGCTTATCCATCTTTGGTTTTTCCGATCAAAACAAGATATAAGGTAACTGGATGTTCATAAATCGCTTGCTCTGAATTCAGTTGACTGCAGTTAAAAAATAACCTAAACTGGTGGGTTTGCTAGATAATACCCCCAAACCATGGTCCTCAACTTTCTTCCTTAGTCGAAGTGGTTCGTGGAACTTGGATCCGGTATGAAGCATACTTTCACATATCTTCAGTCGCTTTCCTCTTCCTGTATTTGGATCAATCCCAAGAATATACATCTTACCATCTAGTTTTAAAATTCTCTTCATCTCTTCCATCCTGATTAGGGAAATGATGAAATGATGCACTTGCTACTACATTATTAAAATATTCGCCTAGAAATGATATTTTTTCTACTCTTCCTTCGACGAACCTAATGTGTGGTCTATATTTTCTGCCATACTCTACAACTGTGTGTTTTGGTTCTAAGACAACGATTTCCGTGCAATCCTTGCATAAACTTCTGTCATCTTTCCTGGTCCTTATCCAATAGGACATCACTTGGTGCAGGATACATATGCAGGACCATTAGTTTAACTCTTTTCTTAGATTCAAGGTTCAAAAATGATTCTTGCTTGATAACAAACTTGTTATACTGTTCCTCCATAACCCCCATCCATTAACTATGTCTCTAGAAAAGTGAGTACTATTCTACTAAACTTGTCAGGATACTGCCACATTACTCCATGACCTCCTCCTTTTATTTGTACAAGCCATGCTCCTGGTATTTTCTCTGCCAGCATTAATGAATTTGCAGGAGGTCTTACTATATCGTCAGTCCCTGTTATAACCAATGTAGGCTTAGTTATGCTTGACAATCTACCGCAAGCCCCTTTCCAATTATAAGTCGTTTGCGCTTGGTGTTGAATGTTCTCCTTAGGGGTGGCGTTGAATGACGGTGTCATTGCTGAAAAAACCTTTTGAACATAAGCAGCGTTTTCTTTTTCGTTTAACCAATCTTTAGGAAAGAATATAGACACATAGGTGTCAAGAGTAGCATTTCCAGATTCTATGCTCCTGCCTAGAGGAATTATTTGGGGGGAAAGTATCGTTCCTTTTCCACCACAATCAGTTCCGTATAATATGAGTTTATTTACTTTTTGAGGATGCGTTAGAGCAAGTTCCTGTGCAACATATCCACCCCATGAAAGGGCAAGAACATCAACAGGTTTTCGGATTCCTAATGCATCTATTAAGCCAGCAGTATCATTAGCAGACTGTTCCATTGACCATGTTTTATTGCCAGCAGTAGTTTTCCCCATTCCACGATTGTCTAATAATATTATTGTATGATTTGAAGATAATATGCCTAACATAATCGGATCCCACACATCCATTGTCGCTGAAAAACCTGGAATTAGCATTAACGGTTCGCCTCTGCCAAATATTTTATATGCAATATCTACGTCGCCTACATGCACCCTTTTTGGCGGTATATTTTCGGGCGCTATTGGGTTTATAAGGTCGGAATTCATTTGATTTGCTTGACCATATGCAACCATCGCTGTATATAAGAAAGGGTTATGAATCATTCTTGCGCTACCAGGAATAAGAAGTAAGAGCAAAAGACTAATGGTGATGAGAAGAGAAGTAGTATTTCCTTTGATTCTCATAATACGTGAAATGATTGTATACTTCTAACGCTTTAAAGTATTTCGCTGTATGAATTCGTGGAATAGACATGTTCTGCATCCAGAGATCTTCAGTCTATAGCCCCAGGCGGTTAGGATTATCATGAATTAAAGAAAACACTCGTTGAGTTGTTGGCAGTAGTACTCGTTTGGCTTGAATGATGATCTAATCTGGATTTTAAATACATCTAAGAACATCACCCATGTGAAAAAAATAAAATGAGGAAAATAATTGCCTCAATTTCGAATAGTTTATCCGTTGCATATTTTTAGTTATTAACAAAATTCTCTCGAAAAATAAGTGCTGTAATTGAAGTTCCAAAGTTTCTCCATGTGTCGTTTTATGCTTCAGCATTGGTATGTATTCCTCCGTTCGATCCAGAACAGCCCTTCATTAGTTACACAAGCAGGCGAGCCAAGTATTTCAGAAGTAGTGAAGGCTGGTGATTTTTGGGACATGATTTTTGTTCTGTCGTTGTGTAAAATTTGGAAAGAAATGAAAGTATAAGCTAATTCCGTTGCATTAAAAGAACTACCCAAGTATTATGGAATGCTTTGACTCTGTTCAGATTAGCAAAAGACTCGAGTTGACTAGTACTACTTATTTGAGATTCTGCTATCTTCTTTCCATTGTGTCCAACGTAAACAATACGTTTACCGTCTGCTGTAAGGTTAAATGATTGAAGTTCTTTGTCCAGAACACCAAAATCTATACCTCCAGACCATATACCAACAAGGGTAGAGTTATTCTTTAGAGAATATACAGGAACTGCGATTACAGATTGTAATTGACCTGAAGATCCAGAAGTATAAGGATCTGTAAGATAAATATCGTGTGTTCTAACTACTCCTTGGAAGTATTCTCGGAATGCAAAATTAGTAGTTGTTAACATCTGTTGTCTTGAGTAGGGCTCGTCAAAATATATGTCTCCATGAGGCATAATAAAAAACATTACCTGAAGGTCTTAGTTATATAAAATATTCTGTGCCATTTGTCTCTTCCGTATATCTGACATCTTTTGGTTTTCCATGTAATGTCTTTAGTGTTTAATTAAGCAAATTAGCATAAGGAACACTTCTTACTTGTGGTAGTTTACTTGTTACGTTGAGGATTGCCCCTGCTTTTTTAAGGTGATTTTCAAGGTTATTTGCTAAAAGCTTTGTTATTGATATCGCGGATTGAGTATTATTATTTGTCTGCGCAAGAGCATGAGTAGTAGTTGTCGTTGTAGTCATTGCAGACATAATTACTCCTATCACCACAGGCGTTAGAGCTGAGGCTATCGAAGTCCTGTGTTTTAATTTCATTAACTAATCCTGCTAGACTTAGAATTATAAATAGTTGCAATGCACTGCAATGCAAAGAAGATCAGCTATTATATCAGGAATATGATATACATTGTTGCTAAAGCTATATCTGAAAATTTAGCTAGAAAGATCTGGGTTCTGGGCGTAACTGTTAAAAGTTAATATATACATACATTACTTTGCAATGAAAAAAACAGCTAAAGATACAATACATACGGTCTCTGTATTAATGGTTGTTGCAATTGGACTTGTGGTAGCATCAATAGCCTCTGCAGCATCAGCACATGCTCAAGCCAATAACACATCATCTGTTTCCGCCAAAAATATGACATCTGCTAGTGGCGCTAAATCAATAATAGGTACAGGTGGAAATAATACTAAAGTAATAGTAACAATGGAGGTAAAAGAAGGAAAGAAACAGGAAGCATTGAAGACTCTTATTTCCCTTGCGGAACTAGGAAGAAAAAGGCCAGGAAATATCTCCTATAATATATATTCCTCTAGTGAAAACCCTAATGAATTGATACTTGATCAATTGTGGTCTAGCAAAGCAGCATTTGACAAACATTATAATAGTCCAGAAGCAAATCAATCTCGACAGGCAGTAACCCCTCTATTGGTTCAACCAGCACAAGTTAAAATATATACAGAGATAAGTTAGATTAAATACAGCCCATAAAATGAAATATCTTTTTTTTCACCTTGAATGAAGTAATGTACGTTTGTAAATCCACTCTGTTTTGCGTTATTTCGTGCCTTTTCTAGCATTTCATCCGTCAAATCAATACCGACTACTTTTCCTGCATCTTTCCTGCATCTTTGACTTTGTATGCCGACAAAAATACATCAATTCCTCCTCCTGAGCATATATCGACAACAACTTCGCCTTCCTTGATATCTGCAAAGTTTACTCGCGCACCTCAACCCATCGTAAGAAGTCATTTCTTAGCCTTTCGTCTATGTTCTTCAAATTCATCTAATAATCTTCCTCCAACTTCAGAGCGCTTAGAATATAGTTTCTTGGTTGCCCTCTTTTCGTTTGAGTTTCTACCTCTTAGCTGCTAAAGAGATGACTGCTTGAATTCAGGTCATTACCAAAATTAGAAAATTTTGGTCGTACACTAGTTCGCATTTGGACGTGTTACTTTGCTAGATTTTTATTTTGATTCTATCTCCCTCCATTGTGGTTTCATAAGTTCTTTGATCATATGTCTTGATGGGAGCCATAAGTTGACCCACATTTTCGAAAAATTTTTGCCAAGTTTGTGGTAATGGTTCCATCCCTTCAGCAACGGAGGACGGAGTCAAAACTGGTTCCGTAAGCTTCTTTCCTGTGATAGCGTCAAACTTTGAACCATGAAAAGGGCAGGCTAAAGTGTTTCCTGTCAAATTGCCCATTGAAAGTAGCGCATTCATATGACCACACCTATCATCCATAGCGTAGATATTGCCACCTATGTTAGCAACCAAAATTTCCTTTCCATCAACTTCAACATGTTTCATCTTTCCAACAGGAATTTCATTCACGTTTGCAACTTCAACAAACTCATTTTTAGCCATGACAATGGTGTATATACACGTATTATATATATGTATGTGTATATACATGTATTATAGAGCTAATTGAATCTGGCTATATTGCTGATCTCGTTGAGCCCCATCTTCATTTCCCTCCAATTTCCTTTACCAAATTTTTGCATAATAATACTTTGAGCATTTTCCCATAGTGGAAGCGCTTTGCTGATCTGTGCTTTACCTCTGCTGGTTATTGTAACAATTCTTTTGCGTCTATCGCTACTCGATTCGATCTGAATGAAATCTTGCTTTTCGAGCAGGTTTAGGCTGCGCGTCAAAGTGGTTCGATCCATGTACATTTCCTTAGATATCTCACTAATTGTGGATGAGTTGTCTATTGATATTGTGCAAAGCAGAGCCAATTGTGTAATGTTTATACCACTTGGTGATAGTAACTTATCATAAAATTGTGTTATTGCTCTAGATGTCCTTCGTAAGTTCCCACAAACACAGGCTTTTGCGGCATCTTCAACCCCTTGCATATTTTAATTATTGAGAGCTAGTAGTATATACACCTATTCTTTGGCAACGTGACTGTTAAGAAAGAAGCTACTATGAACAAGAGTGTAAGAATATTTGCATTTTTTTTTAGGAAATGATTGCGTTCTTCTTGATTTTGAGGATAATCTAGAATACGCACAACAAATGATCTACAGAAGATGTTCGGATCTCATTTTGAGAAGGAGCAACTCGAGAAGACGATCAAGCAAAAGAAAACAAATGAGGATGAACCTGATCCTCTGAAATAACAAGTCTTGTCATTCGATATCCAGTGTTGACGCTCTGTTATTTCTTAACTGATGTAACGTTAACAGCATTAGCGGCTTGAATGAATATTTCTTTATGACAGCCTGACGCTAAGTTATTTATGACAGTCATTGCATTTTCTAGACACACGAATAATACAGCCTTCTTATTCTTGTCGTCAGAATTTTCTTTCGACCTCTCAAAGAACAAAAATATATCGAGAAAGCAAAAACTAAAAAATGTCGTTGTAAACATTGGAAATAGACAAATCCGTGTTTTTATCATACATGCAGACATAGAATCGAAAATCATTATTGCCTTGAGAAAATGAGTGATCTATTTACGGATGAGGATGCTGGATATAGCCTAAATCTTGAAGCAAAAGCACACCCACAATTTTGTAATAATAGAGTGCGATCCAATAACAGGAAGAGACAAAATCGAGATTTGTCTATGTTGTGCTGTAAAATCAAATGAGTGTGCATCAAATAATTCTGCGAGCAAATGGCAAAAGTGCAAGACAAACTAAGCCATTTTCTTTTAGAGCATAGGTGTCTGCATATCATAGATGTTTTAATTCATGAAAATGAAGTAAAAATAATTGAGTGGAGCGTACAACGTGAAAAAATGCAAAAGATGTAGAGTATATCTACCAGTCGATGAATAGATAGGCGGCTCAAATACTGTGAAAATTGCATAGTGGAAATCCCGGCATAACGAAATATCGCCAGCGATATTGGTGTTAAAGTTTATTTAATTCGAGTTTGGTTGTAGATAAAGGGAATGAATTTCCTAGTGATTGAGACAAAGACTATGACAATGCTGCAATAAATATGGTAATAGTGTATGGCGGTAAGACTTGACGAATTATTCTAGCAATCGCGGCTCAGAAAAAACAGAGGTGTTACATGGAATCGAAAATACAACTAAAGCTATCCTTGAATTCTTGTCCAATGCTCGCAGTACTCTGGATATTTGTGCTGACTCATCGTGGCCTTCAGTTGCAATGGGGGTTGATGTTTATAGGAATGCTTTGCGAGACGTAAGTATTAGAGGGGTAAAATTTAGAGTTGTTACCGAAATCACTAAAGATAACTTAGCGTATTGCAATGAGGTAAGGAAAGTTGGAGAGATTCGTCACTTAGATGGTGTTAAAGGAAATTTTGGTGTTAGCGAAAAAGAATATACTGCCTCGGCAGCTTTACAGGAGGCCACATTATTGCAGCAAGTAATCTACAGCAACGTTAAGGAAATCGTTGAACAACAACAGTATCTCTTTGAGGGCTTTTGGAATGGAGCAATTCCAGCTGAAACGAGAATCAAAGAGCTCGATGGAGGAATTGTTCTAGGTGATACAGAGGTTATCCAAGTTCCATTGAAAATACAAGAGCTATTCCTTCATTTAGTAAAATCAGCTAAAGAGGAAATCTTGTTAGTACTTCCTACAATTAATGCATTTTATCGTGAAGAACGTCTAGGAATAATACGATTGTTAAAGGAAGCTGCAGTAGACCGGAATATCGTTGTCAGGACTCTAACTCCTATTAATGAGGTCATTGAACAAAAAGTATGGAGCATGACGGCAGTATCGATAAATCAAGGAAAGAATCTGGATATACGACCTGTCCACATGACATCAGCAGGAGTTACAGTAACGACTGTCACAATATTGGTAGTAGATAAAAAAGAATCCTTGGTAATAGAAAAGATAGATGATTCAAAGCAAGACTTTATAGATGCAACAGGATTGGCAACATATTCTAATAGCAAACCAACAGTTTTATCTTATATTTCGATCTTTGATAGTTTGTGGCAACAAACTGAATTGTATGAGCATGTTAAAGAATCAAATGAGAAGCTAGGGAAAGCAAATGAACACCTATTAGCAACAGAAAGAGCAAAAGAAGAGTTCATTTCAATGGTAAGCCATGAATTAAAGACCCCAATTGTACCTCTTAAAGGGTATGCTCAAATGCTTTTAAGACCCAAGTTCATGGGAGCTGTAAATGAAAAGCAAAAGAAAGCTATCAGTTCGATGCTTAGAAATATTGAGAAATTACAAGCTCTAGTTGACGATATAATGGATGTTTATAAACTTGATTTGGGAAAGTTCAAGTTTTCACAGTCTTATACAGATATCGGCAACCTGATAAATCAAATGATAGCAGAATTAAGACCACTTACCTTTGCGAAGCAAATAGATCTCCGTGCTGATTTGAGAGATAATGTACAAGTCCTTTGCGACCCAGATAGAATTGAACAAGTTCTGACAAACTTGATAAAGAATTCAATGGACTTCGTACCAGAAAAAGGTGGTGGGAAGATAACTGTAAGGGTTGAAAAGGATAATACCAACTACGTCACTCTTACAGTAGAAGACAACGGTATTGGAATTAAACCAGAGAAAGCAGACAAACTTTTTCAAAAGTTTTACCAAATTGATACTGGGGCTACTAGAAGGCACGGTGGCACAGGGCTAGGTTTGGTGATATGCAGAGGCATAGTTGAAGCTCATGGTGGGAAAATATGGGTCGATAAAACATATGAAAATGGTGCAAAAATCAAGTTCACTTTACTAGGCCAAGACAAGAAGGAGCAAGAAGGTAAGTAGCTACGTGAGAGTGCTGTTAATAGACGATAACAAGGATATCAACGACATGGTTTGCTTATGCCTTGAGACACAAGATATTACAGTTGAGGTAGTTGATGAGGGAAGGGAAGGATTACGGTCAATAAAAGAAAATCATTTCGATGTAGTATTATTAGATCTCGCAATGCCTGGATTCAGTGGATTTGATATTTTCAAAGCATTAAAGGATGAAGACCTGCTAAAGTCTAAGAATATCGTAATATTCACTGCATCTTCTGTTACTGATAACGAGGTGCAGGAGATGTTGAAAACTGGAGCAAAAGGAGTACTCAAGAAGCCTATATCAATAGACGACTTAATAGGAACAGTAGAAAGATTCAGGCAAGATGGACGTCAGTAAAGATAGAACAAAAATAGGATATTGTGCCATATATGCAATTTCCCTCTGACGATTCTTCAAGTAATTATCCAAGGAGAACCGAAGTGGTGCAAGGTACCCAAAATGTGATAGATACAGAATTACGATTTTTCTCTAAAGCGCAAACTAAAATTGATACTTATATGAACTTCACTCGACCGCCATTGGCCCTTGGGCTTGACCAGATTAGAAAGGCTTTTCTGCAATCAAGGGATAGAGGAATTTATTTAAGATACATAACCGAAATTACCAAAGAAAATCTATCTTATTGCAAAGAGCTAATGAAAATTATCAATGAATTGCGACACCTTGACGCAATTAAAGGCAATTTCATGATAAGTGAAAGTGAATATGTAGCTCCGTTAATCTTGTTTGAACACGGAAAAATAGCTGCACAAGCAGTCTATAGCAATATACGCGAAGTTGTAGAGCAGCAGCAATACATATTTGACAACATATGGAACAAGGCAATACCAGCAGACCAGAGGATAAAAGAAATTGAAGAGGGAAGATTAATGCACTATGAAACCAAGCTATTCAAATATGAAGATGAAATTATCAGTAGAATAAAAGATGCATTGGAGACCTCTAATGAGATATTAGTTTGTTCACAACCAGTCGGACTACAGCTGATCTATAATAACTTCTTTGAGTTGAATAAAAAGATATTGGATAAACACAGGAAAGGACAGCACAAGGGTATCAGATGGATTACCACTATAGACAAAGATAGTAAGGATTTGGCAGGGATGTTTCTAAATTCTGGGATGTGTATAAGACATATCAGAACCCTATTACCGATGAATTTTTGTGTTACAGATAAGGATTTCCTTGGTAGCATGGAGACGATGAAAGATGGAAGGATGGTTCAAAGCCTTTTAACCAGTAACGAGCCTAGCTATGTCAACCATTTTCGTTCTTTTTTTGAAGAGTTATGGAAGAATGGAATTGATGCCAAGGCTAAAATAGTAAACATTGAGGCTGATGCTGACCTAGCAGATATCGAAGTTATTCAAAGTTCATCTAGGGCAGAGAAACTCTATTTAGATATCGTAGGAAATGCGCAAAAGGAAATCATAACAATGTTCCCTACAGCTAATGCTTTTCTCCGGCAAAACAAGATAGGAGCAATAGAAGCAGCAAAAGCAGCCCGACTGAGAAATGTGAAGATTAGGATATTGATGCCTAGGGATAAATCAACTGAACAATTGGTAGATAGCTTAATAGAAAAAGATCGTCATCCTACCGATGCATACCGTGATAATAATATTGATGTCAGGTATATTGAACAGGCAATACTAGATACTCATGCTACAATTCTAGTAGTAGATAGGAAGGTTTCACTTGTGATGGAAATACGAGATGATTCAAAAACGACATTTGATGAAGCGATAGGTTTATCTACATATTCTAATAGTAAAGCAGGCGTTTTATCTTATGTTTCTATATTTGAAAATTTATGGCTACAAACTGAACTATACCAACAAATAAAGGACTCAAATACCAGATTAGAGGTTGCAAACCAACAACTTGCCTCAGCTAATGAGCAACTAAAAATTCATCATACAATGCAGCAGGAATTTATTAACATAGCAGCTCATGAGTTGCGTACTCCTATTCAACCCATACTCGGATTATCTCAAATGCTTCGCCTTAAAATAAAGGACCCCGAGTACGCTGATTTCTTGAATATCATAGTTAGAAATGCAACTAGATTACAACGTCTGACAGAAGATATATTAGATGTTCAAAAGATTGAGAGTCAAACCTTAAAGCTAAACAAAGCGAGATTCAATCTAAGTGATTCAATATCAAATCTTGTCCAAGACTACAAAAATCAGCTTGAAAAAGAACAGAAAGGAACCATTAGATTATTGCTTGAGCTTAGTATCTTAAGCCCGATTTTTATAGAAGCAGATAGAAGCAGACTCACTCAAGTTATTTCCAATCTAATAAATAATGCTGTTAAATTCACCAAAGATGGGACCATTTCGGTTTGTGCGAAATCCATTCAGAAAAGCAAAGAAGTCATTGTTATTGTAAAGGATACTGGTGAGGGAATAGGTTCTGATATATTACCAAGGTTATTTTCAAAGTTTGCATCAAAGTCTTATCACGGAACGGGACTCGGGTTATTTATCTCCAAAGGTATTATCGAAGCACATGGTGGGAAAATATGGGCTGAGAACAATAGTGATGGTAAAGGAGCTACATTTAGCTTCAGTTTACCTGCTGCATAGCTCTCGATCAGTGTGGGCGCAGGCAGCGTCACACTCACTTATACCAGTCTTATCCATTGTGATAGTCGATCGAGTAGCAGCGTCGGAGTGATAGGTACTATGTTTTTATCAAACAGGATTTGAGAACTTCGTTTACGAGCCATGGTTGTTAACATAGCATTCAGCCCATCATTAAAGTCGTGCTTCCGTTAGTGAATTAGACAATGGTGGCAGTTCCCGAAGGAACAAGTCCCACCGATAATCCGATGATGCACCAAGATTTCTCTGTATTGGGATTGAGAGAAAACATTTTAAGGCTTCGAATAGAGTGGATTCCTATACAAAGTTTTAAAAAGAATGGAACTTTATGCGGCACCATATAGACACAAGAAGCTAGACATCTAGATATGACCCCAAACCTAAATGGGTGTGATACGCTATAGACAAGAATTCTTCCTTGAAATTAGATCCAATAATAGCGTCTTTAATTAATAGAGTATATCAATTAGTGGCGAAACAATTTATTTACTTACTACTTATTGCCCATTGTGTCTAGGTATCGATGTCCATCATGCAATTCTTTCAATTCGGTAAGTTTCGACAAGATTTTTGATGGGCGGTTATTATTTAATTGTTCACAATGCAAGATCTGTGCATTAGTTCCGAAACATTCTGACGCCGACAATTCTGATTCTGCATACCTTGAATTTCTAGATCTGTACGACCATGGTCATATAGCCAAAAGCGATGATTTGAACGCAATTATGCGGCAAGAAAGAATCCTAAGGCCTCGATCAGAAATTAAAAGATTACTAGAAAGCAATAACAATAAGAAAGGAACAAAAAATAAGCTACTTACAGAGGTATTGTATTCTGAGCAGGATTATGTGGTAGATTATAGAATAATTCAAGGCCCGGATGGCAAACTAGGAAGCACGGTCGATGAACTATCTGTAGATGATAGAATTATCTCAGTACTATCAAGAAAGGGAATCAAAAGGCTTTATACATTTCAAGAGGAGTCTGTTAACAAGATATTACGTGGAAAGAACACAGTTATAGTGGCACCGACAGCGGCAGGTAAAACAGAAGCATTCTGTATTCCAATATTACAAAAGATATCTGAAGTTATATACTCTTCGCAATTGCCGTCACATCAGGTCTTTGGAATATTTGTGTATCCCACTAAAGCACTCTCAAGAGATCAACTTCTAAAAATAAGAGAATTTGCAGAAAGTCTAGGGATTCGTGTTGGCATATTTGATGGAGATACACCAGTCAATGAAAGAAATAACATATTAGATTCGGTTCCTGAAATAATCATCACGAATTTCGATGTTATACATTACCACCTTTGGCACAAAACAAAATTTTCATACTTGCTCAGAACTTCTCGATTTTTGGTTGTAGACGAGGCCCATATTTATACGGGAGTGTTTGGAGCTAATGTTCACTACATTATTAAACGCCTTGAAAGATTGTCTAGGAATAAATTACAAGTAATAGCCGCTTCCGCGACACTAAAAAATGCTGGTGAGTTTTGTAGAACGCTTTTTGGTCGAGAAATGGAAGTTATTCAAGGCGAAGGTAGAAAAGGAAAGATTAATTTTGTAATGTTATTTCCGTCTTTACGTTCCCATAGATCTTTGGTTTTGGATCTAGTTAAGCGAACAACTGGAAGAGGTCATAAAACAATTGCATTTAGCAATTCACATCTTGGGTCAGAACTTTTGTCGTTTTATTTATCTAGACAGGGAATAAAAATTAAAGTCCATAGAGCTGGACTCCTACCTTCTGTTCGGAAAATAGTTGAGCAGTCATTTAAGGACGGCAAATTGATGGCAATTTCAGCAACACCAACTTTAGAACTTGGAATTGATATCGGTGGTGTCGATGCTATCGTATCAAGCATTGTCCCGATCAATAGACTGACACAAAGATTCGGTAGGGCGGCACGGAGAGGGCAAGAGGGTTATGCTCTTCTAGCACTAGGAAATGACCCCATTAGTCAGTACTACAGGTCACATCCTGATGACTACTTGGCTGATCAGGAGCAAGCATATACCGACCCTTCAAATCCTTTTGTACAGGAATATCAAATACTTGCAATGGCTTATGATAGACCGATTTCCAAATATGAGGTCCACAATGAATATAACAGGAATATGAACAATGTTATTCAAAAACTTGTTTCAAAAGATCTGATCAGATTATCAAGCGATGACAAGTTTTTTGTACCTAACTTTAAGAAGGCATATGAGAAACTAAATGAGTATAGCATAAGAGGGATTGGTAATAAAGTAGAAATATTCTTCAATAAAAGGATAGTTGGACAACGATCACTCCCACAAGCAATTGAGGAGCTTCATCAAAACGCAATATATTTTCTTTCTGGTAAGAGGTATGAAGTAAAGAAATTGCATTATGATACTCAACAGACAGAACAACCATATTATGCGGAGCTAATGTCTATTCCAGCTGATTATCAGTATTATACGAAGGCTATGGTTGACGAATGGCCAAGTATTATTGAAATCTACGAACAAAAAAAAGTATTTGGAATGGAGGTCAAATACTGTTCCTTGAAAATTCAGAAGAAAGTTCTCGGATATGCCAATATCGAGATCGGACAGGAAATGACCCAAGGAAAGAAAATAATGTTCCCAGAACCTATTGAATTTGAATTCCTAACTAAGGGATTTGTATTCAGAGCACCAAAACCAATTGACATTCTCAAATATTCAAATGAAGAAGATTATGTAGAAACGAGTGGCTATCATGCATCAGAACACGTGCTGATAGAAGGCAATAGTATGATAACAGGAGGGGCCTCGCAAGATATGGGCGGAGTATCACTTGGCTCTTCTGGTCTGATTTTCATCCATGATGGCAGTATTGGTGGGAATGGGGCGAGTAGGGCTCTATACGAGAGGCTTGATAAGGCGATAATACGGGCATTAAGAATACTTATCGAATGCCCATGCAAGAGTGAAAGTGGTTGTCCTAGATGTACTTACTCTTATAGATGCGGGAACAATAATGATTATTTGCATAAGATCGCGGCCATAGAAATCTTAAATAAAGCGGCTTTGGGACAACAAACAGAAATCGATCAAAACATTCAAGTTGATCGTGCTCTTGTATAGTGATTAAATGACCGATAGATGAGACTTTATTTTTCTTCTATAATAAATTAAACAGAAAAATAGTCTAAAATTAAATACTGAAAATATTAGTAATAAAAATTATGTATTTATTATATTTAATTTGAATCATAGATAATATGAAAGACCTTACTAATTATTAGTAACGTTAATACGTCAAAGACGATATGTTAATAGTAGATATGCACGAGTACCTGCGAGATACACTCGTATACAGGTATAGAGAATGTAATTCTTGTAAAAATAGAACTGAATTTACATGCATAAAGTGTGGCTTTTGCTGGAGCTGTCATTGGAAGATGGAACAGGGGGAAAAAATTGAATTATATGATAAACCACTCATCACAGACACCCCTGTCCTTTCTTTTAAGAATTATTCAGAATCAATCGTGGCTCAAGAGAAAAGACTAAACCCTACAACAACGAAAGTAATTAACGTATTTGGTGAAATGGCAGAACCAATTTGTGATTACCTTAGATGTCATCACAAGCTTTCAGTACACGGCCTTGGAACTCGTGTATGTCAATGTAGGCATCCAAGGAATGTCGCGATCGGAACATAGGAAGTGCATAGTACTACAAAAAATATATTGAAAGTAAATCTTCTCTACGCTATCTTTTCACAGGCATATGGCGTGGTATATCTAGCGATTGTCACTTATTTTATACGCAACCATCTTTCATGCCTCTCCGACCTGGTATCTGTACTACATCTACGGCTCTTCTGCATCTAAACAAAGACGTCTAAAACCTGAGCCCTTTCGTTAATCGTATCATCACCAATCTTAGTCATGTTTCTCCTTTGTTCTGACCCAGAGCAAATCCGGGGTAGATTAGTTCCTACAATTGTTGAGAGACCGTGTCTATGCTAGAATCTATACGGATTTGAAAAGGTCAGGATACATGGGTAATTCTAGTTTTAGGAGAAAGACTAACATCGATGATCCCTAGAATGTTTTCATGAAGCCATCCTTCACAAAACCCTTTGCAAGAAAAGGAATTCCGGACATATCGACATTCCATAATACATCAATTTATGTCGTGTTCTCGGACATTGGACCTAATGTAACTGTTCTACTACCCGTTACATGTCCTTGAGTGATATTTGTGACCAACGAATGTCTTGGATGTAACATTATGATCTCATGACTCTTAGCATTTTGCGGCCAACTGCGGTATCTGCTTCAATTCCTGTCATTATGGTAATCTTCATAATGTCGACCTGATTCTAGGTGGTGTCATTGTCAAGATTTGCAATAAGTTTCCATAGTTGGTCAACCGATACGGAAACCTCGCGGCTTGAGTGTATTTGTTCTGATGCAGCAGCTGTAGGTACTCCATTTATTGTAATGCTGACAAAGCCATTTCAATTATGATTGCGTTACTTGTCTTAAAGCCTATGTTGTTAAATATGACTAATTGTTCACTGCCACATTACGTTACTGATTCCATTCGGACCCTCATGGCCCAAATGACTGTGCCAAAATCCGCCGCCAAATCCATGCACTTCCGATAGTCCAATGATCCGACCGGAGGAACCCATTATTTGACCTTGTAATGTATATATGACATGGCCATTTCCAGCATCTAAACATGTTTGCTGGACAAAAAAAGAATACTAATCCATGATATCAAATACGAAAAAATTCAACAAATGCAACAAAAAGATTAAAGCATTTGCTCACACAAAGACTTCTGTAACTGATGAAACTGGCTAGATTGAAACTCTGGATTGATCTTGTGGGTCTTCGTATGTTCAGCTAACTTTGTCTATCTTTCAAACCCTTAGCGGAAGAGATAGGACATTCCCGACTTGATTGACCATGGTCAAAGGAAAGAATTCATGAAATCCTTGCTCCGCCACGTTTGTGCAAGGCCCTATCAACAAATATGAAAACAATAATTCCAGATTACTTGACGGATCGAGAAAAAAATCATTCAACTAGTATTGTCGCTACAATCTTTCTAATGAATTTATTATAGTTCGAATATATCAACGGATTCTCCTATATTTTTCGCACTTGATGTGAAGTACCTCAAATATAGTATTGGAACGATAACCTTATGAGGTATGAACCACAAAATGATAATCGAGTTAGTATTATTCACGGCTATGTTGATGATGGGTTCTATACTATATTCTAACCCTCCAGCAAATGCGAGGATCTCAACAAATTCTAACAATATCAATGCAATCCATAATACTAATTGTGATGGTGATGTATGCCAGAGTCTTTCATGTATCAATAACAATTGCCGATCGAACTCAAGCCAAGTTTCAAATTCTACCACTCCTTGCTTTCTTCCATGTCTGCCTGCGCCATTAAAGTCGTAGTATAACTCAAAAAGGAGCCAAATGATTTGACTCTCATTGATTCGTGTTTTATTATGAAACTACCTAACCCTACAAGCCTACATACTCCATCAACATCGATAAAATGATCTGCATTAACTGAACTACACAGAATGTTTTTTGCAACACCAATTGATGGTCTGTCTATTATAATGCCTATGTAGCCTATGTAGGAGGCGAGCCCACATCTCATAGGATGAAGAACGCCACGACCATCAATCAATAGTCGTCATCAGTACCGCAGAATAGTACTCAATGTTGTTCCTGTACGTTACATCCACAATGCATATATTGATTATTTCTTTCTTTGGAATAATCTCAGATATTACCATCTCTGCAATCTCGTTTTGCACTCTTACAGTGTCGACCAAATAGTGTCAAGTCGTATTTGCGCACGTTGTTGAGTTGCTCATATTTTCCTGTCTATATGCGGCAGTTTTTTACATGTATACATCTTCCTATGTATTAGACCAGGATTTGTTTTCTATTGCTCAATTCTAGTTGATACTCAAACATTTGCCCAAATTGCGAAACGTAGCAGCAACAGATTATTTTACGGTCATTGTATTTTGTGGGTGCACTTTCGCTTGTGCTTTGGTTTGGAAACGTTACAAATTTGATTTTTTCTTCGATAAAATTTTAGAGACAAATCTTCGAGAATCATATATTCTTGTTGTTAATTCTAATTTATTAGGTACAATACCGTATTACACTAATGCTAACCAGCGTTAGTAGAATTGGAAGAACAAGAGTGGAGATGCCCGTAGAATTTGTTATCTGGTTGGTTGTTTGATTGTTATGCACTAGCTGACAAATTAGTATTTTGGATAAAGCAATATAATGGCACTAGTGTAAGACTAGAGGATAAAAATTGGAGTGCTTCGATTTATGTTGCATCAGATGATAACTCTGATCTTTATTCAATATTGAATACCAATGATGAAAAGATCATTTCTTTGATTAAAGATCATGAATTCATATCGCGTTACGAGAAAATTACAGACGACAGAAAACAGGACATATTAAAATTAACACTTTCAGACTCAACAAAAGCGTCAATTCTGGCACGACGAATTGAAAAGTTATGTGCTAGGGGCAATATCTTTGACAAATTACGTTTCTACAATGTGGACTTGCCCCCTGAACAATCTTACTTTTATGAACATGATGTTTTTCCACTTGCATTTTCTAAGGTTGGCAATAATTATAACCGTCTTCATGGCCCAAAATTAAACTGGGTTCTCAAAGATAATGTTTGGTCAACAGACTACAAAGTACCACAATTTAGAAGTATCTACCTGAAAGTAAAATTGAGGAAAGAGGGGAAGATACAAAGATATAGTGACAGAATTGGCTCGGTAATATTATCCAAAAACAACAAACAAGACAAAGGGTCTTCTCAATCTATTGAAATTGAAAGTGAATCTGAAGTAGATATCATTGAAGAGCTTAAAACGGAAATAACAAGGAAGATTGATCCAGATTTTATATTTACACATGATGGCGATTCATTTACATTTCCTTATCTAATTCATAGAGCTGAACAAAATGGTACAGCATTAATTCTGGGAAGAGAACCAACAATATCATTGAAGAGACATTACAAAGAAGGTAATTCTTATTCTTCATATGGAAAAATATACTTTAAACCAACTACTGTCAGATTATTTGGTAGAATACATTTTGATACCAACAACTCATTTATTTTGAACGATTCTGGATTAGAAGGTTTATACGAAATTGCAAGAATTTGCAGAATGTCACTACATAATGCTGCTAGAGCTTCCATAGGAAAGTGTTTGAGTAGCTTGCAGTTTTATTATGCCACACAAAAAGAGATTCTAATACCTTGGAAGCCAGATTTAGCCGAACACTTTAAGACCTTTGAGGACCTGCTTGTCGCAGATAGAGGTGGATTTATCTTTGAACCTGAAATAGGAGTACATGAGCATGTTGCTGAATTTGACTTTGTTTCGCTTTATCCAAATATTATGTTAAAAAAGAATCTGTCTGCAGAAACTATCCGGTGTAATTGTTGTCCAGACTCTAAGGCAAGAGTACCTGAATTACACTACAATATATGCGAGAAAAGAACTGGTATCGTACCGACATCTTTAAGAATAGTATTGGAAAAGCGAGCAAAGTACAAAAAGTTATTAAAAACTATGAAAACTATTGATCCTCAATTAAAGGAAATTTATGATGCAAGACAGAACTCACTAAAGTGGATTCTTGTAACTTCTTTTGGATATCTAGGATTTAATAACGCAAAATTTGGCAGAATTGATGCTCATATTGCAGTATGTGCCTTTGATCGACAAATTCTTTTACAGACAGTAAAGATAGCTGAAAGACATGGATTTAGAGTTCTACATGGCATTGTAGATTCAATATGGGTAAAGAAGAGAGATGATCCAGTTACTACGACCAGTACACCAACGCTAGTATCATCAGGATGCTATGATAATAATAATTATTTAAAACTAAAAGAGGTGTTAGAACAAAAAGTAGGCTTTGCTATATCATTTGAAGGAATATACAAATGGGTTGTATTTTTAAACTCTAAAATAAACTATCAATTACCGGTAGCAAATAGATATTTCGGAGCATTTGAAGATGGCTGTTTAAAAATAAGGGGAATAGAAGCAAGAAGACACGATACTCCTCCTATTTTCTATAAATGCCAAAATGAAATTTTAGAATTAATGGCTAGCGGAAACAATTTCAAGGAGGTAAGAAAATCAATACCTGTGATTAAAGCTATTTTTCATAAGTATGTCAGACTTCTTAAAGAAAATAAAGTTACATTTGAAGAATTAATTTTTACCAAACGAATTTCCAAGAATTCTAATGAATATCAAGATAGAAACACTATTGAGAATAGTGCAATAACGAACCTAACTTATGAGGGAAGATCTCTTAAAGCAGGGGAGGCTTTACAATATATGATAGTGGATTATTATCAAAAGCACTCATCCAAATTGGAGAAAAGAGCTATCCCTGCTGAGTTAACAGTTAATAAGACTACTGATGCTGTCAATTATGACGTACAAAGATATACAGAGTTACTTGCAGATTGTTGCAATTCAGTTACTAAGCCGTTTGGTTTGACAATACTAGTTCCTAAATAGAAATGAGGGCAATTACTTAATCATTGTTCAGGATAGACGACAAAATTCCTTAAGGACTAGTAAACCTCACGATCACTCAAACTCATCATAATCTATTATTCCCCACGACTCTATGTTTAATAGAATCAAAATCATCATAAAAACTATGATAGATGAGAGATGGTTTAACAGGCACTTTAATAATCTGGAAGATTTCTACTCGTCTGTAGATGAACTATTGGGGCAATTTGGTCCTCCGTATGGAGCAGCGGACAATAAGATAATACCGAACGGCTTCTTCTGGTCTTCCCTAGCAATCAACGTTCTTCTAAAGAGTCGTGAATATTCTGCTAATCCTACTCAAAAAGAGTGTAGTAGTAAAGATGAAGAAATTACTCAATATAGCTTTATGCACACTGAAACTACCCTATTCATGTTGGCTGTAACAGCACTTTCATGGTTGACTATCGATCTCAAGAAAAAAACAGAGAATGGCCTTTGTCACAATCCTTGTCACGCTCAAGCAGGAAATAGACTTGCTCATTGTTCATTTGGACGTGAGTTCCATGAGCGATTATACAGTGATTACGTAAAAGTCCTAGAAAATTTTCTCAATACGATAAAGGAAAGAACACCCTCAATCCCTTAGTCAAAATATAATGGGTTCAACTATGATAACAACATTCGTATCGATAGATCCTCATATTTCCCATGTCTATCGCATGTTAGTCTGGTGTTTATATTTCATTACATCAGGATTGATAGGTGCGGCAGCCTTGCCGATATGGATTTGATTTATTATATTGGGTTATCCAATTTCGTTGGCAGCATGATTTTATTGTAATGCTAAAGCCAGTAGCATTATTAGGTAACATAATACTACTAATATGCGATCACAGATCCTAATTCTTGCATTAAGTATCCTGCTAGAATATCATGATAGATTGTTGCCTCTCATCAGGTAGACGAAAGTCCTCAGGCAGTTCTAATGCGTATCAGGAGATAAATCTAGATACGATAAAATGATTTACACGATATGACCGGTATGAAATAAGGTCCAAGCCTAATGATTAAATAAAAAGATAAGATTCACTTTGCAGGTCAGGTGATACCGGATACGGAAAATAATTTTGGTCAATCATAGCAGATCAAATCTTGCAAAACATTGGCATACTAAGGGGTGCTGACATATAGGTACGCCTATGACCTACTTATTCCCATAATACGACTAGCAGCACATTTTGGCCTGGAACCCATTAGCGCCTCCGATACATCTTTGTTACTCTGTAATTCCTAAATATTTTCCGTAACACATTTATCGCAATATCTTTCAATCAGAGTAGCATTCATCATCTGGAACAAAACTTTTTGTGTTGCTAGAGCTCCGCAGGTAATGCAGTATTTCCTTTTATCCATTGTTGCACTATTGGGCACAGTCTTTGCTTCCATAGCTGATATTGATATTAGCGTTCTTTGGATCATTTCTTATTCTTCCTCGAATGATAGGATCGCCTTATATGTCAAATTATACACTTCTTCATATCTATCTATGATCTAATACTTGATGCTAGTATGTAAGGATTTCAAGAAGAATGGCCATTGTGGCCATTTTGAATCATGTCGTCGTGGTGTTTTCGCTACTTGTCGATACTGACAAATAGTGGGCATTTCCTATGATGGCGGATAGCGCCAACGGAAGCACTAGCTTCTATCTCTGACGAGCTTTCGGCTACTGCTGCACCGATGACATGTGCCTGAATCACCACAAACAACGCTCTTCAGAACAGCGGTGCACATGTAGACGACATCGTTGCAATACTAGGGATTGGCGGACTTTGTCATCTAAGAATACAATTTGGTTCCAAGATGGGTTTTAAAACCATTGCTATCATACGAGGAAAGGATAAGAAGGAGATAGTAAGAAAGATCGGTGCTCGAGAGTATATTGCTAGTAAATCGAAGAATCCTGTCAAAGAGCTTGTCAAGCTTGGTGCCAAGATCATTCTAGGTACGGTCCCAAGTGGAAAGGCAATGAGTGAGGTATTAGATGGTCTGGTCATCAACGGAAAGATAATCATTATTACCTCTGTGGAACTGCTTGAAGTATCTCCGAATTTTTTCTCTCCGGACGTCTATCGATCGTGGGCTGGCCCAGTGGATCTTCTATCGATTCGCAAAACATTCTCTTTTAATCTGCTTTCTGGTGTATGGTCAATAAATGAGGTCTTCCCACGAGGGCGCGCATCTAAGGCTTACGATCTAATGATGAGCGCCCTCCTCTACCTGTCGTCCTTCAACACATATATCAAAAGATCCAGAATTGAATTCTCAACGGATGAATTTTCAGAGCTGGAAGAAAGAGTCAAGCAATTCAAACCTGTAGCGAGTATGAATAAATATAGTAATTCTGATCTACTGTGCCACGTCAGCACCTGCATTTTACAAAAGAAATCTTTCAATAGGCGGCATAATTCTTCTTTGTATCTCATTTGTTATGAGTAATATCTTAACAGTGTATTTCCAGAATCCAACCGCTCAATCGGGGCTTAGCATTGCAGTGTCATTTGCCATTGTAATTGTATGCGGAGCCACTGGTTTCGGATTGATAATGTATGATATTCTTAAAAACACAAGAACAAGACATCTATTGGATGAATTTAAAAGAAAACAAACAAGAGCGAACGAAGATGAGAAAGACAAGTAGAATAACGAGCGAACCACTATATAAAACAAACAGCACAGTGAACCTCGACTGCTAAAATTGATTTATGGTCAGAATGTGATGGTTACACGGACGATCTTAGTCTAGTTAAGACGATAAAAAGTACTCACAAACGTCCAGTTAATAGGATTTTACACTGGAGTTCGAGAGCACAACAACACTCCCGCTAACAAGAAGACTATCATTATTTTTGCAGTACATTCGTCGAATGTATCACTAGTTTTTATAATAATATCTTAACATGCAAGTCAACCCAGGAACTACATAATATCTGGAGACATCAAATTTAAATTGCCTTCACAATTAACTCTATATTGAAAGATTAGATAAGTCAATGAGAAATCCTTTCAAAAGATCTGGCACACCATACGATAAGGAAATCCCTATTAGGGAACCATATGGATATAAAGGGTCAAGATCATCAGGGCCTGTCTTGTCCCTTAACAAATTAAAAATTGTAGCGGGAATAATCACATTTGTTGTCATCATCGTTTTCATGTTTGAATCAGTAGTTGTTGTGGAAGCAGGACATCGAGGAGTTGTTTTGTATGTGGGAGCAGTTGAAAACCGTGTATTAGGAGAAGGAATACACTTTATCATTCCTTTTGCTGAGCAGGTAATCCAGATGGAAGTACGTACTCTCAAATTTGAAGCTAATGCATCTGCCGCTTCTAATGACTTACAAGAGGTACAGACTACAATAGCATTGAACTATCATATTAGTCCGAGTCAGGCAAACATCATTTATCAACAGCTTGGAGTAGACTATGCAGACAGGATAATTGCACCGACTATCCAGGAATCAGTTAAAGCAAGTGTTGCGAAATTCAATGCTGAAGAGCTAATAACAAAAAGAGCTACTGCAAAAGCGGTGATAGCCGGGAGTATTGCCAATACATTGTCAGCAAGGAATATAGTTGTCGAGACAGTATTCATAACTGACTTTAAATTCTCACAAGCATTTGCTAGTCAGGTAGAATCAAAAGTAGTAGCGTTCCAAAAATTTCTAACAGAACAAAATAATCTATTGGCAATACAGGTAATAGCAAACCAAACAGTTGTACAAGCTCAAGCAGCAGCTAGGGCGAATGTAGCCAGAGCTAGTGGAGAATCTCAGGCAATCCAGGTCATCACTTCACAATTGAAACAAAGTCCACAGTATCTTCAGTGGCTAGCTGTCAACAGGTGGAATGGCCAAATGCCTTATGCTCTTGGTAGTAGTGGTGGCAATAATGGTACTGGTAGTTTTGGTGGATTTCCTTTTTTGCAACTCCCACGACTGCCTACGCAGCAGCAACCACCTCCATCTACTCAGCACCAGACACTGCAACAAAACCAAACAAAACAATAATTAGGTTGTTTATATACTGTAAACTATAAAGTAGATATCGAGATATAATACACCTATTTCTTTAAGTGAATTTACCTTATTTAGAGGTAGAAAAAATAGCATGCTAGCCGCTGAGGAAGATACCATAAAGTCGAGATTGTCTACCTAACGTGATGAGGTGTTGCTGATGTTGGGATCTCAGTCAATAAGGGGGGAATTAAAAAGAAAACCACCTTTGAAATCCCATTATCTATACCCAGTACTGACTAGCGAAAAAACATGAGAGAGAATGGCATTCTGTTATCCAATATCAATTTAATAAGCTTCATCTCGTGTCCCTATGGTTTCGTTTTCTACAGATAGGCAGCTACAATTCCCTTGAGCATACCAGGTCTCGAACCACTTTACTATTCTTTTACCGCATCTGGGACAGTTTGCCAATATTATAATAGCTATTAGCTCGATATTAGATTTAATATTTTCTAATACGTCCTCCGGTGCATTTCTCTTTAAGCGAGCCGGGTTCGAATTTGGACTATTTGATACATTCGACGAATGTATTACAAACGTTACACTATGAGTAATACTAATGTATTCGATGACTTTCTAATGGCAGCCTCAGGATGTATCTGAAGACCCCGATCCGGTACTCGGCTTTCCATCTGGAAGCCCTAAAGGCCTACCCTCGGCAACAAGTGGGTATTCCAACCCACACGCCATTGTCTTTTTTGTGCTTGGCCTCTAGCTGATAGGTAATTCGTAAACTAATACTCTGCATTATGTCACTGGATGGCTACCTTCTAGGTCTTCATTTAGCAGTGTTATCTGCTTCAAAAGTAGCAAAGCCATTATTCTCTGTATCTGCGCATATAACAAAATAACCACAACCTGGCACCGCCCTTTTTGGGAAGATAACTCCGCCTCCTAAATGTTCTAATTTGACGGAATGTTCTTCAATTGATTTTGAGTTCAACATAGTTTATCGGTCCCTGTTCTGGCATCAGTCTTTTCTTCATGCCTCCAGTGAGAGCATTATTCCCTTTATCATCAGCAGTTGTTACCAACCAATTCCTTGCAATGAACTAGGGGAACCTCGAAAAACCTTTCACAATTAACAGAATAATACAAAAGCATCATTGACCAGAATATATTGGTATTTGGTGAAAGCCGACCCGAATCTAGCGATTGAATCAATTGTTCAAACCGTGTCTGAGTAGGGTCCCTATAAATTAGGAGATAGATACAGTCGTAGCAAAATCAATCGTTCTGTCTAAAATGTCCTGATTGATACAGGCTTTAAGCTCTATTTGATCCTTAGCTTTTGTCGTCATGATAGCCATTATAGTGTGATAGAAGCTATACACTATTGCACTCTAGCTTATACAACAATATACTAAATAATCAATGTATTAGAACAAACTAACTTTATTTGTTTGAAATTGTTATATAGTAATACAGAAAGCCAACCGCCAATTTCTGTGGCCTTATCCTTTAGGCTGCAATGGCATCTAATAGTAGAGGATAAGGCCGGTCAATAATTTTGGGTTCTTCAAGTAGACGACAATGAATAAATTTGCACTAACAGAGTAAAACACTGCAAATTATGGTTCTGTTGAATCATCGGGTGTTTTAAACGGGTGTTGGAAAATGGGTGATGAAAAAGAGGCACCTTGCTTAAATAATGCCTTTATATACTCATTCTATGACCGAACAGGGATTCACAAGAAATATCATTTTTCGTCTTTTAGAAGATAGATCTTTCACGCTTGCGTTAATAATAATTGGTTCATATATAATTATTTCAGCTTTAATTATTTTTTATTTGAGAAATGTTGACGTTTTTAGAGAGGTAAGCTTGGTTTATGTTGGTTGGGTAGGGGCTGTTATTCGTTATTTTTTTGGTTCAAGGCAAGTGGACAGGCTTATAGAA
>DASSIM010000076.1:0-2790 GCA_035691865.1 Candidatus Nitrosopolaris sp. | reverse complement strand
GATTGAAGTCTAGTATTATTCCATTACCATTCAGGCCACAGTCAAAGTAGTTGGCTCCGCCACCTCCTATCATAAGATCATGTCCTGTTCCAGCATAGAACTGATCATTTCCCTTCCCACCAACCATCAGGTCGGAACCGACTCCTCCTATGAAGATATTATTTCCAGAACCTCCATAAAGCTTGGAACTATCACTAGAAGAGGATATACTTGCTACAAGTATATTATCTCCAGGTCCTCCAAACGCCTTGCATGCACCGGCTCCGCACTGGAGGACATCATTACCGCCAAGTCCGTATATACTAGCATCAGTAACAGCAGTCCCAACTATGATGTCATCTTTTTGAGTACCAATAAGAGGAGGGCACATTTGGTTACAACTTGGTCCCACTATCAGATTTTTAGGAACATTAAGGCCTTGAGGTATTGACTGTCCTTTTGGAACAGACTGAAGCTGATTTGGAGGTGTAAATAGACTACTTGATATATTCAGGCGTTTGTGAGTAGCGTTTACAGAGAATGGCGATGAGACTACTAATAGGCCTGAAAGCAATATTAATAACATAGACATTGTTCCAAGAAAAGTAAGTGGTAAGGACTTTGGCAATCTAACGGTAATATAACTCACGGTTATATAATGAATGCGCAAAAAACCGACAAAATCTCTTTCGCTATTTCCCTGGATTGTGCAACAAGAAGGTCTTCGGATCCAAGTTCTTGCTGTTACTACAAACTTACAGTTATTTAACTAAGCAAATAGCCCCAATTCTCGAAGCTGGTAAAATGTACAGTGAGACTTTTGTAGAGTCTGACAGATTGTAAATTTAACTTTTCTTACCAAACCTATCCATCTATTCTATTACACCTGTCAGTTATTTGTACTCTGCCTGAAAATCTATACAAGACCCTACTAATTCTACCTTTCATTTAGTTCTGTAACTATAACTATAATTCTACTAGTAGCTCATTCTCTCTCTAAACCATTGATAATGATCTGATTGAAAAGTTAATAGCTAGTAACATCCTATACTAAACAGTGATCTTTGGAATGGGAGGCGCTACTAGTTTAGAATCTTAAACCCAAAGTCAACTTGGGATTATGATTTCGATCATATACACTACTGCTACAAATGTAAACATTGGTATGTGTGTAATCAGTCGAAGGTTAAGTGCAAGCTGTCTGTTACTAGCCACGAAGACCATATTGCACGTATGGGTCAGATCAAGACCTCCTGCGTCATGTAAATGATCAATAATCTAAGGATGTATTTTCACAATAACGTTCTCGATGTGATAGTTTCTTGTTCTCTGACTCGCTTGCTTTCAGTAAGAGCAAATGTTAAAGTTAACTTCTCAGTCCCGAACTTAATCATTCACAGTGCTAATTGTGTGACCATGAATATGTGAATCAGGGTGTGAATTAATTAATTCAACTACTCATTGTATTTTTTGTTTAACTTAGCAATAGCTTTAATACCCGAATCCATCATCGAATGGATCTCGCGCCTAAACTGCATAAGGATATCATCAACCTCGAGCTCCCCGTATTTGCTTAATTTTTCGTTAGACTCGTGAATTAAACTGTCCAATCTATACAAAGAGACCCTAAGACACAATAGGGCTTTCTTTAGCACTCTGATTTGTTGCCTAATCGAATAATCTTTCCTGGATATATCTGTATAGTCATCATATTCCTGGGCCATTTCTTCACCTTCCACCTTTTTTAGTTTATTTAACTTGGAATTTTTTGTGATATTTCTAATATCCCGAACTGTCAAATTTTCGCTGATAATAGCATCATTAATGATTTTTTGCTCATTTTCATCCAGATTTACAATTTCCAGAGCATGTGACACCTTTATCTTGTTCTGAGAGATTTCATCAATGATATCCTTCGGTAGTCTAAGAAGTTGAATTCTATTTGAAACAAACTGCTCACTTCTAGAAATTACGCGTGCTAGATCGGATTCTCCTCCCCAGCCAAACTCTTGTGTGTACTTACTGAAAGCCCTTGCCTCGTCTATCGGATTGAAAGTCATTCTCTGTATATTTTCAATGAGTTGTAACACAAAAGCGTCTTTTTCGGATAGTTCTCTAACCTTGGCTGGGATACTTTTCCAACGTAAAAGTCTGCAGGCTTCAAACCTCCTATTTCCTGCCACTATCTCGAAACCTTGTTCGATAGGTCTTACGATAATTGGGTGCAACAAGCCATGTTGACGGATGCTTGCAGCTAATTCTCTAACTGTGTCGTCTCGAGCCGATGCTCCGCTTTCTCTAACTAAAATTCTAGGCGATTTAATACTATCTACAGGTAGGGATTCTTCAACAGATACATCCGGATTTAACAAAAAATATCACCAAAAAAAGTAATCAAACGTAAATCTTGTTCCTGTTCGCTATCTTACACGCCGAATTCCAGCGCTCGTGAAATTGTACTTCATTCGAATGCAAAAGCCAATATATGAGACATTGAACTTTTATTTCTGTTTTTTAGAAGATTATTCCAAAACAGGGGATTTACCAGATGTCGAGTAATTTGAGACGGATTGTGCAAATATTTCTTAACTATGGTAAAAGATAGAAAAATCGTACTTATTGTAGACATATTCGTGATAGAATATGAGTAATTCCTGATATTATAATTCGTCTTATTTTTGTATTTCTGACAAATCGTAAAACTCCATAAGTTACGAATGACATTGTGAATACCTAACCTATCTATAGCCTATCTATTGCACAAAAAATGGGTAGCTCAACTGAATTAAGCCCAACTATAGTCGATACCAC
>DASSIM010000075.1:0-3201 GCA_035691865.1 Candidatus Nitrosopolaris sp. | reverse complement strand
TTCTATGAATAGGCGATAGTCTTTCCTGTTTTGTTATGAAATGCTTTTAAATCTAGAGGTCATATGGAGTACTAGATTTCAGCACTTTTTCAGAAACAGCCAGTAACGTTTTCAGAAACAGTCCATAAAAGTCATGGGTAGGCCTGAATTTGTCTGCAACGCAGGATCACTCATGATTCCTCACCTCGCAGGTAGTGTAAAAGGGACATTAGAATGAAAAGACAATGAAAACGTTGAAAACAATATAAGTTTGGGTGGGAATATAGTATATTAGTCCATAATTAGATCAGATGGTTTTAAGTTCGTCAGAAAAAGAAGAGGTGGTCATAGAGCTACTCAGACAGCGAAAGAAGATTCGTGAAATCGCTCAACAGTTACATATCTCTAGTCGAGATGTTTGTAATATCAAAAAGAAGTATGAAGAAGAGCAGAAGAAAAATAGAGAGCCAAATTCTGCCATAAAGAAGGGTGAAGATAAAGATCAAATATCAAATGCATTGCTTCAGCTTGAACATCGGAATTCTCCATTACAATCAGTTTCGCAGGTTACAGATGACAAAGGTGACCCGAATAGAGGGCCCATTTACAAAGATACAGGCGGCCAAAATAACATACCTGAAGAATGTGATAATCTTATTGAAGAGAGTTTATGATGACTGAACGCGAATTCAGAGAGTTTATGATGAAGAATTTCTCCGGTGAATCCAAATCCAAGATATCGAAATAACTGTGTGGAAACACAGGGCTATCTGAAACTACGATACGGACCGAGGGTGTGTGATCCCACAAACTTAAATCCCTCGCTCATGGGACCGTATTTTAAGCAGTAGGACTATCGGGAGAGCAACCTAGCTAAGAAGAGGGGTGTTTATAGATGGAAGGATCAGGTGGGCGTAGGTGACGAATGAAAAACGCTTTACAATTAAACCGATTTAATGTGCCTAATGTGGTTGGTGTGTTCTAAAAGCCATTACTTGCTAATAGAGCATTCGAAAGTCACGCCCACAGAAAGGACAGAAATTAACTAAGATCTTCTTCGGCTTGTCACCAAATGCTATGGATGAATTCATAAACTTGTCACACAGATGGTGGTATTAACATTATCGCCATTTTCACAAGCAGGAATTTCCTGGTAATTTCCCTGAAAACAGCAGGGGATACCGACGGAACACTAGACAAAGAAGCAACATCTTACAACGACATCCTGGTGAAATTGATACACAAGAACCACATTCTGCGGACGAGGTTTACTATGTTATCGAAGGAAACGGCTTTGTCAAACTACAAAAATCATCCTTATCAAACAAGGAACATCCATATTTGTTCCATTTATGCAATAGGAAAATAGATAGAATTTTTCGTACGAATTGATATTAGTCTTCGCAGCACTATGAGTGACCAGCACTGTCTGTGTTATTATCCGAATTCATCAGTCAAAACAGCGAATTGAAAAAAAAACGAAATCAATCTTTCTAAACTTGTACATTATGTTAAGGAACATTCCACGGAAGCCGCTGCCGTATTTTTCGTTTAGAAGTTGTTTAGCACGTTTTGATTCATGTTCACTAGCGATCCGGATCGTACATTCAACCCATTCGCCTTTCGGACACGCTCTAATATCACATGGCACTATACGCACATGAGGATTGTTCCGTAAACGTTTTACTTTGCCCGAATTCTTATCTGTCCTGACATAAATCACCCCATTGTCTTGAACAAACGCAACTGGCGTCCGAATCGGTTGTCCATTTTTTTCGTAAGTTTCCAGATTGATGTAATTTTGTCCTTGTAATTCGGATATCATGATAACTAATCTATAGTTCTGAATTGATATATATGCTGTTAGCCAACAGTTACCTTGTACGACAACCCATACTACGTGTATCTGCCATAATTCGAGAAGTATCGTAGGACAAGATTAGAGCATTCGAACTTCCTGCCAGAAATAAGGCATCACAAATAGAGCATTTACCATAGAAAAAGGAGAATGCACACCTCTCAATATCCTTACAGCTATACAATATCCCGCATCTAGTACATTGATGGCAACATGCCTGGATATTGTTTATATCCAATCTTAACATGAGTTTAGCTTGACCTCCTCGTAATAAGCGCGCTTCCTGTATAACAGGATTAGAGTCTAGTATAAGAACGTGAGGAGTACAACGTAATGCAGTGCATCTCTTTTGGATTATTATCTTTGATACGTGACCTCCATATTCCTCAAGGGTCAGTAGGAATAATAGTTTTCACACTTTCCAATTAGAGTTATTTTGTAAAATCTTATGTCTTTGATCATGGAGAGGATATCTCTATCCAAGCTTACACACTATTTCAATGACCTCGATCCAAATAAATCGAAGCTAGATAGCGTAGAAAAGCCGTCGAAATTAATCTGGATGTATTTTATCGTGACATATCGTTGTAGTATAAAATTCGACCTCTTTATAATAAACACCTGAATTATTTTAACATATGTCAGCCTATCTTATACCGATTAAACAAGTATCATCTACCAACAATGAGAGGAGAATTAATTGTACTACGCTAATACAAGGAAGTAATAATTCTTTTTCATTATTGTGGTAGCAAATTCGATCCTTAGCCGCAGGTATCACTTCATTATCTAATGGTTTGTCTCTCGTTTGTGTTCTGCCACTACATTGTTACGGTTACTGTTGGCACATAGAAGTAGACTAACTATCATTGGAATTACTGAGGCATAACTTAAGGTCAAGAAACCTGCTCATTAGGCCATATTTCTGTTAGTAACAAAATTAGAGGGTGTTTACTTAACAATAACCTTTCCTCTCATAGTGGGATGCATGATACAGAAGTATGGAATCTCACTGATCGTATGGCGATGAAATATGCCTTTCGTGTATAATTTGTGAAATATAACTTTTTTTCCCTGCTTGCAACATTCCTTTAGCTTTAGCCTTTACAGTTTT
Source organism: Candidatus Nitrosopolaris sp. (assembly GCA_035691865.1). Classification (GTDB taxonomy): domain Archaea; phylum Thermoproteota; class Nitrososphaeria; order Nitrososphaerales; family Nitrososphaeraceae; genus Nitrosopolaris. The sequence continues at coordinate 250 of DASSIM010000075.1, read as the reverse complement.
CCTATTAGCATTGTAACCAGCTGGGATATCATTAGGATTGTTTGAAGGTAAGTTTATCATCTTAACGTCAAATTTACCAAATCTAAATCAAGAGGTTGCATCTGTTAGGTCCTCCTTTTCTGAATGAAGACCGTTCACTACATCAACAAGTTGTTTAAGATATCCTAAAAATTCATCTCTCATATACTGCAATTCATCGTTTCCTAGTGTATACATCTTGTCTACATTATCCTTTATTCCCTTGATTGTT
>DASSIM010000074.1:0-20527 GCA_035691865.1 Candidatus Nitrosopolaris sp. | reverse complement strand
GGATCGGCTTTGATGTTATCGATTGTGGCAAGACCGGTCATGTTGGAAGTGATATACCTATTTTGCCCTATGTTTATCTTCATGTTCACGGTCCTAAAATCTACACCAAAACAGCTGTAGAAAGAGACCTTTGACCTAAGTGCTGGATCAGGAGAAACTGTAAACATAGCTCTCTCTCCAGATTTTAAGACGGGTAAGTAACTCCTGACCGAGTCGATCTGTGCTCCACTTTGGTTATGAGCTGATGCATAGATTGTTAAATCATTGACATCAAATGAAGCGATATTCTTGACTGATCCTATTAGTGAACCATTCTGGATTGGGATGTTGCTATAATTTAGTCTTATGACGTCATAGTGAGGTATGTTTACGTTACTTGCCCTATACACGAACGGCTTACCAATAGGTTTCACCTCAGAAGACGAAGAAATCTTGAATTTGAAAGGGACTTCGTCATAAGGATAAATAATTTTACCGTAAGGTTCTGTTAGGAGTTGGAAATAAGTGTTATTGCTCCTCGTCGCGTTTAGAGCTACGACGACATGTACAGGTACGTCATTCTTATTTTCTACTGTCCCTACTATATTTTTTACACCCATAGTATCCGTAAATGATGCTAAATCAGTAATCACGACATTGCCCCCTTCTGGATGAGCGAGGATATTATTAGGAGAGGAACAAAACAAGCAAATTATTGGAACAAAAATGGAGAAGCAAACTAAATCTTTTTTGTTAGAACGTCTCACAGTTAATAAAAATTCCTATTTATTTTAATTTAAATGTTATGATATAGGTGGATATTATCAGAACGGCAGGATTGTCAGCCGTCAGAACTAGTAGAGGAAAGTTGCTCATCACAATAATGCAGTCAACTAACCCTTCTCAACTTTTAGAGGATCAGCGAGCCTATTTCTATAATTAGAACCATTTTGATTACTTCCACTCCCCCATGCAGTCGTTTTCACCTATTCTATTGATCAAATGAATGGATTTCTATAAATATCGAAGTAGACACTCATAAATAAACACAAATGGACTATGGTTCTGCAGGAGTTACGTCGGTTCTTTTCAGCCTTACTATCTCCCTTTCTAAAAGCCTCGCATAATATTCATAGCATTCAACTAACTTCCCTCTGATGTTTGCTATCTGCATAGACGCGTTTAGCGCTTCAAGACAAGTATCGAGCGATCTTTCGGAAGCAAAGTTATTCATTGCTTTATTAAAGGTACTGATAGTCTTTCTTTGTTCAGAGCTTTGTTCATTGATCGTATTCGCAAGTTCATCTATATCTTCGGATCGAGAACCAGAATTTTTATCCTTAATCCAACTTGCCATACTTGCAATGATGAGTGGTGATTATAGCCAATTAAGACTTTCTGATTCCCCAGAAAAATACCAGATATCACAGGGTCAAACATATCTATCCGAAATCTACTCATTGTCGAGCGGTAAGAAATATATTCATTTATAAGCGACGCAATTAAATCTGGTGAGAGAGTCGTATGGTAGTCGATAACAAGGGCAAAGTTACCTATGTCCGTGTTCTGAAAGAGGACCTTTCTATTATCAGAGTTTCAGCGTCCGATGGGCAATCAATTCCAGACTTTAAAGCAGGTCAATTCGTTACTCTCGGTAGTTTTATTCCGAGTGAGAAAAAGATTATTCGCAGAGCTTATTCAATCGCTTCGCCTCCACATCAGAAAAAATACTTTGAGTTGCTCATCAGATGGGTACGAAAGCCTCTTCCAGGCAGGTTAACTACTGAACTCTTTAACAAGAAGGAGAATGACGAAGTTGTCTGGGTAAAACCTGTTGGACTTTTTACTATTAATGAAAAAATGCATGATGGTGTGCCGGATAACAGAAGATTGGTTCTAATGGGAGGTGGCACGGGTTTGGCCCCATTTATCTCATATTCTTTGCACCTAAAACAGATCCAAAGCCACCGTGAGATAGTCGTTTTACACGGAGCTAGTTACGTTGATGAACTCAGTTACAGGGAATTATTGACCGACTTGGAAGAAGAAAGTCTAGATAAAGGCAAGGACAAATGGAATTTCCGATATAGGGCTAGCATCAGTAGGCCGCAAGAATGGTTCAATCGATCTTGGGGAGGGCTGAAGGGACGAGTTGAATCATTCTTGAAGTCAGACTCAGGCAATGACCGCTCTCCTCTAGAAGAACTTGTGGGTGAAAAGATAACGCCAGAAAACACTTCATTTTATGTTTGTGGATGGCAGGGAACTATTGACGGAGCCTTGCACTACTTAGTTCCAAAGGGATTCGTAACCGAGCGGAACAAGAGAAAAGATGGCAGCTTTGATATGAAGTACGAATCCTATGGATAACGGGAAAAATGTAAGCCAATAGTAATAGAACCAGCGCTTCCATTGTATGCCAGATCTTTGTCAAGGCCTTATGCTTATATCACGGTTACCTCCGAGCTAGCATATGAAATTTGAATTTGAGGAATTTTCCAACATCGAGGATGTGTTTATGTACCTTGTATCGGTTGCTCCGTACATGAAACAGGTTCTACCCGTAAGTTCATACAAGGGTTATGTGTTTTCGATAGTACCTTTAACCCCTTTATCTGGCGACGTCTTGATGATGATCTACACTAAAGGTAAAATCGATGCCGGGATGGTGGAGTTTGATATTTCTACTAAGAAATACAAGTCAGTCACCGCGGTTGAACGCGCTGATAAGAATTATTTTATCATTCTGACTCCAAAGGCTGCAAGTGTAGCAGATGGCGCGATTGCGCAGTTGGAATCTGGCAAAAAATAAGGAGCCTCTCTATGGTTTATCTTTAGCCGCGCGTACGACACTCGATACAACTAATAGGAATAAAAAAAACCAACTGCTGTTAGGCATTCACCATCCAGCATCTATGTCTGCTAACACTGATTGACAAGAAGCTGTAACAAGACACGCAACAGATTAAAGCCGTGGCATAGGCGAAGTAGTTACAGATCTCTTTCTAGCATAGATCTCAACGATGTCTTCTGGAGTCTGACCATTGAATAGAGTTTTGGATAGCCCTCTAAGATATCTCATTATACCCCAAGTCCCGGCTTTGATCAATAGCGCCATAAACACTTTCATTGCAGGACCGTATGATTTATTTCTAATAATTATTGGAATGATGTCGTTTATAACCCACAAGTTGTGCTGCCAGCATTTCCAGAAGAGTGTGAACTGCGCCTCGTTAAGATTGCCAAAGTGCATAGAGTTCTTTTCTGAAAAGTCTTGATAGAGTAATGGCGCCACCAAACCTCTCATATTCATCTGTCGAAAGTCTTCTATCAAATCAATCGTGTATTGCGTCTCATCGGTTGTCTCATCTGGCCAACCTATGATAAGCGTCAATGCTGGAAACCAGTGGTTCTCGTTTAGGATTTTTGCTCCTTCTCTCACTACTGCTCCCCATTCTTCTGGCCTAAACGGCTTTGTCTTGACTCCGAGATGTTTTTTGACCATTCTCGGTGCTACAGTTTCAACTCCTAGGTTTGTTGCAAGCCATCTTCCGTTGTTGTCCATATTATTAACTTGAGAAAGTTTCTTTATCAGATCCGGTGAGGACGCGACCGCAGATAAAGTCATATGAGTGGTTCCAATAAAATTCGCGCCGACTTCTTTCAAGCCTTTCCATAGACCTAAAATTACATCGGCATTCGGAATAAAATCTCGATTGTCACATCCATAAAGAAGCATCTCATCTGATTGAAGCCAAATTGAATCAAAGCCATATCTGAGATTTATTTTGGCTTCTGCCTGCAGTCTTTCCAGTGGGATATCTTTTTTAGAGCGCTTGTTAACATCACAAAAATCACAGCCTCTTCCGCAGCCACGCATAGCTTCTATCAATGAGTTTATAGTGGGTCCTCGTATCATTGGAATGTTTTCAATGTTTCTGACAAATGTGTGCAACAGTTCTGGTGCATCACCGGCTTCGAGATCATGGAAGAGGTCGAGTGCAAGCTCGTCTGCTTCGCCTATTACCACTGTATCAATACCGTGAATTTTCATCCTGTCAGGCTTCGCAAGCTCCCACGCACCGTTTCCGCCTACGGCCACCTTAAAGTTGTATTTCTTTTTAAGTTGAATAATCGAAGCACACATTTTTTTGAATTTCATGGCAACGTATGACAGATTTTCGGGTGACATTGTAGTAGTTACGGGAGCCATTCCAAGTGGATCCATAACGTTAATTCCGACAACTTTAGTCTCAGGTCCAATGCATTTTTCCAGCATTTCTGGATGTGCAAGGAAAATCTCTTCCCGGCTGTATTCTTTTAAGAGGGCGCCTTCGATCCTTCGCAAACCACATTGTGCAACCTTGACCCCACCGGTTTGTTTATCCGTTTCAACGCTTGGACAAAATAGCTTGTCAAAAACAAATTCGGGAACCAACTCATAAGGTCCGCAAGCAATGAAACCGTAAAGAAAATTACCTCTGTAATTTGTCATTAAACTTCTGTCTGCTGTTAAAACTATGCGTTTCCCTGCAACCATCTTATTATTAGTCCTCCGTATTTCGCCCAATCTTAGGTATAAATCTATTTCTGTAGATATATGAGTGCGTGGTAGCGCCTGGTAGTCATAGTGTTGCATTTAGTCTAATTTACGATCCTGTGATGGGCAAACAGGTAACGGTTAATAGAGACCCTTTCTGTGCCCTCTGATCAAGATAGATATTAATTGTCTATGGTTGAGAAGCGATAAAGCGTCTGAATATGTTACCCATTTAAAGCCTTCGTGCTCTTTTGATATCTTTATCAGCCTACTGGGGCTGCTCGCAAAATAAAATGTCACCTCTTTGTTTGATTTCATGCCATCTGCTCTAAAATAGGAATAACGAATTCTTCCAATATAGGATTGAATATCTATATCTTCGATACCGGTCTCCTCTGCTACCTCTCTCTTTAAAGTCTCTATTTCGGTCTCCCCTCTCTCTTTATGTCCTTGCGGAAAGCCCCAGAACCCTCTGCGATTCCTCAGTAAAAGAAATTCCGCTGACTCAGCACGATAAGTATCATCCCCATCGCTAAATGATTGATATTTTATCACTGCTCCGATAGACCGCTCAAGTGTCACTGCGTATACCAATAATCAAGAGAAACCCCCTTAATTATATGATATTGGTCCTTCCAACTATCAGAATTCTGGTTCAGTCGCCGGTCTACCCTCAGTATGAGGTACACGCAACAAAATCGTCGCTTGCAGGGCTGGATAGAATTCGGCATGGGCGGAGAGAATCTGTAGGATTAAACTATGAGATGTCTTTATAAATAATCAAATTCCATGTCTACCATCTGAGAAGTATCTCTGTAATCCGTTAAACGTATTAATACCAAACAAGAGGATTGTGGAAATGTCGGAGGGCCGGTCGTCTAGTCCGGTAGGATGCGGCATTGGCATTGCCGAGGTCGTGGGTTCGAATCCCACTCGGTCCATCACTCTTTCACTATTAGTTTCGCTAGTAGCGATAGGCACTAATAGGTGAGAACTATTTTCTGTTGTCGAGCGCTGCGTTAACGATTGAATCTATATTCGATGCAAAACATTCAGTGATTTCAATGGCGACTTTTGCGTTGTGAATAATATGATATACTTTAAAAATTGAATTGGTTCTCGAATTGTAACCTATCTTAATTATTTTTCTGAATGTTTCTAATTCACAGTCTATAATTATATTTCCGATGCTCAGGTTCTTTCTTTTAACCTGATTTATTATATCCACAGGTATATTGGCTAGAAAAAAGCGCGACTGGGCATTGACTAGCGTTTCGCCAGTTCTTTTGCTGGCTATACGAACATCTCGAAGTAGGAGTTCGCCATCTTGGATTTGTTCTAGAACGTTCACTAGGGTTTCTGAATTCGTCAGTATACTCAAGATCTGTTCGAGCGTACCGGTCTCAGCCAATAGAATTTTTTCTATAACAGGTAATTTGATATTCGATTTGTTTTCGAGTTCAGAAATCTTTTGTAACATATGACTTCCAAAATCCCTCACCACAACACTTACTATGACCATACGCGACCTCTCTATTAGTAGTACAATAATTAGAAAGTAGCAGTAGTATTAAAAAACGCCCTAAAAGATGACTCTAAGAAAGATGGCAACAAAAGCAGCTGCTATCGTTCCTAAACTAATTAGTTTGAGATACTGCTCCAATATTCCGGCTCGTCGTTCGTCCAATTTCTTTCTTTTTAGTTCTTTGTATGGCCTTGAAATTTTGATATGCACCCAGCTGATTAGAGCTGCGCTCACAGACATTAAGATTGACAACGTTCCAACACTATTCGTCTGAATCACATATCCTCCTAACACAGGGAGCGCCCCCCACGAAAAGACAAATCCAATATCATTATGCAAAAGCCCCTTAAACAATTCGAAATTGTATGCAAAAACAAAAAATCCTTCTATGAGAGCGATGACTACGAGCAAGGGGACATGAAATATGATGTAGTAAATTCCGATCGAATAGGCTATGGATAAACCCAAAATCATTAGCAGCCATAACTGCCTTACGCTGAAGTACTTTCCCCAAGGCTTATTTTTCTTTGATCCTAAATTGTCGGCAGCATGAGCCGATACGCCCAAAGCAAAACCGTAAATTAGGACTATGGCAGCAACCCTATCCCACTGAATTGTTGGCGATAGCATCGCACCTATGACGGTAAAAGATATACACATTCCTGTGTATGGTAAAAATAACAAACCAACGAACGCCCGGAATTTTAATGAGCCGAATTTAGGCACGAACCATTCGTTCAAACGAGAGTCTTCGTTCATGGCTTGTTTGCCGAAACTATGGCAGATGTTCTCATGGTATAGAACCTGAAAGATATGTCCTTGAACCCATTACCTTCTAGCGCCTTCATGGTTTGTTCTAGCCAGTTACTCATTCTTACGACCTGGTCCAACTCTTGAAAAACCGGAGCCCACGAAGTTACGGTTTTGGCAGCTGTTCGCAATATCTTGAAATAGCTATTCCAAAGACTTCTGGCCAAGGTGTTTGACGGATAGGTAAAGTCGTGGAAAACCACGACACCACCATGTTTAAGCACCCGCCAACATTCCTTCACTACTCTTTCAGTATCGACATATTTTGCTAAATAAGATGATGTTACCGAATCGAAAGACTGTTCTCTGTACGGCAACAACTCTGCTGTCCCGTTAGTTAGCTGTCCGGTGCTGCACTTTTTATTTGCGGTTCGCAAGTAATCATACGTCAAATCAAGCCCGACTACACTTCTTGGTCTTTCTCCTACATGCTTCCCACTACGCTCTATCAACGAAGATAGTATGCCTGTCCCAGATGCAAGGTCCAGATGCGTCTGAGCAGGAAGAGTATCAGGACAATGAGACGATGAAGGTGGAGAGGAAGGATCAGATAAACAAGATGGATGCTGATCATTGATAATATTTAAGATCTGCCTTTTCCATAGGTAGTCCTGACCGAAAGTGGCGATACGGACAACGGTATCATAACTAGAAGCATTCGTAGCTGTGAAGAATCTTGAAGCCGTGCCGTGTCCATCAAATACCTGCGACATCATCACTCCCTTCGATAAGATATGGTAGTTCGGTATTTTAAGTATTGAAACTTTTACATTCAGGCATTCAATTAGTATTTTAAGTGTATTTCGTAAACTGGCAGAGAGACGTCTCAGTTCAACAGTTGGATGGACGGATGGTAGTTATAAAGAAAAATAAATTAACCAAAGATTTTCATGAATACCTTTTGGCGGCCACGTATACCATAATTTCCGTTCTGATGGCACATCCTTCCGTTCCTCCACCTGCAGGAAAGCTTGCACTCGGAAATGAAGGGAACGGTATGAGGGATAAATTGAAAAAACTAGGAATTCCTACCCCCCTTCTCATTTCGATATCGACCGACACCATCGTAGAAGAATATGTTGGAGGTGGTAACTTGTACAAAGCGTTTGCAGATAAGGAACACAAAAAAAATATTATATGCTCCCTAGCATTCCAAGCAGGGTCCATAACGGGAAAGTTACACAAAGCCGGCTACGTTTTTACAGATAATAAATCTCAGAACTATCTAGTAAATTTTGATAACTGTATAAGTCGAACGGATCTGGGATTTATTCACAAAACGAATTCGGTATTCGCACAGAGCATGGACATAGCATCATTTCTGGCAAGTGTCATAGACTTTGAGCAATCTCAGTATGATATAATAGAGAATGGATTCCATGACGGCTACGTTTCAGAAGTTAGACGCAATTTTCCGTATTTGCATATACTCTTACGCAATATACTTTCGCTAGGTTTTGCCTCAGATCAGTCCGCTATGCTTCATAATATGGCGAAAGGCTCCAGCACAAAGAAGTAACAGAAAGAACTAAATTGGTGGCAATTCAGTTTTTCTGTCAAAACCACCTGACCCAAATTTGCAGTAGAAACACTGGTCAGATTGCATATACGGAATTTTTTGAATTACAACAGCGCCGATCTTAAGTGCAATTTTGGTCATTACTCTATATTTAAAGGGCATCGCAGGAATAACTTCATGAAAATATACTTTGTAATGATCCGGACACAACTTTAGTGTAACCTGTGCCCTCTGCCTGGTTTCTGGGCTCACCTCTCGATTATTACTGCTCACAGTTTTGGTAATATTGATTTGCTCTCGAATATACTCATGTTTGGGACAAGGGCAATCCTTACCACCGGGGTGTTTATAAGCAGGAATATTTTTCCAGTCGAAATCAGGAAAATCCTTTTCGAAATCTTCCATCTAGTGATCTCCTCGGAGTACTAGAATCTCATGTCATATAAACATGTATATAGGATGCATCTTAGCGCAAAGCGGCACACCAAAAACCACTATTCCAAAGCAGAAAAAATATATCCTCGGTGATACAACAAACTATATTCGACGTGGGACTGGACCAATATAGTACCGACAATGGAGGCTCACCGGCGACCGCAGGGACAGCAGCTGCTGCGGCTACGACGACAGCCACTAGAACTTCGAGGAGGAATCTTGATCGCGATAATCCTGGATTAGATTCGAATCTTACGACACTTATTGACTTTAAGAAGACCTTGTTAGAAGAACAGAAAAAGGGAGAGGAACGGATTCAGGAGCTTAATAACAGTATCGAGTCTGCAAAGAAGCAGATAGACGATGAAAGAGTCCAGCTAGAGGAACTCCGGGTTAGGCTCAAGCAAACAAATGAACAAAAGGACACGGAATTGACGAAATATACTGAAATCAAAACTACTCTCATTGAAGCCAGAAATCGAATGAAATCGATGGACGAGAAAAGTGGTTCTGCAGCAGCAGTGAAATCACGTAGAGATAGATATGACATGTCAAAATTGGGGAAAAACTTGGAGCAGCTCGAACGCGATATCCAGACCAAAAAGCTGTCGAAAGAGGAGGAACGCAAATTAGTTGCCAGATCAAAGGAAATTGCTACCAAGCTGCATTCTCTCAAGGTACTCCACAAAAAGGAAGATGATTACAGGCACATGTCATCACAATATGAGAGCCTAAGATCGAAAATGAATAAAATTTTCGACCAACGGTCTGATTTTGGTAATCAAATTGGTAATTTAAAAGCTAACCTAGATACACTTTTGAATTTGCGTGAGAGTCTTTATCAGGATAGGCGGGCAATAATACGTTCGGTAAGAGAGGCCAAAGCAAAACTTGAGATGGTAGAGACCCAGCTCAATGCAATCCAATTTAGAAAATCGCGACAACAGGCTGCCGAAAATCGTCAGAGAAGACAACAATATCAGCGACGTCAACCCCGTGACAATGAAGAGAGACGCGAAAGCTTACAGGAAAGATCAAAGAGAAATAGGGAAAACCAAGAAAGATGGAATATTATGAAGGAAGCTGCCTTGAAGAAGATGTCAAGTGGGGAAAAGTTAACCTTCGATGAGATGAGATTGATCTACGGTGATGGTAGCTCATCGGATTAACCATAGATCTATCTAGGGGCACCTTAATCTAAACCGTCAGTCAGATGTTTCATGACCTCTTTATGGGCTTTAGCCCCTGTCTTTTTCCAAAATTCGTTGTTGTCTATATTCAGCGGCAATATGCTGCTTAAAAATTGCTGAACGGAGGTTGCGTATCCGTCGCTTAGAAAGAGAATCCCGACACTACGATCTTCAGTTTTTCTTTGTGTCTACGTGATAAGAAACAGACGGTTTACTCGTTTACACTCGCAATCGCCATCCGCCTTAATTATTTCTCCGCATTTTGAGCAAACAGAAACAGGAGGAGAAGACGAGCTCCGGAAGGTGGGTTTGTACATTAGATACATATATAATCGCCATTCTTATTTATAATATTTTCGCAAAATGAACATCTTCTCTATATTCTGTTCCGAAATAAACCATCTTATATAATTTATGTATAGAAAATCAGCTATAATTTGAAATAATCACCAAGTAGTACTTTCTCACTGTCTAATATGTAGACAGAGGCCCTCGTTTTCCTCACAGCAACACGTGTCACTTTCAGCGGAAGGGTAATGCTTACACCATGATTTTTAAGTCCAAAATTCTTACTCTTATCTTATGATGATCCTCGACGAGGACGGAGAGAAGGCAGTCAGATTGGCAAGGACGGTCGTAGAAACTCATCTTAACTCGTTGATCTCCTCTGGTGCTGCATATGGCGATGCCGATTATGATAACGATGGTAATTGCAGGCTCGGCAGGAACATCGAAGGCTGTGGAGTCTTCGTCACTCTGAACTATTTGGATAGTCTCAGACAAGAGCACTTGCGAGGTTGCATTGGTTTTCCAATAGCGGAGAAAAGCCTGTACCGTTCAATAATAGAAGCTTCTATTGCTGCAGCTACACAAGATCCAAGATTCTCCCCCGTCGACAAAAAAGAACTCCCAGACATAGTTTTTGAAGTTAGTATTCTTACTCGCCCTGAAGAGATCAAAGTGCAGAACCCAATGGACTATTTGAATGTCGTAAAGGTGGGCAGGGATGGATTAGTATTGACATGGAGGTACGGATCGGGACTATTACTTCCACAAGTTCCAGTCGAGTTAAAGTGGGACACCGAAGAGTTTCTTGTAAATCTTTGTTATAAGGCAGGCGCGCCGCCGGATATTTGGCTCATGCCTGATTCAAAGCTCTTTTCTTTTCAGGCGAGTATCTATAAAGAGTCCTACCCTAACGGCGAAATCGTAAGAGTGAAACTTTAATATCTGGCACATAAGAGCCTCGTGAGTTGCGAATATATTCTACTTCGATAATCAACTTTTTTCCTTTTTCTGGGAAACGAGTTGTGGATCTCAAGTATAAAAACCAAAATATGTGTCCACTCAACCTCATACCGACGCTGACTTGCAGCCAAAAGCTTATCTAACACCGTACGGAGTCGGTCTGGGCCACGCAAGCAGATTAATAATGATAGCAAAACAGCTTCAGAAATTAGGCGTCGATTTAAGATTTTCCTCATCTGGAGAGGCCGTGCGGTATATTTCAATGCATGGATATGATTGTCTGCCAATTCCACCAGTCGAATTGGCGTGGAGCATCGACGGAGGTTTTTCTATACAAGACAGCATAGCGAAACTTCCTTATTTATTCGCAAATCTATGCAGACAAATAAATACTGAAGTTCGCAATATGTTAGAATACGAGCCTGACATCATTGTCTCAGATACGAGGCTTTCTTCACTTCTATCTGCTGAATTGTTGGGGATTCCTTCTATAGTTCTTTTGAATCAGCTAAAATTATTACTGTCGCCGAGATTAAGAGAGCTCAAGATCGCAAGGATTTACGAGAGGTTGAACGGTGAAGTTCTGGGCACTTTGTGGTCGCTTGCAGACAAAATTCTCATTCCTGACTTGCCTCCCCCGTATACGCTGGCCGAGCACAACATTTGGGACATTAGTTCTGTAACGGGAAAATTAGAATATGTCGGCCTTACTACACCAAAAATTCACGTCAACGAAGAACAAATCAGCAAGGTTGCTCAATTTCTTGGTTTGGAACGAAACAGACCAATTATTTTTGTTCACATCAGCGGTCCTAGCAATACGCGAATGCCACTTATTCGAACAGCAATAGATGCCTGCAAGGCTCTTCGATCTGAAATTCAGTACGTGATATCGGAAGGGAATCCAAGAGGGGACACCAGCCCCAAAAAACTATGTGGATCTGGATGGTACTATGAATGGTGTCCAGTTCGAGACGAGATCTTTGCAATGAGTAATGCATTGGTGCTCCGAGGAGGACACGCTGCTCTCTCGCAGGCAATTCAGTTTGGGAAACCTATCCTCACCATTCCTATCGAGAATCATGGTGAACAATTAGGCAACTCCAAGAAAATAGCAAAAATTGGCGCCGGTATCGTGTTAAACGCAAAAGAGCTCAAGGCAAGTCAAGTTACGAATGCGATGTATGCCGTGATCAACGATTCCCAATACCAACAAAAAGCTAACGTACTAATGAAACTCACACAAAAACTAAACGGAATCGAGAATGTCGTGAAGATAATTCGGTCCTATCTCAAATGAAATAGTTTTCATATTCTTCAGAGCAGATTCTGTCATAAAGTTTATCGACTTTCTGTATTTCGCATGGTCTTGTTTGGTGAAATTCACTAGCCTTTCTATAATACAACTTTGATCTGAGATTAACCGAAGTTTATGTTCTTCCATCCCCAGTGCCTTGGCAATATCATAAATTCTCTGGGTTGGCAATAAAAGGGGCATCCAGGGGATCTTGTTTGAGGACAAAATTTTCTTGAGAGTTAATTCGATCAACCAAAGAGGATGGATGGCAGTGCTTAGGGGCACGGCGACACCTTCCCCTCTCATGCGAGTCAGAATTTCCGTTGCAACGATTTCTCGCAAAATTGTTTTATAACTAATTTCGTGTTGTGGTTGCTGGTGTTTTTGCAGTTGTTTTTGTAGGCCCTCAACTCTCGCTAGTCGAATTGAATATTTCTTGGTGTTTATTTTATTAACTATCATGCCAAATGTCTTCAAATTTTGTCTCAGGTCGTCGTCGTCAGTATAAAGAATTATTATCTCTGGAAAGAAGCCACACTTTAACACTGCCATGCAAGAAATGGCGGATAAAGCGTTATGTATTGTACACAATACTTTTTCTTCTTGACATGCAAAGGGAAGCCCACCTAGGCCTGGGTCGATTTCAATACAAACGTAAGCCGATTTCTTTCCTATGAATATCTCGATGAGCCTATCAGCAACTAACTCGTTTTTTGCCGGGCGCGCAAAGGAGGTAGGTGAGGAAGCAGAAGGAGAAAAAGTTGAAGATTTCCGAGAGAAGGATGTTAATGATGGCGATGCTGAGGATTGCAATGTTGCTGTGAGTTCGCCAGTAGAAGCAAACTCTAAATCTCTTGGTTTGTAATCGACCTTTGCATCATTACTTATCTGAACTTTGACGTAAAATCTCTCGTTGGGCAAAACTTTCAGTTTGCCAATATTAACGACCTGTGCTACGATTTCTTCAAAACGTGTAGACACTTTTTTTGCGATAGCGACCTTATCTATCCCAAACATCTCTCCTGTAATTGCAACACCCTCCACTACATCATCCAACTTAAAAACGATACATTCTTTCTCGACGATGATTTCACTAGGCTCGACACGCTTTAATCGAAGCGCATCCTTTATGTCGGCAATCAGTTTATCAATTCGGCCTATAGAGAACTGAGATGGAAACACTAACAATACAGTTTCTGTATCTCTATCCAACTTGGACGCATGCTCACGACCGTTCTTCCTGACGTTCAACTTCAATTCTTCAACACCAGGGGCAGTCAGAAAATTAGAGCTGACCTAAAGCATCTTCAACGTTCTTTTTATCTGCTGCATTGGGTGTTTGTTCTAGGTATTTTAACAGGTCTTCTTTGGCACCGGAGTTATTTTCAAGTTGTAATCTCGCGAAAGCGCGATTTTTGTAAATTGGTCCAAATCTAGAAGGATTGACCTCGATTGCTTTAGTATAATAGTCTACGGCTTTAAGATAGTCCTTGTTTTTTAAATAATAGTTTCCAAGCCCGCGAAAAGCGAGATAATATCTGGAATTAAGTGTGATCGTCTTTTCGTAGCAAGCGACAGCGTCTATTGAATTAGTCTCATTAAATATCCCTCCCAACAAACACCATGGTTGTGGGTTGTCATCGTCTAACTTAACTGCTCTTCGCAACTTTTCTATAGCATCATCGATTCTACCTTGCTGTCGGAGTTTTTCTGCTTCAAAACACATTCTGTTTGAATCATGGAACTTTAGATCTTCGTTTTTAAAAATATCTTTCATATCATTTGGGATTAGTACTAGTGTAATCATATCGTCTTGTTCCCAATCTTGCTCGAATTTATGTTCCGGGATTGCTCCTATTGTATCAGGTTCTGGGACATAAGTTAGAATTCTGCGTTCTTCAGAATCATAACCAGATACTATGGTGGCATGTTGCACTGTCTCGTGAATCCCAGGAAGGATAATTATTGGAGGAATACCTTGGTCTATCCGCTTTTTCAGATCTTTTATTGATCCTCTATAAATTTGGGTCTTAAAGCCATGTTTTTCGGCAAGCTCAATTCCCTCCATCATTATCGAACCCTTTATCCCAGGATATTTCTTGGCGACGGCCATAGCCTCTTCCAATTGGATTTCTTCACCCCAATATTTTGAAACCACATTAATCACCAGAGGAAGACAGATGTTTTCTTCCTCTTTACTAACAAGCGGAAGTGTTATTGAATGATCTTCAGGTTGAGATTGCACTCTGGATTTGATAGCGCTTATAATCAAATAAAAATCATTCCCGTTGTGGAATTAGTCCGCTAAGAAGATGGAATGAAAACCAATAAGATCGAAAATAGGTAAGATAAAGATGAGACCAAAGATAGTTTAACGATAACCTGCATTTACTTTCATACGCTTAGAAATTTCGACAATAGATTAAGACCATCTGCTCCACTTTTTTCTGGGTGGAACTGGGTACCAAATAGTTTTTTCTGCTTATGAGAGAATATCTCGTGCTCACAATATATCGAGGTCGCAAGAGACTCAAAGTCTTCAGGCAACTTTGCCACACAATAATTATGACTCTCATATACGAGAAGCGTCGTCTTATCTGCAGAGGTTAGTGAGCTTGACTTCGATACCTTTAAAGAAATAGTGTCCTGAACAGGCATAGCCATCTTACGGATCGTCCCGCCAAGGGTTAGCGCCAAAATCTCCGCACCATAACAGATGCCCAATAGTGGTATATTTTTTTCAAAACATTGTCTTATGATGTTGGAATTTACGATATTAATCTCTCGACTGTTCATGCGTCTACCAGATAAAATTACTCTATCACAATGTAAATTACTATTAATGTCACGAGTATCATGCACCTGGTTCGTATGACTAGTATTATTAGTTGTGTTGATTATATCAAGTCTGTCGTTATTGTTCTCATTGTCGTGATTAGTGATATCGACAAAACCCTTACTATTATTGAAAATGTGGGTTTTGCCGCAGGGAGTACGATGATCGTGGTCATACCTGGAGCTGCTGTTATTGTAGTTACTATTGATGGTAACATTGGTAAGGCTCGAAAAACTCCTTTGGATATAATTTGATCGCAGCTTGTCGAGACATGTTACGATGTCTGCTGTGAAGGGAGATAAATTATCCACAACAAGAGTTGTTTGCATCCTGGTTTTCTTAACAGTCATGCCTTTTGACCAAAGTAACTACTTAATTGAGCTATCACTCAACAAAGCTATCCTAAATGAATCGAAATATAATGATTTTCCAGTATTCCGTTAACAACCTTCAGTATCCCAAAGTTCACGACTTTGTTAGCATTGCTTTGCCATTCGAAAATTCGCGGAGGTGTAGATAAAGGGCTAGCGGGAGTAGAACCTCCCGGACCTGATGTCAAAAATTCTTGTAGAAATTTCGTGATGGCTGATTTTACAAGACCGACTTGCGAATCTGCTAGATAGATAACATCAGCCTCCCTGAAGCTGATCGGCGCGTAAATAACTGTTGGCTTTAGAACAGTTAGACCTGCAGAGACAAATATTTTCTCTAATCCTGCTATTCTTTCTGACCTGTGAAGGACTAGAGTTTGATTTGATTGTTGCTGTTGTTTGGCGTTGGCGCTGGCGTTAGATGATGTTGGAGGAGATGTTCCGTTTGCGACAATGGTCGCGCCAGATGTTTGATTTAAAGGACCAAGTCCGGCAGCTTTTAGCAAATAATTTTCTAAAGCCTGCTGGGGCGTATCACCCAAACCAACGAAAACGTTCCCGTTTACAGAAGCTCCTACCACAGCAATTGTCCCCAACTCGATTACACCGCTTCCAGAAGTACTAGCTGTGTAGACAGGAATAAAGTAAGCTTCTTGGTTCCCAATTCTGTAAAGTATGCTGTCCCCAACTCGTGCGTTGCGTAACAAGCCCTTCTCCTTTGCATATGTAGGATCTTTCTCCAAAGCATCTCTTGCTGCACCGGGGCCTAGGAGCTTGGTCGTCGAGTCGAGAGGAACCGAATAAAAAATCATCTTACCAAAATTTTCCAGGTTATTTTGGACCACCATGTAACCTACCAGGTTACTCGCAGGAGAATTACTTAGCTGCAAAGGTTGCATTCCCACGAATTGTGGTTTATCAAAGCCAGGAGGTTTAGTAATTATGTAATTTGTTGAAACCTGGTCAGGGGCTTCATAGAACTGTTGGGCCTCAACGAATGTCTTGGGATCAGTGACATGGTATTGATTAAACCTGTTTATCTTCCACAAAAACATCTCCTCTGGATATATGAGCTGCTTGCTTAACCATTCTGGGGGTTTAGACAATACTGTAACGTCCCCGCCAGCATTGATGCCAGCATATTGTTCAAAGAAAATTTGCGAGAATGGATCGTTGTTATCGTCAGCAGGATTCTTTATTATTTTGACAGAGCCGCTATAAGCATCTATTAATGCGAATCCAACCAGCCTCAACATATCACCGGAGCTCCAAGGAACGTGACTAGTGTCTAGAAAAACGATAAGCGGCATCAACCAATAAGTGTTCTTGCCATCAGTAACAGGCACAACTCCCACATTTCTTATATTTATATTGGCTTGAGATGCTCCTTGGGTAAAGTCATAAACAAAGTACGGATACATGACTTTCATTCGGTCAAATATGTCCTTGTAACGCATGACATGCATAGTGCTATCAGTGTATGAGAGCATGAATTTGGGCTCAAATACCCAGCTTAATGGAGGAGCCACGTTCACGCCACCGGTGCCAGTATAAAATGCGCCTTCGATTTCGTCACTGAGTGCCCTACCTACCGGAAAGGCAGACCACGCTTGGTTGAAGATTCCTGTAGGACCGCTTTCGCCATAGTAGATATTTTTTTGTTTGAAGAATTTGCTCGAGTCTATAACATTGGCAGTGTTGGCTTCCATCATTAGTACGCCCTTGCTGGAGTGTGTGTATACAAAGTGTTCATTGAACCAAATATTCTCAGGAGATACATCTGCAGGCAAATTCGGAGCAGTTGGGGCGGCCCAGTACATAGTGTTATTAAAACGCACGATATTGGTATCTGCAAAATTAACGTCGTTTTTTTGTCCTAACTGCGGCTTGAGTTTGAGTTGCGCTGCCTGCTGATCCCACAGCCTAATATTGTTTAGGGTGTCATTATTTCCGTTAACTATTGCAGAAATGCTGGGAGGGGGTATTGAAGAGGAGGCAGATGCAGAGGAGGAGGACGATAATGGAGGTGGCGCAGCTAGACCGTAGTTTACTGTCTGCACTTTGTCAAGCTCGGCGATGTAGCGATTCACAGCAATCGCTTGAGCAATGTATGGTCCTCCCCATTCAATTTTCTTGGCGTCGGCGATAGTGTTACTGATAGCCATGAGAGAGCCCGAGACAATTGTGATTATCAGAATAGTAAAGAGTCTAGTGTAAATCTGCTTTCTTTCTGGTGTCACTATTATCCTCGAGCGCCTGCTATCCAGGAATCCATACGCAACGAAAAGTGCGCCCATGATAAGCGTTCCCAATATCGCGTACTTTGTATTATAATTAATATTGAAGTTAAAAAACATGGTAAAGCCAGTCCACAACAGTGTCACGCCAAGGATTTGTTCCATTGTTGAAATGTAAGACAATAATTTGGGTTTACTCTCTGAGGTGTCTGCCATGTATCTTGTGGCGATACTAATACCTCCTGAAACGCCGATGTAAAGAAAGATTCGAATACCTATTGCTGATAATAAGGAGGGAATTATTAGGGTCAGGACTGGAATTAGCGGTATTACATGCTGTTGTGCGAAACTGCCATCAGATGGGATGTTTGTAAAAGGCACTAGGAAAATGTTTGGAAGTAGACCAAGTCCAAGATCGTGTCCGCCCAATAAGAAGACTGCACTGATTCCAAATATCAGGTTAGTAAATAACGGCGCAAATAAAACCACCTTTGTTATCTGCCATATTACAAAACTTCGCTTCTCCATTTTGAAATCCGGATATCGTAACGGCAGCTTGGGACCTTTGGACGCAGTTCTTGAATAAAAAGATGAGGACGATGCTGAAGAATCATTGTCGTCCCGCTTCAAGAATTTTACAAGTAGGTGGATTCCATACCAAGTGATAGAATTTCTGTGTCGATAATCTACTCGTACCGCAGCGATGCTGCATAATATCAGACCGGAAACTATCGAGTAATACAATGGCTTTGTGAAGACGTTTTCGAACTCCACAACATTCATGAAAAGGTTTACCGACTGGCTACTGGCTACCCAAAAAATGATTAGGCCAATTATTACAAATACCGCGACACGAACAATTCTCCATATTTTGAATCCTGGAGTGCCACTATCCTCGTTAAACGGATTCCACAAAATCGCCTGCTCTGATAGGTGCTAAACGCTCTCTTTAATGTATATGTTTTTGAGGTTCTTCCGAGTCCAAGGTCGGGCAATCTGCGTTGAGGTCGACGTAGTTGGTCTTGTGTGGTTAATTGTTCATAAATGTGCTTGCAGATGAAAATTTATTACCTATACTTTTGAAGGTTTTTTGCGTATGCTGCAGAAATTCTTATCTTCTTCATTTGTTTGAGTTTAACTAGGATATGTTAGTACCGACGCTAAAACTAAGTTGCTATCTCGGAATAATCGAGGTGGTTAGTAAGATAGGAGTGTGCTGTGCTCTCTACGAATTTAGAATCGACACTCGACAGGCGGGAATGTCACGCATGGATTACTTCGAGGGCTAAAGTATTATTTCCCGTGACACACGCTCTAACAATCTTCCTTTCTTTGTAATTCAATTTCAAAGGAGTCGAACTGGGTAGGGCTCTCACTAGCATGCCACGATTCATGTGGGCGTGGAGTAATATAATATTCACCATACAGCCTTTCAGGAGTAACCTGGACTCGCATAAAACCATGATGGTCATCGCAATATTTTTCTAAAACGACGTCATCTCTGTCGGGGACTTTTTCAGGCAGCGACAATTCGATGACGCCTTGTTGCATCCAATGTAAATGCCAGTAACCCCCTGCACCTGCTACGATGTATGGCACTTTCTTGCCGTTGAAGTGAGTTCGCGTAAACCTCTGATAATTGTGAACATGTCCTGTTAAAACAGCATCAGGTAATACTCCCGTCTTGTCAAAAGCATTATCCAGCAAATCCAACATTGCTTGGCTTCCGCTATGAAATTTGTCCATTGAAAACAATGGATGATGCAATGCAACGATCAATGCCTTACTTTTATCTGCTGATCCTAATTCGTTTTCGAACCAGGTTACTTGGTCTGGATGCACTTCGCCTCCTTCTGGCACGTTAGTATACAGTCCAATTAGTGTAACATACGGCGCTATCAGCGTCCAGTATACATTAGGTTGTATCATGGGCGATTTGTTTACTTCACCAGAGTCAGGAGATGGCTTCGTGGCATCGATTGCACAAAAGTTTCGGTTGAATGCAAATAATGACTCTTCAATACCTCCTGGAAGCGGATCTCCATCGTGATTGCCTGGAATCGCGAATATTGGGTTCTGGTAATGCTGAAAAGGTTCATAGAATTGCGAGTAGTACTGCTGTGATTCTCCGTTATAGTACACGACATCTCCTAAATGGTAGAGGAAACTAGCTTTGGTGTTTTCGAGGCCGTTTGCTACGAGCTGCTCAGGAACGGGGTCTTTGACTCCTCCTGTGTCCCCCATGCAATGAAATGTTATACTTCCATCATCCTTTATACTCTGAATCTCGTCGACAGACAGCACGTCATCTAACGAGAGATGGTAAGGAGCACCTCGAGTTGGCTGTGGTAGGGGCTGAAATTTCTGATTCCCGCGAATTTCTTGCTTTATTACAGAAGAGAGCTTTGGTCTAGGACTTTCGTGTAAAAAGCCTTTCTTCATTGGTTCTCATAGGTGTTTCTGATTTTTATATGACTCGTTTCATTATACTGGGCGTCATCCTCTACTGTCAACTTAACGAGCCGGATACATTGCAGGAG
>DASSIM010000073.1:0-9954 GCA_035691865.1 Candidatus Nitrosopolaris sp. | reverse complement strand
CGTTTTTCATTTGTATCCAGCTCACCATTAAAATTTGATATCAAGTGTCCTGGTCTCCAAGGCGTTCTCTTTTTCTTGCCTATTAGGGCATTCTACTACAAATTATATAAGTCCATTGTCTAAGAAGTGTCGTGCTTCGGCAAACAAGAGCTAAGCGATTTGCCGTTTACGGAAGTTTCCCACTACTATTGACTGCTGCTATTATTTCAGGACCCAGTCCCTGGTCATTAGTTTCCACTTCGAGTGCACATTTAGATCACTTACCTCACTACAACGGAGGGGGCACGCCTGTAGGCAGGTTTTATGTCAATCAGGCAATAGACCCAGAATACACGCCACCATCACAGCCTGCTAAAATTTTATTCAGTATACAAGATCAAAATGGTAATGACGTCTACAATGTCTTCTCCATGGTGGAGATCTACAAAGCCAGCACGGGTGAGCGACTGAAAGCTTTCCCTTGGACTAGAGAGGACATTGGAGACTTTTCACTATACTATACTTTTCCGGAGATTGGTAATTATCAAGTCGTGATAAGTATAGCCAACGAAAACAGTAATGGGAATTATCACAATGGCATAGATCCTCCAAGAACTATCTTAACTGACAATTTGAATTGTAGTTGCGATCGAGGTGTTCTTAACGTATCAGTATCAAGAAGTTTTGGAAATATCTTTAGCAGCGCTGTCCTAAGCGGAATTGTAGGCATGATTGCGGTCTTCGGAGTTGTCGCTGCGGCCACTTACCGAAGCCGAATCAGGGGTGGTGTGCATTTAAACGCAGTAGACAAACAAGTTTTAAAATATTCAATCATGCTCTTTGCAATAGCAGCAGGTATAGTACATCTAGCAGTCTTTTCTGAACATGGTTCTCTCCGCCTCGAATACAGTATTTTCTTGCTAGCCGCAGGCGCCTCTCAGCTGTCCTACGGCGTTATGTATGTACTGTTGACTCTCGCAAACCAACCAGGATCACGGGATGGTCCAGGGACCGCAAAGGTATACTACAAAAAGACTGTAATTCTCAATCTTTTTGGACTAATCGGAACTTCCGTGTTGCTAGGATTGTATACATATTCCGTTTTGTTACCACCACCACTTTCTCCAAATAACAGGCCCGAGGATGTTGATTTTGGAGGGATTTTGGACAAATCATTGGAAGTGCTACTAGTGATCGGAATAGTATACCTTATGCGTTGGGAAAAGAAAAAACTTTCAAAAGAGCTGGTCGAGATATGATGGATAAACCCTTCTTGCATTTCCTCATTCCTTTTCTTCTGTCACTTATAAAACTCTGAGGTAACATGTCTCCTCTGGTTCGAACACCATAGACTTGTTTTTGAACTCTATATCATTGATGTTCATTATTTTCGAAGATTTTTTTTCATACAAATACTCACCCATGCACTTCCAAATTGTTCGCATAATAGAAAAATTGGAGTTATCCCAACCGTAAAGAAATTAGCTATCAAAAACCTTAAATTATATACTGAGGGCTAAGGGACATACAAACAAAGAGGAAATTTATGATGGCCTCGAATATAACTATTTGGCGAGCAGCGCTATTTGCTGCGCTTCCCATCATTGTCATTTTAGTCCTGAGTGTAACTGTAGCTATTGCATACGGCCAGACGAGTGGTCCTCCCCAAAATTATGTGCTGAGGAGGGTAGAAATTTGGGGGCTGTTCTACAGAGGAATGGTAGCCGCGTTCATCGTTGGAGCTCTCGTACAGGGCTGCATCGTTTATGTGGCTTGGAGGTTTAGAGAATCCAACAAGAAAACGCATCCACCTAAAGAATCACAAGAGGATAGACTTCGGTAATGTCCGGTCACGCAATATACGAATGGATCTATATAGGCGCTGTGATTTGCCTCTTGGCCTGGATAGGCGCTGATTCTTGGAATGTAGAGCATACGTTAGAAGCAGTGCCACCAAATGCAGAAGTTATAAAGGTGATTGGACAGCAATGGTTTTGGACTTTCCAACATGTAGACGGGACGAGAGAAATTGGCCAGCTGCACTTAAAACAGGGGGTTCCATATAGATTTGAGATCGTATCTCAGGATGTTGTTCATTCCTTCAATATCCCAGACTTTGCCGTATTGATGGATGCTGTTCCCGGAAGGGTTAACACAGTTTGGAATGTGTTCGACGCTCCTGGCCAGTACCTAATTCAGTGCAGAGAATATTGTGGCTTGCTTCACTACAATATGAGAGCGCAGTTGTTTGTTCTACCCGCAACAGCGTCAGCCGGCGCACCTTCGCAGGTCTCGACTGCGGGAGCAGGGTCTAGCAACGCAGCTAATAGCACCTCTGTCGGCAACGCCACTAGTGGCGCTTCTACTTCTGTTACATCCCCGATAGGAGCTAAGTTATCAATCCTACTTGGTGCATCTACCCAAGGAAACCCTGCATACGCTCCTACTCCTGTAAGTGTAAAGAAAGGCGATTCCATTCAGGTTACAAACAAGGACTCTGTTCCGCATACTGTCACAAATGGCAAAGATGCAAGTGATCCGACTTCCGGTAAACTCTTCGATACGAGTATAATTAATGCAGGCTCGACTGCACAAGTTTCAACGGCAAAACTTAGCCCCGGAGACTATCCGTTCCACTGTTCACTACATCCATACATGACTGGACTGCTGAAGGTACAATAAGCGTATCTAAAAGCCTAAACGCGGGTCTGTGAGATTTATATAATATTAACAGCGGTAAAGAAATCAACCCACTATAGCAATAAACGCGTTCAATGCGATCAGGCTATTTCACTTAACTTGGCTATTCAGGAATTTTTTTGTCTGTAAATATCTTTCATGATCGATGATTTCTTGCAGACTATTAATCTAATTAATGGCCATATTTCAACACGCGTGAGCTGTGCTGTGATTTATATGCAGTCAGATGGGCCCGCAAAAAACCAAAATGCTTTTATTGAATACTGTGTCATAAATCGCAAACAACAGTAGGTGGTATGTGTAGTGGTATTAGAAGTTAAGAGACCTCGGCCCATGTGGGAGATTCTGTTCTCAACCCATCATACGGACATCGGCCTTTTGTATATCATTTCTTCTATTGTATTCCTTTTCATGGGAGGGGCACTGGCCCTCAGCATTCGTTCTGAATTGTTTTTACCAGGATCGCACTTTATGGGAATGGGGCCAAATGATTTTGAACGCATCTTTACAGTCCATGGAAGCACAATGTTACTCCTCTGGGTCATTCCCTTTGGAGCAGGAGTGGGAAATTATCTAATCCCAATATTGGTCCGCTATAAGGATATGGCATGGCCAAAGCTTAATGCGGTGGCATTTTGGATGATTCCAGTTGCAGCTGCCTTAGTTTGGCTAGGATTCTCTGATGTAAGCTGGGTCGGCCTTCCTCCATACTCTATCATAAAGTCCGCTGGTCCTGCAACGGACATGTGGATTTTCGGTATGAAGATTCTTGGTATATCATCCATACTTGGCTCGATTAATTTTGTCGTAACAATACTTAGGATGAAACATCCTGATTTGCCACTCATGAAAATGTCGTTGTTTGCGTGGGGAATTCTGGTCCAATCCTTTATGATAATCGTTGCAATGCCAACATTTGCAGCTGCGCTGATTATGATGTATACCGACAGGCTGGGAGTATCCGGTTTCTTTAATCCTGCAATGGGTGGAGATCCGATCGCATACCAACACTTATTCTGGTTTACGTTCCATCCGGAGGTGTACATATTCTTGTTGCCGGCGATAGGTATGGCATATGAGATAATTCCAAAGTTCTCTCGAAAACCTATCTTTAGTTACCAATCAGGGGTTACTGCGTTTGTTATGCTTGGAACTATTGGGTTTGCATCGTGGGCACATCATATGTTTGCAACAGGCATGAGCTTTACAGAAAAGACCGTCTTCATGATAGGCACTCTTGCAGCCGTTCCTGCGTCTGGCATGCATGTATTTAATTTTATAGCTACGATGTGGGGTGGACGAATAAAGTTTGCTGCCCCTATGCTATTTACAGTAGGGGGCATTATGCTCTTTTACTCTGCAGGCGCCGGCGGTGTCGTGAACACCGCTATTCCCCTGGATTTCATAACACACGATAGTTACTTCGTGGTTGGACACTTCCACCTATTTATGATGGGAACTGTTAGTATGATATTCACAGGTGTTATTTACTACTTGTTCCCACTTATTACGGGTAGAATGTACAACGAAAGGGCGGCCCAGGTTCACTTCATAGTGGCATTAGTAGGTATCTCGCTGGTTTTCTCCGTACAACATCTGTTAGGGCTATATGGAGAGCCAAGGCGTACATTCGACTATCCCCCTCTTCCCCAATTTATCATAATGAATCAAATTGCGACAATCGGAGCTTGGATGATCGGGCCTATATACGGATTGATGCTAATTAATCTTATCAAGAGCGCAATCAATGGAAAGCCGGTAGAAGATAGGGATCCATTTGCCGTAGGGGAGCTATATTATGACTACGCACGTCGTGAGCCGCGTTATGAAACCCATTAAGATTAATGATAGGGGAACGATATCGTGACCACTGCCGACGAGGGTCCCATCGTTAGAACTAGCGGCAAGAGGATGTTGCAGGGGATGCTTATCATAGTGTTAGTGATGGCCGTAGGCGCAGCTATCGCGATACCAAATTGGCACAATTTCGCAAAGAATCCGCCACCAGTGTCAGTGATAGCCACAGAATCTACAACTGCGCCTACTGCCGGTAGCACTGGATCTGCGCCTACCACTTCAGCTGTGCCGGGTGTTACCACCGTTAATATCGTAGCCGGGGCAAGTGTCCAAGGAAATCCTAATTTTGTTCCCAACGACGCTAAAGTACCTTTGAGCAACAAGATTGTCTGGGTAAACAAGGATACGGTACCACACACGGCGACATCTGGCACGAGTGCATCAGATCCTACGTCAGGCAAGATTTTTGACACAAAAATAATTACAAACGGGCAGAGTTCTCCTCCTCAACAGCTCAAAGGAGTCAAGGTAGGTGACTCGATACCATATTATTGTCAAATCCATCCATATATGACTGCTAAAATCACAGTTACCGCTGCTTTAAGTTCTAGTCCTTCAACTAGTAGCAATAGTAGTAATTCAACTGGCGCGGCAAGTGGATCAGGCGCTGCCCCTGCCCTTAGCATCTTGCAAGGAGCTTCTACCCAAGGAAACCCTGCATACGCTCCTGCCACACTCACGGTTAAGAAAGGCGATTCCATTCAGGTTACAAACAAGGACTCTGTTCCGCATACTGTCACAAATGGCAAAGATGCAAGTGATCCGACTTCCGGTAAACTCTTCGATACAAGTATAATTAATGCAGGCTCGACTGCACAAGTTTCAACGGCAAAACTTAGCCCCGGAGACTATCCGTTCCACTGTTCACTACATCCATACATGACTGGACTGCTGAAGGTTCAGTGATATGGTCTTGGAGCAATAAGTAATGATATGTTACTCAAGACTCTAGCAATAGCAAGCCTGTGTTCCCTATTTGTGCTCATATTCATAGGTGGCTATGTAAGTGCTTCGGGAGTTGGTTTGACTTGCCCACATTGGCCATTATGTCCTGCTGGGCTCGTTCCATCAAATGAATTTATTATAGAGTATTTCCATAGATCCGTCGCTGCTACTACTGCATTGTTGGTTATCGTAACCATGGCCTTTACCTTACGATCCAAGTTATCTCCACGCGGCATGAAGCTGTCGTCAATGATAGCAAGCGCTGCAGCCATTGGCCAAATATCTTTGGGGGGAGCAGTCATAGTCGAGCGACTTCACGCTACCCTGGTGACGACGCATTTGGGCCTAGGACTAGTAATGTTCTCAATGACGCTCATTACAACGATGTACGCGTACAAACTTCCGACCAAAGATATGAAAGAAAAGAACACGATTGCAGGAAACAAGATAGGCCTATAAAATTACTATAGCGGTGCAATTGCAGTTTAACAAATATGTTTAACATAAGAGTAAGATGTCTTCCAACAGCAAGGGACTTTTATGCGCATAGAATACGTTAATGATATACCAATATAGCTAATGATACGCACCTTATTGAGGACGTGCATTGCTCCTGGACTTATCAGTAAAATATAATACATGTAAATGGCACCTTATTTTTTATGTGGAAAGTTCTGATCCCGAAAAAAATCGCCTTCGGTGAAAATGCCGCCAGGGATTTTGAATATCCAAAGAATACTCTTGTCATTACGACCACTACCTCTGATATTTATGACAGGTGGTTAGGGTATATGGGAATCAAAAATTACGAAGTCTATGACAAAGTAACACCAGACCCAGCTATCGAAACAGTCGAGGCAATCAAGAAGCAATATGAAGGTAGAGAGCTTTCTGCCTATATCGGATTAGGAGGAGGGAGTTCACTGGATGTTTGCAAATATCTTAGTAAACTCACCAACATACCCAAGATACTCATCCCGACAACATTTGGCACCGGTGCAGAAATGACAACATATGCGGTAATAAGCTTTGATCACCGAAAGAAATTGCTTCAAGACGAGCGCTTCCTGGCTGATGCAGCAATTGTGGACCCGTACTTTTTGTCTGGGACCCCATTCAATATCATGAGAAATTCTGCCTGCGATGCGGCGGCCCAAGCATCGGAAGGCTACGACAGTAAGCTTGGAAATCCCCTTACAAAACTTTTTTGTAAAGAAGCCTTCGATATTTTGGAAGATGCCATAATTAACGACAAACCTCACCTTTTGCCTTACGGAGCCATGTTATCCGGAATTGGTTTTGGGAATTCTTCTACTACACTAGGCCATGCACTGTCGTATGTGTTTTCGAATGAGGGAGTAGCTCATGGCTATGCCCTCTCTTCGTGTACGACGGTTGCACATGAATTCAATAAATCTGCATACTATGAGCGATTTAAGAAAATTTGCCAGAAGTTGAAGTTCGAACCTCTGGTTTTAAAACAGTCGATCGACCAAGCTGCTGAGATAATTATGCCAGATCGCGGGCATCTCGACAATAACCCAATTCCGGTCACAAAGGAAAATGTAATCTACTGTCTGGAAAAAATCACCAAGAAAAGTCCGCTAGCATGAACGGATTTTCGTGCATATTTGCAAAAGGAATTCAGTCACTTCACGTTCATTAGAAATAATCCTCCAGAGCGGGGGGTTATTGTTGTTTTTATTTTTATTGACTGAACTTTCAATTTATTTGGCTTATTGTTGAGTCGTGATAAACACCATCGGGAAACCTTTAAATTCAGTTTAGAGATTTCTGCTGTAGTAAGGATAGATAATGACCACCATTAGCAAGAGTATGGAAATTAACTCACCGGTGAGTGAAGTGTTTACGTATTTTGCAAGGCCCGAGCATATGGCTGACCAATTTCCAGAAAATATGGGTTTGAACATTATTCCGATTGAAGTAAAAAATGGCTTCGGCGTAGGCACCATTTTTAGAATTAGTGGCGATTTTGACGGCAAAAAACTTGAATGGGATTGTGAAACTATCGATTACATACCTCATCGTAAGATAATTGCTAAAATGATTGAAGGTCCGTTTAAGGAATGGCAAATTCAAGTCGAATTCGCTGAGGTCAACGAAAAAAGGACTAAGACGAGCATCAGAGTGGATTACGAGATGCCGATGGGGCCCTTAGGTGGACTTTTAGATAAGGTGCGACTAAAGAAAGTGGCCGAAAGGGGAATAGAGAACGGTCTTTACAGGGTAAAGGCATTGCTAGAGGGAACTGGTTCTATCCCTGTGTATATTACATTAGAAGCTTATAGGCAAATTCTCAGAGAAAAGGAAAGGCTCCACTGCTCCGTATCCGATACCATAGTGAATCTGATAAACGAACAGCAACAAAGGGAACAAAGACCTGCCCCGCAAATATCTTAATGTTTCTTTTTCGTTCTTCCCTAGTTTCGTTTAAATATCGCTCTAAAATGTTGAGTTGTGCGGAGTCGGGGTTCGTAGCTCAGCCAGGTAGAGCGTCTGGCTCTTAACCAGTCATATATTGTGGGTTAGAATGTCGTGGGTCCGAATCCCACCGAACCCGCAATGATATCGCTCCTTTATTAGGATTCTATACTTAGAAAAAGGAGAGAAAATAAGTGTTTGAGACGGAATCGGACCCCTACTCGATGTTCATGTTCGCAATGAGATCCCCCAAGACTAGGGAAAAATGCGTAGGACGGCTTGCAGCATTTTTTGACTTTGTGGAAGTCCCAGAAGGGACTACTGCGGAGCGATGCAAGGTATTCTGCGAAAAGGGGGTAAATGATAAGAATGTTAGTTGGGCTTTTGCTAACATCTTGAAGTTTTTGCAATTTCAAAAGGAAAGATTTGAAAGAAAAGAGATAACTGCAGGTACTGTCAAGAACTATTTCCAGACAATTAAATTGTTCTGTGATATGAATGACATTCCAATCCCTTGGAAAAAGATAAGCAAGGGACTTCCCAAAGTCAGAAAATTCGCTGATGATAGGGCCCCAACAATAGAAGAGATCCGGACAACAACGGAATATCCTGATAGAAGGATAAAAGCTATTGTATATACTATGGCGTCTTCAGGCATCAGACTTGGCGCTTGGGACTACTTGAGATGGAAGCATGTCAAGCCCATGGAAAACAATTGCCGAATAATCGCAGGGAAATTGATTGTCTATGCAGGCGAAGACGACGAGTATGTTACCTTCATAACTCGTGAAGCATATCTTGAGTTGCAAAAATGGAAAGAATATCGCATACTTTCTGGTGAAAATGTGGACGATGAAAGTTGGATAATGCGCAATATTTGGAACACAAAAAAGGTTACACCCGAGGGTTGGTCAGCGCTCCCGTTAAACTTCAAGCAGAAGGAGTTAAGAGATTAGTGGAGGATGCACTATGGACACAGGGTGTCAGAAAGAGATTGATGCCTAATAAGAAACGGCATGAATTCCAAACTGACCATGGTTTCAGAAAGTGGTTCAAGACACGTTGTGAGATGTCAAGCATGAGGCCTATCAATATAGAAATACTAATGAATCATTCGACTGGAATTTCCGATTCATATTATAGGGCAACTGAGAACGAACTATTCGAGGATTATTTGAGGGCAGTCGATTTGCTAACTATCAATGAGGAGCACAAACTGGAAAAACAACTTGCAGAATTAAGAGAGAAGACGATGGATGATGTGTATGTCATAAAAGACAAACTCACTGAACGAGAAAACGAAATACAACTACTTAGAGAGAACGATTCAGAGAATACCGACGCAATAGCCACATTGTCAGATAAAATTATGAAGCTTATGACAGAGGTACAGGAATTAAGAAACCTACGCACGACAGAACTTACATGATTAGCCGCCCGTTTACAGAGGATATTTCAAAAATAGACCAAAAAATGACAGTCGTCAACTATGATTTCTCTCTAAGCTGCATGAGCTGGTCGTACCCTTTCTTGAAATTCTTGTGTAAATTATTGTGTACCTCCTCTAAAAGGGTCATGAATTTTGAATCTTTGGCAAGAATCGTAGTATTCTGATCCACTGCTTGTTCAGAGCCAGATCCTTTTCCAATCCTAGAGACCAATTCATAAATTGGTACTTCTATTAACCTTTTGCTGTCTATCGCACTTTTTATTGAGTCTTCAGGAGATCTAATACTACATGCCATAATTTCAGAAAACAGATTTACTATTTTATATTCGTATTTTCTAACACTCTTATTATCAATATCGATCGTTGCTGTGGCTCTTGATCCTGGCAGATCTAACTTAATTTCAATGTAAATTAGTGGTGCAGTTACGACTACGGTGCTATTATCTGGAGTTTTATTTACGCGGATGTGATCTTTATGCAAGTCCTCTAGGGAAAAAATCTCTTTTAGGGATGCCAACAGTAATGCATCATCTTGACCTGGAATTCTGTTCCATGAAAACTTCGGGACCGCATAAGGAACT
>DASSIM010000072.1:0-20349 GCA_035691865.1 Candidatus Nitrosopolaris sp. | reverse complement strand
TAGTTACATCTACTAAAGGTTCTGTCTCACCACTAATTTCAGGTTTAGTGAAGCCACCAATTCCAAATCTTGATGGTTTTACATTGCCGAATTCTCTTATTCTTGGCTTACCATCCGGACCTATGGTCACTGAATATCCATGACGCATTTCTATGTTGTTTTTTCTTCAAAAAGCTGTTCTATCTCTCATTACGATATCTGAAAGCGGAACGCCTACCTATAGTATAATAAGTGCCTGGCTGAAAAGACAATCGGAGATTTTATGAGATTAAGTGGTAAAGTTGCAATCGTAACAGGTGCTGCTTCAGGTATTGGTCTAGGTATTGCCCGGCTTTTTATCAAAGAGGGCGCGAAGGTTGTCTTTAGTGATATCAATGAGTCAGGCAAAGCCGCCGCTGATATCGCCGGCGAGAATGCTCTGTTCATCCAGTGTGATATATCAAACACACAGTCAGTCAAGAATTTGGTTGCAAAAACACTGGATGCTTTCGGCACTATCAATATTTTGGTCAATAACGCCGGCATTTTTCGTCAAAACCCAATTTCGAAGACCAGCGACGAAGAATGGAATGCAGTGATTAACACCAACCTCAAAGGCTTCTTCCTGCTAACACGTGAGGTCTTGCCGACTTTTGAGAAAAATGGCCAGGGTAAAATCGTAAACATATCTTCCATAGTGGGTATTAGTATTGGCTTCGATAACTCCTCACCCTACTGTGCTTCCAAAGGCGGAATTGTTGCTATGACCAGAGCTTTGGCTCTAGATTTTGCGCCAAAGAGAATCAATGTGAACTGTGTCTGTCCAGGAGCCATCAAGACAGATATGACCAAATTCATTGAAGAGGACGAAACTCTGTTAAGACAAATACTGATGGGTATTCCTGCTGGTCGTATGGGTGACCCAATTGATATTGCCAACGCTGCGCTCTATTTGGCTAGTGATGAGTCGGATTATGTTACCGGCACTTCAATCATTGTGGATGGCGGGTGGAGTGTGCGATAAAAAGTCTTGGTGCACTGCTTTTCCCACACATACATAAAACCCTTGTTTGTATGACCGACCTGTTTGGGCGCAAAAATTCAAGCCAAACGAAGATGAGGATAACTAAGTTCTGCTGCTAACTATAAGTGTACCCTCGTATCAAGTAATATCGGAACACTGAAAAGTATGGATTAATTACATTGTAGTATACATAGACAGTGACATTCAAAGAACTAAAGAAAGGGTAAGTGTAACCCAGAACACACAGTATCAAAACAGACTATTTGAAAAATTACATGACAAGCCATTCTGGATCTGGAATGCGGAAGAGCATAGAGCAGAAGATATCAGGACTAACGGGGATTGTTGTTTCAACCACATCATTGGCTTACCAAAGAAGAATGGGTTGGAAAGGCCATTATTTGATTATGAAAAGATAATTTTTGATGTATTACAAAGCCATAGCCACGTCTGGATAAAGAAAGCCACAGGTCTAGGAATTACGGAGTTTATGCTTAGATTCATGGCCTGGCTTTGCTTAAAGGATAATATGTTATCAGCCTCTGAAATGTGTATAGTAACAGGCCCCAGGATTGATTTAGCAATAGGTCTCATAGATAGAATGAAGAGACTGTTTTATGATAGAGGACATGTTGTATTTGATAACAAAGAAACAGTCATCGAGCTCAATGGAGTCAAGATAGAGGCATTTCCTTCACACCATCTTGACGCTATGCGTGGACTACAGAATGTATCATTCATACTATTAGACGAGTCTGATTTCTTCCCACCAGGACAGCAGCAGGATGCTAGAGATGTTAGTGAAAGGTACATCGGTAAATCAAATCCTTACATTGTATTTGTATCAACGCCTAATGCACCTGATGGTCTATTTGAAAGGATAGAAACAGAGCCTGAAGATACCTGTCTTTACAAACGGTTATTCCTGGACTACACTTATGGCATTGACAAAATCTACAGTCCAGAAGAGATAGAGAAATCAAGAGTATCACCATCGTTTGAAAGGGAGTACAATCTGAAGTATCTTGGTAGGATTGGTAATGTATTTCATACAAACGACATTGAAGCAGCAATCGGAAAAGGGAATAAGTACAACCCAGATCCAGACCCTTGTACCGATTCACCGGAATATCCGAACTATTTTTATTCTTCGACCATCATGAAGGTAATAGGAATAGATGCTGCTTGTGGTTCAATTGCCTTTGAGTGCGTAAATGGTAATTAAAGAGCCTAAAGCATTAACGTCTATCCTTCGAGTCCGACAACTCTCCACGACGACGACGACTTGTTCCGCCCCTATTGCAGCGATCTTCCTCAGATGCTTTCTTTGAATGAATATGGGATATTCTAATGCCAATCGACTCTGAACCTCGAGCAAACACACTCCAACCTTCCGGGAGTATAATGTTGCTTTGTCATGCTGCAAAACCCAGTTATCAATAAGAAAACAGAAAGTCCCGCAAACTCACCAAATCCTTGATCTTCGGAAACCTAGACAACCTTTCACATTCAACAGCTATCTGACTAGTAACACAGGACAATGAGCATGCTGTACTACACCATTTGCTACACTTCCCATCAAGAATCTCTTTAGTCCAGTTCTTCCCTTAGTTCCAATGACTATTAGATCTACATCCTTACTACTAGCATAGTCTAAAATAGATTCAATAACAGATTTAACATCCGTGAAAATGTCTGTCTTTACATCAGAAATACCTTCATTCTTTGCTATATCTCTTACTTTCTCAAACCAAGATTCGACCACATCTTTTATATCTTCATGGTATTGACCTGTTGTAGATGCTGCAGAAGTTGCATATCCGTACGGTATACGGGGAGTAATAACATGGATACAAAATAGCTGCGCATTCTCATCTTTTGCAATTCTTGTTGCATATTCAGCTGCATTTAAGGAATACTTTGAACCATCTATAGGAACAAGTATTTTTCTTATCTGTATTTTTCCATTATTATTGGACCTGGACTGCGCTTCATTTGCCATACTATCACTAATAATATTGATAATAATAAGATAAAAGCGCTTTTATATAATCTGGACGTATTCACACCGCGTTCCACAAAGTTGTTACATAAACCTGTTTCAAGTAGTCGAGCTACGAGGTTACAGGTAGATATCTAATCGAGATGCCAGAGCTGCCGGGAGCTACATCCAGTTTACGCGATAAAGATTCTGCCTTTAATTTATTACTGTTCCAACAAAGTATATTCAGCCCAAGTCAGTCCTGATATATCTGAAGGTAGCTTGGGTGCATTCCTTTCCGACTAGTATCTTTGATATCATTTCAATTATCTGTATCAATTCCTAATATTATATAAATACATAAAGCTGAGGCATCGCTCGAAATGAATTATCAGAATCATTAAAGAATAATATACAATATATTGCACAAGAATGACAGCTCTATTTCTCTGGAAAATAATAATGATGGGCTCTAACATAGTCTTATTGCTGAACACTATCTAAGTCTAGTTGATACAATGGACGAAAGCAAATAGTAACATTATAAAAATACATCTAATTTAATATGAAAGACTCATGAGCAAAAGACCAACTACACCTACAATTCTAGCGCCGCATGATGGTTCGGAAATGTCTGATAAGGCATTGGGTAAACTATAGAATTTTCAGTCTTTCAAGTAGGAAATATTCGGTTTACATGTAGTCTAGTGTCACTCTCGGATTGATTAGTAGGAAATCAACGCTTGAGCTTGCTAAAATACAAACTTATGTTTGTACCCTCACACTATTAGAAGAGTCTTACGACGCACTTTAAGTTATGATTCTTTTTCCAGTGTGCTCAGATGTAGTAGTCCCATGCTAAATAACGTAAGATGTAAATTCATTGCAGCTCTCGTGAGGTTTCACGAGCAGCTACATAATCTGCAATTTTTTCTATCATTAAATCGGGATTATCCCTGTGGGTCTTCATATGTCGAACTAGTTCCTGTCTATCTTTCAACCCGTTGGCCGAAGCACAGATAGGGCAATCCATTTGAACAATTCATAATCACTAATATTTAAATTAATAGTTATCTCAGGACATTTAGAAATTCCATCGTTATATGATATAGCTAGTAGGTAAGTACAATAATGGATGCAGAAATAACAGATTCCATAAACCATGCTGTTCTAAATTGATCAGTAGAAGAATGTAATATGAACAAGAGTACGCCAAAAGTAGAGAAATCAAATATCGTACTTAATAGACCAAACACTATCATAAGTCGGCGTTCAAAGATGCACTAAAATTAGAGAAAATTCTAGAAAAGATGGATATACCTGAAAATTGGATTATTGTGGTAAATTCTTCAAAGAATCACTATAATAGAGAGCAGGTCAATTTGCGATTTAATAAAAGTAAAAACAATTCTGTAATCGATTTACGAAAAGATTTCCTTGATGAAGAAGACCTTTCTTTCTTGTTTTATGCTGCTGATGCCACTATACTTCCCTATACTGTAACCTCATCCTCAGGTGTGATGATTGATGGTTTGGCACATGGAGTAACGTTTGTAGCGAGTGATTTGGGTTTTTTTAGAGAATTTTCTTCAAAAGGATTGGCATAACTGTCAAGAGAAAACCAGACGCCTTTGCTAATGGACTCTTGCTAAGGACTATGATACATATGTAAGAGAAGTCAATAAATTTAAGGAAAAACTAAAATGGGATATGATTGCAACACAACATTCTGCATTATACGAAAATGTGTTAAATGCAAAGAAGGCAATAGTTATACGCACTCTTAACTCAAAAGTTACTGTCGAGGCTGACCACACAAATAATCACAAGAGGATTTAGAATCATATCGTAGAAGAATTAATATTCAAAGATCTGAAACCGTAAGATTGTTAACGGATTAGGTATCGGGAGTTTGATCTATTAGGTTTCATGATTTACTTCTAGGTTTAATCATTGGTATACTAAACACCGAAAATTATCATATACAAACAATACATCATTTACGGTTGTATCAATTTTGCATTTCAAAGTGAGAAGAACGTAACGAAAAAATGCTTGGTTACAAAAAATATAATATTTTCGATAAACAAATATTACCTCTCGATATTAGATCTGAACTAGCTTTTTATTATTGCAATAGCTTCGTGATGGGAACTGTTCAAATATTAAAAGATACATAATATAAGGAGTGCAATGACTAATAGCGATATACTATTATTTAGTATCTCAAGATGATAATGCTGCTGTGCCATATCTAGTAAAAAAGCTTTCTTTGTAAACTACACTTACAGCCTTTTTCATTTCCTTCGACAGCTCACGATAGCCATCTTTATCTATAATAACGACATTGATGCCATCACCAGTACCTGAGTTTCTTCTGATGACTGCTGCAATTGCTTATATTGCTATTTTGTAAGCATCATTTACAGTTAGATTCTCTTGGAACCAAGATGTGTGCCTTACTTCCACTGCGTACCTGAATCTAGAATCTAGTCTATACACTAACTCATCCTTCAACGGTTAACTGCAGTTACCCTTCGACGGATGATGCCTACAAGGAAATTAAAGCAAATGGAAATTCAGACCAATGCAAGAATAAATACATACACTGCAGAAAGGGCAGGAACAAGTTCTAGAGATTCTAAGACAAACCACTTATATACTGACACATGGGAAAAGAGACCAGAGTGAGTTAGACAATGAAAAACAAAAAGATGTTAGACAATGAGTGAATTCTTAGAAGTGCGTGATAGAGCACTGGCGCATTATGCAAAAAGGCTTAGGCACTTGGCCCAGGATAAAAACGAAGAAATCCAGGCGGGAAATGACATTATTAAAAATGATCTTTTTGTGTTTGCAGATAAAATTCAAAAATTAGTAGGTGAGCGAAGGGAGTCCTATATCACTGATAACAATCAGATTATTTGTGACGCATTCTCATGTTATCACAAAGACCTAGAACACTCTAAGAAGGTTGTCCTTAACAAATTGCCATGTGTAAGTCCTATCTTTATAGGAGCGGATAAGGAAGTGGCGATGGTGAAGGCTGCTTTAGCGGATATATTGTAAGCCAGCTTTTTGCTATTAGCATAAATTATTATTTGTTTCACAAGCTTTTGACGCTGCTGACTCAGCTCCTGTAAATCTTTACGGCTAGCTGGGTATTTGAAAGTGTCACCTATCTATGTAAGTACTACTACTAGCTATACCCCAAATAATTTGCGAGACCAGCTAGTGTAAACACATCAATTACTAGCTGGGGTCACTATCAATTTGATCTTGCAGTAGTCAAAATGAGTACTTCCTCTTACGTTCTTTTTCACTTTATTACTTTACTATATCCACTCTTTCGTTGACCATGCCATCCTTGAAAATATCAGATTATTCTTCCTTTTTGTTCATATTAACCTTCTTTGATCTCCGATCACCTCTGCTCTCATGGTTTCTTGTTAGGCCCTTCCTTCTGCCCCCTCCTCGTGTATTGATGAGAAGTTAGATAATAATCCAAAAAGTTTAACCTCAGTGATAGTAACAACTCAGTCAAGTTGCAACGGCCACAGTCAGTACTGCTTCAGTCCCAACAGCAATCTATTATCAATTCAACTCTGCAACGAAATCCATAGTAGGAATCTGCGCCATATAGCATATAACCCCTCCTTAGAGAGACATCTTCTCTTCTTAGCACAGCCATTTCAGCATATGAACATACATCAAGTACATTATGTAAAGCCCCTTTAGTGATCATAAGATGTTTTGTTGCAGTCTTTGTTTTTGTTGTTGATGATGTCATGTATTCAATTGGAAATGATGATGAGGATAATGAGATCAGAATGCTTAACCGTTTACGAATAAAATCATATGGAATTTCATCCAATTTGCTACATCCTGAAATATCAAATTGTTGAGAACAAAAGGCTTTGATGGCTGTATCAATTGGATTTGAAAAACCAGTTTCAAAGACAAAATTAAGATAGGCATGAAGGAGAACCTATTGTTGGTATTGCCTTCTACATCTATTTCAGATTGCAGCTTTACTTCACCAATCGTCAAGGTTCCTGTTTTATCTGAGCAAAGTACGTTCATGCTTTCAAGATTTTCTATAGATGTAAGGCGTTTTACAATTACTTTTTCTTTCGCCATTCTCTTTGCACTATGAGATAGGTTAATGCTAATAATTGCAGGTAAAAGTTGTGGGCTGAGCCCAATAGCTTATGCCAAGGAGAACAAAAATGATTCTACTATAGGTCTACCAAAATATACATTGATTACAAGAATAGAAACGACTAACATCAATGTTATTTCCATAAGGAAATATCCAAATCTTCTTACACCCATTTCAAATTCTGTCTCCGGTGCCTTTCGCCCTAACCTATCCGATATTTTGCCTAGCTCAGTACTGGCCCCCGTTTTAATCACTAGCACCTTTGCTGTGCCACTGAATACAAAGGTGCCCATAAAAATAGAGTTTGTTCTTTCTCTAAGTGGTGTTTCTCTTGGTAATGTGTTTGCAGATTTCTCTTCAGGATAGCTTTCTCCAGTTAATGTTGCTTCATTTACAAAAAGATCGTTTGACTCAATGAGTATACGATCTGCAGATACACTGTCTCCCGATTTTAGCATAACTATGTCACCAGGAACGACATTTTCAGAAGGTATTTCTTGTGGCTTGCTATCGCGCAATACTGTAGTTTTTAGCTGTACAATTTCCAACAATTTAGTAATGGCATCTGTAGCTCCTTTTTCTTGCCAGAATCCAAGTAGTCCGCTTACAATTACGATTGAAATAATGATTAAAGAATCCTCAGTTTGACCAAGGAAAAATGCTAATATAGAAGTGAAAATAAAAATAATTATTATCGGACTTTTGAATTGAGAGATTAGTAATGATAGTAAATTTGCTTTCTTTTTTTCCTCTATAATGTTCTCACCATATTTGGATAGTCTCAGATTTGATTCTGTAGACGTTAATCCTGCCTCTTGGAGTTGTTGTCTTTTTTCTTCTTCAGTTGAGGTATTATCAAACTGCCGAAAAAGATCAGCAGTAGTGATACTCCAATAATAGTCTAGTTCTTGATTCGTCATAGAGGTCCCTTGTCAGCGCTAATAATCAGCTAGAAGCATTTAAAAGCATCATTGAATAGAAGGTTTGAATCATATTCTCGATTTCATCATTTAGATTTCACATGCACTACCAGAACAGGACAATTTGCGTAACTCACTAATATTTTGTGCTCAGTGTCGCCGAGCATGGCGTCGGCTCTATCTTCAAAGAACACTTCTCTTCTTGAACTTGCTCCAATTATCGATGTGCAACAGATTCTCATTTCAATTTCATTAAGGGTACAAGTCTTGTTCCTCCACCAACCGAAGATTGCGTTGGGGGCAATATTGAAATAGTCGAGGGACCACGTATCCTAAGCATCCTACTCTATCTGTAATTGAAAAGCCAAGATAGGTATTGAATATCTGATAATACCAATGGACATTGCTAATTTGAGATACGAAACAGACACCTAAATTAGACTATTGAGGGAATATCATGATTGAA
This sequence comes from Candidatus Nitrosopolaris sp., assembly GCA_035691865.1. Lineage (GTDB taxonomy): Archaea > Thermoproteota > Nitrososphaeria > Nitrososphaerales > Nitrososphaeraceae > Nitrosopolaris. Next base: position 11,817 of record DASSIM010000072.1, on the reverse strand, counting down.
GAACTATGAAATTGCCAAAATCCTTCATGAAATCGCCATTTTTGAAGAGATGAAGGGAGAAAAGTTCAAGCCTAGGGCTTACGAAAAAGCAGCTCTATACATCGGATCTCTAAGTGATGATCTTTTAACCATTTACAAGAAAGGAGGGATTAGTTCACTGATGGAACTCCCAGGAATAGGGAAGAGCATAGCAGAGAAACTGTCTGAATTAATACGCACCGGCAAACTCCAATACTATGAACAGTTAAAAAGTCAAATTCCTGTTGATGTAACTTCTCTCGCATCTATAGAAGGAATAGGGGCAAAGACGGTGAAAGTGCTCTATGAAGAGTTAGGGATAACTAACGTTGAACAACTCGAAATAGCAGCCAAAGAACAACGAATAAGAAACCTCCCAGGTTTTGGCGAAAAAAGCGAAGAACAGATATTGCATGGTATAGAGTTCTTCAAGAAAAGTCATGGTGGGAGGTTTATTCTTGGTTTAGTATTGGATATACTAGAAGACATTTGTAATCGTTTGAGAAGACTAGATTCAGTAAAGAAGGTGGAACTGGCAGGCTCAGCAAGAAGAATGAAGGAATCCATAGGCTATGCAGATTTCTTGGCCGTATCCGATGAACCTGACGAAGTAATGGATTTTTTCACAACAATGCCTGAACTTGAGTATATTCACACCAAAGGAATCACAAAATCAATGGTTAGATTACAAAGTGGAATTGATTGCGATTTAAGAATTGTGCCTGAAGAGAGTTTTGGTGCTGCACTTCAATATTTTACCGGCAACAAGCAACATAATGTTGTGCTTAGGACAATTGCATTACATAAAGGATACAAACTGAATGAATATGGTCTATATGATAAAAGAAATCATCAGCTTGCAGGAAGGTTAGAGGAAGATATCTATTCGAGCCTTGGATTAGCATGGATACCACCAGAGTTAAGGGAAGACAAAGGTGAGATAGAGGTGGCAAGAAAGGGTAGACTACCCGAACTGATTGATTATAATGGCTTGAGGGGAGATATTCAGATTCATACCAATTGGACAGATGGCAACAATTCTATAATAGAGATGGGTCAAGCTGCAAGAGCAATAGGTCTTGAATATATTGCTATTACAGATCATTCTAGAATGCTGGGAATTGCACATGGATTAAACAAAGAGAAACTTGAGAAACAAAAAAAGGAAATAGAGAGGACCAATCAAGAGATAAAGGACGACGAAAGAATAACTATTCTGAGAGGAGTAGAGGTGAACATACTTAAGGATGGCAGTCTTGATCTAGAGAATAATATACTTAAGGAATTTGATGTTGTGGGAGCTGCCGTTCACTCATATTTCTCTCTACCAAAAAAGGAACAAACAAAAAGGCTGATATCAGCAATGTCCAATCCTAATGTGGATATACTTTTTCATCCAACCGGTAGAGTAATACAGCAGCGTCAGTCTATAGATGTAGATATAGAAAAAATAATACATGTTTCAAAAGACACAAATACCATCCTTGAAGTAGACTCTTCACCAGATAGATTAGATCTACGAGACGAGTACATCAAACTTGCAGTTGAGAATGGGTGTAAACTCACGATAGATTCTGATGCTCATGATAAATTACATCTGCATTTTCTCAAATTTGGAATATCGCAAGCAAGAAGAGGGTGGGCAGAAGGGAAAGATGTTATTAATACACTGTCTCTAGAAAAGTTTCTTAAATCGCTTAAGTGAAAGTTGTCAAATTGTCAGATATTGTTTTTTCATATCACACAAATAAGTTTGAACAAGCATAGACCACAGAACTTAAATTATTATATTCTTCAGAATCAAGCAAAAGAATGTTAGATTTAGCACAAGCAGCCGGAGTAACAGAAGTTACTATAAGAAAGAGATACAAACAATAACGCTATCATTAAAGCACTCAGAATGATGGCGTGAATACAAATACGACTTCTCCTTCAAGTTATTCTAGCAAAAAATGCACTACGTAGTACTATCTTATGCCACCAGAATATCTTTAGACTGGCTCGACGACGTCTTTGGCTACCGAGGAACATGAGCGATTGGTGAAGCAAGCAAGACTAGAAGTAATATTTTGAAAGATGGCTTGAGGAAGTGGCTTGACTTAACCTCTTTCAATAGCAGCACTAGCAGAGAGTAGTAAACCGAATGGTACTATATGAAATCACCCCAGCTCTTTAATGCTTATGAAGAATGTCCCCAAACCAATATTGGCCAAATTGGTCGTATACTGTTTTAGGTTCTACTAACAATTTATCACTTAGCAGATGACTCAGAGTCGTCTATGAAACTTCCTTTGAAGCCGTCCAACAATCAATCAATATCTATCTTCCCCAAACCAATGGCCAAGTTAAGGCTAGCTACAATGTTTGCCGGACCGAGTTCGATAATTGCGTGGCTTATTGCTTTAACGTCTGCATCATGCGTGGCGTACTCCATTGCAAAAGCCTCATATAGATATCCATCAACTGGGGCATTCTATTCTATCTTTTCAACAGTATTTAGCAAGAAAGTTTCATCGACGCTTGTCTTTATTATTCTACAAGCGAATTAGAGAAGACAAGATTCGTGAAATACATGGTGACTTGTATCTAAGAAACATCTTTATTATAAATAATAAAATTAGTAGGTTCTACTTATACAACAGAATAGAGTCCAATGATTCTCTAAGGTATGCGGATATTGCAGAAGACGTAGCTCATCTTTCAATGGATCTTGACTATTATAAAAGAAATGATCTTAGGAGGTATTTCATATCTAAATATATAGAAAAAAGTAATGACAATAATCTACAAGACCTGCTTTATTTTTTAATATGTTACAAAGCCTGTGTTAGAGCAAAAGTCTCTCTTTTCCGTGCAAAAGCCGAAAGAATCGTCGAAAAAAGAAAGGCATAGCTTGAAGAATCAAAGGATCTTAGAATTAGCGGGATCATATCTTGAATCGTTCTAGTAGTACAGATGTATCAACGGTGTTCTTGGTCGTGGCAGACTATATAATGACATGATCGAGTCACTATTACAAGATCACTTCTTGCAATTGTGACCTAAGATTTTCAGGAAAAAGTTATACGGATACCGACAGAAGATTAGCTGACAGTATTTGGAAGACATATTGGTCTCGGGAATCGTAGATGGCAGAGATATTGCACTGGCAACAGACTTTTACGAATTGACAATGGCTGCTGCCTATTACTATCGCTACTTCATTAGACTGGCTGATAAAGCAACGAGCGATTGCAACAGGAATGAAAATGGCGTCTTTGAAATGTTTGTCCGAAAGCTGCCAAGAAATAGGTCTTACTTAGTAGCTGCGGGTCTTGAACAGGTACTTTACTTTCTTACGAATGTAAGGTTTAACGAAGAACAATTATCTTATCTAGAATCCCTCGAAGTCTTCAAAGATGTGGGAGAAGATTTTTTTGAATATTTAAGAAACCTCAAATTCACAGGTACTGTTTGGGCAGTTCCTGAGGGTACTATTCTGTTCCCTAACGAGCCACTCATAAGAATTGAAGCTCCAATGATCGAGGCACAAATAGTTGAAACATATATTCTATCTATGATGAATTTTCAAAGCTTGATAGCTACCAAGGCATCACGAATAGTTACGGCAGCAAAAGGAAAGTCCATCATAGAGTTTGGATCAAGGCGTGCCCATGGACCACAAGCAGCTCTCTTAGCAGCCAGAGCAAGTTACATAGCAGGTTGTATAGGAACTTCGAATGCTCTTGCAGGATACAAGTTGGGAATACCCATCTTTGGAACAATGGCCCACTCTTTTGTAATGAGCTTTGAGAAAGAAGTAGAAGCATTTAAAGAATTTAGCAAAGTATTCCCATCAGGATATTTGCTGGTTGATACCTATGATAGTATCGCTGCTATAAAAAAGATAATTAAATCTGCAATCAATACAGCTGGAATAAGACTTGATAGTGGGGATCTGTATTCCTTAAGTTTAGAAGCAAGAAGAGTGCTGGATGATGCTTCTGGCGGCGCTTACGTTAATACAAAGATCATGGCAAGCGGAGACCTCAATGAATATCTAATTCATGATCTCGTTAACAGGGGCGCCCCAATAGACTCCTTCGGAGTTGGGACAGAGCTTAGCACGTCGAGAGATGATCCAGCTATGAATGGAGTTTACAAATTAGTTGCGATAAAAGTACCGTCCTCACCATTAGATGGGAATAATGAAGGAAGAGTTGATGATAAAATATTCTACAGAGTTAAGACTAGTCCTGCAAAGAAAACATATCCTGGCCCCAAGCAAATATACAGAATCTTGGAAAACGGATTAATAAAAAGTGACTTTATAGCACTAGAAAATGAAGAGAAGCTACCGGTGGATTCAATTCCCGTGTTACAAAAAATTCTTAATAAAGGAGTCTTGCCTAAGATGCCCTCGATAAAAGAGATTCAAAGATTTCACTTACATCAAATTAAGACACTCCCTCCAAGGTTTCTTGATTTAGACTTTGTACCAGAAAGCTTTCCAGTGTTTTATAGCAAGCAACTGGAAACCAAGAGCAGAGAATTTAAACCTCAATAATAACAATAATAATAATGTAATAACAGAAAAGGTGTAGTTCAGATAGTTCAATCAATTTCCTCCTCTTGCTGTTTTGAGCTCTCCTAGTGTGATGATATTCGAATTTTGGATACAGATGCGACGAGAAGAATCTCTTTGATCGACATTTGGACTTTTCAATTCCTTTTCTGTGAATAATATCTTATACTTTAAAGAACTGCTGTGCAATGCACTGCAACCCAAGGCTTCTAATATTACTGATTCACAAATTGATCTGAGTATATGTCTCGATCACTTTCTAGAAATGAATCAACCAGAGTAAAAATAGAAGATAATAATGATTATTTCTTTGAACGACTTATATTCAAACATAGAGAAGATGCGGCAAAAAGACTAGCTGACAAATTGAAATTTGTGGTAAAGTCTGCTAATGAACTCATCATCTTAGCTATTCCTAGAGGTGGAGTGGTTACTGGAGATGTAGTAGCATCTATTCTTGGAGCTAGATTAGATATTGTTGTATCACGGAAGATAGGAGCACCGTACAATTCTGAACTTGCGATAGGTGCAGTAATGCATGATGGCAGCTTCTTTCCTAATGAAGATGTAATTAACATGCTAAATGTATCACAAGAGTATGTCGATGAACAGATATCCATAAAGAAACAAGAGATAGAACGTCGTTTAATGAGATTTAGAGGAAATAAACAATATCGCTTACAAGGCAAAACCATAATCTTAGTTGATGATGGTATAGCCACTGGTGCAACGATGTTTGCTGCCATACGATGGTTAGGAAACCAAAAATTAAAAAGACTGATAGTTGCAGTCCCCGTGGCACCAAAAGATACACTTGATAAGCTTAAAGAAGAACAAGAAGTAGATGAAGTAGTCGTTTTACAATCACCATTAGTATTTTCTGCTGTTGGAGCGTTTTATCAAGACTTTTCTCAAGTTAGTGATGAGCAGGTGATAGAGATAATGAACAAGTACAGATACAAACAGGGTTTGTGATTGTTGTGTATTTGTATGTTTTTCGTTTGTTTATCATAACAAGCTTCGGTAAATAGAAAATGACTGCTACTACTAATACTACTACTCAGTTCTTTACAAAGAGAAGTAATCGTGCTATCAAAAAAGTTAGTGAATTTGAATTCTTAGTAGAAAAAGACCAAACAATTGGAATGAGGGTTCCAGTGAGGATTTATGCAAACGAGAATTTGATCTCGAATATGGCTGCAGATCGTACTATAGATCAGGCTATCAATGTGGCCACTCTACCAGGAGTCCAAAAACATGTAATAGTTCTACCAGATGGACATGAAGGGTATGGTTTTCCTGTAGGAGGAGTTGCTGCTATGGATTTAGACCAAGAAAGAGGAAGTGGAGCTGGAGACAATGGAATAATTGGCGGAGGAGGAGTAGTTAGTCCCGGAGGCGTAGGATACGATATCAATTGTGGTGTCAGGTTAATCCAAACCAATCTCATAGAGAATGAAGTTAAGCCCAGATTAATTGAATTAGTCAACGAATTATTTAGGACAATCCCTTCTGGTGTTGGTGGCAAAGGTGTAATTCAGCTCACAAATACAGAACTAGACGAACTTCTGGCAGTTGGAGTAAAGTGGGCCATTGATAGAGGTTATGGTTGGAGTCAAGATGCAGAAGTGTGTGAAGAGAACGGTTGTATAAAAGGTGCTGATCCTGACAAAGTATCCGTTACTGCTAGGAAGAGGGGAATACCACAACTAGGAAGCCTAGGTTCTGGCAACCATTTTCTTGAGGTTCAGAAAGTAGACAAAATCTATGATGAAAAGGCAGCAAAAGTAATGGGAATAACTCAGCAAGGCCAAGTTACAATACTGATACATTGTGGTTCTAGAGGTTTTGGTCATCAAGTATGCAGTGATTATTTACGTATAGCTGAGATTGCACTAAGAAAATATGGTTTTACGTTACCTGACAGAGAGCTTGCATGTGTCCCGTATGATTCAGATGAAGGCATTTAAAAAAGTGTTTGGCAGCAGCAAAGACCAGCAGCTTGATATGAAACTTGTCTATGATGTTGCTCATAACATAGCAGAGATTGAACGTCATACTATTGAGATTGAAAATGGAGGAAGCACTAATCGAAATTTAATCGTTCATAGAAAAGGAGCTACTAGAGCCTTTCCTGCGGGAATGGAGCAGATTCCAACACAGTATCGGAGCATAGGTCAACCAGTAATAATACCAGGTTCAATGGGTACAGCAAGTTGGTTACTTTTAGGTAGTCAAAAATCTATGGATTTGAGTTTTGGTTCAACTGCACACGGGGCAGGAAGAACTATGTCTAGGGGAGCTGCAAAGAGAAAATACAATGAACAAAGTGTAAAGAATGCATTAGAATCTAGGGGAATATACGTTAAAGCACTTACTCGAGAAGGTATAGTAGAAGAGACTCCTGAAGCATACAAGGATGTTGACACCATAGCAGATATTTCTCATAACCTCGGAATAGCTACAAAGGTTGCACGATTAGTTCCATTAGGTGTAATAAAGGGATAGTCGTACAACAGGAAAATAGAGCGATAGATGCAAAGAAAAAGAGGAAAATGTTGATCCTGGTATTACACACCTAGAATATTATTGAGTATATTAACTGGCAACCAATGCCTTGGTGATATCAGTCTTTGTAACTATCCCAACTAGATTATCAACTGAATTCACAACGGGAAGACCACTTATCCTATTGTTTGACATTATTTGAGCAGCGTCAGTCAAGTCAGCGTCTCTTGTAGCTCTTATTGGGCTATGTTTCATTATCTCTCTTGCCAAAAATATATCCTTTATACCAGAAGGGATGAATTTCTGTTCCTTTCTTAACGCTATTAAATCCTCGCGAGTTCTCCAGTAAACTGCATAGGCTGCAGTCATAAATAATGCACTAATAGGTAGAAGATCACGTCCTGCAATTATACCAATAGGCTTTTCATCTCTCACTACCACAATCCTGGATATTTTATTGTTAATCATTAACAAAAGAACCATATGTATTGGCTCATCAGGTGTTATGGTCAAGACATGTTTGGTCATGTATGCTTCGACTGAATTCTTTGCTTTGTAGTATATTGCATATGTATTCACCAAGTCAGTTTTTGTGATTATACCCTTTAGATCTTCTTTATTATTGTCAACAACTATTATAGAGCTGATTTTATTCTCTAACATGGACCTTGCACAATATTGCAGGTCTGCTTGTTCTCCAACTGTTATTAGATTTTTACTCATGATTTCATCTAATCCAATTTGGTCAAGGCGTCTGTTTGGTATCTCGGTATATAGATACCATGCAATATCTTTTTCTGTAATTATTCCTAAAGGCTTGTTATCTTTGGCGATTACAACTCTACTTATATTGTATATGAACAACGTATTGCGTGCGTCGTAAAGGGTTTTGTCTGGTTCAAGTGTGATAGCTTTTCTACTTATGTCTTTTGCTTTTGGTTGTTGTCGTCGGATATATTCTATCATCGTTTGTGTTGGATTTTACTCGCATGTATGTATGTTTACCTATTGATGCGTCTATCTGCAATTGATCTTTCTCTATCTTTCTAGCCTCTGTCCCCTTATAACTTTCTCAACTAGTGCTGTTTAGGAATTAACCGTGAGGTCTGACCAAATAGATGAATTGAGATCCGCAGTAGCTATCTGACAACTAATATAGGACATTGGGCATAAGTTACTAGGCCCTAGGCGGTACTTCCTAGCAATAATTTCTTAAAGCCTGATAATCCTCTTGAGCCTATTACTATTAAATCAACACCCTCATGTTCAGCATAATCAACTACTGCTCCTACTATTGATCTAGAATTAACAATAATTTCTGTTCTTAATTTAACATTGTTTTCATCGGCTTCTTCTTGAACTTTATCGAACCATGCTTGAGCCTGCTTCTTAGCATCTTCTATAATTCGCTCGATGGAAATTTGATTGACGGATCCACCGTAATAAGTAGAATATACATGTTTAATTTCTGAATGAATAACATGCAACGCGATCAATTCAGCATTATTATTCTGTCCTTTTTCCTAGCTATTGCAATAGCATAACGTGATGCTTGTTTTATGTTTTTTTCGTTGTTGTTGTGTCTTTAACTCAGAGCCTGCCAGATGTGGGTACATTTTTGTGCTCGTGTGAATGGTTACTTGTGCTCTTAATTGTCCATAATGCTGTAGAAAGTAAAATCACATGACGTGTTGCAGGAATTGAGGACTTTGAATCAAATGATTCGCTCCAATGATAGTCCTATCTCAAATACACATATTTTTTATACGCTATTTCCTTCTAATCATGTGAAGATAAGACGAAAAAAGTGTTAACATCTGTGAGACCCTTCATTCGATCAGGAGTCAAGCCAAAATTCTGTGCCGACTGCGGGAACCTAGCAACGCAAGGAGCCTTGTTCAGGGTAGAGAGTAAAGTTGGAAGTAGAACGGGAAAGAGGGCAATTAGAAGAAAAAGATGATTATGATATTGAGTCAAAATCAAAAAATACTCAGGCTATCAAATTGTTTTCAGAAGGTAAGACACCGGTAGACTTGGTTATAAGATTAGATCTTCCGGCTGACGAAGTTCAAGAAATTTACCGACAGTTTTGGAATTGAACAATATGTATAAACTAGTTGAGGCGTACTACGAAATGCAAAACTATCTCCCATCACTTCTGGAATTATTTAGAATAATTGAATCTCGAGGAATAAATAAAAATGATATAGTTGATGTGCTAATGTTAATCGATACTGGGCAATTACCATATTTACAAAAGAAAGTGGCTAATCTAACATCTGCTGCAAGCTGGCTTGAGAATGAAATAAAGAAGAAAGAATACACTTTATCAACCCTGAATAATAGGACAAAGGAATTAACGTACAGAGAGGATAGCATGTACCCTATATCTAGTGTATATAGTACAAAGACACTAACCTACAGAGCAGATAAAATATATCCAACGTTTATGGATGATAATATTATTAGACCGGTTTCCTCAAATATGAGGTTAGCGAGAAGTAATGATACTTACAAGTCAATTGACAGTTTGGCTACTGAGGTTTTTGATGCTTCGGCTGATGACACATATCATAACTGTTTTTAAAAATAGATTACTAATGATGATACACCTGCAATTAAGTATCAAATAAATGATTATTTAGGCAGCTGTAATTTGCTATTAGATGATATTGGTTTCCGTATGAGATACTATTCTCCATGGCTTTGTAGATGGAATAGTTGCGATCCTCCAGATTCCTCATCTATCTTCAACGATTATTCATTTGTTAATGGAAATCCCATGACATTAATAGATAAAATCGGTTTGACAGAAGAAAAGTTGCCTGAAGTAGAAGAAAAATGCAGCATCGAGTGGAAGAGAAGGATGACAATTTCTTAAATTGTTTCATATTCAGGTCCTGCTTAATTATTATAGGCTTCAGGATTAATCTAGATTATGTCAGAATCTGGAAAGGACTTTCCTGATTGGGAAACCTTATACAAAAGTCAAAAGATAGAGACAATGCCATGGTATAATGAAAACTTTGATTCTGATTTAGAAAAGGAATTAGATGACAGAAAGATTAATAGTGATGGCAAATTCCTTGACCTTGGTACTGGTCCAGCGACGCAAGCTATATGGCTTGCTAAAAGAGGCTTTAAGGTCATAGGTTCTGATTTATCTGGAGCTGCGATTGACAGGGCAAGAAAGATTTATGCTAATGAAAAAAGTGTTAATTTCATAGTAGATGATATTCTAAATTCCAATCTCAAAGACAATGAATTTGACTATATATTTGATCGAGGTTGCTTCCATGTTCTTTCACCTGACGATAGACAAAAGTACATCAAAAAAATAAAAGGAATACTGAAAGATAATGGAATATTATTCTTAAAATGCTTTAGTGACAAAGAACCTAGGCAGGAAGGTCCATACAAGTTTTCACAAGATGAGATAAGAGATTTATTTGGTGAATCTTTTCGAATAGATAGTATAAAGGAAACCGTTTATCAAGGAACTTTGGATCCGTTTCCAGAGGCATTATTTGTCGTTATGATAAATCAGTAGCATAATAGATATTACCCAATAAAGTTCGGTAATAACTATTACTTCCCATTGAATGCATCATCTATACTGCATGAGATAGTAACTATAATAGCAGATCGGGTTTCCAAGAATAATCCCAAAAAATAGTCCCTGTTACTAAAAGAATGGAAGATTATTGCTTGAAAAAGAATTTGACAGCTGCTCTTCAGCATATTCACTGGTTGTAATTCAAAGAAGTGTAGACCAAACTTCGGAGTGACTTGGTGGAGATGGAAGTTTGTCTAAACACTTAGCCCCTTGGGACAACTACAGCCTATTCCTTGCGGCCTGCCACAAGGTGGACAATTTCCTTCGATGTCCAGGTAATAATGTTCACAGGTAGGACACAGTTTATTGGTCATGTGTATTATCCATGATGATAAATATAAAAGATTTTTGTAACTACTTCCTGTTATGATAATAGTAGAGGGTGAATTGCAAAACTTAAAGCCTAGTGGCAAAAAGAATTAGTCGAGTGTAATCAAAAATTCAATTTCTTTACCTTCACAAGTATTTTTATGGAGGAGCAACTACGTTTACTAGTCATCTGCTTCATAGTTTAGGATCAGAAAATATTATTGAACGAATAGGAAAAAGATCTGAGACAAAACTACGTCAGTTTGGATATGGCTTGTATTATCAGAATGTTTCAATCAGTGATATACTGAACTGGACTGAACGTCCGTTTGTTATAACAATATTCAAGGAGAGTTATTTACCCGTAATAACTAGATTAAATGATGAGGGCGATAACAACAACATCCTAGTAATTCATGATCATCGCGACATAAGCGAAAAGGTTGTACCATATATCAAAAATAAATGGAAACTGATAACGATAAGGAAAACAGTTCAAGAACATATAAATACCAAATTTAATCTTGACTCACTTTTCTTATACCTGTTATGATAATCCATAGCAGTACACTCATTGGGAGATATGAGGCGATTCTAAGATTTTAGTTCTGATATCTTGTTTTTAATTAGTTACTAAAGTTACGAAGGTTCAAAAGTAATTTAGACTGTTATTCTACCTTTATCGTCTTTCCTTTTGCCTGCTCCTTTTTCTTGAATGTTATCTCTAATATTCCATTATTGTAAGCAGATCTGGCTGTTTCTATATGTGTTTCTGGAGGAATTTGAATAGTGCGATGGTACT
>DASSIM010000071.1:0-29507 GCA_035691865.1 Candidatus Nitrosopolaris sp. | reverse complement strand
AACAAAATTATTATTCCCCCTGCCAATGACAAAGCAATAGCCGATGACGATAAGGACGCTGGTCTTGTCCCCTTATCTGTGTTTGACTTCATTATTATTAGTTATCCACCTTATTCAGGTGGTTTTTACTATTTAATGACTAAGAATGCTATGTAATGCAGTGCAACGATTTGATGTGCATTATTCTAAGAAATAGCTAACTTCTAGCACAGACATAAACTTGTTTGCAGCAGAGATGAATTATTTGCATAACAACGGCTTCAAAGTAATATCAATGTCTGATTTAGGTATGATGAAAGCACAAACAATATGAATATAGAACAGATAAGATTATGAACCATCCAGAATTTTATACCTCATATTCAGTTAAAGTTTCATAATGTGATTCTCTATCTGCGATTAAAAAGGTTCAAAGTTTTAAACTTATTATCTATACCGATACGCAATTATGACGATCACCCCTACGGCTGCAGGAATTCCAAATATGACAGCATATTCTATGTAAATAAGAGTCAAATAACTTACTGCGAAAGGATTGCTGGATTGTCTATTGGCAGCTGCTGCTAGCTGGCTTGCAACAACCGAGGAAATATTAGGATTATCAAATATTATAGTATCAAACTGGACATCAGATGATTTCACGGCACCAATATTTTCAATTCTGATGGTTGTATGACCCGAATTTGAAAATACATAATGCAGAACGTTCATTCCAGCTTGAGTAATGCTTGGAGTACGTTGAAGTTGTTTTCCGCCCTGTATTACTACAAAATCATAGGGTAAAAGATTTGGTTTATTGTTTGCACGATCAAAGAAGGTAACGAAGAAAGATATCTCTTTACCGGTAAGCAAAACGTTAGGATCCCAACTTAAAGCTACCTCAATTTTTCCATCGGGGGTAAACTTGTAAACAGGCAAATTGCTTATTCTTGCACCAGAACCATAAACCGGATAGTGGGGTATGTTTTCTGCCTTTCCTTGAACTGTAACCACACCATCCATCCATGGATGAATAGTACAAAAATAAGTGTACGTACCTGGTGTAGTAAATGTATGTGTCCATGACTTCCCTGGCTTGAATAACCCGCTATCAAATAATCCACTCGGAGTTCCTCTATTGTGATTCATCAAACTTTCAATTCCCGCACCCTTACCGCTAGTGACAGTGTGAGCTTCTGTATCATTATTTGTCCACGTAATGGTATCATTAACATTTATCGTTATTTGTCCTGGCAAATACCATTGTCTTGGACCCAACTTAGTAATGTCAACTTCTGGATTTGCTGAACCTTTTGGTATTATAACGTTGAATGATTTTGTACCATTAGTGTTAGCATTTGTAGTGGCAGATGCTATGTGATAATAAGAATAGTGGTCATTGTTGCTGTCATTTTTATAAAAGAACCAAGAGTTAATCGAGATAATGATGACTATAATAGACATTAAATACAATACTGATGAAAAAAGGAAGAACTTGTTAGATTTCAAATTCATTTTAGCCTGAGAGGATCGGTGAATATATATGCATAGTAATGACGGTCGTAGCTTTGCCTGTATGTTGCACCGGCAGTTTCGTGGTAGTATTGTTATAGTGCAATAGTTGGGCGAAGACCACATGATGATCTGTGGCGCTTAGATTAGTTGCAACTATTACAACACTTGTTGCAATTATGGAAGATAAAACTATAGGAGAAGCACTCTTCCTTATCGCCTTCGTCATCTAGTTGAACTGTGAAGATCCTGAATATTAAACTCTATCTATAGGACGTAATTTTTCAGTTTATTGAAAGAAAGGTTTCTAACACTGCTGTAGTTTGTTGTGGATATTGCCAAATCGCTGCATGGCCTGCTCCTTTTATCTGTACAAGCCAGGCTCCAGGTATTTTCTCTGCCAGCACTAATGAATTTGCAGGAGGTGATATTATATCATCAGTTCCTGTTATAACCAAGGTGGGTTTAGATATGTTTGACAGTCTATCGCAGCTGCCTTTCTTAACCCAGTTAAGAACCGCCTGTGCTTGGTGTTGAGTGTTTTCCTTAGGGATCAGAGTCATCGGGGAAAAAACCTTTTGAACATAAGCAGCGTTTTCTTTTAACCATTCTCGAGGAAACAATGTAGACAAAAAGGTGTTAATACTGACATTCCCAGATAGAATACTTCTGCCAATCTCCGGGCTTGTTTGAGGAGGTAAAGTCTTGTTTCCTCCACAACTAGTTGCGTATAGTATGAGTTTATTTACTTTCTGAGGATGCATCAATGTAAGTTCCTGAGCGATATATCCCCCCATAGATAAACCAAGTATGTCGACAGGTTTCTGGATTCCTAATGCATCTATTAGACCAGAAGTATCATTAGCAAATTGTTCTATTGACCATGTTTTATTGCCAGCAGTAGTTTTCCCCATTCCACGATTGTCAAATAAGATTATTGTATGATTTGAAGATAGTTCGCCTAACACAATCGGATCCCACACATCAATTGTCGCATAAAAACCTGGAATGAACAATAACGGTTCCCCTTTGCCAAATATTTTATATGCAATGTCTATATCGCCTACATGAACTTTTTTTAGTGGTATACTCTCAGGCGCTATTGGGTTTGTAAGGTTGGAATTCATTTATTCACTTGACCATATGCAACTGTCGTCATATATAAGAAAGTGTTAGCAATCATTTTTGTGATACCAGGAATAAGAAGTGGAGCATAAGGCTAATAGTGATGAGAAGAGAAGTGGTGTTTCTATTGAGTCTCATAATACATGACATGACACATACTACTTCTATCGATTCTTAACTTCATAATTGCGAAAAATGTCAAGAGTCGCTAGCAACATCACTAGCGATTTATAATTTTTTATATTATTTAACTCAAGTTCACTGCTAATCTTGACATACCGTGACTCTCTCAAAAGGCATATTGTATTATGGTCTTAAAGCTTTGACTGGATTGTCAGAAAAAAGGCTGGTTTCTACTAAGCCATGCTATAGATATCTAAACAAAGAAAAAAGAAAACAAAAAAAGTTATTGTTTGTGGAGGAACTGTTGTTGTTGAACTGTGAGGAATGAATTCCATGCCTTTGCGGCGCTGGTGTTAAATTCTGTCACGGACTCAATTGTTCGATTAAGGGTTCTGAAGTTTTCTGCCGCGGCATTTATCGCGTTGACTGTCAACTGGTTGTTTATACGAACAGCGTTGACTATGTTCTCGGTGATCTCATTTGATTGCTTTACGAATTCGTCTGTGTAAGGCGGTGTTATCATAGGAACGTTGCCGTTATTCGCTAGGAGCTTTTGAGCTGAAACCATATTCTGAATAGTATTTTTTGTTGCGGCAATATAGTCAATCTGCAAATTAGAGACCGATTGTGTATATTGAGGTTGAGCTTTTGCAAACTCGTCTACTAATCTAATGTAGTTTTGTCTTACTGTATCATATAAGTTAGTGGCTTCAGTTGATCTTGTCGAAGTGGTTATGTCGTCTTTAGATTTATTGTCTACCATTTTATATCATCTATAATATTATTAGCATTCAGGTTATATATACTTTGGTATTCAATGGGTCTATATACCATGTAAAACCATATAATGTCGAAAAGTAGGACTTTCAAGCGCGAGGATAACAGTATCTACTTTCTGCATAGCATGGAATCAAGCCAAAGTTGTAGCAACGCCCTTGTTTTTGATCTCAGGTGATACAACGTGCTTCGGTATTGGTCAGCTATTGGTCTTCATTTTCTTCCAATCTAGTAATTTTTACACTCTCTCAGTTTCAATGTCCCTGGTACGCTTCTCTCTAATCTGAAATCACCTAATAACATCTAAACTAGGCCAATAGTTTAATAGTTAGTTCAATTCCTGCAACTGCTACTACTGCTGCGACTATAATTATTATTTTAGCATGGTCGAGTTTGAATGCCCCAAATTTGGATCCTATAAATCCACCTGCCAACACAACCAGAGCTAACGGCACTAAGAGGGAGATATCGATTGACCTACTTATTGAATGTGCTAGCAAACCAATAATTGAGTTTGTTACTATAAAGAAACTGGCTGTCGCTGCGGCCTTTTTTGGATCAGCTAATCCACTAAGTATAAGAAGTGGGGATAACCATATGCCACCTCCAATTCCTACTAAACCAGCAACAACGCCTAATATAGCTCCTACTGGAACTCCTATGAGTGCAAGTTTCATGTTGCTAAGATTCAATTTTCTGATTTTATTCGGTTGGGTTCTGATCTTACTACTTGAAAGCAGGAGTGCAGCTGAAGCAGCAAATAGTGCTATTACAAATATGAGAACAAGACTCCTTTCTGGAAGGACAATTAGTCCAGCGAAGAAAACGAAAGGTAGTGAGGATAGAAATGGAAGTGAAAATTTTAGTGAAAAGTACCTTGCTCTTGCATAATTGATAAAGGCCATACTGGCGGTAACTATGTTCAAGGCCAGAGATATTGGAGGCACAGTATATAGGCTCACACCAGCAAGAACAAGTATTGCAATATAGCTACTACCTCCTGCAAAACCTACACTGGAATAAACAAAACTTATTGCAAAGAAGGTCGGAACAAGTATAAGTATTATTAGCTGATCCACTACAGTACACACTTACAACCAGCAATAACAAATTAGGAGGAAAATAATTTAAAATCGGTACAGAAAATATTCACCATATGCAATTACATAGGATTCATATTGAAGTTATTCGATATATAATTCCAATAATAATAGAGTCATTACTGGTTATTAGTAACGTTAACACATTACAAAATCACTCCTAAATAGTAGGAGCATAGAACGAGTATCAATAAATTATCTTATATAAACTCACTTATCCATCACCCACATAAAAAAATAATGGCGCTTTTTGTTATTGGGATGTAGATTAAGCGGATGTCATCCGTTCGGGCCGCTCAAGCTACTTGAACTCCCTGAGCTATGATGGTGTGTAGTGCTCAGGCTGCTGTCGCCATCGCTAGTACTACCAGTACCCACACCAACATTATTAGCAGAGCTGCTATTACCCATTGCAGCGGTGGTTGAGACTGTAAGGTTGGCACTCGTGCCTGTTGTGTTTCCAAGGCTTGGCTATAGAAATTCAGAACTTGGTTCTGACCAAGACCTCCTGCTCCTTTAGCTGAGGTAGTTTCACACGCATTGAGATTTTTCAATTCCTTATTGGGTGATGTGGTTGATGAAGATTATATGCCACTGCTGCTATTCCTTTTATGAGGACTGATGGACTTTATAGCTACACACGATCAAAAGAAAAACTGGATGCTGTTATGGTGAATACCCTTGACTTCGTATGCATTTTACTCTGATAAGAAAATAATTTTATTGTATATAATTGATAAGGCAGTTACCTAACTGCCGATTTTTAGTATACGATGGTTATACTCATTATATAACTCATATTTACAGAAATGTACCACCAGTAAAAAAACTAACAGGTAAAGGTGTTTTATCTCATACTAATTGGTAAATATAATACTTACATTTACCTAAAAATAGTTTCTGAAACATAATAGGTACCATCATATTTTACAATTGTAAACACTTAAGCTTATACATCTGGTCTTCTAGCTATAATACAAGATAACAACAGATGGCGAAAGATCCTGTTTGTGGTATGTTTGTAGAAGAAAAACCCGATGCAATACGGTATAATAAAGATGGAAGAGAATATTACTTTTGCAGTAAGCAGTGCTTAGATGAATTTATTCAACCTGAAAAGGAACTAAAAAAGCTCAGGAAATATGTCACTATAAGCATAGCACTAACAATACCCATAGTTATTTTTAGCTTACCTCACATGTTTCCTTCACAGTTCAGCGGTGGTCTGTTTCCTACGGCAGTTATGCGTTATGGGAACTATATAATGCTAGCATTAGCTACTCCTTTACAATTCTGGATAGGGTGGCGCTTCTATCGGGGATTATGGGATGGAATTAAGGCTAAAGCATCTAATATGGACACACTTATTGCGATTGGAACAACAGCTGCATATTTGTATAGTGCGATAGTTACAATAGCTCCAGGATATCTTCCTTTTAAATCAGTTTATTTTGAATCTGCAGCAATCATTATCACCTTAATATTAATAGGAAGATTGCTTGAAACAAGGACCAAAGAAAAAGCTTCTGATGCTGTAAGGAAACTACTTGATCTTCAGCCAAGAATGACCAAAGTCATTAAGGAAGGAGGTGAAGAGGTAGAAATCCCAGTAGAGCAGGTACAGGAAGGTGAAGTTATGATCATAAGACCTGGAGAAAGAATACCAACAGATGGCATCGTGATGGAAGGCTCATCGTCTATAGACGAATCAGCTATAACTGGGGAAAGCATACCTGTAGAAAAAGAAAAGGGAGCTGATGTCATAGGCGCTACCATTAACAAGAGCGGATTACTAAAAGTCAAAGCTACAAGAGTTGGACAAGATACTGTACTTTCACAGATAATAACGCTAGTTGAGGAGGCAAGAACAGGAAAGGCACAGATGCAAAGATTAGTGGACCAAGTTGCAAAATATTTTGTACCTGCAGTTTTAGCAATATCAACATGCGTAGCACTCGGATGGTACTTTGTAGGGGGTATAGGACTGACATTTTCACTTTTAGCATTTGTATCGATAGTAATAATTGCTTGTCCTTGTGCTCTAGGTATCGCAACGCCTGCGGCTCTCATGATGGGAATAGGAAGAGGAGCCAAAAATGGAATCTTGTTTAAGGGTGGAGAATATTTGGAAATAGCAAAGAAAGTAAAGACAATAGTATTTGATAAAACTGGAACTTTGACAAAAGGTAAGCCCTCTGTAACTGACATATTGGATTTGTCGGGAATAGGTGAAAATGAATTGCTTAGGCTTGCTGCAATTGCAGAATCTGGCTCAGAGCATCCTTTAGGCCAGGCAGTTGTTAATAGAGCAAAAGAAAAAGGAATTCCGATAATCTCTAACCCGAGCTCATTTGAAGCAGTATCTGGTCATGGTCTTAGAGCAGTATTTGCAGATCATACAATTCTTATCGGAAATAGAAAACTAATGGATGATAATGATATACCAGTTCCTGAAACTGTAGAAACAACACTTAACCAACTTGAAATACAAGGCAAAACAGGTACTATTGTTGCAATCGACAATAAACTTTCAGGAATAATTGCTCTTGCAGATACTATAAAGGAGAACGCTAAGGATGCGATTGATATACTGACTAATTCAATGGGAATAGGAGTAGTAATGTTGACTGGAGATAATGAAAGAACAGCTAAAGCAGTTGCATCTAAACTCGGAATTAGTAGGGTTATTGCTCAAGTATTACCTCAACAAAAACAACAGGTAATCTCAAAGCTAAGAGCTGAAGAAAAAAAGGTCGTGGCAATGGTGGGAGATGGCATAAATGATGCACCAGCATTAGCAGAAGCTGATCTAGGAATCGCAATAGGTTCTGGAACAGATGTTGCCAAAGAGACCGGAGGCATTATCCTGATAAAAGATGATCTAATAGATGTTCCTATAGCACTTGATTTAGGAAAAAAGACGGTATCTAAGATAAAGCAAAATCTTTTCTGGGCATTTGTATACAATGCGGGTTTAATACCGGTGGCAGCAGGGGCGTTAGTTCCGTTATTTGGTTTGAATATGTTTGGGTGGCTTCCAATGCTTGCTGGTCTAGCTATGGCAATGAGCTCTGTAACGGTCGTAAGTAATTCGATATTACTTGGAAGATACAAACCCAAATTCAATGTTAGTAAAATAAGAAGAATGGAATTGGAGAAGCAGAAAATTTTTTCTAATTATGATCTTAAACAAACCGCTATTGTCAGTCACTCCCAAAAATAACAATATCATGAACGACTGTGAGAGGAGCAGATCTTGTATGTCTATCAAGAGCATATGTTGGTGGTCATATCCCGCTGAATGTACTAGGTTATTGAGTTGGAGTAATCTTATTACCTAAAGATTTCTAGAAATTCCCATAAATCACATCCGTACTAAAAAGAAAAAAATATGAAGCTATGGCCATTGCAAGGATCTAGACTATACACCGATGAGAATTAGGCCAGTAGGACGGGATTCTGCTATGGTCTTTTGCTTATTGGGTCATCGTAATAGGTTCTTGCACCTTCTCAAGTTCAGGTTCATCTTCTAAGTCTTCCTCTTCTGCAATCTTGTGCTTAAATCGCCACTTATCCTTGATTTCATAGGCTATAAAGTCGCACATACATTATCATCACTTTCATTATTTAAATCAGTTACTTTACATTAGGATGTCTATAGATACTAAACGAGTACGACCAACGCAGGAGGCAAAGCAGTAATCATCAATCTATCTGATGGCGGCAATATTCTGCAATTGTGTTGTACTTCTGCGGATAATAAAACCAGGCTCCCTTTCCCTGAAGTCCTGCAGTGAATATATCTATAAAGGATCCACATGTTGATTCTGTATGAATGAATTCTCAGAGCCAGGAGACAAAATTAAAAACAAAATTCAGCGAACAAAACAGGAATTGTGGCTTTAGCATTGGACATCTTCGGAGAACGTCTACTAATCTAAGTATCGGCTGAATGGGAGCACATAACTTATGCCCTGCCACATTGATAAATTCTTCCTGTGTTCATTAGCCGATGCTCTAATTGTTCATTAGCTGAAGCAAGTCATTCATTTCCTTCTTTAACCTGTTGGTATAATTCAGTCTGTTTCCAAAGGCTTTCGAATATAGAAGTATATGATATAGCAATCGACTTACCACTATAGTATGTTGACAAACCTGGTGTATTGTATGAACTATCTTTTGTATCATCCTTTAATTCTACTATCATGCATTCCAATAAAAACTCCATGTTCATAAATTCCAAAATCAATTTGAGGAGATTCTAACTTTGCTTCCTTTATTCTCTGTTTGTAATTTGTTTGTCAGTAGGAATGAGTATTTTGATTTTGTATTAGGTTGTACATCGGTTGTTTCGTTCAATATCCACAATACTCAAATGTGCACCTGCCTGCGAAAAGCGTTTGGTGTTGAAAACATTATCAAAGCTTCTTCTTTTGCAGTTCTTATTATATTCCATGCAACATTTATTCCATCTTGGGGGTTTTGAATAATCTTTATGTTTGTCAAGTCTAGGACTTCTTCAATATCCCTTATTCTAATTAAGAAACAATTCCATTATCCCATAATTGTTCAAACAACGATGAATAATGATTGACGTAGATGGAATCATTATTAGATAAAATGCTATGCATTATTTTACCTCCTTCCATTTTCTCTATAGTGGCATCGAAGTATTTATTATCAACAGTGAAATTGATTGGTGGAGGATACATGACGTGTATTATTTGTATCCCAGCGTCTAAAAATTTTTTAACCAAATCTACACTTTCTTTTGTCGCCCCCCAATCGATGAACAAAAGAGCGCTGAGATGCACGTTCCATTCTATATTTTAGTTGATTAAGAATTTCTTCATAATCTTCGATTACTTTAGTCTCCACGGGTTCTATCCCCTCCTCTATCTCTCTATTTCCTGTTCAGCTAGATTTGCCATTTTCTAGAGAATTTCAACCAGATGCTTCTGTTGGTCTACAAATTGTTTTTACCTTACTGTGAATAACTTGATGGTTACATGTGATTCTTCTTCATGAGTTATAGTGACTATAAGTTCTGTATCACTCAGTTCAATTTTACCTTTAACAACATCTAAATCACAAAACTCTATAATTTTCATTACTTGTTTGAAGATTTGCAATTTCAGTGATATCTCGATCTAACACCTTCGTTCTTGAGGTCAAGTAATGTTCTATTGATTGTGCTAGATTCTGCGCAGTGTAAGTTTGGAGGTAGCTCCATAATTGTCATATCTGCTGTTTATTTAGCATAAAATCCCATTAATGCCTTGGTTATGTTTGCCATATTATGCAAAACTTCTGTATTTTCTATAGTTATGTTGGAATTGACAATAAATACTAAATAAAACCAAATAAATCTATAAATACATTTTTGTATATATTGTGAGGATTAAATAAAATACAAACTTCTTAAATGATTAATGAAAAATATATATAATGCTAATAATTTCGTAACCCGAGATATTTAAAATAGAACTGATCATGTCGATCGGATTAAGGATGTGCGCTTGTTGGATTGAACTTTATTGATACGGCATGCTATGTGGCAACTCAACCATTTCTCGTTGTAGCCTTTTATACAACATTCGTCGAATCTACCGTGTTCGGATGAAGTGTCCACGTTACATTTCAAGATGGCAATTCTTTACGAAAATCCTAATTCAAGCAATAAATACCTGGATTGAAGTAAATGGAACTGAAACAAAGGGGAAAGGAAAATGAGCAAACCACTAATTCCAGGAAATGCGATTTCGTTTGTCAGGCTTCTCAGACAGCACTCTGCGAAACATGCAGAGCTTGCAGATAAACGAGTCGACAGTGCTGAGGAGCTAAAACAGGCAGGTCTGCGGAACACAAACCTTTTACTATCTAACCTGAACACTCAATTAATGTTTGTGTATTCATTGCTTGATATAACAATGACATCCCTTAATGACTTGGAGAATCTAATAATGGAGAAAGACGCAACAAAGGAAGAAATGGATCGATTCAAAACCGAGTTAAATGAGAGGATCAAGGATACATTAAAACCACTGAGGGAAGCGTTCGCTATTGAGGAAGGACGTATGAAAAGAGCAGAAGATTTGTATGATTAGTTAACATACGGTCCACAAAATCACTTGCATTTCAAGAATACTATTTATCTTGAATTCTTAATCATTAAGAATCGTAATTATGGAAAGGGATTAATAAAAAGAAATCGGATGGATGTAGATATTTTAATGAGTTAGATAAAACACCGAATCCGTCAAAACTAAACTTGATAAAGCAAGAGAAGGCTCAATAAACCTGCTGGTGCAAAGATTTAACAATCCAGTGGGCGTTGAAAGAATGTCTTGAAGCCAGTTAGTGTTATCATTGCTTATTATTGTGAACATCGGAGGGTATTGCTGAACTGCAGCCGACCGTATTTGTTGTAGTTGATGCGTCATAAGAAATACAAGACCAAACTCATATATGCTTGATATTCATATATAACACTAAGATGTCAGATTCACCAGTGGTTGATTGGGAAGCAATTGTCCATAAGAATGTCAGATCGAAAGATATGGCCGATGTGGGAAATGTTGACGCCATAGAGACCGATGCCATCGTAATCATAACGGAGGGCGCACGTGGTGAATACAGGATGCCAAAATCCGAGGTCGAAGGGTTTGATGGTGCTGAGGTATTCCTGAGATCAAATATTGCTGATTTAAAAAAGTATAAAATCTAAGCTACATATCCACAAATACAAAGTAATGTCTGTATAACGTGTCACGAATAATTACTTAGATTATTCGTTTGTATCTTAAGCGTAAGTGATTGCCTGAATTTTGCTACCCACAGACACATTGAATAGGATAGAGTTGCCTTTCTCCTTTAGAATTATCTTCCTTAGAACCACTCAAGACATCAAAAAGTTCGATTCTTTCTGCTTGTTCTTGGAGGCATTCTATTCGAGCCTCCTTTAACTTGGCTAGGATAAATTAGACTCTTCCTTCTCCTCGTTGCAATTAGCAAAATAGACTAATAATAGTGCACATAGAAAGAATAAGGAAGAGTGACAAATATTGGAAGTAAAATAGATAAACAATATACTTTTGACAGATTTGCATCAATAAGACGCTATACTGGTTTTGATTTTCTTAGGAGAAGAGAACCATTGCCTTCATCATCGTCATGGATAACATACATTGCTGATACAAATGGTCAGTTTAATCTATGGAGACAGCGTTCTTCTTTAAGTCAATCCTATAATGATGGTAGCGAACCATATTCATCACATCAGTTAACTAATTTTATTGATATTGCAGTAAGGCATGTATTTTGTTCGCCAGTAGATGATAGCATTGTCTTTTTTGCGGATTATCAGGGTACAGAGAACTTTCAGATATACAGAATAAATGATGCTTTTCATTCGTTTTGGCCGCAAGCTATAACACAAAATCCAAAAGTAAGATATGAATGGGGAGCAGAGTGTTTTAGCCATGACGGAAAGTTCATAACATACAGCTCAAATGAGAGCAATCCATCTGATATGCTTGTATATGTACATAATGTAAATGAAAACAATAACAACGACTACAACAACGAGCACGCTTTATGTATTACAAATAAACCTGGTTGGTATGTCCCTGGTTATTGGTCTCCAGACAATAAGAAGCTAAATTGCTTTCAGATCATCACACAAACAGAATATAATATTTGGCTACTTGATATAGATAGAAATGAAATGCTACAAGTAACACCACTACAATCTGAAGAAGAGACTAAAAGCAGGAATATAGCAGGTCCCTGGTTACCTGGTGGACAAGGCTTCTATATAATATCAGATTTGAGAAGAGAATATGCTGGCCTAGCATTATATAATATTAACAAATCAAAGATTGAATGGATTTTAACACCAGAACATGATATAGAATCAATAGATCTCAGCAAGGATGGAAACACACTTGCTTGGAGCGAAAACGTGGATGGGTATAGCAATATCTATTTTAAGAACACGCAGAATGGAGAGATACAAAAGATAACATCAGAGAATATATCAAAAGAAGGTAGTGGTGTTGTAGCGGACTTAAAGATATCTTCTGATGGCAAAACAATTGGTGTTAGCATGACTACACCAACATCTCCATCAAACATATACCTAATAGATATCAAAACTAAAAAAGTTGACAGGCTAACCGAATCTCTGCTGGGGGACATACCTGAACAAATAATGATACAACCGGAGTTAATCAAATACAAAAGTTTTGATGGAATGGAGATACAGGCATTTTTATACAAACCAAGACATGGTAATAGCAGTGGTAGCAGCGGAAGTAATAGTATTACTAAATTTGGAGCCATTCTTTCAATTCATGGTGGTCCTACCTCTCAAGAAAGACCAACTTATGCTTATGCTGGATTTTACCAATATCTTGCAAACAAAGGAATAGCAGTTTTAGCTCCCAATTTTCGTGGTAGCACGGGTTATGGAAAGAACTTTGAGAGGAAAATATATCACGATTGGGGAGGAGGAGAGCTCAAAGACCTAGAATATGCAGCAAAATGGTTGGTATCACAGGAATGGATTGATTCTAGTAGAATAGGAGTATTTGGTGCAAGCTTTGGAGGCTTTGCAACTTTAAGCTGTATAACCAGACTGTCGCATTATAATTGGAAGACAGCGGTAGATATAGTAGGTCCAAGTAATCTGGTGACATTTGCTAAAGCAGTACCAGAACACTGGAAACGATTGATGGCTGAATGGGTAGGAGATCCTGAAAAGGAACAAGATTTCCTCAAAGAAAGATCTCCTATCACTTATGTCGACAATATAAAGTCAACAATAAATTTGCTTATAATACAAGGAGCAAATGATCCAAAAGTAGTAAAAAATGAATCAGATCAGATAGTGGAATTGTTAAGAAACAAAGGTATCGATGTTGAATACATGGTTTTTGATGATGAAGGTCATGGTTTTACTAAATATAATAATCTTGTAAAGGCTTTAAAGAATTCAGCAGAGTTCTTGGCAAATAGGTTATCATCTTTATCCTTGTAGAATCAAGCAAAAGGAAAGGGAACAGCTTCTGGTGAAGCGTCAATGACTATGCTTTTCTTTATTTCTATTGTTTCATCTTCCTGGAGGCAGGGCTGGGGTAGTTGACATTAAGGATGTTTCATTTCAATTTGGTGATTTGATGAACCTATCAGAAGTGTGTACAACACATATTATCATCAGAAACTTTCACCAACTGTTTGCAACCCTCAGCCAACTCTTGTCAATTGTAAAGTTCGCAAAATCAATGTCAACTAGCAAACATTACCCCATGATCCCACAGACAGCGTAATTTTATCATGGATTTTCAGCTACTCTTAGAACCAGCTTTTTCATAGATTAGGAGATCAAAGCTGTCGAATAACAGAATCCTGCCTAATTGGCTTTTTAGGAAATTCCACTTTCCAAATATTAAAGGAAGTTTTTCCTCGTAATTCTTTGCTATTCTATCGCAATATTCATCAGGTTTCAGGTCGGTGTGCCGGGTTCGTTCCCCGGCGGCTTTATTTTTATGACAGAGACATACGCACCTGACCTGATATCCTAATCCTAGCGTATCTTGGAACACAAGATGGCAAGATTTCTCACTATCACAGCCAGTTGAACCCTCTGTTACCCTCACTGTATAGCGGACTTCATTTGTTTCTGTTCCTTTCATTCGCTAGTGACCTCCTTGGTGCGTTTGCTTGCATTCTGAGAGTTATATCTGAGTTTGAGTTTAGCGTCCGTTGCTCCACGAGTCCCATTACAAGCTCATTAAAAGTCTCACCTTTTCGACCTAACGCCTGGAGGGTATCGTGGGTATTTCGTGATAATACTATGGTTGTTTTACTCATCAGTTATAAAAGAATATATCGACTATTTGCAAACTATTTTTTACACCCCAAAAATGCATAAGAAACCCCAAGACCAGGACACATTTGAACTTGAAATCGTCCCTTTCCACGTCCGATGTCCAAAATGTGGACATGATGGATGGTTAATGGAAAGAACCTTTGGAGTGAGACCGAAACCACCTTCCGATTTCAAGGCTAAAAATGAGCCAGAAGATGGGAAGGTAATTTATAGTGAGGAGATTCAACTGAAAAAAACGTAGACATCCATATAAATGGATGTCATTTTTGGATCTTTTGATTGGAAGAGGGATTAATCAGTGGCCTCGTCCTACCATAAATCCGGCTCCATTTATTCCAGAAGGAATTTTGTAGAGCACTCGACATATACTATCCTTTTATTATTTTCCTACCTGCAGATTAATCTTCTCTCCATCTCTTAAAATTAGGTCTTTATAACCAGAGACTGACTTACCATCTGCTGTAGCCTTTACTGTTTTGCCATTAGTGTCTAGCCCACCCCATATATTTAGAAATTCACCCAATGTATAATTTCGATTTACATTGGATTCTACATGAATAGTACCACTGGCATCATGCGTGTGCAATGGTGCCAGTCCTTGCAATCCATATTGATCTAAGGAATGATCCTTCCACAGCGATTGATCTATACCTATTTGTGATGGAACTCTAAGGGGTTGTCCATCAAATGTAATGTTAAGCTGTGGATGTATATGCAAAACCATTGTTTTTGAAGGTGCTTGAGATGAATAAACATAGGCTGACACTGCAACTAATGCAACTACAGCACCCACAATAGGAATTGCGAGCATCATATTTCGTTTTCTTTTACGCCTATTCATTCCAATATAACTGTCATCTCTCTTCAAGTTTCCACTACCTCTTTTATTGCCCATTACATTAGCACAGTTTAGCAATCAGCAGGCTAGTATTAATTCTTAGCAGATTACAATTGTAAGGATTCATCTATGGGAATATATTTCTCAAAGAAAGGAGTGTTGAATTACAAATGGCGATAGACGCCTTGTCCAAAATGGAGATAGATGAAAAAACGTCTCAATTTAAATCTAAAGTTGAAGGAAAAGAAGTATTCTGTTGTCCTTGTTGCAAATCAATATTTGATCAACAATTATCAAAGTATAAGGTAGTTTAGGAAAGAGAACATGTTGATTTTTATGTCAATGATGCGATCTGTGAACTGGGAGACCAACCCGCGTGTTGTTCTTTCAATATTCTTGGACAACCCATTTGCAAACTAGCTTGATTCCCAACAAAATGTCAACATGGTGTATATCCAGACCTATCGCAATTCGGAGCCATCAGGATCGATGAAGGCAGCGGCAGTGCCGATATGTGTGTGATTTATTATATGTGGCCGTCCAGTTTCGGCCGCAGACCCATTGGGCAAAATTTTGAAGTATCTCTAAAGCCAGTAGCATCATGCGGTAATACCATACTACTACTAACATGCGATCTGACGCCAAGATAATTGGCTGATGCCTGTTCGTCGTCTGAGAATCCGCTACAATATGCGTCGACTTGCACTTGTGTTGACGGATGTAATATTGTCTATTGCTGCTTGACAATGTTGGTCCACGAAACCCGAATCTTGTCACCTATTCCAACCGAGGTCATAGCACAAAATTTGACAACAAGAAACGTTACTTTGTGAAGCTGGTTAAGCAGATGATCTCATAAACATTGGCGATGGACAGTTCTCGCTTCGATCAGGTAAATACTGTGGCCCCTGAACACAAGGGTATCCACAATCGTGGTGGTTGGGGTGAATATATTACTGGTTTGTTTTATTCACGACCGGTTTCTATAATTCACCTAAAAATTATTTGGTAAATATTAGATAAGTTCGGCCTTTCTTTTGGTTCAAGAAACGAAACCTGCATGTACTCGGTCAATAATCATTAAAGATAGACAAATAAACGTTCAACAAATCTTCGCACGGATTGATTTGATAGTGAATACTATAACAAACAACAACTCATTCATAAACCCTATATTTACTTTTGTCCCCGACCATATTATTTAGCTGGTCGCATAGCATTAAGAAGCGCGTCCCTTTTTCTGTTATTTTATAGATTGATTGTTCTACCTTTGTTAACAAACCATTATTTAGTAAGAATGGCACGTATTCTCTCATTTGTGTCGAAGACAGAAAAGCGCCATACATGATTCGTGTCTTGGTCACTTCCCTTTCTGTAACTTCCCTTAAAATGGCCGCGATTACATCAAGCCTGCTTCTGTTTCTTATATGTTGTTGAGTGGTAGGAGCTTCTTGGTTATTCATGCTAATCTTTGCTCACATCTTTGGTTTTAACCTTCACCGCCTCAAACTAGATAACAAAAGACGTTAAGATTGGATCACATTATCAACCCTACCCATTTTTCTGATTTCAGAGCAGGGATTTTTGATCAGTATAAAACAAGATAGATTAAAATTCCTGGTTCTTTTTATCGCAACTATAATAACAACGGATCTATTAGCCAATTAGAATATTTGAAAAAATAGAAGATGTCACTATTCCCGGTTAGTGTAATAATCGCAATCCATCTGCAAATGCATTTTTGTTGGGTTGCTTTTCAGGTGAAGATTAGCAGTTCGCTGTAGAACCCAAGACAAAATTTGCTTTTGCTTTTGGCGTGTTGCATGGCGGATGATTTTTTAGATTTTACTAGCTTTAATATGGTATTATTTTTTAGTCGATCTATAGTATTTTCTATCAGAAACATATGTCTTGCATTGACATTTATAAATTAAACATTTCATCTTGTCTCTAGGAGCCGCCCTATCGTGGTCAATCTTTTGATGTTTACACTTTATACACCTGACAAGTAAATCAGATTCACTATTCATTGTTATTTACATTGGAACGGCTTATTTTTTTACCTTGTTGTCATTGAAGACGATTCGATTCCTCATTGTTTCCAGTCGGACATGCAGAAAATGTAGAGTCTCTCTAGTATTATGATCACTTGTATAAAGAGATATTTAGAATCGATAATATAACTAAATTAGTATCATAAAACAGAAAAGAGCAACATTAGTACCAAGTTTGGCTTATTATACATAGTTGGTTTGACTCTGCTAGTTCAGAACTACAATTTGAAATAGAATGTCCACGTTGCTATGTTCTGATATTAATAGCTTATATGATCTGTATGAAGAATGTACCTTTTGTACATATATACATAAGAATTAAAAGATATGCAATCTTATTCTGTAGAGTCGCCATTACTTATATTTAATAGAATGCAGACGTATTAAATAGAAAGATCGGAGCGTGGAGATCTGTTCAATCTAATTTCCTTAATTCTGTTACACATATCGCAATGTTCCGGACATCCTTTGTGAAGACAAACACTTTGCATAGAGTTACAACCAAAACACCAAATTTGCTTAGAAGATGGGGACATTCTTATCACACTATCCTTGCGTGTATAAATTGTTTAAAACATACTTTTTATTGACCTTCTAGTTTAATTTGAGACGAACCATTGATCAATGCAAAGTCCTATAAATAGTGGCTAAAGAATGATAAGTTGAAGGAACTCTATAGGAACTTAAATGTGGTTTCAATATACAAAATTGGATTGGTTCGGCTCAAGCAGTTCTCCGTCTTCTGGCAGTTGTTCAACTTCAACATCTATATCCCCCAAATACTATTAATATCAGAGTCAGAACTGACTCCAAATCGTCGTGTTCAACACACACACTCACCAGCCCAAATAATTCAGGTAGTGTGGTAGTTAGTAACAGCAATGGGGGCGTAAGCACTCTTTCTTCCTAACAATAAATGTTGCTTCAGGCAAAGCTAATAGAAATGGATAGGTCCGTGGTGTAGCAATTACCGGCGGTCATATTCACCAAGGCTGTACCGATGCAATAGGCAAAATGTGTTTTAATCCGCCTTGAAGATAGCCCTATAAGGTAATCAATCAGATAGAAAGAGTAGGTGTAGGATAGACCATAAAAAGCGTCTCTCAGAGGTATTAGCTCACGCCATGTGTCCTAAATGTAATTCTAATGTTGGAGATAATTATAATCTTAGATGCAAACAAGTCGGTGACAACAACTGACGATAAAGGAAATCAACCATTAGGTGGCGGAATGTCAAAAAGAGCAATGCCACAGCAGCAAATAACCTGTTGTCTAGTTCACATGTCTAAAAAATGGAAACTATGATGTGCACGATTAGTACTATTATGTTGCGGAACAAAATTAGAGGGTTATGTTAAGTCTTGATGTTCTGTATTAGATATTTTTTCAAAGTTAAAACAGGTGCAGAAGCCTGTGGGTTAGTGAAAATTAACGTACTATTCTAGTGATTCATTATAAACGCTGAAATTATGGATTATTTTTCCATAGTAGATATATTAGTGTAGAGTGAATAGATTGTTGTAACTGCAGTGACAATGGCTGCTCTAAAGTACACGAAAGGAATTGGTCGCCCTAGCCGTGCTGACTTTATAGTATGCAGCTTAACAATTAGGCCAGATAGGCAGTTTCTTTATTATGATGGATTGTATCTTTGTTTTGTGGGAAGCGTGGTAGGAAGGCGATGTACTAATGTGGAAGCGTTCAATCCAACATTTGTATACCATTTTGATTCAGAGGGAATAGATCATTGATACAAATCAGTCGTCACTACTCACACCAGCCAGACGAATATCTGCGAGACACGTTAGACTTAATATATCAAAAATGTAGGGTTTGTAACACAAGGAGCCAATTTACCCGTATAAGATCTGGGTTCTGTTATGGCTGCTACTGGAAGAAAGAAGAGCTGGAAAGTATTCCACTCACACTGGGAGATATATAGCATGAAGAGATCACATCCACATAAGCAAAAACGCTCGACTTCAAAAAGAAGGAACATATATGATGATGAGCAAGAAAGGAAACAGAAAAATGAAAGAAAAGATACTCTTAATTATCTAACTTTGGCATTGAAGGATTTAAACTACTGTTTGAATACATTAAGGATAAACAAGGACACTCAAGTTCGTCAAAAGCTCAATGAATTTTTTGAACAAGCCATCACTCCAGAAGCTATCAATACGTTTGGAGAACGAATTGCTACTATGAATGTATTGGCAGACTTCTATTTGTCGTCCACTGGTAGGTACATTTTTTCTCAGCCAGAATTATATGATTTTTTGACTTTTGCTTCACACGGATTACCAACTGAACAAAATAGAGGCAGAGCAACCGAAAGAGTATTCATGATTTATAGAGATATTATGGAAAATTATCAAACCTCAAACGACTCGCTTAGGCTGAACTATCCCAAGATTATTGTTGATGTTATAGCGATCTTACATGCTGGTGAAGATACCAGTGGGAAAAGAGTAGGAGTTAATGCTTTAGATGATTACTATAATTCTAGGAAGATAAAGGCATCTTCAGAAGTGACATCAGCATCTGCTGCGGCTGTGCAGATAAATCCAACCCTAACAGCTGATTTCCCAGTAGATCAGTTCAAAAAAGACCAAATACTCGAGGTACAGCTCATTGAAACAGTCGTTCAGATTACGGGAAGAAAAAATAAGGATATAACAGAATCGCTTGCTAGATTGCATAGTTCAGATATTAAGAAGATACGTGATCTATGTGCCAATTATAACAAGATAGAAAAATATTGTAAGCTTGCAACAAACTCAAACGAATTTAGAGATGAACTTGAAAAAGAACTTGGCAGAAAACTCACAGACAATCAAGTTCAAAGGGCTACGACATCTATAAAAAAGGTGAGAAAATATGTTGAAAATCTTCTTGATGGAAAATTTGTTCCTCATGGCTCACATGGTATAAACCACATCAAACACAATCTAGAATACGGATACCAGGTTATGGATCTAATCGAACACAAGAGGAGAAGCTCCAAATAAAATTAAAAGTATATAGGATCCATCACAGCGTCCGCTTATACTATACCAATAATCAGAATCCATAGTTTCACTCAAACAAATCATGTCTGTTGAAACAGGTATGAAGCATCTACTAGCAAAAAGGCTAAAATAAAATGAATATTTGTCATCGAGTTAACATTTTAGACCCTAACCACATTATGCTCTATTTTTTTCTTAATTTATTTTCTTAATAACTTACCAGCTTGTGTTGCTATTAAGTCGGTCATCTGTGATAGAGTAGCATTACCACCTAGGTCATATGTAACGTACTTGTTTTCGTTAATGACATCTTCGGTAGCATTAAAGATTGCCTTAGAAATGTGTTTTTCTCCAAGGTATTCAACCATCCACGCGCCAGATAAAATAGTTGCGACAGGATTTACCTTGTTCTTACGAGCATATTTAGGAGCACTTCCATGTGCTGGTTCAAACATTGCATAATGGTCTCCATAGTTACCAGAATAAACTGTTCCTATAGATCCTACGTGCCCCGATGCGCATTCTGAAATTATATCCATGAATAAATTAGTGCTAAGCAAGACGCTGTTGTTGAATCTCTCTGGATTCTTTACAAGTTGCTGTGTCATATTGTCAATATAGTATTCTTCTGATTCGATAGTTCTAAATTCTTTTTGAGTCTTTTCTACTGCTGCCCAGAATATTCCATCAGTTTCTTTTAGGATATTCCTTTTTGTAATTGCATAAACTTTCTTAAAGCCTGCATCATTTGCGACTTGAAATCCTTTTTTAGTAACTCTTTCACACCCTTTTCTTGTTATCTTCCGAATTGCAATGGCTGAATCCTCACTGGTTTTGAACTCGATCCCAGCATACAAGCCCTCAGTCGCCTCACGTACACAGATAAAATATAACCGTCTTTCAGTATTTTTGTAAGTTCTAATTGGCCTGACATTAGCGTATAATTCAAATTTTTGTCTAATACTCACTGCAACGCTGCGTGGAGCATTTGGGTTTGGAATGGTAGTAGTTGGTCCTTTAAAGCAAGCGTCACTACTTTCCAGCAGCTTCCAAACATCTTCGGAAATATAGGAAGTGCCACCTACTTTTTGCCACCACTCAGATCCAGCATCACATGGAATTAATTCTATCTTAGTATCACATGCTCTCAGAACCTTTATCATAGCTTCTACAAGTTCTGGTCCGGTACCATCGCCTCGAATAATTGTAGCAGTTTTATTTGCCAATTGAAATCAATTAACGGGCAAAATCCTCTCTATTTATATGTATTTAGAGATTTATTCCAATTTTACAACCAGGGACCTGAGGTACCTTCATGGAGAACCACTATTTGCAACCCCGCCTCTGGG
The DNA here is from genome assembly GCA_035691865.1 of Candidatus Nitrosopolaris sp. GTDB lineage: Archaea > Thermoproteota > Nitrososphaeria > Nitrososphaerales > Nitrososphaeraceae > Nitrosopolaris. Next base: position 7,747 of record DASSIM010000071.1, on the reverse strand, counting down.
ATTGTAAGAGTTTCTTTAAATTAGTTGTACCAATAACTGATCCTTGAGTTCATCCGCGAGGATACGTAGAAATTTATCTAGAATCAGGAACAGTTTTTACCAATACCACATGTGGAGCATGTGTTTTTACTCATCTTGGTGCATTAGGAGATAACGAAACTGCATATCTTCGTCTTCAAAGAATTTTGTTGGAAGAATGGGAGCACTTTCATCCAAAGTATGCTATGTACGGATTTGACCCTGATTTTCACAAGAAGATCTCCAAAGATGATATTGTGATAGCAGCCGAAACTTTGGAGGGGGATCTAGTAGAGAACAGGCTCCGGTTGCGTTAAAATATGCAGGAATTTCGGCAGTTATAGCTGAAAGTTTTGCGCGTATCTATCATAGGAATGCCTTTACATTGGATTGCCCGCGCTTGAAATACCAGACTTTTCACGCTAGAAAAGTCCCAGAATTCATGCGACAGATGTTGTTGGAAGGAGAATTAGTTGAATACTACAATAAGTATAAACATTTTCCATGGATCTAAACCTAGAACTTTACATTCAGCCTTTTGTTCTTGTTGTATCGGCATAGAATAAGTCAGGTAGTCATACAGAAGCAGAAATATAGAAGATCGTAAGTTGTCTGTGATTATTGTTCAAGTCTGTCAGGTAGAACTCAAATCCGACAAAATTGCTACATCTTCTAAAATTAGTCTAGAAAATTGTCGTCAAGTAATATTTTGTTTCTGGAATAATCAATATCTATAGAAATGATGACAGGGATATCCTTTGACATCTTGGCTTGCTCCAGGATATCTGGAAATTCCACTGTTGATTTTACTGCATAACCGATAGCTCCGAAGCTGCTTGCCAGCTTTACAAAATCAGGATTGTTAAATTCTGTGAAAGCTTTCTTGCCAAACTCATCAATTTGCTTTAGGGCAATCACTCCGAATTCCTTATCACACCAGATCACAATTATTACAGGCAATTTGAGGCGAACAGCTGTCTCAATCTCTTGAACGTTCATTAGAAAACCTCCATCTCCACACATCGCAACAACCTTTCTCTCAGGAAATGCAAGCTGTGCCGCTATTGCGCCGGGAAGTGCAAATCCCATCGAAGCAAATCCATTCGATATGAGACATGTATTCGGATCGTATGTATAGTAGGTCTTTGCAATCCACAGCTTGTGAGCACCTACGTCAGAAATTAGAATGTCCCTGTCATCTAATGATCTTCTAACATCCAGTAATAGTTTTTCAGGCTTGATGGGATAACTCGGATCATTTGCATATCTCAGGACTCGCTCTAAAAGCTCTTTTTTAATTCTCTTGAAAGTAGCCGGGACATCATGACATGGGAAGCATTTTAGATTAGGATTTTGATTTTTTTCTTTTTCTAACTCGGTTAATATAGCATTTATCGTCAATTCTATATCTGCTGCAATCTCGACAGTCGGTGGATAATACGTGTCCACCTCCGCTGGCGTAAAATCCATGTGAATAATTTTTTTAGTGATATCGCCGTTCCAAAATCTTGGACTGTATTCTACCAAGTCATAACCTATTGCTATGACCAGGTCCGCTTCCTTCATGGCTATTAGCGCATGATCCGCAGCTTTGATACCAACTGTTTGAAGATGTCTTTCCGATCTATCAGAGATGACACCCTTTGCCATGAAGGTGTTCATAGAGCATATTCCAGTTTTCTCAACGAATCTTCTTACATGAAAGCTCGCGTTCCCTCGAATACAACCATTGCCCACCAAGACTAACGGTTTTTCAGCTTCAAGAATTAATCTCACTGCTTTTTCTATAAGCGACTCGTTGGGCTGGGAACGAAGAACTTCTGATGGTTTTTCGATAGGCCTTATCCTGGACTCCTGTTTTGCCACATCCTGTGGTAATTCGATATGGGTTGCTCCGGCCTTTTCCTCTTGTGCTATTTTAAACGCTCTTCTTACAATCTCAGGAATATTGTCTGCATTACGAATTGACTGGTTCCATTTTGTTATTGGTTTGAACATAGTTATCACATCCATATTTTGGTGCGATTCCTTGTGTAGCATATGCGAATCAGTCTGTCCAGTAATTGCCAGTACTCTGGATCTATCCATGTTTGCATTAGCTATTCCAGTTGTCAGATTGGTGGCTCCAGGACCCAGCGTGGAAAGACATACACCAACTTTCCCTGTCAGCCTACCATAAACATCCGCCATGAAGGCAGCAGATTGTTCATGTCTTGTCAAAATGAATTTGATGCTTGAATCTAGCAATGATATCATAAGGTCAGCGTTTTCCTCGCCAGGTAACCCAAAAATATATTCGACTCCTTCTGCTTCAAGACACCTAAGAAAGAGATCAGATGTTTTCATTGGAAGCAAACGGTCCACGTCCTTGGTTTCCCTGATTATTTACGACTTTAGACATTACTTTTTTCTCCTTGTATTATGATGAATTGGAGATATTAACTATTGTTAGTATAAACGATAGCAGCTGATGCTAGTGCTATATGATAATGTTAGGTTAAATTACTAGATTTGCAGTTTGTGATGCGCAAGTACTAATTGGTTCCTTGGAGAAAAACAGTGGATTAATAACATCGTTTGTGGTATTAATCGAAAGTGGATATAGTGGCAAAAGAGGGAGAAGAATATAAAAAAGTAGCAAACAAACGAGATTTGCAAGAGGGTGGTCTTCTGAAAGTTGAATCTGGTGGAAAGCCCGTAGTGTTATCGATGGTTAAAGGCAAAGTATACGCAATAGATGCAGTTTGCTCACATGAAGGTGGTCCTCTAGAAGAAGGTACCCTTGAGGGCTACGAAGTAGAATGTCCTTGGCATGGCTCCAAATTCGACGTAAGGACAGGAGCGGTCAGAAATCCTCCTGCAGATACACCACAATCAGTTTATGAAGTAAAAGTGGAAAATAATGACATACTAGTTAGGCAAGCACATGGACAACTAATGCATCATGAGAATCCATCAGAGGCGATCAGTAGACAAAAAGGAACCTCTGCTGTATATGAGCTTACTTTACTAGAGAAACAAAAGTTTGAGGGCACCGATATTATGTCGTTCAAGTTTAGCAGACAAAATGAGCAACATGGAGGACCAAATAACGATAATACTTACTTGTATTATAAAGCAGGACAATTCGCATTTTTCGATATAGGTGGAGTTAGCAATGATCCCAAGGGACCAATTAGGCATTTTACTATTGCTTCCTCTCCAACCGAGGACTTTATTATGTTTAGTACTCGTATTAGAGATACACCTTACAAAAATAGACTTTCGTCATTAGAAGAACGAGCTAAAGTCAAGGTAAGAGGACCAGAGGGAAAATTTGTGTTGCACGATGATTATTCGAAACCTGCAGTATTTCTATCAGGAGGAATTGGGGTCACCCCGTTTAGAAGTATGATCAAGTATGCTACAGATGAGCGGTTGCCTGTAAAGATAAATATGTTTGATTCTAATAGAGATCAGACTAATATTCTGTACAAAAATGAATTTGATGAATGCTTAAAGACAAACAACAATTTAAAGATCATTTACACTATTACAACAGAAGAACATGAACAAGCACCATCTTCGAGCGGTTGGAAAGGGGAACGAGGAATCATAAACAAAGCCATGCTAACTAAGTATTTGACTACAAGCGAACTAGATAATTCAGTATTCTATATCTGTGGTCCTCCTGGAATGCTAAAAGCAATGCAAAACCTATTACAGGATGATTTACATATTCCAAAAGAAAGACTAAAGGTTGAAGAATTCACTGGCTATTGAATGATATAGAGGCAACTCGTACTATGACCGAATATTTTGTCACGTTCAGTGGGTCAGGTTTTTTAGTTGGAATATTCAGATACGTGAAGATAACTCTGATTGACGGGTGCGATATTTCAATCGCCGCGAAACTTCTAAAAGAAGGGGATCTGATTGATTATTGATTATGAACATTGATATCTTTTTCGAATCTTTTCTCTTCCTGAGTCTTTATGAACATTGTCCAATTAAGATGCACCACTATCGAGAATGGGTGCAAGATTTGCAACGTAGTCATACTATTAAGCAACTGATTTCATTGTGTTATTATGCCCGTATTATCATTGTATACTAGAGACGAACACCACTTGTGCGTTCCACAAATGGAATCCACCAAGTGGAATTCATATCCTCCTTTATTAAGACATTAATATAAGATATATTGTTAACGGATGATGGATGTAATATATAGCGGTCATAGATTTGGGTATTGTTTGTATAATCTGACGAAATGTTAGAATCCCAACTACATTTTATCAGTGCAATTGCTATTTTTCTTGCTGCTGTGGTTCCAATTTATCTTACTACAAAATTGAAAGACAATTTACGGAAACTAACACTAATACTTACGGTTTTTATACTAGCGCATGGCGCTTTTCACGTAATCGGATTTTTTGGGTTTAATTTATTAGCAGAAGGAGTCTTTGAACCGCTTTCTGTTGCTTTATTGATATTCTTTGGGATCGTTTATTCTGGTATAGCCAAATCAAAAGAAGTAAAAAACATGATGGTTATAGTATGGAATCCTGGTACTTTACTTCTCCTCATGAACAGCATTACATCAATACTTCTTTTGGTGGCTTGGGTATATTTGTATGGCTGGCAATGCGATCAAAGAATATCAGAAATTTTCAGTTTCAAATTTCAGTATTTATAATAATTTGGATCTTAGGAGAGATAGCTGGTATTCTTCAGGATAATGGAATTATTGTACTTTCCACTTTACAAGGCGATATTGGATTGGAAATACACGTAGTCTCGATGATCTTTTTTAGCATTATGTTGTGGCTTAGGTTTTATTATTCAGAAAGAAATGGAAGAAAGATAATTGAGGATGTTGTAGATTCTTCTGGTTAAAGAGAAAGAGAACATAATGCAAATATGTGAAAGTGCTGATGCACGAATTGGTAAGATTGTTTTCTGAACTATCGAATCATATTACTTTCGAAGAAGGTGCAACACCTGGAATAATGGAAAGACTCACATGGAATATTTCTGATGCAATAAATTAGATTCATCGTTTGACATCTCAAGCTGAATGCCATCTGTTAACGTTTTAGCCGCTATGGCACGAATTCGGTCTAATACAGATACAGAAGTACCTCATACAGAGATGTCCCTTAACAATATTGTGACATCTTCCGTTTCCACGAGAGATGTACTGCTAACAATTCTAGGTAGTGTCGGGAACGTTAAAATATCAAGATGGGCTGATTCATAGTATATCAAGATCAGCTGGTCGTCGAATGTATCACAAATCTTGTATTAAATACGAGGAAACTATGAGCATCCCATTAACAATATCTTCAGGGAAAAGGAAAGAGAGACAGGGAGATGCCCAAAATCTTAGAGAGGATGAGCTTAGGAATAATGGAAAAGCTTCAGAAAAGAGTAAAAACTGCAAGAACCAAACCTGTTTCTTCTACGACTATACTTATGTATCGCCAATGCCAGATTTTACTTCAAAAACACCGGGATTGGGAGGAAGAGCTCCAGCCGCAGACTTTGGTATTAAGATATGCCAATAGCATATCTACTAATCACTTGTAACGCAGGGCTTGATGAAGAAGTATTAAGCAAATTGACCGAATTATCAGAGGTAGCTGAAGCGAATAGAATATCTTTTGGCCCTTACGATATAATTGTAAAGGTTGAGGCAGATACAATCGAACGGTTTAATCAAATTATTGGATTTGATATAAAGAGAATACGCAATATCACATCCGCAGTGACATTAATCAAAAATATAGAAGAACCAGCATAGTAGCCTTATGTCACTATCTCTTAGTAGGTGCTATTCAGATATGGTATCATTTCGTTGGATAAACAAACTCGGTAGCATCATATAAGAATCATATACGAGCATATACAAATTAAATATGACCGCATTTACTCACAGAGCCAGTAAACAAATGAAAGTTCGTTGTGAATGGGCTGCTAACAGCGGTCCAATTGATATTAAATACCATGACAATGAATGGGGCGTTCCAGTTCATGATGATAAGAAGCTGTTTGAATTCTTATTACTTGAATCAGCACAGGCAGGTCTAAGTTGGACGACAATACTCAAGAAAAGAGAAGGATATAAAAAAGCATTTGACAATTTTGATGCAGAAGTAGTTGCCAATTATGATCCAAGAAGGCTTCGAGAATTACTTACCAATCCATCTATAATAAGAAATAGACTGAAAATTCAGTCTGCTGTAAGAAATGCTAGAGCTTTCATAAAAGTGCAGAAAGAATTTGGTAGGTTTGACTCATACCTTTGGAATTTCGTTGGTGGAAAACCACAACATAATAGGTGGAAAAGCTGGATAGAGGTTCCTTCCAGAACAGAAATATCTGATGATTTAAGCAAGGATCTGAAGAAAAAAGACTTTACATTTGTAGGATCTACTATTTGTTACTCTCTGATGCAGGCAGTGGGAATGGTAAATGATCATACTATCTATTGCTTTCGGTACAAGGAACTCGTGTAGAATCTCTACTTGAAACCAGGTTATCTTTGGGAATCACTAAAATGTTGCGCGCAGATCTAATTTACTTAATACTAATACGTAAAAAAATCCGTAATTCTTCTAACCTCGACTTGACAGTAAAGATAAAGATCTTCAGGAACTGCTATATGCAAATATCTGTGTGCGCTTCCAATTATTTTTGTTGTCCTTGCAATTTCTACATCCGATACTGGGTTGCAGTGATACCAAGCTCTTCTGCCTGTTCTCGTTGCTTAGGAGCAGATTCCGAGATAGCAAAACTGTTATTCTCTGTATCAAGACAAACTGCAAAGAACCCCATCCCTGATACTGGAGGTTCGGAAACTACTATTTTTACCAGCTAATTGCTGTACTTGGATGAATAATCGTCTATTGAGTCTATACCTAAATTGGTGGTACCCTCCTGTAGGTTTTGCCTTTTCATCATCCCTCCACGTAACGCTTCATTTCCTATGTGGTCTGTAGTAGTTATCATCCAATATTCCATATTGAATCACTTCCAGACCATTTGTCTATCTTCTATCAAAAAAGCTCATGATAGAACTTGTTTAATCTTTCAATATTGTCTGAAGGAATTTCAAAATGCACTATTGTTGCCATATACATATCTTCACTTATACTTAATACCTCAAAAAAATAAGATAGCAGTTATCAGTCGACATGCTTGTCAACAACAAGTTATTACTTCATTAGTATGTATATAATACATAGTTATATAGACGCTTTAATGACTATCGCTTGATGAAAATTGTTAATTTAAAGACAAAGACAAACCGAATTAACGACAATCACAATAACATTGAAGAACACGATCCTTTATTTGAAAGATACAAGGTCCGGTATTTTGAAGGAAGGAAAGGAAGCAACTGAAAAATGATTGATGATATTACTATATACAACGAAGTCACCACTTGCATGGTTACAAAACTAAAAGACACGCATATTCTTCCAATGGCAGGATTTGCAGTGGTGCTTTTGGTAATAAGTTTGGCTGCGAATACGTTAAGTCCAGCATTTGGCCAACAACAGAATCAGTTTGTTGCAAAACTATCCGGCAACGATGAAGTTCCGCCAGTAAATACCGGTGCAACAGGTACCGCAAACTTTACAGTGAGTCCAGACGAACAAACGATGCATTATACATTGACTGTTCATAATATAACTGGAGTAATTGGTGCTGACATTCATTGGGGTACAGCAACTCAGGATGG
>DASSIM010000070.1:0-14356 GCA_035691865.1 Candidatus Nitrosopolaris sp. | reverse complement strand
ATATGGTTTAGAATTGCATTAATTCTCGGTTGTATCGACACATCATATTTCGTTGAATTGTACTTGCCACCGTCTGCTGACCTAAATTCCGACGTTACCCATCTAGACTTGGATTCCATTCGTGTAACTAGGTAAACCGGATACCATCATTAATACCAACTATGTAATGAATAAATTCGTAACTACGGTCACTATCACACAGGGTAACAGCTCAGTATTTTTTTTAGATTTGATGCAATGAATTTAACTATTATCTTTACCTTCGGTCGGAGTCACAATTTTCTAGAAAGTCGCTATGCACAGAGGACATAACGCTAACGACCTAGTTAGTAGCTTAGAAGAATTAGGCCTATCAAGGTACGAAGCAGGAGCGTATCTCACAATGATTCGTAAAGGCTCGCTTGCAGCCAGTGAAATTTCTTACTACGCAAATCTGCCTCGAACAAAAGTGTATTCTACTCTAAAGAAATTGGAAAAAAAAAGATTATCGATAGTTTCTCAATCGAAACCCCTAATTTGCAGTGCCATTCCACCCGAAGAGGCGTTTAGAGAAATAGTGAAGCTCTACGAACGCAGGTCCAAGAATATGAAAAAGATAGTAGATAGACTTCAGAGAATCACTGAAGAACAAAGACCTAAGGCTTCCGAGGAAAGGAGGTATTACATACTAGATCCCAATTCCACTTTAGAGAAAATGAAGAGCCTAATTGCCAATTCGAAGTCAGCTATCTATGCTATTTTGGATGGTTGGGGAATACAATTAATATTACAGTGTAAATCAGCCATGATCAAAGCTATCACTAACGGCGTCAATATTCGGCTGTTATTAGCAAATCAATGCATCGGGAACGAGAACCTGTCATCGCTTCCTGAAGACATTGATTTGAAAATCGGAAATGTGGCTTCCAATATGATAATAATCGATTCTAATAATATGGTTGCAGTTGATAGCAGCAACGGAAAAGCTGCTCTTTTTGCCTCTATTGACATTTTCGGCTTGTCACAGTTGCGAAGTTTTGAGATAGAGTGGAGCAATGCGCTCGAAGTCAGGCAGATTGTGAATATGCAACCAAACATCGTTATGAGAGCAAACAGGTTAGTCAGGGTTCTCGAAAATTCAAATATTTTTGGACAAATCTCTAAGAATTGGGATGAACCAGCTTCTGCTTTAATCAAGTCTGCGCAGAAATTGGGGATAGATATATTTGATACGGATATCGAAGAAATGCTTACCATCATTGACTGCGCCTTGCATATCAGTTGTTCCGGTGATCTGACTCACGATAAGATTAATAATACTCTGAGTATCCGATCAAAGATTGGAAGCGAATTCGTATCACGATGGGTATTGCTTCTTGCGACCTATCTTAAACATGTCGGTAATGACGCAAAGATAATACGAGACTTCAAACTTAACGGCGGAGAGGATACTATTCACATTAAGCTTTCAAAACCTCTTAACTAAATCGAACGAAGGATCAGTTTGAGTGGTCTTGTTGAAACTGGATTACAGCATGTGAAATATTCCTGTTAGCTTTTGTTACTTACCACTTTGAACCGTTGTCTGAGCCGAGATCCACATATTCTACACAAGCAAACGTAAGAGTCGTACGAGCGGCCACAAGCCCTACAATACGAGACCCAGGTTCTCAATTCACTTATGCCATTGAATGCGAGTGTTTTGACTGGGATTTTCAAAAATGTGGCGACGTTTCCCACAGCATAGTCGTCCGAAATTAGAGTCTTCCTCTGTTGAAGAGCGAGGGCAATTATTGAAATATCTGCCTCCGAAAGTTTGCGACGGTCACCTGTTTGTTTTGCTGTACCGATGACTTTATTCAAGGAGGTTTTTTCGGGCTCCATAATTATCAAATTTCCCGCATCAATTAGTGCTTCCAACGGTGAGTAAGACCTTTTGATGTGCTTAACTTCATCGTAAACTGCGCTGGTAGTGAAGCATTTCTTTGAAGACTGGAAAGGAATGCCAGCATAAAATGCACTTGCATCCAGAACGAATTCGCTAAAATCCGAGTTTGACAATCTGTCTCATACCTCTTTTTCTAATGCGGACGAATTGTGCGTCATATCGATGGCGGGAAATTTTCAGAGGTTGGCCTGCAGCGATAGGGTATGTTTCTTGTCCGTCTACTACTAAGCTGAGATCATGCGTGCTTCTAACTTCGATCTCATCGGGTGGAAGCACCAGACGTGGCATTTTATTCATCGGCGCGAGCGGGGAAAGCAGCAACGATTCCAATCTCTCATATAAAACTGGACCACCTATTGAGAATGAGTGCCCTGTTGATCCCGTCGGAGTAGAGATAATGATTCCATCCATCCTCTGCTCTATCACATCGCCCATAAGAGTTATGGACAGCAGAGGAGTTCTTGTCAGATTTACCCTTGTTACCATGATATCATTTAAAGCTGCTGGAAACTCGTTCTGCCCAACAGATGCCTGTATTCTTATTCGGCGTTCATGAAAATATTGGCCTAGAAGTACAGCATTCATAGACTCGTCCAAAGATGCAATTCCTATTTCAGATAAAATACCTCTGTTGCCACCAACATTAACACTCAATAAAGGTGTCTCTCGTGGAATATATCTAAATGCTCTCAACGTTGTGCCGTCTCCACCTATCGCGAACACAATGTCAAGTTCAAGTTTACCAAGATCTTCTGCTTCGACAGCTCGGCTGTCTTCGATCGTCATTGGATTTACAGCATATACATTAAGCACTCGATGCGCGAGCAATCTCGTAATTCTTTTTGCGGCTTGCTCGGCTTCAATGCTGTTCGGTTTCGCTATTATGGCTATATTGTCGATTGATCCAGCCATTTATCATGCGATCTAGGTAGCATCGTGCTCTTAAATGCATTTGGAGATTACAGTACTGTCTGGCCACACGATTAAATACCGCTTATTTTGAGAGATTTCAGGCGACGATGGGCCGATAGCTCAGCTTGGTGGAGCGTTCGACTGATAATCGAAAGGTCGAGGGTTCAACTCCCTTTCGGCCCATTCCAATCCTGTCCCTCTATTTAGGCCCGCTTTGTATTATTTATAAGAACAAAAAATTTCTGTAGTAGAATAAAGGGATCCTATGACTGCGTTAAGGTATGTCTTACAACCACCAGATACAAGAAGGCAGTATCCACCTAGATTTCAGGATTTCTTGAACTTTCTAAGAATTCCTGCAACCTTAGATGAACAGACTATGGAATCTGTCTTAAGAGCAAGACAATATCCAATCTCGATAGTTGCTCACCTCATCCGAGTGTTTATGTTTGGTTGCGGGATAATGGCGAATAGTTATAGATGACTCTGATATAAGTGCCTGTAGAATGCCTGTAAAAGCCATAGGATCGCTTGTGAACCGGGTTAGCAGCAGGTTAGTCTTGATTTAATGGGAGCAGAAATGAGTATTCATGACCACATTTCTATTGCTGCAGACAAACGTAACAAAAATAGGCTTGCCAAATATTTTAACCGTGGGCTCACCTATTAAATTCAGGTAGGGGATCCACACTGTTATCCTCTGTAAACCTGGCCTTATTGAATCACCACCGGGTAGTTTGACAAACCAAAAGCCTGTGCCATTTTGAGGTATACTGTCATTATAATATTCACCTACGATACGATTGCCGCTCGCATTGGTTGTGTACATGTTTACACTCAACCCCACATATACGTAGTGCTCGTCAACTGTTCCCGATATAATAGGTCGAACGGCACTATCAATCGGGATCTTATCTCCACCAGCTGGAGTCGTTATGGCCGGCGCTGGGACGGCCAAGTCAAAATGAATCTTGGAATACACCCAGCTCCCATTATTATTTGACGGTAAGTAAAACCCCGGAATGGTACTGTTGCTATTGAGTGATGGCTTCAAGTTAGGAGGATAAAACGCCGCAATTGTTGTTACATTGTTCCTGCCTGGAACCAATAGCCCGGTCATATCCAGTGACCAGTGTCCCATCCCATCTCCCTTGGCTGAATATGATTGATAATCTGTTCGATTATTTACGAAAACCTCAAAAAGATTGTAATGTACACCGGTAGTTGCTTTTAGGATTCTGTAAGGATTAACTATTGTGCTGCCATTTTTCGGGTCTGTTATCTGAATACTAGATGACGAGAATGGTGATGATTGCAGTGCTTGCACTAAGTACGTCTTCTCGGATAGTTTTATAGACGAGGTTTCCACATGCATCGCTGAAGTCTCAGCATGCGAAGTGGACAGAAATTGTGACAGGAAAATACCCGAAGAGATCCAAGCAAAAAAGATTGTTAGAAGAAGCGATCTGTTCATTGATTGACCGCAACGTCGTGCAGCTGAGCTCATACTTGATGAGATCAGCTATTTCTTACTTAAGCAATCTGCTTCTGCTGCACTTGTAATAACCACGGTGCTGAACATGCATCTTCATCACCCTCGGTACCATATTTCTGGTGTGATGGGCGAGTACGAAAGAAACGATCGTCTATACTGATGTAGGCTTGCTTGTAGGAAGATTTTGGATTATCAAGCTCGATTCTAACTCCCACGATTGCATTTCTTAAGAAAGTCTCTGGCGACTTTACGTAAACACCGTCTTAGTGAAATCTCATAGCCTCTTTACGTGAACGCCCTCATAGCCATTAAGAGCGTGGAATCTGAATTGAATAAATTGCTCTACTCAACTCATCTGCAGTCGATTGTGTTTTTGGCACATCTTTACGACTTTACTGTTTCTTGTGATAGTGATTTGTATAGAGAAATTGCGAGCTGTTTTATTAGGGCTGATAATGTTACGCCTCATACTAGTGTTACTACAAACTTTCTGAAAAAATCGTTGTCTGACATATCCTCGTTCGAGAGAGCCGTTTTGAAACGAATCCTTAAAACTGCTCGTCTAGTTTATGCCACGATGGCAAGACTGCCGTAATTAAAAGATCAGTTGAAAAGGATCGAGTTAAATGCTTTAGTATATCTGGGTGGTTCCGCGAAAAGCATTCTACCTGGCACTCAGCGAACCCTTGCAAAACACTTCGTAATTCGACGAACAAGATATCGGCTGATGTCATTTCTAGGCATAACGATCCGCATTAGAGTCAAATCTGATGCCGTAGAGAACATCATCCTACCTTCAACTAGACAATACTTATCTAATCTTTCTCCTTGATATATCTCTCATGCCGTACGAAAGCTTGGGCGAATATGTTGAGGCATTAGATAATGCTGGCGAATTAAGGCGGATAAAGACGAAAGTAAATCCTAATTTGGAGATCGCAGAAATTATGCGCCGGCTGATGTATTCGAGAGACCAGCCAGCAGTATTGTTTGAAAACGTAGAAGGTTATGATATCCCTATTCTTGGCAATGCCTTTGGGACGATGAAACGATTGCAAATCGGTTTGGAGATAGAAGACTTTACAGAGATAGGTAACCGTATAGTTGAGCTGACCAAGCTAAGTTTACCATCGGGAATGCTGAATAAACTCAAAATGTTGCCTAAACTCTCGGAAATCTCTGACTACGGTCCGAGGCATACAGATTCAGGACCGGTCAAGGAGATCAATCAAACACAAGATGCTAACCTAAACTCTCTGCCAGTGCTCAAATCATTTCCGAGCGATGCAGGCAAATTCATCACCTTCGGGATAACTGTTACGAGGCACCCCACCACAGGTATCCGAAATCTAGGTGTTTATAGAATTCAGATTCTTGGCGACAAAAAAGCCTTAATTCACTGGCAGACGCATAAGCGGGGTGCACTGCATTATGAAATAACAAAAGAACAGAGAAAACCAATTGAAGTCGCCATCATTATTGGTGCCGATCCCGCAACCGTTCTTTCCGCGGTCGCGCCTGTTCCAGAGGGAATCGATAAGTTCCTGTTTTCAGGAATTATCAGAAAGAAAGGAGTTAAACTCGTGCGATGCAACACGGTTGACTTGGAAGTTCCTGCTAACGCCGAAATAGTTCTGGAAGGGTATGTGGATCCTGATGATATACGCATGGAAGGCCCATTCGGTGATCATACTGGCTATTATACCCCTTCAGAACCCTTTCCCACCTTCACGCTTACTGGCTTAACGAAAAGAAAGAACCCAATTTACCTGACGACTGTTGTGGGTAAGCCGGTTCTTGAAGACGCATACATCGGAAAAGTTATTGAACGCTCGTTTTTGCCATTAATCCAGATATTTCAGCCAGAGGTAGTTGACTTTGCGATGCCAGCTGCAGGTTGGTTTCAGGGGTTAGCAGTGATTTCCATAAAGAAACGATATCCTGGCCAAGCGAAAAAAGTAATGATGGGACTGTGGGGTATGGGCCAACTATCCCTTACGAAAATATTTGTTGTAGTCGATTCGGATATTAATGTACATTGCACAGACGAAGTAATATGGGCTATTACCACGAGATCTGATCCTAAACGAGACACTATTGTGGTCGATAATGCACCCACGGATACGTTGGACCCTGCCTCACCTTTAGTAAATTTGGGCTCAAAACTAGGAATTGATGCCACTACGAAGTGGAAGGAAGAGGGCTATACCAGAGAAATTCAACAACTTGCTGTGGTAGACGATGAAACAAAGGCGATTGTTGACCGAAATTGGAAAAAATATGGATTCTCTTAGCTAATAATCCCAACACTTGTCTCCATGATCATCAAGCATCTGGGACGGTACTCTCAATTGCTATTAGCGTAACCGTAGATTTGATATCTGGAATCTTTTTGAGATGCCACTTTATAGTTTCTTTCAACTCATCAACGCTTCCCTGGTTTAACTTTATCAAAATGTCATATGCTCCGTGCACCTCTGCAACTTCAAAAATCCCTGGTAGCTGGCTAAGCTCCTTTATGACCTCTGTTTTATGGTTTATGTCACAATTAATTAGCACGTAAGCTGTAGGCATCGCTCTTTTGTGTCACAATATAGCAAGGGGACTAATTAAGCATTGGCTTCGGGAGAAAATATGAATGCAAGTTGAGAGATCTTACTTCTAGCGTTCTAGGCCATCGATTCGCAATTTTATCAGATTCTGTCCCCCTGCCTTTCGTATCTCGATTAATTCCTCCCTTTCGAGTCTCTTTACCAATCGCCATATTGTAGTTTTTGGTAACAGAAACTTGTTTCGGACCTCACTCTCAAACGCTGCGCCATCCTTCTCCGCCAAATATTTTAGAACTATCTGGTCTTCAGGTCGAAGATAAGGCCTAGCAGTAAGAATTTGGGTTACGGCTCTGGAAAGTTCAGTTTGCTCCGCTGAGGGAACAGGCCGAATCTGTTCTTCCACAGGCGGCGATCCTGTTGGAAATGACGAAGGTTGAGGAGGAGCGGCAATGTGGGATGGAGTCTTAGATAACGGACCACGATCCGAATCCTGCTCAATTTCAAGCCGCAACCGTTTGCGTATTTTTTTTTTTCGAAATACTAGAACTGCAATTACACTTGCTACCGCGATGGCTCCTATTATGCCAAAGAGAGGAAACGGATTAGAGGCGTTGGTCCCAATAGATATGGTCAGTTCATCGACTAACGTTTTGACGCGGCTGTAGTGACCTTTAGAAAATTCATTCTTTGCCTGAGAAAGAAGTGCACTGGCTGCACGAGAATCATGCCCACTTATTGCTGCCTTTTGTACCTCCATCTGTCCTGTTGTAATTGCATTCTGAGAGGCTACATAGTCTCTTGTGATATTGAGAGTCAAATTGTTCGCTTCTGCGCTAAATTTTTCTGCATCTGAATATTTCTTGGTAGCTTTAGCCATTAATGCCTGTCGCAATAGGTTTTGTGCGTCTGCAGTTATTATTCCAGGATATCTGTTGCCAGCATCTTTGATTGCAATAATTGCAGATTCGATACTTGCACTCGACTGAGCTTCGGTACCCAAATATCCGATTACGTAGCTAAGTTGAATATGACCAGGTTGAAAAGTAAGTAATCCTTGTTCTCCAATTTGAGTGACAGACGCCGGAAACTGTTTGCCCAAATCAATAATCGTTGAATTCGTAGGCAGTTTCAAAGAAAAACCAGTCGTGGAATTGAACGAAAAGGTCCATACCCTTCCCTGCTTATTAACAAGATCAGGAGTTTCGTAGGACAATCTGGCATTTGATATTCCGGAAGAGTTTATGATCAGCTCCCCTGGCTGCTGACCAGTTTGGTACCCAATCGACATGCCTTTATAATCCATCACGTTTAGACCATCGATACTGCTGCCATACAGACCAACCACTGTGTTGGAATTAGTAGGATTAAGAACTACGTCTTGTTCTACTAATGCTGTGCCGTCTGAGAACAAGGCAATAAAAAGTGAACTTATAGAATACCGATCAGTCTTGGTTTGCAGATACGAATACGCATTTCTCACTTCAGGGTTCATAATGACTAATACTAAACAAAAGATTATTCCACATGCTAAATACGTTTTTTTTCTCCGAATAGTTGGCATATTGAAATAGTTCTTACTATGTAATTGCAGTATGACTAAGAAATCCAGTAGCCAAACTAAACACCATAGTCCAAGTTAGCTCTCTGCTTGGATTACCTCTACTGCTCTATCTTGCAGTTCTTTTGCACTTGGATAGAATGCTCTTAACTCTCTCATATCGTATTCCTCAACCCACTTGAACTTTCGCTGGAGTGTGGATGTGTATATTTTTTTCCAATCAAGCCCAACATACGCCATCCAAGCTTTCATTACCCGAGGATCAATGTAGTTTCTCAAGGATGTGCCAAGATTGTAATCGCGGGTATTTTTCTGTAGTCTCAGCTGCATCTCAAGTTTTTCTAATCTTTGTTCCAGTCTATTCTTTTGAATTTCAGTTTTCCATTTTCTTGTTTCCATATCGCGCTTTAACTTTTCAATTGTTTCTTTCTTTTTCAGCAATGAATTTTCATATCTTTCAATTGCTTTTTTACTAGCGGGATTTTTTGGATCAATGCCTTTCTTGTGGTTGCAAGTAACCGCGGCTGTCAAATTCGCCATTTTGGCCACATAGATTTTCTGCGCTTCAGATGACTTCTCATCAATCTTTATCGGTGGCTCAGCTAGTGCCTCCTTCACCGTTCTGGTAGTGATAAAGGTTCTAAAAACTTTGGCAGTTAATCCCGGTACGCTTTTGGGATCAATTCTCCGAAGGAACGCATTTACTTTACTAGAAGTAATTCCATCAAAGATCTGAGAGCCTGGCTTCTTACCTTTCATGAATAGCTTGAGATTGTCGTAAAGGCCCCTTACATCTTGAGAATCCACACAGAGAGTTTTTTGCCATGGAACACTGTCTTTGCCCAAGAAGTTGAACTCTATAAAATGTTGTCCATCGCTTTCTGGGAATTTGATGTGTTCTACTCTCAAAGTTGAAGCGCCTACTGTATCAGACTCTTCGGGATCCTTCTCATCACCTACCCTCATTGCAAGCTTGAATATTAGGTAAGATACGGTAGCTATCTTTTTTTGATTAATTTCTTTAGATCTGAGCATCCTATTGATAATTTCTCTTTGCACTTTATTGATGTGCTTTCCAAGTTTGTTGGCCTTATCGTATTTTTCCTTCTCGTTATTCTGTCTAAGCATAGCCGAATCATGTAGCCACACGTACTTTCTTTTACCTGTCAACTTCTCTGTCCAGGTTGCAAGCCAAGTTGACGAATGATCGTGCACGATATCCTGCCATGCTCCTCCAGGCACAGGGGCGTCTTCTCCAAGATTAAGTATAACATCCTGGGCTCGTACTCGTGGTTTCCACCTTCCGCGGAGAGGATGCTGACCTCGGCCCATAAACAACCCCGGGGGTTCGACTAGCCAGTTGGCTATCTCGACTTCAACATCATCTACGATGGCCTTCGAATATGATGTTTTCATTTTTTCTTTTTCTGCACGTTTAGCGAGAGTCAAGCTTCGTTTCTCCTCCCGGGGAAGGTTACGGATTCGCTCTAGCTCGGCATCGTGCATTTTCTTTTCTTGATCTACTAGCCGGAACGCTTCGGAGAAGTCAATTTCATCAAGGCTATCAATACTTTGAAGTTCCTTTGGCAGCAATTTTTTTAGGTCACTCAAAAAATTCAGCTGGAAAACCCGGTCTAGGATATAATGGGTATCTTTTTTCTTTGCCCATGCATAAACTAGTTCTTCTTGGGCCGGATCGAGGGATAATTTTCTTCCACCAACAGTTATGCTTATACCTCTTGCTTGATAGGCAGGAGGAAATGCTACACCCTTATGCCTCAGAGTTCGCCATTTTGCATTGAGTACGGTAGAAGTGGTTGCTGCCGATTCCATCGGATCTAACATACAAAAACGCTCATTACTATTCTTAAACCTTACCCGCAAGAGTGTTAATATCGGCTGTATCGATGGATTGCCTGAGGGTTCTATTAAACGGTCGCACTAAGTCTAGAAATTCTGAACAATCGACCCTTTGGGAGGGTCTTCTGGCCGCTCAAGTTTGGCTTCTATAACGAAATTTGTCTAGCTTGATTAATTCGTGATAAGATCCAAATTCTGCGGCATCGGCCTTATCCAAACTAGATTCCGATTCTCGGGGCTCACGGTCGAATACCTTCATTGGCGTATAAAGCGTTGTGCGCTGCGCCGGTACTCTGCCAACTTCTCTAATTATCGAATGTAAATACTTGGGTTTCATTAGCTGACCGTATTGCGCTCCTGCTGCCGTAGAAATGCTTTCATTCATAAGGGTTCCGCCGAGGTCGTTCGCACCTGCTCCAAGCAACAGCTGAGACATTCTCGCTCCCTCTTTGACCCATGATACTTGAATATTATTTATGTATCCATTTAGCATGATTCGCGAAACTGCATGCATTTTCATCACTTCATTGCCACTGGGGCCAGGCCTCATATTAGGCATCGTGCCATTATTATGACTATTCTTACTGCCATCATTATTATACATCGGCGCCTCGTTATGCACAAAGCTGAGGGGGACAAATTCCGTAAAGCCGTGGGAATCTTTCTGAATTTCCTTCAGTATATCAAGATGTTTTGCTTTATGCAATGATGATTCCACATGACCGTACATAACGGTAGACGTGGTCGGAATATTCAAAGAATGAGCGAGCTTGATAACCCTTATCCAGTCTTTGGCACTTATTCTGCCAGGAGAAATTTGGTCTCGCATCTTCTGATCCAATATTTCGGCAGCCGTTCCTGGAAGACTGCCGACACCGGCTTCCTTTAACATTTGTAAATATTCCTCGACGGAGACTTCGGACCGGAGTGCTCCGTAAAGAACCTCCTCAGGAGAAAACGCATGTATGTGAATATCTGGGAGTTCTTTTTTTATCGCTCTACAGATTTCAATATACAGGTTCCCATCCATTTTTGGAGGTAAGCCTGCTTGGATACAAATTTCGGTTGCGCCTAGCCTCCATGCTTCCTTGGCTCTTCTCAGAATCTCTGCTGTAGGCAGGAAATAACCTTCTTCCTGCCTAAAATCTCGACTAAATGCACAGAATCCGCAGCGTTTGATGCAGACGTTTGTAAAATTAATATTCCTATTTACCACGTATGTAACGTTCTCTCCCACCGTCCGTCTGCGAAGTTCGTCTGCGACTCCTACAATCATACTCATTTCGGTTCCGTTGGCATCGAACAGCTCGGCCCCCTGTTCCACAGAAATATCCTTGTCGCTCAAGGCCATATCCAAGGTCTCTGAGACTACGGGGTCGAGGTTCTTCAAAATGGAGTCGAGTGTCAAGCTAAATATTCCTCCGGTACAAGACCGTGAACGTCACGCAGGGGATCTAGGTAGGGCCTGAGTGCTCCAGAAATAAACTTATTGTCGAGCAAGAATTCGGGGTAAACGGGTAATCGCGCTCTTAAAGAGTAACCCATGGCTTGTGTCACATCTCTCACGGAAGATATACTGGGCCACGGAAATTCGGGATTAACATGATCAATAGTTAGAGGCGAGATGCCACCCCAATCGTTAATGCCAGCGTTAAGATATTTTCCAAAATTGTATGGATTCAGGTTCGGAGGAACTTGAATATTCATGTCCCTCAGTACTATTCTTGCCACTCCTACAACTGTTAAGAAAAAGTCGAATGCGGGTGGCAGGGTTTCTGACATTTGTGTCCCGGGCTTAGGCGCGAAGTTTTGTATTATCACTTCTTGAACGTGGCCATATTTTCGGTGGATATCTTTGATTAAAAACAAAGAATCAATAATGTCTTGTGGTTCTTCACCTATACCGACAAGTAATCCTGTAGTTATTGGTATCATTAGATCGCCAGCATTTTCTAGAGTCTTTATCCTTACTTTTGGATTTTTGCTTGGAGCCATTTCATGTGGCATCCCCATGGACGCAAGTCGTTCACTAGAAGATTCAAGCATAACACCCAGACTAACATTAGTATGTTTCAAAAGAGACATCTCTTTCTTGGTCATACTACCAGCATTGGTGTGCGGAAGTAAACCAGTTTTTTGTAGTATCATCTCACTCATTTCCCTTATGTACTCCACTGTAGTAGTATGACCAAGAGAGTGTAACCATGATCTTGCTTGGACATACCTCTGCTCCGGACGTTCGCCGGTAACAAATAGGGCTTCTGTGCACCTTGATTTTTTCCCGGCTTGTGCAAGCTCAAAGATCTCTGGTGGTCTCATCATGGAGACTGATTTGTCATCAGGTTCTTTTTTATAAGTGCAATACGTGCATGAATCACGGCAGAGGTTTATTAGATTTATAAATATTTTTCGTGAATAAGTTATTGGACCACTCTTGGTCTTCTTTCTGATGAGTCTGGCAGTCGAGAGAATGGCATCCTGATCGTGACAAGAGAACAGTTCCATTGCTTCAGTTTTTGAAATATATCTTCCTTCCAAACTTTTCACTAATGTCTCAAGTACGCCAGGATCAGACTTGGTGGCCAGCATATTCTACCGCTTGTTAATTCAATTCATGCCTAATAAAGAATTAGAAATCTAATGCTCCTAATTCAATGGATGCTGCTGATGCTCATTAATTGTATATTGTCTGTTACGCCAAGTGACGGCGCCAACCTTTTTTGCATCTATGATAGATGAGATAAATGCAAAAGAGATGATCGCACCAGCCAACGGCGCTGCCAATCCATAGATCAGGCTTTGGTTCAAGCTAAGCTTAGAATGAATAACATTACTCAATATTATGAGTAAGATCGTCAGAACATTGACGTAACACAAAATGTATATTATAAGATGTCTATCTCCAAAAAATAAAAACATGGAAGAATATGGCAATATAATGAAAGGTTCGAACAACAGAAAGAACACCGCGATTATCATAAGAAATGTCTTGGTCTTGTGCTGGCTATATAGCGGGATCATTAGTCGCCGTAATCCATGCCAAAGTGAGTTCAGATCCCTGGCCCATATTGCGCTTATATTCTCTTCTCCTCGAACCATTTTTAACCTGAACTTTGCGTCCTTGACTTTTCCACCGAGGGCGCCATCTTCCACAAGTTCTTGTTTTACACCTTCGTGGGTACCAACTTCTTCATAGGCAGTTCTCGAAATTATGAAAAAACTGCCAAAAAAATAACCGATTTTAGTCCTAGGATCATTGACCCTCAAGGCGGAGAATCTTGTATGAAGAAATGTTGAGAGCATCGGCAATGTAATCTTCGTCCAAGTCTCTATGCAGAGCAGCTTTGGGATCGCAGTTATTGCAACAAGATTTTCCTGTAAAAGATGCCCTACTCCAAGGGACATAAGGGAAGGTGAATGCTGTGTATCAGCATCAGTAAAGAGGAACAAATCTCCAGTTGCCTTTTTATAACCTTGATAACAGGCCCAACTCTTACCTACCCATCCGTCTGGCTTAGGTCCCGGATCGACAGCGATGACAATCTTGTTATATCTTTTTGAATAGCGCAAAATTATGTCTCCAGTGTCATCAGAAGAGGAATCGTTTATCGCAATAATTTCAAAGTTCGGATAGTCCTGATTTAACAGACTATCTAAGCACTTTGTGATGTGGATTTCTTCATTCCTAGCTGGCAGGATCACACTTACCTTGGGGAATTTTCTGATCAGTGATCTATCGAAACATTCCAGTCGGGGAGAACGTTGGTACGATTTTATTAAATAAATCAATAAGTATATCCATACACCACAAATCGCAAACATAATAACCGTTAATATTATATTCACAACAAAGATTCCAAGCTCCATTCTATACTGCTGCAAGTAGTTCGATCTACAAATATACATTATGTTCTTCCTACTGCTGAAATTGTGATAGTTTGTATTCCCTGGAAAATGTACACTGATAATGGTTATCTGAATAGATTCTTTATAATCTTCGATTACCATCTCGAGACTTTTTCAATTTTTGAATGCTATCGCAAATTCTCTTT
>DASSIM010000069.1:0-2490 GCA_035691865.1 Candidatus Nitrosopolaris sp. | reverse complement strand
AATGTACAAGCTAGCATTAGAAGGAAAGCTGTACAGCAGAGCAATTCCATAAAACAAAACAGAACGGAACTGAAAAAGTAAAGCAGAACAACGTTGGTCTAATAGAATCAGACCAACCAACTTATTTTTATTATATTATCTATAAGGCTTGCTCGAGTTTATTTTTGATTGATCGAACTGCTTAGATTTTTCCTTTAATGTACTTGTCTTATAGATTTACAGTCTCTACCTGAGGTATGACCAGAGAATTTTAGAGTATTGTGAAAGATTCGTCGTGGTGCAATGCCAGAGTACAGTGAGAATGGCATTAATCGTTTAGTCGGCCAAGCAACAAATGCCATCTTGCATTGCTGCTGAAGATCCGTTGAAAATTAAGTTAACCAGAGTACGATTAATTTGATTCAATGACACACTATCATCACGTTCTCTGTTAAAAAAGAACAGAGCAAGGATGAGATCATGTCCCAACCCCCTGAGCTAATACGGTTTTTGACTATTGCCAAGTCCTCTGAAATTTGGAGAGCAGTATCATCGGCAATAATGACTGTAACAAATGAAGCACAATTCGAAGTAACCCCAAACGGCGTAGAATTCAGATCGAAAGACCAGGCGCATGAAGCTTTCATAGACATTTTTATACCAAGTGTCGTATTTCAACAATTTCACTGCCCGTTCGTACTAAAATTTGGAATTCGAATAAATGAATTCTCAAAGATTATTAAGAGAATAAATGGGAACTTCCCCGTTGAAGTGTGTCTTCAGGACAGATTACTTGTCGTTACAACTATTAGTTCATTTTTCTGCTGCTACAAGTCGAATTTGCTCGAAAGCAGGCCTTCTGTCTACGCATTAAAAGAGATATCTTTCGATACCAAACTAGTTATTGGGACACAAACGCTCGCTGCAATATTAGAAGACGTAGGGATATTCTCTGAGATGCTAACTTTGAAGACTATTCGGAGACCAGAAATTGCGACTACTTTCAGTGGCGTTAGCGACAATGGAGCCACAGCCACGGTCACCGTTAGTCGGAATAATGTGATTGCAGACATCCATCACCATTCATCGATTGTGGAGAACAGTGAGGGTACTTATCCAATACGCATTATCTCGGATTTGCTCGCATCGATTGGCGCAGTAAGCGATTTAGTCGAATTAGAATATTCGTCCGGGAGCACATTAAGGCTGAAATTTCTACTCCTTGAATCTGTGACAGTACAGCTTTATTTAGCTGCGCAGGTGCCTAGATGAAGGTATTTTCCATAATATTCTTTTAAACTGCTTTTATTGGGCGAAGCTAAATCATATTGGCGGAATGGAAAATAGAAGTAGAGATGAAATAACAGCGCGAATATTACAAGCCGCAAATAAGGGTTCAACCAAGACAGAAATCATGTATGAGACGTTTCTAACCCATGACAAACTAAGTGAATATTGCGTGGTTCTTATAGAAAATGATTTGATAGCATATCAGAGAGGTGAACGAACTTACAAGACAACAGAAAAGGGATTGTCTTTTTTGCGTGATCACCGAGAAGCTGGATGTAGAATAACACGCCCATCAACATCAAATTTACTCCATTTCGAAAAGGTACTAGTTGTCGGATTAGGACAGTTAGGACTGCCCGTGGCAAAGTATGTGAAAGAGAGAGGATTTGACACTTATGGATATGACATCAGTGCAAAGGCAATGGAACGGGCTGAAAAGATAGCAGGAATAAAGAAAGCTGATGATGCTACCTTTAGTAGCGAACTCAACGATTTTGATGTATATATAATAACCGTTTCTACACATAGGCCCGATGATATGTTCTCACCTCAAATAGACGGTTTATTATCTGTAGTTGAGAAAATCTCGAGGGAGGCAAAAAAGAATGGAGCACTTGTATCAATAGAAAGTACCATTCCCAAGGGAACATCGAAGAAAGTATTTGAAATGTTAAGCCATAGATTACATGTAGTACACGCTCCACATAGATGGTATGCTTTAGAAGAAAAAGCGCATGGTGTAAATCAGCTGCGTGTAATAGGTGGAGTATGTGATTGTTGTATCAAGGCAGGTATGCAATTTTACGATGGAGGATCTTCTCATTCTTTGAATTCTTATTCTTCATTTTCATCTCTAGCATCCTTATCTTCCTCCTCTCCCACAGCGCCACAACAACATACTAATAATAATGATTTTAATGAAATGAGTCTGGGAATCCCTATGCATCCGGTGACAGAAATTGAAATTGCGGAAATAACAAAGGTCATTGAAAATGCACATAGATATTTACAGATAGCATTCGCTGAGGAACTCTACTTATATTGTCAGGCAAATAACATAAACTTTCCAGAATTACGAGATGCCCTAAATACTAAATGGAATGTCAACATTTTAGAACCAAGAGAAGGAATAGGAGGTCATTGCCTACCAAAAGATACAAAGATGTTTCTACACTCATCCAAGTCTATGAATAGCAAAATACTAGCAGCAGCTATGGAAGT
>DASSIM010000068.1:0-15129 GCA_035691865.1 Candidatus Nitrosopolaris sp. | reverse complement strand
ATTTTTTGATAGGTCCTGGTGGAAAAGGACCACAAGTCTTCGTCGATCCTCTTGGGGTTTTAGTCTTAATCGTTTCGATAGCAGGCATACCTTGCCTGATACTTGCCGGCGCAGTCCTCGGACTTTCAAGATCAAGTGCGGGACGTAGTTCGGCATTTATCCTCATCAGTACTGGCATTATTTTGATTGCTGGCATGTCTGCGGCCAGAATTGCATTCACGCACATCAACGCTTTGTTTGTGGTGCCCGGTATGGGTGTGGTTCCTCTCATTTTCATCATAGGTGGAATGGGTGTTGGAGCTGTGGGTGGCTATCTACTAAATTCTTCAACTAGGGCGCGCCGAAATCTCTAAGACGAAATCCAATAATCTTCTGCCTGTGCCTAGCAATAGTTATATTTATGCACCTTCAAAATCTCTAACTCTGCTTGTCAAATACTCTTTCAATATTATCCAAATCTTATTGACGACCTCCGCAGGATTACTCGCAAATATGATGCACATTGGCTCCTTACCAACAGCCCCTTTGTGGTATATAATTTCAGCTTCCGGATTATTAGCTAAAGCATATTTAATTCCCCAAAAAATTGACATCCCTTCTTTTCTTAAAATATGTCTGGGCTCTCTACTTCTGTCGTAATTCGAGACCCTAAAAAGTGACTTCGTAATTTTTCTAATATTCTCATCGTATTTTATGTTCATTGCGGATCGACTGAGTCTATTGACTGTCATGTATGCAAGAAGTGCAGAGCCGACATGTTTGGAAGCACCGAACTCGACCACTGAAGAAGCAGATCGTGCGGCGTCATCGATTTTGATAATTCTCCCCTTTATAGCAGCAATGTGATCTAACTTTCGCGCGTCCGGGAGAGCAAACGCTATATTTGACTGAGTTTCAGGTATCAAAATGCCAAAATTATCAGTTGTTTCGATGGCTGCGATAGCAGAATGCAATCCCTTCAAAACGACATACCGGCTTGCGTAATCGTACATAATAGATGCTGGGTTAGAGACCAAAAGTCCTTTGCCTATTTTTAAAGCATTTTCCAACGAATCCCGCACATACGAATTAGCCAACTTGAAAGCGTCGACTATACTAAAATTTCTTGCAAGAAAGGCAGTCACCGCGGCTGAAAAATTACATCCTGCGCCATGTATCTCCAGTGAACTTAATTTTGAATTTGATATTTCGACCAACCTTCCCTCAGAAGTCAAAAGAACGTCAACAACCTGTCTTTTTTTTTTCAAATGACAACCTTTAATTATAACATTCCTTGCGCCAAGATCTTTGATTTTTCTGGCTGCGTTCGCAATGTCACTCTGTGAGATAATCTGGATACCTGTGATTTTTTGTGCTTCAATTCGGTTGGGAGTTATTATAGTTGAAAGTGGAATCAAGTCGGTCCTAAAGGATTCGAAAGCCTCAGGCAGAAGAAGTTTTCCCCCTGTGCCTGCTGACAGAATTGGATCTAGTACAACTGGGACCTTAGAACCTTTCAATAGCCTACGGATAATTTCAATATTTGGTTTGTTATAGACCATTCCGATTTTAATGGCATCTGGTTGCATGTCCGTAATGACAGATCGAATTTGTTTAGCAATGCATTCCGGGGTTACTTCGAACACACTTGAAACATCTTGAGAGTTCTGTGCCGTTACTGCCGTTATTGCGGTGCATCCATAAACACCCAGGTTTGTGAATGTTTTTAGATCTGCTTGTATTCCCGCGCCAGCACCTGAATCACTGCCGGCAATGGACAGAGCTATTTTCAAGAATAGGTTCTGTTGATTCGCAACTCTTATTCAATTTATCGGGTAATGACGGATTCCTGACGTGTTTTTTCCTTCCTTTAAATCTTGAATGGAAGAGTAGCCAGCTCTTGCTCCAGATCGTAAAAACAATTGAATAAACGTTATCGCAAACTGGTCTTTCTGATACGATCAAGTCTGCGCATACGCACAAGAGATCTATTCGTATTGCGGAAGTTGACTTATAATTTCGCGTTCGACAAATTTCTCATGAGGTGGAAAGTCGAATGTATTTGCTCTATATAACGATAAGGAATTTGGCTCACCTGGTATCATGGTGGAAATCTTAGTGTGGAGCTTTCGAGCTCGAGTACAGGTACGTAGATCGATTGTGCATCGGAGCCTACGCTATCCACAAAGCTAAACTCGCCGGTGAACCGTTTTAATTGAATAAACTTTTCTTTCGGCTTTTGTTCCTGGTTGACGAAATGCACAATGATCCCGCCTATAGTTCCAGTCTGGATAAAGAGTATTTCTCGACTATTATGTACGATATGATATAACATTGGTGTTAACCCGAGGGCTGATTGGGCAGAATACACTATGACTTTGAGCATATCTTCTAGAGTTTTGTATTTCAGATAGGTTTCTAAATCAATCTGCGACATAGTAAGTTTACAACCACACATAATTATAGACCTTTTGCCGGCGAGGTGCCAAAATGAACGAGTCACAATAAGTTACACGGGGATACAAAAATTATAAGCGAGGTTACTCTCTCTAGCGCTTGGTTGATACATCCGAAGTATATTGTTCAACCGTGAATTTCCTTCTAGTTCCGAATGGCCTGAATGGCCTTCCATTGCCCCGATAAAATTTGGAAAAGAATTCAACATAAAGCAATCTTGCTCCCTGGATACCAGGTTCAAACACTCCTAGAATTATATTAAATATGTGGCCAATAAAAAAAATCATTACCCCTAAAACGATATAGGGTATAGTATGATGAAGAGTCCTTATAAAAATGAAATCGATCACATCTGCCAGAATAACTGAGGCTAACAATATTCCCACGATTCTTGTATAAGAGAGAATATGACTGATTATAGAAGGCAACTCCATTACTGCTCGCACACCTTCCCCGTAGAACATTAAGGCAATTCCACCTAAAATTAAACCGAAATATATGATCCCTTGAACATGACGTATGGGGTTGATGTGGCTGTGATGTAAGAGCGCCAAACCGGTGAGAACTATACCCCATCCAAATAAGAGCCAGCCAACTTTTCCAATCATATGCCGCTTGTGTCCCTCTCTTAAATTATTCAAGATGCCCAGAATAAGGCCGAAGGTCACCATGCCTAGGCCTATATAGCCGCTGAGTAGTAAGAGCTTTTTCAAACCAAAGGTTCCAACGGGATCTAAAAATGCGCCACTTGAAGGTAAGTGTAAGCCCGGTGCATAATGGAAGAGGTAGCCGTTAAGATGAAACCCAAAGTAGAGGTTGAAAATAAATCCTAAGATTATTGCAATAATTGCTCCTGGGATCATTGCCTTCGCCAACTTCACCATCTGACTTGGTCGCACTATAGTCTTTGCGAAATTTCTTAAGGGTTTAGGCATGATATTCAAGTCATGCTTGCGCTTTTCGACTCGACGTATAACCCACAAAGAAACTAGAAGTATAAAAGCTCCATAGCCGACATCCCCAAGCATCATCCCATAAAATATCGGAAAAAGGAGACCAAATACAAGGGTCGGATCGAACTCGTCTCCAGCTGGCATTGAGTAAAATCGTACGAACGATTCAAAGACCCTAAATCTTTTGGGATTTGCTAGAAGAGTTGGCGGGCTTTCTGCCGTCTTTAATTCAAATACGGCAGTGCCCCTTGTGTGTCTGTCAAGCATTATTCTTATCTCTTTGAGTTTTGACTTTGGTGCCCATCCTTCCAGTGCGAGCGCGTCTACACTCAGTCCGAAATTATCAGTGACTTCGAGCTTTTTATTTTCTATCTCAAGTTGTTCTTGTATACTGACAATGATCGCATAATGTTTTTTTGAAATTTCGAGTAGTAAGCCGTTTATGGCCTGTAAATTTTTGGAGATTTCATTCTGTTGATTTTTTTGATCCTGGATTATATTAGATGGTTTCCCACTAAGATTAGGCACTGGTTCGAGGCTAATGCTATGTGACTGTACCAGCGAAGCAAGAAGTTGAGTAGGAAAGTTTGGAAGAATAACAAGAACAAAATGCGTAACTACTTTCTCTTCCTTGTAGTACAGGATGACGTCGTTCTTCCGTTCTTCAAGAGCTTTCTTAAATTCCACAAATTTATCAGATGGCGCACGCCCAAAATAGGAATGGGCAGATGACAACTGTAAGATTCTTAGATCCTCAGGAAAAAATGAAAACTCCAGTACAAGTCTTAGATTATTCGCAGTATCTTTCAAGCGTGTAAGCAAGTCATCCTTTTGTCTTTGCAAATCACCAACTTTGCTGTCAATATCTATAGCTTTAGCCGCGTGTAGAAGTTCCTCTGTTGACTTAAAATGATGTCGCTGCACCACGGGATATGGTGGAAGAGCTGCTTTCAAGGCCCTCATCCTGAGTAGTTGATCTGATAGGATTACCTCTCTGTACGGATCGCCTTCACGCCCGCTGCTTAACATGGCCGCCGCGTCCTTCGAAAGAGGTTCTAATTGCACTGCACCAAGGTCATGAAGTATAGATACTATAACCTGCTTATCTCTTCTTAAGCCGATAGCAGCCATACGTGCCATTGGGACAGGTTTTAGCACGTTTCTTCACTCGAATTCCCTGAATAATTTGCCTATTATCTTTCGTATGGTCTGATTATTTACATGCGACGAGATATTCTTTGACTTGGAATGAGCTTCCTTGATAATCGAATCTGCTTCTGCTGAGGCCATCCTTTTTGATTCCTCTATGCTTTTTGTTACAAGGTTCTCGCCCTTAGCCTTTGACGCCTCTATTAGATTTTCTATTTGAGCTTGCATATCTCTAATTTCTTCTTCAACCGCTCCTTTTCGTGCTTCGATTTCTCCTTTTGCGCTATCCTCGGCATTCTTAATCTGTCTTAAGGTATGAATGTAAGCCTCTTGTGTATTCGACATAATTAACCTCCAAAAAAATGCTTACCAATAAACATGATCACAATCACAGTACTGACAATATTGCCTATCTTGAATGCCCTCATCACGAGGTAAAACCTTCTCTGCTGTGGGTTCGCAAACTTACCCGGCAAGAATTTTTTGCTCCTCCTTTTTAGCACTTTCTTCTTCCCTCTCTCCCATTTTTCTCTTTACGGTTTTTAACATGATGAACGTATCACGTTCCATTTCATCAAGTCTGAAGGTGATGAATTTAACTGCGGCCTCTAATCGTGGGACAAAGACATTTTCGATTGCATTTGATTTGCGTTTTGTTTTCTCTATTTCGAGCAAAAGCTTCCTTAATGCCGTTTCCTTTTCAGCTACGTCCAGTACCATCTTGTGAACCTGTTGAAATGATTTTATGGCCTCGTTAATTGATGTTGGCAGTTCTAGGAGATATTCAGTAAGAGCCTCTTGCCTTTGCCCTCCTACTAATTTGGGTATACGAACTCCCATCACATTCTTTGACTTAATCTGCAGATCGGTCATACTAGGAATCTTCATTGCCTCATTCTCAAGCCGAATTGCTCCTGCCATCATTTCCGCCATCCTTATACTATCGTACCCTTTCATTAGCTCGGACTGCAAACCACTTCTCAATGTTGCAGCAGTCTTACTAGTACTGAAAAACTCTAGAATCAACGCTTGCCGTTTGAGCTTCAGAAGCTTCAAACCCTTCCTGGCTATAACTATTCTTCTCTTAGTCCGTATATATTCGAGACGTGTTGGCCGGATATTAATTGCAGACGGCAATTAGTTGTTCACTCGACCTCCTTCATTAATGCGTTTTTCCTGCCGTATTTCTCAATGAATTCAGGTTTGATACGCTTCATCTCGGATTCTGAAAGCTCGCTTAAAAGTTCCCACCCAATGTTTAGGGTTTCTTCGATTGAACGATTTTCATCAAATCCCTGATTTACAAATTTTCGTTCAAAACTGTTTGCAATCTTCAAAAACTTTCTATCTAGCTCGCTAAGAGCCTCCTCCCCGACAATCGCCGCCAGCGCTCTAGCATCCTTACCCTGTGCATACGTCGCATAGAGCTGATCTGCTAGACTTCTATGATCTTCGCGTGTCCTGCCCTTCCCGATCCCTTGATTCATTAAACGCGAGAGACTTGTCAGGACATCAGCAGGAGGGTGAATATCTGCGCGTTGTAAATCCCTGCTCAGAACTATCTGGCCTTCGGTTATATAGCCGGTAAGGTCAGGTATCGGATGAGTTATATCGTCAGCTGGCATTGTTAAAATAGGAATCTGCGTGACTGACCCCTTTCTGCCCTTTATTCTCCCTGCACGCTCATAAATGGAAGCCAGATCTGTATACATATAACCAGGATAACCTCTCCTGCCTGGAACTTCTTCGCGTGCAGCAGCTATTTCTCTCAGAGCTTCGCAGTAATTTGTCATGTCTGTCAAGATAACAAGGACGTGCATTTGCCGTTCATATGCAAGAAACTCCGCAGTTGTCAAGGCTAGCCTGGGCGTTAGTATACGTTCCATCGAAGGATCCGAAGACAGGTTCAAGAAAAGAACAGTTCGTCCTAATGCCCCACTTTCTTCAAATTGTTTGACAAAAAAGTTCGCTTCTTCGCTTGTGATTCCTATGGCTGCAAATACAACAGAGAAACTTTCCGTGATACCAAGAACCTTTGCTTGTCTAGCAATTTGCGATGCAAGCATATTATGAGGCAGACCTGCGCCTGAGAAAATCGGCAGTTTTTGACCTCTCACGAGTGTATTCATTCCATCGATATTGGACATTCCAGTTTGGATGAACTCAGATGGTTGTTCCCTAGAATACGGGTTGATGCCAGATCCCACTAAATCAAACTTTTCTTTTGATACAATCTTAGGGCCATTATCTCTTGGATTCCCCAGTCCGTCAAATACCCTGCCTAACATTTCATCTGATACCGATATTGTTGCAGTGTGTCCAAGAAATCTGGTTGAAGTTCCCGATGTACCTAGTCCTAACGTTGGGCCAAATACCTGCACCACTGCCAGACCCTTCCTGGTGTCAAGCACTTGACCCTGTCGCCTTTGACCGTCTACAAGTTTTATCTCCACCATTTCACCATAGGCCGCGTTATCTACGCCCTCCACGAAAATCAGAGGACCTGCTATCTTAGAGAGTGTTTTAAAAGCTACCGTTGACACTTATTGGGTCACCTGAATCAACAGCCCCTCAAATTGTTGCCTCATGCTGGTCTTGATCTCTTGAACTAGCTTTTCGACTTGAACTTCAGGAGTCCATTTTATTTTTGAAATAAGCTTCCTCGCATCCAAACCCCCGATCCGCGAAGACCGAACACCTTTCTTAATTGCGTCCGCCTCCATCTTGCCGAATTCTAATATCACGGAGAGCATCAAGAACTGCTTCCTTATGGAAGTGTATGTATCGACTTCATCATAAGCGCTTTGTTGTAAATAATCTTCTCTGAGCGAGCGAGCTGTATCGAGAATCCCTTTTTCTGGTTCCGGTAAGGCATCATAACCAACGAGCTGAACAATCTCTTCTAACTCCGATTCTCTTTGCAAAATTTCTAATGCCTCTTTCCGCAAAGGAACCCACTCTGGCGATACGTTTTGGCTATACCAGTTACTCAAATCGTCCGCATAGAGTGAATAACTCGTCAGCCAATTGATTGAAGGAAAGTGCCTTCGCGAAGCTAAACTTGCGTCAAGAGCCCAGAACACCCTAGTAACACGAAGCGTATTCTGTGAAACTGGCTCAGAAAAATCTCCTCCTGGTGGCGAGACCGCTCCAACTAATGTTAAGGATCCGATTCGTTCCTCTGGCGAAATTATGATTGCCTTACCTCCTCTCTCATAAAATTCTGCGAGCCGTCTTCCTAAATAGGCAGGATATCCTTCTTCTCCAGGCATTTCTTCTAGTCTTCCCGATATTTCCCTGAGTGCCTCCGCCCATCGAGAAGTGCTATCCGCCATCAGAGCGACTCCATAACCCATATCACGGTAATACTCGCCCATTGTGATCCCTGTATAAATACTCGCTTCTCGGGCGGCAACCGGCATGTTCGAGGTGTTAGCAACTAGGATTGTGCGCTCCATGAGTGGACGCTTTGACTTAGGATCTTCTAATTCTGGAAAAGTTGTAAGCACTTCTGTCATCTCGTTTCCCCTCTCCCCGCACCCGACATAAACTATCACGTCGCTATCGGCCCATTTCGCAAGTTGTTGTTGTGTCACCGTCTTGCCACTTCCAAATGGACCCGGAATTGCAGCCGTTCCTCCTTTTGCAACTGGGAAAAATGTGTCCAAAACACGTTGACCTGTAAGAAGTGGAGACTCAGGCGGCAGCTTGCGAAGAACAGGCCTAGGCGTTCTAACAGTCCACCAGCTTGATAACCCTATATCGACCTTAGTGGTTGAGGTTTTTACCGTTGCGACAGTTTCATTCACGTTAAACCTGTCCTCGCTTATTTCTTCTAGTTTTCCCTGGGTTGCAAAGGGAACCATGATCTTGTGTTTTATCAGAGGTGTTTCCTGCACCTCGCCTATGAGTTCTCCCTGACGCACGTCGTCTCCTCTTTTCTTGAGCGGGATGAATTGCCATTTCTTCTCCTGGTCCAATGCAGGAATAGTCTTTCCTCTACCAATGAAGTCTCCGCTCTGTTCCCTCAATACATTGAGTGGCCTTTGAATGCCATCATAAATCGCAGTCAGCAGGCCTGGACCGAGTTGAATAGAAAGGGGCCTTTTCGTATTCACGAGTTTTTCGCCTGGTCTCAGGCCGGTAGTATCCTCGTACACTTGGACTGTCGCTTTGTTACCTTCTAGTCTAATAATCTCTCCCACTAACCCCAGCTCCCCGATTCGTACCACATCATACATTTGTGCTCCTTCAAGCCCCGTTGCCACTACTACGGGGCCTGAGATACGTGAAACTACAGATTCTGCCATATCATCATTCAACTCATCTGAATACTGATCCCGAGTACTCGTCTTGCCAAAGAAGAAATAGACTCTTCCTGAATATTTCCCTCGAAGGCAGGCATAAATAACACAAGCGGTTCTATGGATGCCTCAACACTCTCTCTGAACCCTTCGGAAAGGGCGTACCGAACTGTGTTGCTAGCGATAATCAAGGCGAATTCTTTCGAAGTCATCAATCTTTGCAATGTTCTATTGACCTCAGCAGCATCTGTGCTGATAATAAAGGTGTCCTCAATGCCAAGCAGCCGATATCCCATTACCAGCTCACGCTCCCCTAAGACAGCTATTTTTCGAGTCGATGCTTTTGTGGAAATTAGTTCACTCATTTATCATCATCATTGTGGCTATCCGATCCGTCGAAATATTATACCTTTTGCCATAGGCTATTCTTCTAATATTTTCCCGCTCATATTCGGCTGTGATTATAAAGTAGAATATTGAGCCTATAGAAAGTGCAATATTCTTCAGTTTATTTACATATTTGTTATAGATAAATTTATCAAGAGCAACCTCGAAGTCCAGTAAACTGCCCGTGTTCCTGTATTGAGCTACAGATTGGCCCAATGGAAAATAGTTCTCTATCCTATTTACAAATTCTAGCACGTTATTAACTCCGTACATATCCAAAAGTTCACTCACCGTTATTCCTCCACCTCCTACGACGTGTTTGCCGACGATCGACTTGTCAGCATTCGCTTCTTTTCCCTTCAGTAGGTTAAGAATATTCTTCTTATCTATCTCAGTTCGAAACATTTCTCTGATAATGCCTTCGTCACCTTGAAAAAATCTTAATGATTCGATCAAATTTTGAAAGTAATATGCCTGTAACCCTGCCATCATAGGTCCTAGATCACTCGTCTTTTGATAAGCATCAAGATACTGTAAAAGTATTGTCCCATAGCTATATTTGAGCAACCGATTTACTGCTGCCTCAACCCCCGATTGAGACAAGATAATTTTTATTTCGTCATGGGGAATGATACCCGCCGAAATTCCTGCAGGGAAACTGCGGCTGGATACAAGAAACGGCTCTGTTTCCGTAATTGCCCTTCCCATGTTCTTGGATGAAAGTATCAACTCTATATTGTATATATCCCACTTTGTCAAATAAGCTCTGACTGCGTTCTTACCATTGAACGGAGACGCTTCTAAGGCAATCCTATTGATCTTTACCAGATGGCGATTTAATGCAACTTCCAGTAATTCCGGAGGCTGATACATAGAGGCCGCCTTTTCAATCTCTTCGCTATACCACGTCCCTTGTAACATCCTTACCATTTCGAAGACATCCTTTACTTTAAGTAAATCCTGCATTAGCGCTGGCGAGAGGAAGCTTACAGATAATGCTTGTAATCTTCCAAATGAAGCTGAAAATTGTGAAGTCGGCACTATAGCATATCCTCCATTATTATCCCTTTTACCTCATCTTCGCGTATTCTCAAAAGCTCTTCGAAGGTCAAATCAAGTTCTTTGGTGCCACTTTCATTTTCTGATATCACTCCGCCTATCGTCTGGATTGTGTTTAAGACAGTTACGCCTAGCTCTTTCAAAGGCAAGAGATCCTGCTCACGACACCTAACCTTTATTTTAGTCCCTAGACTCTTCTTAGCGGTCGCTAGCATTTTCTGCAATGCTATTTTGTATTCATTACTGTTTGTGTAGCTCTTTAATCCTTCATTGATGACTACAAATGCAGATTCCAGATTTGCATTAATTGCATCAAATAAAATTTTCTTAGCCTGCAGTCTCGCGGCCTCAACAATTCTCGCTGCCTCTCTTTCTGACCTTATCTTCGCCTCGTTTGAGAAATACTCCTGGATGTCCTTTATCGTATTCTCTTTTTTAACTTGTAAGGCTGTTCTCTCTTCAGCTAGGCGTGTATCCAATGCTTCCAGTTCCCTCCTCTTCCTACAATTTATTTCCTCTAGGATAGTCTCGATACTCATGTCGATTTTTTGCTAAAGAATACCGAGCAAGAGAATTATCCCGAGCACAAATCCAATGATCCAAAGGGTTTCTGGAATAACAAAGAAGAACAACACCTGGCCAAATTTTTCAGGCTTTTCGGCTATTATACCCATACCTGCGGCACCGATACCTTGCTGAGCATTACCTGTACCAATTAATCCACCAGCTATCGCAATTGCCGCCGCAATGGCAAGTAATGGTTTAGTAAGTACTGCATTGGGAGATGGAGTTGATGGCGCCGCCGAAGCTTGAGAAGATGAAAATAGTGCGAGAATTCCAATGATCAAAGCTGCCGCGATGCTAATAGCGGATAGTTTCCATCGTCTGGTTTGCATATCGAATATGCCTTCATTTGCGAGGGACATATTAATTTACTTTTATTTTTTAAGATCACAAACACTTTTCTGTATTTCTAAATGAAAATGCAAAATGGTGCTTCCTTAATTCTCTTGGGCGAACATTTGCTTGTACCAAACTCCTTCTTGCTGATCGTACGTCCCTCTAGTAGCGGGTCCGGATATCCAGGCCTGTTTGCTGCACCGAGCCTTGCAGCTCCGACAGTTGTGTTGGTGAATATCGTGACCTTGTATCAGTGGTATTACGCCTCTGTCGAATTACGATGCAAACGGGTATCTAAGTGATGAGGAGCGAAGTGGTATGGAAACATGATTCTCAATGTTCGTATAGCAGAACAGGAATATTGTCAACCTTCCAGACAAATGGCCCCATCATCTGGAAAAATTCTGCCAATGTTAATGAATAAATGAACTGCGAAACAACAGAAAAACTACTAGCCATCTTCGCAGCGCTTCATTTCCCTCGGCGAAATCCTATTCTTTACTCTTTCGTCATTTATTCTGCAAGTACTTCAAACACCAAGATGATCGGGGAAATCACCGACCTGGATCTTTGAAGGCGGTTCTGCAACGAAAGCCAATAATGATAATAAGAGTGAATTCTAACTGATACTTTGACAGATCAGTCGTGTGAAGATTATGATATTCACTAGGTGAGCAGGCAGGTCGCAGATCAGTTAGGATCTTTAGCGTCTGTTCCACTTTGCATGTATGCCGATAGTTTTGCTTGGATTTGGGATTTTGACGCGGCTCCAGTAAAGCCATCTACTGCCGAACCATTTTTGAATATAGTGATTGTAGGTATGCTTTGTATACTGAAGGCAGCGGCGGATAATGGGTTCTCGTCAATATTGACTTTTCCAAATACGACTTTTCCTGCATGATCATTAGCGAGTTGTTCGATTATGGGTGAAACTATTCTACACGGGCCGCACCAAGGAGCCCAAAAGTCTATAACCAAGAGAGGATATCGAGCGATTGCATGTGCGAAATTGGAATCCGTGAGCTCGATCGGGGTTGAGATAACAGCATTCCTTCGGCTTTCAACACTTGCAGCACTTAACAATTTGCTCCTTTTTCTAGCTAGAATTTCTTCTAGCTCTTTATCCTCATTTTGCACTCTTGATTTCACTGAACGCAATAATTCGGTGCCCGAAGCTATTAAACGTATAACATGATCGTCGAACAAACCCTCATCTATGAAGATGTCCACGAATGGATTATTGCAACGAGATTTTCGTTTGTCTGTAAAAGGTATCGCGGTTTCCCTGATTGTAGTCAAGACTATTATGTCAGCTGGGCTTTTGATGTCGAAAAAAACCCCAATATTTAGAACCCTGAACAATTTGCTAGCATGATTCTACTATGATAGTTGAAAACCTCACAAAATAAATCTTATTAGATGAGAGACGGACCACCAAATATTTTTTCGTTTAGAATTTAATGACAGCACAGCATCAGTCTCTGGAAAATCTAACTTTTCGTCGGTAAATACTGCTAACAGAACGAGTAACCTTTATCAACAAATCCTTCAGCTATTTTGATAAATTCTTGTTATTGTTAGTATCTAAAGAGTACACTCACAATGTTTTTCTGTAGCAGCTGTACCCCAGGATTGTGCTGTAGTACGGCGACGTTATTAGCACAGAAAGTCCGCTTTTCCTAGCAAATTCTTCCCAATTAATCAATTAACTCACTGATTTTGTCGTTTAACTGGGTGTACAGCCGGAAATTAGTACTCAGCGGCATTTTCAGCCTGGTTAATTACGAGATGCGTGCAACAGTGCTAACTAAATGTTTTCATATATATTGGACAAACACGGATCCACAGGTAAGACTAATGCCACACAGCGTTGCGTGAGAAAATAATAATATACAGCCGAATACTAAATGATAGTTTTCAAGATAATATCTAAGGCATTTTTCCAGCCTTTGGGCCCTATGCCGGGAAGATTGATAATATTTTTGTTCTGTAAGTGCGACCAAGATTTATCTGGCCTTTGAACCAGCATGGCGACATCCATATGCCGTAGCATCGGAGCGTCGTTTAGGCTATCACCTATTCCGAAAGACATGACGCCCTGCCCGTACTCTTTCCTAAAGAGTTGTAGTAGTATCTTGACTGCTTCACCCTTATCGTTGCCTGTCGTAACATCCAAAAATCGTCCACCATGAATTACTTTGAGACCAATGTCGCGAGCTCTCCTTGTAAATTCAGGAATATCTCTTTGGTTTATTTGCAGGATAGTTTCACCAAACTTTCTATCTGCCATTCTTCTGGCATACGATGGTCGTAAGCTTGTTATCCTAGATAATTCCTTGATGGAGAGGTCAGCGACTCCTTTGAATTCTATTTTAGAATTCCTTCTTAGAATATCTAGTCTTTTTCTAACTATACGTGCTGGTTTCCCAATTTCAATTACTAAATAATTTCCGATTTTCTTATACTTTTTCATTAGCAACAAAGAGGAGCGACTAAAGTAATTCACGGGAATTATTACTGCACCCCCATTCTCGACTATAAAAGGTTGCCTGAGTCTCATATCTTTTCTGATTTTCTCTTGCTCCGATACGGTTTTGGCAGAACAGAGTACTACCGGTATATTATTTTCCTTTAACTCTTGAATTAAGTCTTTTGATTGCTTGTATTGCCCTGTAATAATATCAGTTAGAGTACCATCTATGTCAGTAAAGACCACCTTCTGCCCCAACAAATAGACTATGAAACAATTCAATTTGTTAAGGTATCGATCAGATAATCGACCTAAAACATATGTTGGAACTTCAACTTTCCTTGATCTCCAATCCTGATTTCTTTGAACAATTTTATCAGTTAAGGAGTTTGCATGTCGATGTTGCTAGTCACGCTACATTATAGGCCTTACTCGTCAGTCAGGACAGCAAGCCTATGCATTTCGTCACCGGCCAAGTATTTCAGGCTCGTTCCTTCCCTGGTTGATACGTGACGAACCTCTCCATCGCAAACGCCCGTCCTCTTCAAGGCCTCTATAGTCTCGCCTCCGCCGACCAAAATCATTGACCCACTACAATAAGCCAACGCCATGCTTTTTGCAATGTTTATGAATCCATTCGCAAAAAGTCCGATTTCAAATAAGCCCATAGTCCCAATCCAGAATACCTTCCCCCAACTTCAGAAGGATATCGTTGAATTGTTTCGTTACCAATATCGAATCCTGTCATTCCGTCTGGAATACACCCATCCACCAATGCAGCGTAACCATTGTTTGTGCTTGAAATTATGTGATCTGTGGGGCAGCATTATTTTATGACCAAATATCGATAGAGCTTTCGTTATCCAACACAAGTGTTCAGAATCAATCGGCGAATAAGCCGTGCCTTTCTTCTTGAGAAATGTATACGCCGCCCCTCCCATTGCCAATAGTCTGACAGCGTCGGGAATCAGATTTTTCTAATGCACGTATTTTGTCCTTAATAAAAAAGATGAATGGCCTGGATGGGTTATACTTTATCATAGAAAGGCATTCTACCTCTTGCATTAAGTTGTATCATGCCAATCTGGCATCGAATAATTTCGGTCCGCCATATGTGGAAGCATGTTTAAGATGCGAAGTGCTGAAGGCGTCATTTACATATATACCAGCCAATGAAGCGTGCTCTAGAAAATTCCAGGAGGTTCGATTCTTCTTTATTATAAAAACGCAAATTCTTTAGTAGAAGAAAACTCCTTTTTCCATGCTATCTATCTCTTGACTAACTTTTTTGCCTATGGTGCTAAAGGAGAAAAATTTGACCTTTGATTTCGCCAGCATTTCTGATAGTTTCTTCGCTAGAAGGGACAGTAGTTATGAGCCTAACGGTCCGTGGGCCGACCAAGATGAGAAACGAGAACTGATTTGCAACGACGTTTAGTCTAGCGTTCGATTGTTGGGATGGTCATACGTA
>DASSIM010000067.1:0-133831 GCA_035691865.1 Candidatus Nitrosopolaris sp. | reverse complement strand
ATATTTGGAATAAGCTTTATATGAGTGCCGGAAACCTTCGCCACTGATGCTTCTTGTGTATCAATCGCAACCAGTATAAAATCTTCCGTGCTTCCAGATCTGGTTAGAATACTTAATTCGCCATTGTTCCACTTTCTGGCTTTTTCAATCATTATTGTATCATCGATCCGCACCGTCATCGAGTGATGTGACCCTCTGGAAACAAGCTCATTGTCTGTATTTGCTATGATGCCTATGATCCGTAATCTATCTACAGCATCATAAAGAGAAGTATTTTCAACTTTTAGGGAGACCCTCACTTTAACACGCTCTCCTTTTTCAGGCCTCCCGTATTGCTTGAGGTGTTTGATTACACGTGTAGTATCTCCAATTACAAAGTCCCCACTTTCTATTGTTCTTCTTAAAGTGAAAAGGTCATCTGCATCTCTGGGTATGACAACGTACGCTCTGCCTGAAAGCCCTTTGGCTTCTTTTACGATCATGAAATAGATCTTCGATTATCTGTCACGACTGACATCGATTGTCGCATTCTATGTTACTTTCTTATTGGTGATCGAGGAGGAACCTTCTTCCGCACTTCCGGCCGATTTTAAATAGCTGTCGACCCATTCCTGTGTCAATACTCCAGATTCGACTAAATTCACTAACGCATTCGCTGACGCGTCTCCGTGAACCTTCCCTGACCTTCTTCTAGTCTGTCGCCATTTTAGTTGTGTATTTCCGCTCTTTGAGGAATAAATTATACCCAGTACTTCCTTTGCGTTAACGAACGTCATCTCACGCACTTTTTTCAATGTCACCTTATCTGCTGCCTCTATATATATCGCGCCCGGTCCATCTTCACGTTCCGGAAATACCTCGTAGTCGCGCAGATAACTTTCAGGAATAAAGGATCGACAAGTGCTAACAATAATAAACTGTCGAAAACTTTCGAGTGAAGCAGCAGTTACGATGCGGACCATCAATGTGTGAAAACATTTAGATGCTTATCAAGCTTGTGAAGTAAACGGTATGATTTCTCATTAACCCTGTCTGAACAGTTTCTTTGAGTTTTATATGTGATTATTTTGGCACCTCGGAGAAGCGAAGTCGTGCAAGAAAACGAGGCAGCAGTAGCACAACTAAGCCAAATCGGACAAACTCCTAACTCAAGATCTACTTCATCTACTAACTCAGGAGGGCTAGTTTCGTCATCGTTTGTCCGGCCGGGGGTTTCTATTATCGCACATAAAAACCGAGAGTATATGCTTCTCTGTTTATAGAGGTTGACTCTCGCTAATTTGTAGCACTAGACCCAATGCTAGACTTATAGTAACTTTTGAATTACGATCGTACTAGCGTGTCTATTAGACATAATAGGCGCGCTATCACTTTTTTACATATTCGGCTATCCGGCTGAACCTGTCTCTTGTCTATTGGTCGCGTCTGCCCATAGATAATGAAAGTAATCCTTTGCGAAGCCTGCAAGACCTGTATGTTCTGCCCATATAGCGATTGGTTCAAATCTTCCAATATCATTTCGTCCTTCACCCAACAATATCATCACCTGTCTGCTGTCACCTATTACTCCTCCACCAAACATATTGTTTTTCAATCTAACATTTGCAATTCTAGATATCGCACGAACAGTGTCAGGGTTGGTTTGCTCAGATACAAGAACCGTTATCGTTACTCCTTTTTCGTGCAGGACTCTCAGCATCGGCTGGACCGGTCTTGCGATATCTTCAGCGACTTGTGGTAATGCTATTAACAGTTCGTGTTGGCAGGTTTGAATTATTTCACTTACTTTTGCAGCTATATTGTAAATTCCCCTAACAACCCAGATCTCCGGTCTTTCTCGCACACCGCTTTTCTCGTACACCGGCATTAACTCAGTTACAATCAAGCTTTCATTGTCCTTAATGCCATTTTCGATACGCATTCTCATGGCCTCGAGTGCAGTGCGGGGTGACCTAGGAAAGAATTTCTGCGGTCTAGAGCTGTCAGATTCGGACCATCCTTTCTCTTCTAGGCCGTTAAGAACCTCATAAATCTTCGAGTAAGGTACGCCTGACCTCTTGCTTATGTCCGACGCCGTTGATTTTCCCGTTTCAACAAGAGCAATATATGCCTTAATTTCGTATCCCGTTAAGCCAAGGCTCTCCATTGCCTTCCTTGACTTATCGCTTATATTCATCTAAATATTTGAACATCTCTTGAGGCACTAATATAAGTATGCGTGAGTTAGGAGGGAAGGTTTCTGTTAGGGTTCGGGATTACCAAGAAAATATGTACACTTTTATATCGGAATTCTAACAGTACAAATTGAAGCCAAATAAAAACTGGCTTTCTTTCCTACAAATATATTGTCGAGGCTTATATGTTGATGTTCGTTTTGCAAGCTACTCCCGTTTTCTCAGCTTACGTCGTTCCTGTACATCGAATATTTGATAGTCCCACATTTCGTATATCACATCAAGAAATAACTTGCGTTAACCAAATCATTCATGATGCCTTTATCGTGGTTAATAAAGGCGATACAAGAAGGATGGCAAATATATTCTTAAGGAAGGCTTCAATCGGTTCCGTTCTAGTACAACACGGCTTTCAACCTTCAGCTCTATAATGAGCTGGGGGGTTTTCCGGGACTAGTACGAGATGCTCATCCTACCTCAAATATTAGTCTGCAGGAAGTAACTAATCACCTTAGGAGTTGTCAGGTTATACTTATATATATAAGGCCTTCAACAACAAGCCGAGTAGTAGGAGTAGACAGTAAAATGGAACTTATTCAAATTTCTAATACATCCAGTAA
This sequence comes from Candidatus Nitrosopolaris sp., assembly GCA_035691865.1. GTDB lineage: Archaea > Thermoproteota > Nitrososphaeria > Nitrososphaerales > Nitrososphaeraceae > Nitrosopolaris. Next base: position 131,037 of record DASSIM010000067.1, on the reverse strand, counting down.
AAGTTCAGGTTCAAGACGTTCGATAAGGTACACTCAGAGTATATGCCCCGATTGCAACATGATCCTAGATGCAGAAGTTTTCGAAAGAGAAGGCAAGGTCTTTATGACAAAGACCTGCCCAGCTCATGGGGAATGCGAGGAGCTGTACTTTGGATCGTATGAGATGTACAAGAAATTCAGCACATACTGGATCGATGGGAAGGGTGCCAAGGCTCCTAACGTTATGGTGGATAAATGCGCATGTCCCACCAATTGCGGTTTATGCACAAATCACCTCTCGCATTCTGGTTTGGCTAATATGATTGTTACAAATAGATGCGACCTTACATGTTGGTATTGTTTCTTTTATGTAAAGAAGGGCCTTGAAGGAGCTTATCTTTATGAACCAAACTACGAACAGGTTAGGGCAATGATGAAGACGTTGAAGGCGGAAAGACCAATAGCTGGTAACTCTATCCAGATAACCGGCGGCGAGCCAATGCTCAGAGATGACATCACCGAGATTATCAGAATAATGAAGGAAGAAGGCGTCGACCATGTTCAGATGAACACAAATGGCATTAAACTAGCTCTGTCGCCAGAGACTATGAGACAGGTGAGAACAGCGGGTGTTAGCAATCTTTATCTTTCTTTTGATGGCGTCACCCCTAGAACTAATCCCAAGAATCATTGGGAGGTACCGTATACATTGGAATCCGCACGTAAGTGTGGCATGACGGTGGTATTTGTTCCCACGGTAATCAAGTCAATAAATGACCATGAGCTCGGTGGAATAATCAGATACGCACAAAACAACCTAGATGTAGTTCATGCAGTCAATTTCCAACCTGTTTCGTTGACAGGCAGAATGACAAAAAAAGAGCGTGAGAAATACAGAATCACAATTCCTGATTGCATAGAACGAATTGAGGAACAGACTCAAGGCGACATTCCAACGGATGCATGGTTCCCGGTTCCCTCATGCATGCCTTTAACGAATGTAATTGAAGCTTTCAGCAGGAAACCAAAGTACGAGCTATCAATTCACTTTGCATGCGGTGCAGGAACTTATCTATTTGAGGATGCACTCACTAAGAAGTTAATACCTCTTACCGCATTTGTCGATCTTAAAGGTTTACTAGAGTACTTCGAAGAAAAAGCAGATGAAATTAGATCAGGTTCCAATAGATACTGGACAATGCTACAAGTTGTACGCAAATTGAACCAATTCGTTGATAGAAGCAAGCAACCAGAGGGTCTTGATCTTGCAAAGATGTTCTCTAGTATATTGCTAAAGCGAAACTTCGATTCGGTCGGTTCATGGCATGGAAGATCGCTATTCTTAGGAATGATGCATTTCCAAGATAAGTACAACGAAGATCTTGAACGATTGCAAAGGTGTGATATTCACTACCTGACGCCAGATCTAAGAATTATTCCGTTCTGTGCCTTCAATGTTATACCTGAGTGGTATAGAGATAGAATTCAAAAGAAATTTAGCACTCCCGTTGAAGAGTGGGAAAAGGCACACGGCCAAACTCTAGAAGCTGGTTTATATCGGGGACTAATGAGAAAAGGTAAACCCGAAGCCCAGATGGGCTGTGCGGTATCAGAAATGCACAAGGCGTCAGCCGAGGCATCAGGTGCGGCTGATGATCACAAGGGTATCGAACTTCGCAATGGCATGGCTGGCGCTTAACAACGATCCTCGCCCCTCTGTATGAATCCTCTCTATTTTCTAGAATAACTTTTGCAATTTTACGATGCCACTTCTAGTGTTATTGCCGTTATAATGTATTTAGCAATTGCAGGAAGGATCTACCTCCACTATTGGATTCCGATAAGATTTAATTGAAAGGAGTGGTTGTTCTCATATGCCTACTATGAAATATATACACCTCGAACCCCAAGCGGATATTGCTATTATCAAGATTAATAGACCAGAGGCCTTGAATGCTCTCAATACTGATGTTATTCTTGAACTGTCGCGTGCAATTGACATCGTCGGCGTAGACGACGGTATAAAGGCTGTAATTATCACAGGTGTAGGCGAACGATCTTTCTGCGCAGGCGCTGATATCTCGTATATGGTCAATATCACGCCGATCATGGCAGAAAAATATGCTTCAGCTGCGCAAGATGTCCTCAATAAGATCGAGAAATTAGAAAAACCAGTTATCGCCGCAATTAATGGATTTGCGCTAGGTGGAGGCTGTGAATTGGCTATGGTTTGTGACATTAGAATAGCTTCCAGCAATGCGAAGCTAGGACAGCCTGAAGTCACGATAGGTATTCCTCCAGGTTGGGGAGGAACTCAGCGATTGTTACGAATTGTCGGTCCGTCAAAGGCAAAGGAGCTGATCTTCACAGGTAAAACGCTATCTGCCGAAGAGGCAGAGAAGATTGGATTAGTTAACCAAGTCATATCTCTAGGGCCGGATGATGCTTTACCACCAGATGTTGCAAATGGGGACAGTGTCAAAGAAAAAGAAAGATCAACTGAAGTTTCTAGGACTCTCAACAAAAAGTTAATGGAAGAATGCCTTGCACTAGCGAAACAAATCACAAAGAATAGTTTCGTTGCAGTAAAAACCAGTAAAATACTAATCAACAAAGGAATGGATGCAGATCTAAATACTGGACTCCGCTTAGAAATCTACGGCTGGGCATTATGTTTTGCTCATGAAGACCGAGAGAAAATGATGTCAGCATTCCTAAACAAAGGAAAGAAGTAAGGGAAATCTATAAGTGCTGACTTATTCATTTTAAGAGTTCGGTAGCACTCTTGCTCCATTGCTGACGTGACATGCCAATATTCTGCTTTTGACGTTGGCTTCTTTAAACCCTTCACTCATAGAGTCTGCAACACATCTTCCAAGTTTGTCATTTTTCAAAAATGAAATCATGGAGGGACCGGCTCCGCTGATTGTGACTGCAAGGGCTCCAGCCTTTAGTGCCTTCGTTTTAACCGCGTCATATCCAGGAATCAAATCCTTTCTAACTGGCTCTACTATCCTATCGTCTATTCCTCTGCTGATCAATTCAACATCTTTCAGGAGAAAACCTGCAACAATTGTACTGGCATTAGAAATATTATGAACTACACTCCTCAACGAAACACTCTTAGGTAGGACGCCTCGTGCGACCTCAGTCTTTTTGTAGGGGACTTCGATTAAAGGGATTGCAATTATCATGAGGAGATCTTCAGGGGGAGCTAATCGGATAAATTCTAATCGCGGGCTAGCTCTGACAATCACAAAACCTCCGAGTAATGAGCCCGAAACATTGTCGTAGTGTCTGGCACCTGCACTGACTATTTCCCCTTGAGCCGCGTATTCAACCAGTTTGGTTTTTTCGATTCTAAGGTCAAATAGTCTGTCGAAAGCAACTGCTGCGGCCACAGCCGATGCGGCACTACTCCCAAGCCCCATGCCAGCCGGGACTTTTTTTTCGAGACTGATATCCAAATTATCCTTTATGCAAAAATCTTGCGACATCTTTTTGACCACTACACCTGCACAGTTGTCTTCCACTCTTGAAGGAACACTTTTTGCATCTTCGCCAGATATCCTTATCGTTATGTGTTCTGACTGCTCTAAGCGTGTAGTTATTCTAACTTTATCTTCAAAGGCGTCAAGGCCCAGACCAAAGACATCAAAGCCCGGTCCTAGGTTGGCTGTAGAGGACGGTGCTGCGGCGGTGACAGACATTGATCCTACTTTGTGGTTCAGTCTCTGACTTCCTCTCCCTGACTGAGAATTCTCGCTAGCGCAGCCGACAAATTGACCATGCCATTCAAGGTCATACCTGAAACGGCTATAAGATTCTGATGAAATCCGATCTTACTCATACTTCTGACCAGATCTTTGCTCAAAAGAGAATATTCTGCATCCTTCTCTTTGTCGAGAGAAGCTTCTAATGAAAGGGCAGAAGACGACCATTCTAGAATGTTTGTCAATTTGTCAACAATGAGGTCACGTTTAGTTAGAATATTAATCTGAGCAATCTTCAATCTCAATCTAACCGACGAGGCCAGTAGTCCGATTGAAACAAAATTAATCGGAGAAGACACTAGCATCCCATCATACATAAACAAAGCAACCTTGTTGTCAGATTGAAAATTCGATACAAAATATGGACCGCTAGCTCTGAAGGCGAATAGCTCTATCTGTCCTGGTGTATCAACCAGGACATAATCTGGGTTCAAATTGTTCACCTCATCTTGAATCTCATCTAACCTTGTTGCGATCATATCGCTTGCCATAATCAGTGAACCATTTGGTCCAAGGTTGTACGTTTCCATCAACCTGCTTATATTTATATAGTCTCGGACGTCTACATCGGGCTCATATGGTAGACTCACGACACCGGGGTCGAGATTAACACTAACCGGGAAGAATTTGCGGTCAATATACCATTGAAGCAATCTCGACGTAAGGAGTGATTTTCCAGATCCCGCGGTACCAGTAATAAATATTGCGTTCATAGGTCAGGGATGACTCATTACCGCATCTTTGTATATTTGCTTTCTAGGTGCAAGGAATTTTTCTTGGTCTAACTTCCCGTTCTTGCCGAGTCCAGTCATCTGTAAAGTTATTTTCCCAAGTATTCGGTAAATTCCCCATCAGGCTCTGCTAAGATACTATATTCAATTGGATTCTTTGGAGTTTGATGGGCAGGATGCCTCTCACAAGAATAAATCATGGAAGTTTTGACCAATATCTAGAACACGGACAATATCCGCGAATCCAGAGTCTGCGTCTGAGTACTATTAATCACGATTAATCTTCATTTCAATTAATTATTATATGCCTAACTTTTATCAATTAATGGACCGCTTTTGAACTGGAGACTGTTCGCCATACCTGCAAGTGTAGTTCCATTGCTTATAATGATCTTCTCTACTCATGTTTCTCCCACAAATATACTTGCAGTGGGCGTCATTCCTTTTGCAATGTCGTCAATCTCAGTGATAGGTAGAATCATGCTTCAGGCGTTTCGGTTCGACTATTTTATCCGGAAATTTATAGGACCGAACGTGAGCTCAACTGGAAAAATAATATCGGCCAGATTAGCGGGCGAATTCATAACGCAAACAACGCCTTCTTACGTAGGAGGAGAAATAGTTAGAATCGCTTTCTTAACCAAAAATGGTATACCACCTGGGAATGCAGCATGGATTACCACAATGGAGATTATTGCCGACGTTTTTGTCGGCACTATTCTTGCATTCATTGCAGGTGCCCTAGCAATTTATAAAGGAGGTGACTTTATTGGGATTGCAGTCATCCTAGTTGCAGTTCCGACATTCGTTTTTTGGCTTATGCTGGTTGTGTTTTCTGCAAAACGCACACTTCGACTACCTTTTTTTTGCTTAAAAGTGCTACAAAAGTTCATTGCAAAGCAAAAAGCTGAGCGACTTATTAACACGACCAACACAGCCATTTTTGACCTATGTAAAATGAGTCGCCAGAATCTTAATTCCGTGAGGGCTGTCAAAATTTTTGCCGTCGGAATCGCAATAACTTTTGTGGCGTTCTTGTTGCAGGGTGCCTCATTCTTGATATTGGCAAATGCTGTAGGCTTTAGATTGGGCATATTTGATTCTCTGATGGCAACTTCTGCATCTACAGCACTGTCAACATTACCAATTACAATAGGAGGTTCTGGACTTGCAGAACTGGGGATATGGGCTTATACTTCTCATTTTTCGGGAATCCCATCCTTTGCAAATGTAGTCAATGATTCACATTTGAGCTTGATTATAGCATGGAGAATTGCATCATATCATGTGCCGCTGCTGATAATGTGGGTTGCGCTGATGAAACTAACAATGTCGAAAATTTCTATTAAATCATTCACAAAGCAAAATAATTTATGGGATATCAATCATAAGACCTCTGCTGACGAAACTGATGGCACTAGGGGGTAGAAAATATATTCGTTTGTGTTTTGTCCCTATGAAAAAAATTTAACGGCAAAACAGCACTGATCACATGAAATGGTCTGAAATCGGGAATCAGGTGCAACTGACATTGCAATTAAAGGTGCAAGAGCTGCACGGTCCGTAAGAAGCTTACAGAATCTTACAGGGCACTAAGTTCTCATCGACTAGAAATTACGGTTTCCTTCTATTTCAGAGAACCAATTTTAGAGAAACTAAACTAACCTCCACTTTACTGAGCAGTGTTCTCTAGACATCGTCGATGTCATTCCCGGTTCCTTCTGGCGACATTGCAGGAGAAGAATAGGCATCGGATTCGATTTCCATGAGCTGCAAGTCCTCGAGCTCGAAACGGTAGATTGCATCCATATCAAGTGAAAATCTTGTTTTCAAGAATTCTACGAGCCTTGCGCTTAGATCCCCTTTGAACATCTTTATCTTGAATTCATATACGAATCCTTTCTTAAAATCGCCAATCCTCATTGATTTGGGAATATCCAACCCCTCGATTATAGCCCTTTTGTCAGGCAGAGGTTCGTAAAGCTGGATATCGACCTTAAAGTCGTTCTCATAAGTATCAAGAATATATCCTGATCTTCTGATAACTTGTTCCTCTCCAAACTGAACTGATCTTATTTCGCGCTCTGCCCATTCAGGCAGCTTTTCTTCACTCGGTTTGTTCGAATCAGCCTTAGTCCTGCCCATATTAGTCATGTACGACTAAAATTAAAAAATCTTTATCTAGATAGGGTGTATGCATGATCTTACTAGTTTTTAATTCGTACAACAATTTATCAGCTTCTCTATAGCCTGACTTGAATTTAGTAGCCCTCTGCTCTTGGCATATTGTTCTACGATTTTTAACTGTTCAACGCTCAGGCAAATAGGGATAATTCTTTTGGAACTAAGGTTCATCTGTCATTGCAGATGGGAATAGACAAGGATTATAATCGTTGCGATGTAGGTACGTCCATATATGCAAGCACCCGTAGTGGACCATCTTGCTTATCCAGAAACGCAGCTGCTAAAGCCGCATTCTATACATAAATCGCATCCTTCAGTCATGATTAATTTTGTTCGGCAAGATGGGCAGAGTTCGTTCTCAGCTACCCTATATTGTGAGCTTAGGGGATATGTCTGCGAAGAAGTACTCGCAGGTTCGACTTTAGACTGCTGTTGGATTTCTACGCCGGGTACGCCTTTTTCGAGGAGTTCGTCAGAATCTGGTCTTTGTATATCCTTGAAAATTCTTTCTAATGCCTCTAAAACATAGGGTTCCGAAATATTTTCACGTATGTAGTCCAGTGCATACCGACTCGGAGAAACACTGAACCTACGTTCCTTAGTGTTTTCTCCGGTAATGTGTAGAACCTGTTCGTGTCTCGAGCCATCTCTGTATACAGTAACTCCCTTTAGGCCGAGATCATGTGATAGAAGATACGCACATTTTACGTCCTCTGCGGTTACATCTCCGGGCATATTTATTGTCTTAGCAATAGCATTAGAGATCCACTTCTGCCATATAGCTTGAGCAATTAAATGGTCAGCCCAGTGGATATCGATTGCAGTCACGAAAATCTTCTGCATCCAACCAGGGATCTCAGGTAGCCCACGACCTGAACCGTAATTGTTTGCAATCTTACTTAGTATTTCATCGTCGTACAAACTATTTTCTCGCAATACGGCCTCAAACACTCTATTAGTGTAAAAGAATCTACCTACCGTAACGCGTTTTTCAAAAGCCACTGCGAATATGGGTTCAACACCATTCGAAGTGTCCGCAATCATCGACAAAGTACCTGTAGGAGCAATAGTTGAGGTCCAAGAATTTCTGATCCCATGTTTCTTGATCTTTTCAATGAGCGAATTCCAGTCATATGTATGCATTTCCTTGGGTAGTTCGTAGTAGCCTGCAACCGGGATCTTCCCCTTGACGTAATCCGTTTCTTCGAACAAGGGAAACGGACCTCTTGCCTTGGCTATAGCGACACTCTCTTCCATGCTGTAGTACGACATAGCTTCAGCCAATTTGCACATGAATTCATAGCCGTCATCTGAATTGTAGGGAATTCTGAGCAAGAAAAGGAGATCCGCTAGACCCATTATACCGAGACCTATCCGTCTAGTGAGCTTGGTGTTAGTATCAATCTCGTCAACAGGATACTTGTTTATATCAATTATATTGTCTAGGAACCGTGATGCGATTCTAATACCTTGCTCATACCTTTGCCAGTCGAATTCATATTTCCCGTCTGCCTTACGCTTTACAAAGTTTGCCAGGTTTATTGAGCCCAAGTTACAGGATTCATTTGGATAAAGCGATTGCTCACCGCAGGGATTTGTTGCGCGTAATAGTCCACCCTTAGCATTGATACACGGATTGTATTTATTTATGTTGTCAAAGAAAATAACGCCTGGTTCAGCACTCTTCCATGCGCTGAACGAGATTAAATCCATTAAGACGTGTGAATCAATCTGTTTTATTGGCTCACGCGTCCGAGGATTGCGTAATGTGTACTTAATGTTTTTGTCCTGAGTTACGAGGGATCGCCAAAAATCATCCCAAACCCCGACGCTTACGTTAAAGTTTTCGAATATCCCAGGTTTTGTTTTCGCTGTCACAAATTTCTCTACATCTGGGTGCCATACCTCCAAGATACCCATATTCGCACCTCGTCGCTTTCCGCCTTGCTTTACAACATCAGTGATTGTGTCAATAATCCTCATGAATGAGGTAGGTCCAGATGCAACACCAGAAGTTGATGCGACAATGTCTCCTTCAGGTCTCAAGTCGGAATAGTTTATTCCGACTCCTCCACCTGATTTGAAAATCATTGCAGCATCGGTCGATGATTTCATTATCCCTTGCATATCATCTGGCATATCGAGAACAAAGCAGGCTGACAGCTGACCTAGCCGGCCGCCTGCATTCATTAAAGTTGGTGTGTTGGGAAGAAAGTCTCGCGATACCATCAAATTGTAGTATTCTTTGATCCTTTCTCCGTACGCTGCAAACTTACCTTCAGCGATTAATCTAAGTAATTCCTTAAAAGTGATTTTCATAAGTTCTTGCTTCGCGAGGTCAATATAATGCCTAATCATTGCTTCAAAATGATATTTGTTCAAATAGTAGTTGCCAATTTTTAACTTAAGATCGAAGTCGTCTAATTTGGGATAATATTTCTCTGCTTCCTCTATGCTTCGGTGATAATTCTTGTCTCTCGACAAAGCAAACAGACGAGGGTCATGCATGATGTCTGGGATCGCTACGAGAATGGCTACTCTTTCGAACATTTGCTTTGGACCTTCTACTATTTCATTATTACCATCCCTCAACAAATATCGAGCCGCTAAGACCCTCAGAGAATTAATGTCAAATGCCTTGTCTACTTCATCGAGGACCTTCTTGTTTAAAATCTTCATCTTCTCGTCACGAAGTTTTCGTCTTTCATGCCTGTAAAGAATATACGCTTTTGCTGTATTGGACAGGCCTTCTTCTATGAGTATTGATTCCACCATGTCCTGAACGTCCTCGACACTTGGAATTTCGGTTGATCCATACCCGTGATGGATCATCTTTTGAACTACTTTGTTGGCCAACTTTTCCGAGAGCGAAAAATCCGGTTTACCAGTAGCTACAAGAGCTTTGTAAATTGCATCCGATATCTTGAGTGGTTCAAAATTGACCTCTCTTCCGTCTCTCTTTCGAATACGAATAATCAAATTGTCTTTCTGGTCATTAAACTCGGTAACGCCTGCCATTCCGTTATTACGGCATGCTAAATAGATTTAAAAGCATTAGCTTCCTGAAAAATAATTGGTTAATTTGAAAGGACGAATAAAAACATTTTTTGGCACTATTTGCACTCCTGTTCAAACTGACTACGGGATCAGTAGCATATGAGAGGACCCACAGAACTCGCATCTTGCTCGATCTCTTGAAGCTGATCTTTTTCCACAGCTATTGCATACTATGATCTTTACCAACGGACGGAAAAATGGGATCCTAGACGCAACTTCGATTGCTTTCTTAAGTTGCACATGATTAGAAGCGAGTTCTGTTAAATCGAGAGCTACAGACAAGCCACCACTCAGAAGCTTGTCAACTGAGAGACATTCTTGTATTAGAGAATCACAATTATCATCACTGGGCAGTAATTGCTCACCATACAGGGTTAACCCCTGAGAATACGCCGGTGAGTTTTGTTTAGTCGATTGCAAATATGCCCTCCCGTATTTATCAGAATCCAACGATGCGAATCTAGCCGCGCTGTCATCTGCTATCATCGCAACGCCAACCGAGCCTTCTCCAATATATCTTCCCTGATCGAGAGCAACATCTACAGAAGTCTTGAGTACCTTTTGTAAAACCTCGATTCCATTGTCCTCAGAACGGTGTCCCAAAATATCATATACAGATTCTCGGGCACCTATTAGGTTAATTATGATGCTGGTCGTGCCTGATTGAATGAAGTCAGAATTGCTGCTCAGGGTTGGAACCGTGCCTTTTCTAATGAGCTCTGCGACAGCCTTCTTTCTAATGTATAGCGCCGCTAGGGCCGGCTTGATCATCAGAGCGAGTCTAGCTCGGAAATAGGTTTCATCTTTATTCGACTGATATGCAAGCCTTGGAAGATTAATTGAGAGCGATTGTAAAGTTACAACAGTGCCGGAACTTTTGCCTCCTATTGATTTTCGGATACCGCTACTCGCTCTTAATCCGTCATCGTGTGAAAGTGAGATAATTCCTCCACTTCGTACCAAAGACGCGATTGGATCTAGATGGTAGCCAAGTTGTTGATCAGCGATATCATTGTAGATTAGTGATATACCAATACGTGGCACGGGAGTAGAATCCAGATATTTTTGATAACCACTCAATAACGCGGCGATCGACTTAGCATCTTGCCCATCAGCTGGGATCGTTATTGTGGTGGTAGGTAATCCTGACTCAGTATAGCTAGGAGCTGTTGAAGATAACACAAGAGCCTTAGCAAATCGTGAACTAATTTTAGCAGGTTCTTTCGTTTCCTCTAAAATCAATGGAATGATCCCTTCAAGTACCACTTCTGTTGAAGCTTCTCTGCTCAGAAGAGAAATCAATAACGACAGGTAAGCCTCGAAGTCGTTCGAGTTATCGATACTAGGCAAAGGGATTCGTGATACGTTCAGGAATTTCCCTTTAGGATCAAGAGCGTTCTCACGGAACTTATTAATGTCTAGAAAAATCGTGTCTGGAATTAATCCCCACGTGCCGCTGTTAGAAATATTCATCTCCCCAGCCAAATGCATATCTGCAATGTCTTTCGGAAGAGTATTGATTAAGAGGTATTCAGAAAATATTGAATTCGAGGCTTTTGACATCAAAGTTTCAAGCCCGTTCCTTGCCGTGTCTGCATTGCTTAACATCTCGATGATGTCAGATGTGGGAAGACCTAATCTCGCCAATTTATTTCTATAATCCTCATGCCCATGTTCAATTAGAACAGAGTTTACCGTCTCTCGTATTAAGGATGACGTCAGATAGACGGCCTGAAACTTGTATATCTTATTCTCAACCTCTTCTGTTATCTTATGTGCTTGCTCAAGGGGCATATTTGCTTCCCTTACTAGTGACTGTATTATCTTATTGGAGTTAAATTCTTCAATGGAAGGTCTTGTAGTCCTAACATACATTTTGCCACTTTCAATTATTGACCTTTCCTCTATCTGTCTCGCAAGGCTTAGCACAAGCTTACCGAGATTGGTAATTGTGTAGCGTCGCTCTCCTTTGTTGAGTGCCACCAGGGACTGTCTGAGAAGTTTTCGTAAGTGATATGCGAATTTCCCAGATTCTTTTTTCGATTTAAATCCGGCTAACGACTTTAACTCAGAATATGTAAGAGGGCCTTTGGAATTCAAAATGCGAAGGATGTCAATTCGATTAGGGCTAGCCATAACGGAGAAAATCATCCGAACTCGTTTTGAGGCAGATTCTAGCACTCCATCACGTGTAGATTCCGCTTGTATTGGGTATTTATCGTGACTCAACTGCTCCATTGCACCCGATATTCAGACTAACTGATTAAAACTACTTTGTAAATTATATTTTACTAATGATATAGAAGACAGTAATCTAAAGAAGACTAAGTTTAACCTTCTATCATTATTTGACTTTTGTCTGATACTCCTTCCTCGTGATACTGAGTATCCATTCTCTTATCCACAAAGGTCGACGGAACGTCGGGAAGCTTTGTCTTTGTTTCATTTTCAAGTATTCCCTCTATCTCATTTAGGATTGAAAGAGCGTCTTTATCAACGGGTGTTGAGAACTTATTTCCAACATCCAACTTAATATCGGAATTAACCAAGACATCGGAAGTCATTGTTTGCATTTCAGAGAACACGCTTGAAGCAGCTGGAATTACCTTGGAGATATCTCTTTGGATATCCCTGATCATCCCAATAGTAGGATTGATGGTTTCCAATACCATGGCAAATTCGTTAACAGTACTGAATCGAATCAGCATGACCTCTAGTGCAAGGCCCGCATTTTGTGTTGTCCGTTGAACATTGCGGATATTTGACAACTCTCCTGCAAGAGCTTTGGCTCGTGAGTTATTGCCGGACTTGATATTTGATACTATCTGATGTCTAAAATTTTTATCCATCCTTGAGAACTTTTCATCGAGCAGCCTTAATCGAGCGAGTTGACTATTGACTACTGAAGTAGCTTTTTCCATATCGCTTTTGAATTGTTGCTGATGCTGATCCATTTGTGGACGAATTCAGGTTAGTCGAAAAAATGTTAAGAGCGAGCGTTAAATTCTGTATACAAACAACTATCAAAAAGCTAATCTACCAAATGTGGAGTAGTCCAAAGTAAACACGGTTCCGTTATTCTTGTTCAACGCAATATTTTCCAATATGACGCTAATAGCGTTGTTCGCTGTGCGGATGCAACTAGCATCATGACATGAGCTAGACTTTTTGCAAAGTCAAGCCATGTTTTGGGTGATAATCCAATATTCTGACTCTTGATCCGAGCGGTAGGTCGGAAGATGATACTACTCCGGGTAGGAAACCAGATATCTTGAAATCTGTACCATCAACACTGAGCACAACCCACGCGTATGATCCAGCATCCTCAAATCCCTCAGGTGCTACCGCCTGAATTGTGTATGTCACAACCTTGCCCGCACCTTCCAACTCGGTACTCTCAAAATCGTGGCTACAACATTTTTCACAGTAATATATTGTAACAAGCATCAAATGTCCACAACGCGCGCATTTGTTGCAAAGTATCTTGTGTCTTCGCGCAGCGAGTATAAACTTTTCACGAGCACTAGAATCTTGTTCTTGTTGTCTGCTCTTTGATAATTCCATTCAATGAACCCTCTTAAATATATGGACGGCAGCGCTTGCACCAGTAGCCCCGAAGTTATGTGTGAGTGCCACTTCTGCATCCTTGATAGTTCTTTGCTCAGCTTTGCCGGTAAGTTGTTCAAAAACCTCTACTACCTGACCGATACCTGTCGCACCGATTGGATGACCCTTTGATTTTAGCCCACCTGAAGGATTAATGGGAATTTCTCCGTCTCTGGAAGTAGCTCCTTCTCTGACGGCATTGGGTCCGGCTCCTTTCTTAAAGAAGCCTAGGTCTTCTATATCAATAAGTTCAGCAATTGTGAAGCAGTCATGGACTTCAGCAAAATCTATATCCTTTGCTGTGATGCCGGCCATTTTGTACGCCTGCTTGGCCGCGGCTACGGTACTCGGGATAGTTGTAATATCATCACGACCCTGGACTGCAGCCGGAGATGCACCTCTACCTGAACCAATCACCTCAATAAAAGGCCTACCACTTTTCTTTGCAAAATCTTCACTACAAAGTATTACTGCTGACGCCCCATCAGAAAACGGACAGCAGTCATAGAGCTTTAAGGGCGAAGCCACGACAGCAGATTTCAATACGTCGTCAATCGTAATTTTTTTCCTGACATGAGCTTTTGGGTTCAGAATCCCATTTTCATGATTCTTTACTGCAACCCGTGCAAGGTCTTCCTCGCTCGCCTTATATTTAGCCATATATGACCTAGCGATTGATGCAAATAATCCAGGGAACGAAGCGCCATTTCCGCCTTCGTAAAAGAAATCCGAACAATAAGAGAACAAAGTAGTACTCTGGATTGTACCAGTATGGGTTATTTTCTCCACCCCTATTCCTAAAATGCAATCGTAGAATCCAGCGGCTACGTTCGCGTATGCTTCTCTAAACATAATGGAACCTGAACCGCATGCCGATTCTATTGTTAATCCTGGCACTTCTGGGAGACCTAAGTTACTCATAATGACTGGTGCCATGTGGACTTGCCTATCGGTAACTCCAAAAACATTTGAAATGTACCCAGCCTGAATATCCTTTTGTGTTATACCTGCTGAATCAATTGCGTCCATAGACGCCTTCAATGCAATTTCGATAATGCCTTCGTTTAATTTACCGTATTTGGTACTGCCTGCACCGAGAACACAAACCTTACTTTGCATTTATTAAAAACTAGTGCTTCGAGTTATAAAAAGGTTAGAGAGGCCATATAACGAGGAATATTCTGCGTCAAGGTCGCTCTTTGCCATCCAACTCCATTTTTGCGAGGCAGTTGAGTATTCAAGCTGGCGAAGCACCTATTATTTGCCTTGCGCTATAGTTAGAATCGGCAGCAATGTCTCTCATATAGAGAAAAGATTACATTTATGTGAACGCGTTAATATGGTTGCGATATACATCGGTTCGACGATTTTTCAAAAGAGGAAGCGATTTTCGAACGTTTTGTATTCTGGATATATCGATTTCAACAACGTCCATCCCTTCTCTATTTCCCATGTCCAATACTACCATACCAAAGGGATCTATAATCATGCTTCTTCCGGAGAAGCTATTGCCTATCTGGTCTGGAGCAGCAATGTAAATGCCATTCTCGATAGATCTGGCTTTGAGAAAAGTCTCCCAATGTTCTTCCTTCATAACTCCTTGAAACCATGCCGAAGGAGCGGCCAGAATTTCAGCGCCCTGCATTGCTAAGATCCTAGATATTTCGGGAAAACGTAAATCATAACAAATCAGTAAACCAATAATTCCAACCGAAGTGTGTTTAGGCTCTTCAATACTGTCACCGGCAATAAGTTTAAGAGATTCTTTGGATCCTAAAGCATTATATAGGTGTATCTTTCGATAATGTGAAATGATTTTCCCTCTACTGTTTATCAAAACGGCCGTATCATATACACGGTAATCAGAAAATCTGTCGCTTTTTTCATAGATTGTTGCCACAACGTTGATATTATATTTCCTAGCTGCGCTGCACAATCTTAAGACAAATTGGCCGTTTTTCGCTGACTCTGCTAACTCCACTAATTGTTTCGAAGATTGCCTAGCAGGTGAAAACGCCATCTGAAATTCAGGGAAGCATATCAGATGTGCCTTTCTTTCTGCCGCTTCTTTGATAAAATCTACCGAAATCTTTAGATTTTCTTCCTTGAACGACGATGACTTCATTTGCACAATTGCGACACGGTGCGACTTTCCCATAATTTACATTTCGTTGACAAAATTAAAAGTGTGTTGGTCAAGTCTTGCCTGAGATAGATTAGTTTTATATTGGCTTCACTAAGCAACACGATTACATGTCCAGCAAACGAAGTGCTATGTTGTGAGATTAGTTGCTGACCTTTGAAATTTCCTATCTCTATCTTTAATCAACAGTGATGGAAAAACGAACGTGAGATATAAATTCCTTCATCTAATATCTAACTGTTAATGCTATTAGTACTGCTGATACATGTCATCAACTGTACTCATGGTAATCAAGTAGCTCCACTTAATGTCTCATTGGTGTTATACGTTCAGGTATACACAAATCTGGACATATTCATGCGTCACTCTTTGTTTAGAAGTGCATAAACTCCCCCAATTGCATAAGCTAAACCTATCAATATTCGAGATAAAAAAACCGCAATATCATGGTTCAAAACAAATAGAGTCATATCAATCCTTATCGAAATAGGAACCGAAGCAAGAGAAATCAGACCGACGATCATTTGTTCACGGTTGTTAAGACCATTGTATTTTTTCATAAGTAGATATGTTGACAGATTCCCTAAGCCTATGCCAACGAGGATCAGGTACTGGTACATTGATGGAAATACGCCTATCAAAGCGAAGGGCGAAGCCCAACATAGTCCATTTATTGCCTTTGCTCTAGAAGGCCATTTCATACTATTTCTCATTCGAGTGCGTACAGAAACAATCACTCTTCGAAATTTCCGAAAATTTGCTCCAAATGCAACACCGAAACTAGCAGGCCAAATTAGCGCAATATAATAGATCGGAACGTTATATTTGGATGCGATTTCAGTAAGAAGCGTGCCAACGACGACAGCCACCGCTATGGCTATAAAAAATAACCCAAAGGCTTTTTTTGCCTCTAGCATTTGTGAATCTCTTTGCACGAACGAGGAAACTCGATAATTATAATTTATGAATGTTTACATTCAAGCTGAACCGCCATGCGGAGAGTGCCATGATATTAACAAGGCTTCCAACGAGAAATTCTAATCTCAGCCTAGCAATATTCGGTCCTGCTAGAGCTTTCAAATCTTATTTATTTGACATGAACAAAATATACCTTAGCATTTTTTGAGATCGTCCTCTTCCTAACAGATATGCTTACTCAACTATTGATAGCATGGGTGCTTGTATGTTCCAAATGCTTGTTGCAATCTTCGTTATTTGTAGCTTTTTGTAGCGGTAGCGTTTGTAAATGAGGTTGCCTAGACGTAATAGGAAAACATAGAATTAGTGTTCTAGTTATGTAGTGGTATGATTACGAATTTACAGTTATTGCTGGAGAGAGGATGTCCTCCCTTTTATTGCACCCAAGAGCGTGGTCGTCTCTATTGGTAATAGAACCAGAGGCGACCTCGATGCTCATGATGAAGAAAAACACAAGTAATTCTAACGCGATAGCGTACGTTTTTTAGCCCACTTACAGCCCACTCTTTCTTACGCATAGCACAGGATCATGAAGAGTTGTATTATAGGCAAAGGGCAAGATCAGAATATGGGAAAGTCTGTTCAGAGACGGAGATATTATCTAGATCTTCGAAGGAAGGGAGCATTCCAGAACAAATAACGGCGAAGGATTATCGAGTTCTTGGCATGCGAATAAGTTCCCATAGATTCACTTGTGAAGGAAATGGAGTTTTAGCACCATCTTGAATTATTTATTACATGATGAATAAAGTATTATTAGACTTTATGCTTTGAGAGTTTTTTCGCCATTATGTAGTCTACAAAATAAAATAGATAAGCTCTTTCATATACTTTTATTATCCAGGGGATATACGATTCCGTCTTAGTTCTTTGCGATAATTCAAAACCTGAATTCTCTACCATGGCTCTGAAGGTTTGGGCATCAACTTTTCGAGTTGGGTGTGACTGACGGTTATAATCGTAAGGGTCTGCGAATAAGACTAGCGCATGGGCCTTTAGTAGCCAGTGGATAGATGAAAGTAGGTCAGTCACTTCGACAAATTCCAATAAATTAAGTGCGAGTATCAGGTCAAATTTCATATAATTAAATGGCGCGTGCAATGAATCTGCTACATAAAACTCAACATTTTCTTGTCGCGACGTCAACAGTCTTCTTCTGGCCTCCTTGATAAAGGAGAAGGATAGATCGATACCAAGTACAATTGCATACTTTTTTGCGAGCTCTAGTGTACTATATCCCATGGAACACCCCATGTCAAGAGCAACGCCATCCGATTTGGGGCTGACTACCTGCACGATCCTATTATAGAATTCGTTCGGCTTTAGGCGCCATTTGAGCGTACTTAGAAGTCGATCCTCAGATGAATGATCATATTGAATCCATCGATAAGGAGCAAACCAGGGGCCGCTTTCTTCATATCGATCATCCATGCCTTCCCTTGGCATAATCTGCGCTCCATAGGCTTTGAGAAAGTTCTTCATCTTCTCAGTTTTGCTACTAAGTATCAAGTTGCCGAAAATTGCCACACGACACTCGACATATTTTACAAAGTCTTTTACGACTATTGCTACTCCATCTACTATTGGGTACACTGTTTGACATGTATCGCATTTAAGAAAGCCTTCTTCACATTCATTATCTTTTCCTTGAAGACTCTCTAATGAAAGGCGAATCTGTTTATCCGTATGTCGTGGACATACCAAATGGCGAGCGAATTGTGTTCTCATTTTTTGTCCTGATTAAAGCATTAGAGCGACTCTATTGAAAGTTACCTAAAAAAACGGCAACTTTCGTTGTTAATATCCACTACTTTGACTTCACTTCTGACTATCATCTCTTGATAACATTTGTTTTTAGAGAGCATAGTCACAAAGGCAGATCCGTTTGTCACAGCAGGGGCATTTGCTAGAAGTGCTAATTAGACGGCATACTTTATTGTGGGTCTCACATGTTATTATTCGTGAGGAGCTGTTGTCTTCGCTATCAATCTGCATACAGAAAATTTAATGAATTGCAGCTTAATCTAAGATGCAAGCTAAAGTAGCGAAATCAGCTAAAAATATTCTACAAAACATTGTAAGACTAAAAGGTCCTTCTAAGAGGCTAACCCAGTTTGTTTGGCAAGTTCACTAAGTTGATCTTGGGGCCAAGTAACTTACTCTTATACATCACTTTGAGGAATTTTGTGATAGAATGCCTTCCATTGAACCGTGCTTTTGACCATTGTCTAGGTTTGATTGTTGTTGTTCAGAATATTATTTTAACGGCTCTAGGCGAGGGGGGAGTGAGGATCGGTAATGACGGGCTGAAGCCCCAGGCCATAACGCCGCCGAAAGGTTTTCTGTTGATGCACTAAAGCCCTCTGAAAAGTAGGATGGTATTATATGTCCAAACCATAACCATAAAATTACTACCGCAACAAGCGAAATCCACATAACTGGAATTGTCCAACCAACAGGAATAAGGTAATCGTACCTCCAATAACCCAGGGAATTGTTTTATTGATTTTAAAAATATTTGTTTTTGAAAATGTCTCCGTTGCAAATGGGTTGATATGTCAACCAATCACTATCTATTTGTAGGTCTGTTATTGAATTAATAATAGTATGAAGGCACGATCAAAAATATGATAGAGGAAAAGCTGGATTTACTTGGCATAACATTGCAAATGCCTCAGAAGACTGCGGGCTCTTATGAACCAGTAGTCAAAACAGGATGTCTCGTGTTTGTGTCTGGTCAATTACCTATTGAGCTAGGTTCAAATCCTCCAAGAGTCAAGTTCAAGGGCAAGGTGGGCAGAGACATTTCCATAAGTGATGGCAAGCAGGCAGCTGAACTCTGTACCATAAACGCGCTAGCCCATATAAAAGATGCGCTTCATAATCTTGACGAGGTAAAACGGTTCGTAAGATTATCCGGATTTGTGAATTGCGATGCTTCTTTTAGTAGCCACTCTGAAGTTATTAACGGTGCATCAGATTTTCTTGCTAAGATTTTTGGTGACAAAGGAAAGCATAGCAGAGTCGCTATCGGAACGAGTAGTCTTCCACTAGATAGTGCAGTAGAAATTGATTTTATTATAGAATGGCAGAATGACTCTGGGGTACTATAGCCGTAAATTCATGGTATCTTAATATCCAGCTTCTGTTTACGTGAATATGGCTTCCATAGCTAGCATTCTGTGCAGAGTAACCCTAACCTCTTATGAAGCCCAAAATCAATCCGGCCGTGAGGCTACCGGTTATAGGTATGCCGAAATTGCTCATCGAAGAGGCGATATGATCAGTGCCGGGAATGCCGCTACGTGCAAGAAGTTGGTCCGACGTTGTATTTCCAAAGGCTGCGATAGTGCTTGCCTGAATCTTGTTCCAGTTTACGGTTATTACTTTTTGGTATTCGAGATATACAAACGCAACAAATACTAATCCAACTATCACCAGTATGACTTTTACTACTTTTTTAATTGCATACCCAATTAGAAAACCAGTAATGCCTCCAAAGCCTACAGAAGTTGCTGTAGAGGCGAGAGAGCTAATATCGACCATATAGTTATCATGTAGCGTTTCTATTATTTGGCTTATAGTAACTACGGTTGTTTTTCACATAAGGATGTTGTTAAAGAAAAACACTTTAATTTTTAAGTACTGATTCAAGGACTGGGCAAAATATCTTTGATTGGAAATAAGGCGATGATAGTTCCATAGATGGCAGAAAAGTTTTAAGGTCACAAGAACCTTAGAGGGTAGATATTCATAATTGACAGAAAGAAGGGAGTTCGATGAAATAAAAGGAAACAAATGCAATACTACGAAGGCGGTGGCAATAAGCCTATCTATGATCGAAATTGCCACATTCTCTGTGATTATAATATCTTCCCAACTCGTATATGCACAAAATGCCATAGCAAATAAAGAGTCAAATAATCAAACTTCCATGATAGCCAGCAACGGCAGCATGAATTTGAAGTTAGGAAGTAAAGCGTATCCCATAAA
Organism: Candidatus Nitrosopolaris sp.; assembly: GCA_035691865.1. Classification (GTDB taxonomy): domain Archaea; phylum Thermoproteota; class Nitrososphaeria; order Nitrososphaerales; family Nitrososphaeraceae; genus Nitrosopolaris. Next base: position 110,593 of record DASSIM010000067.1, on the reverse strand, counting down.
GTATCAGATTACAGGTGGTAAGCTTGCTGGGATCTCAGCAGAGAAGGACAATGCGACCCTTCTCATAAACGTCTCATCTACATCAAATGGAAAATTAATAGTTGAACTTCCCCGGTATGTTATAGATTCTAAGAAGCAAGGAAATGTAGACGATACCTTCGCAGTATTTGAAGACGGTCAGTATGCGGTAGACAACGAAATCAGAACTAACGCACAGTCAAGAACGGTGATGGTCGGTTTCGACAACGGCACATCAGTAATCGAAATCACTGGTACTCACATAGTGCCAGAATTCGCAACCGTTGCTATTGTAGTGTTTGCAATAGCAACCATTGGAATAATTGTAGTCGCTAGAAAATACAAGGTATTGCCAGTATATTCAAAATAAAATAGATAAACGATCTTCACTTTTTTTGTAATAAGGATAACTAAACAATGGTGAGACATCATCGAGTTGAGTAAGGATTCGTAAGTCTGTATAGTTTGTCTTGTCAAAAAAATTACTTGGAATAGTTCGCAAAGTACCACACTAATTTAAATCTGCGTTTAATCTCACTTCTCAGTGCTTGTCCGAAATTGGAGCAGTCGGCGGAAAATATGCGATGAGGTGGATGGACTATCAAGGGTCAACAATGGTCAATATTTGCGACTTGGAATTGATAGGTACACAAATTGAACAAGATAAATTTGTTATTAATCTCACGAAAGGATACTTTCAGCGAGAGATAATCGAAGACTTAGTTGCGGAAAAACTATTGTTGGATTGTTCGATTGCGAACTTAGTCGGCCAGAGAATAGTCGATCGAGCATTAAAATTAAAACTTGCAAAAGAAGCGAGTATAAAGAGAATTTCAGGGGTACCTTTCTTAATGATTTATAAATTCCACTATAGATAACAAATGAGCATAGGTTAGCACTAGTTCCTGCCCGGAAACAGATATTGAAAATGAGCTTTGAACAAACACTCAAAATTCCTAAGGATAGAATAGGTGTAATTATCGGCAAAGGGGGAAGGGTGAAAGAAGAAATTGAGCAAAAATGCAATGTTGTAATTGAAATAGATGGTGAGAATGGTGATGCACTCGTTTCTTCAGGCCGATCTCCCTTAGTCAAAGTAGAACCCTTCAAAGCGATAGAAATAATTTTGGCCATTTCGAAGGGATTTTCACCCGAACGTGCATATCGTTTGCTGGCCGAGGATCTGCTACAGCTCATAGATATTAGAGATTATACAGGTAAATCAGCCAATTCGATGCAGAGAATCAAAGGACGAATAATAGGCAAGGCAGGAAAGTCCAGGAAAACGATAGAAGAATTGACTGGGGCATATGTCTCAATATATGGACACACTGTTGGTTTGATCGGCTCATTTCAAGAAATTAGAATGGGAATCGAGGCAATATCTATGCTCTCTAAGGGTAGCTCGCACAAAAGTGTATACAACATGCTGCAAGCAGCAAGACGAAAGGCAAAGTTTGATAAAATGAAATTATGGGAAGATGACTCTCAATAATCAAACCTTGTGTATTTTGATGGTAAGAATGCCATTTCGATATTTAAAATCGGATATATTCACCTCTTCGGTTAAGTCCAGTGGAACAGTCTTGGCAAAGTTCTGACCACTTTTCACATGAAGGGTTCCAGTCGTCAACTTAATATCAATCTGCTCTTCTGGTCCAGGGACTTCGGCCACAAACACCATTTCGTTATTATTTTTTATCAGATCATAAACCCAATCCTTGGTGTCAACTTCCCCTGGTAATGGTTTTGAATTCTCGTCTTTCACTGTCCGTTTCAATTCTCTAACCCAATAAATCATTAAAACGGACGCTGCGGAAACAAGTAGGAACCCAGAGTAACCTTGGCTGATCCGTGTTATCAAGATGTACATTACCCCAAGAAACAGCAAACTCAACAGAGGAATGAAAAAATCCATTGAACGATCTGTAGAGTATTTTTTTGTGTATCGTGCTATTCCATATCACCGTCCGCTGGTCTGTATTATAGAAAGTGTAATAAATCCGTTGAGCCGGAACATACGTATGAATCGGGTGTTAGGATATATATCATAACGGAGCAACCTTTGGATTTGTTTGGCTTGAAGTTGCCAAGAAACGTTGCCGTCAATTCACTTCTCCCCATCTCGTGAAAATATTGTGTTCGATGCCAAACTGGTCTAGGATCTTGCCTACGATATGATCTATCAAGTCATCCATGGATTTTGGCCTGTGATAAAACCCTGGCATCGCAGGCAAAACTATGACTCCTATCTCTGCAAGCCTCATCATATTTTGCAAATGAATCTTTGAAAGGGGTGTTTCTCTTGGAACAATTACCAGCCTCCTTGATTCCTTAATGCAGACTCCGGCTGCTCGAGAAACAAGATTATCGTCATATCCATTTGCAATGCTGGACAAGGTTTTCATACTACACGGAACAATGGCCATCCCGTCAGTTTTAGAAGATCCGCTGGAAATTGGAGCGGCCATGTTGTCATGATTGTAATGTTTAGTGGCAAGAGACTTCACGGATTCAAGAGATCTATCAGTTTCGATTTGAACATTTCTTTCTCCCCACTGGCTAATTATCAAATGGGTCTCGATCTTTATTTGGAGTAGCGCCTCCAACAATCTGATCCCGTAGATTACACCTGAACTGCCTGTTATTGCTACAATTATTCGCATCCGTCTTCAGGAGATCAGTTACACTCGTTATTAATTACTATGTTTCAAAATTTTCTGGATGCAAACTTCTCGAAGTTTATTTTTTCTTAAAATTTATTAGTTTTGAATGAATCAACTTCTTCAGACATATGTTAACTGTGTTCGGAACGATAGCCTTAGACACTACCCGTACACCTTTCAAGACTGAGACAAGGATTTTGGGGGGAGCAGCAACCTTCGCATCCCTTTCATCCAGCATGTTCACCAATACTTCAATAGTTGGCGTAGTTGGGTCAGATTTTCCAGCAGAGTACCGAACCATCATTGACAAGCGAGTTGATACAAGAGGTATTGTCACTGAGACTGGTGGAAAAACGTTCCATTTCGATTCTTCCTTCGATTACGATCTATCTCATAGAACTTCCAATAAGACGGAGTTGAATGTGATTGCGGAATTCGAACCAGTAGTTCCCGATGAATATATGAATTCTGAATATATTTATCTAGCCAACAACGATCCGGGTCAAAATATGAAGATGCTAGGAAACTTTTCCGATCCTAGACTAGTAGTCTGCGACACAATAGAATATTGGATCTTGAACTGTCACGATAATGTAGTAAAGATGATGAGTACTGTAGATGGAGTAGTAATTAATGACGATGAGGCCAGGTTACTATGTAAAAACACAAACCTAGTAAAATGCGCAAAAATGATAATTTCATGGGGACCACAGTTTGTAATTATTAAAAAAGGAGAACATGGAGCCTTATTGATCGCAGAAAATCTAGTGTTTCCTGCTCCAGCATATCCATTAGAAGAGATCGTGGATCCTACCGGGGCCGGAGACTCTTTTGCTGGCGGCTTCATTGGATATATTGCAAAGCGAAACAATCTGACCTTTGATACGATGAAGGAAGCAGTAGTATATGGAAACGTAATGGGCTCATTTGCTGTGGAGGATTTTGGCATTAGAAGACTTCTCTCGGTTACCCGAGACGATGTTCAGATGAGATATCAAGAATATCGGAATCTGGTGCAATTCTAGATATGGGTTGTACTAAAGTATGCAGAATAGCTAAACTAACATAGAAGTAGTAGGGAAAATCGGGATAAGAAATGTTATCTGCAGAACTTCAGTATCTCTATTATGGTAGGACACATTGGCGTCAACAATATCAAGCTATGGCTCATAATAAGTAAAATTTACTTCAAGTGCCTGGCAGATGTCGATACACTTTACTTAGCAAACAGTGTTGCTAATGATTTGTCCTGATCGCTCCTTTTATAATCGGTCTACTGAGCTTGTGGCTATGGACCTGCTTGGTTACAAAGTGGTCCGTATGATCTCCCGTGGTCAGGAAAAGCGAAAGCGACTCTGTGGTATGATCGTTGAAACGGAGGCATACGGCTACAACGAAGATGCTGCCAGTCATGCATTTAGAGGATTAACGCCTAGGAACGCTGTTATGTTCGGAGAACCGGGTAGAGCATATATTTATTTTATTTACGGTAACCATTTTTGCTTGAATGTTTCAGCAAAGCCTCTTGAAATCGAAGCTGGTGCTGTACTAATCAGAGCATTACAGCCATTAGAGGGCATTGGGCAAATGAAAGCTTTTCGTAAAGATTGTGGAGAATTATCGTTGACATCAGGACCTGGGAAGCTCAGTCAAGCTCTTAGTATCCAACAGTCGTTGAATGGCGAAGATATGACAAATCCGAAAAGTGATATACGCATAGAATTCGGAGTCAAGCCGCCAGGTATAATAGCAACCAAAAGGCTTGGAACGTCGAAGGCCTTAGACAAAAAATGGCGTTTTGTCTCCCTAGCTATGAGCGAAAAAGGATATACTATCAACAGATTTGCGTCTAGGAAATGGTGATCTAAATATGAAATATGACTTCAACGGGATTTCGGATCTGATCCATTTGATATAAGAATTTACTACAGCAATTACTCAATGTCTTTTTATCGGCATTCGACGTTCTCTGTGTCTAGTGAAATATCGGAGTCGAACTGATATCGCGGCATTAATTTTGGAAGCAGCGAATGGTGGTGCAGCAAAGACAAAAATAATGTATAGAGCCTTTCTTTCCTATGCTCAATTAAAGGAGTATTTAGCCGTACTATTGGAAAATGGTCTAGTAGAATACAGTCAAGGAGAACAGATCTACAGGATAACTAAGAAGGGTATGCGTTTTGTCCAGCTCTATAACCAAGTTGGAGAATTGATCTCCACTGGAGAAGGAATAGTTGAAAATTGATCAATTGTTCTTAAGTAGTCAACTTGGATCTCGACTTACCACAAAATCCTCGATTCTCAATCGCTGATTAGAAGGTAAAGGAACTCATCCCAATTTGTGTCCCAAGTCCAGAAAAGATTAGAATGTTAACCACCAAAACTGCTAATACTGTTAATGCAGATATCATTATTCCTTTGTATCCGGTCGGAAGAATTTGTCTTTTTAACATCACCACAAAGGAAACAGAAAGGAGCGCAGCGATGGAAAGTGAAGAGATCATGGTGGCATTTGCGATCATGTTCGCGGCTGTAGATATGTTCGGGAAAATTATATGGAAATTCTCAAATAAGCCGACGGCGACAAGGATAGTAGCCAGCCCCAGAACGAATACCGATGAATATTCTGCAATAACTGCACGGACGTGACCAATATGCTTAAAATTCCGTCCAATACCCGCTTCAGAAGGATCAGATGGAAGCTCATTGTTGTCATTGGTAGGAGGAGTCGGAAATTTACTATCAAGCTCGCGAAGCATTTGTATGCCCTCCTCAGTAATAATATAATGTTTCGAATTCTTATTAACATAATTTCCCATCCTCTCCAGATGGTAATAGATGGAACCAGTAGAAAGGCCTGTCGCATTTCTAATTTCTGAGAAACATGCCGATCCGTTCTTGTCGGCGATCGCCCGCAAGATTTTGATTCTTGTCCGCCTAGCCCGAAGCTGAGTCTCTCCAGTCAATGTCGTTGATAGAGCCCAAAATTATTTATCTCTTTCTGAAACAACTCGACGTAAGATGTTCTATTGTAGAATATGCTCGGAAGACTTATAGACATACATCATCAAGATCCTTACCGGATGCCATTGTGGGGTCGTAGCGAAGCCAGGCATCGCAACGGGCTCCAGATCTAATGAATAAACGGCTAGAATTAGAAGAAACCCGTGGGTCAAGGGTTCAATTGACTATAGTCTGCGCTTGGTCAGGACAAATCCCTTCGGCCCCACTTCATCGTAGCAGCTTCTACTTCAAGTCCGGATTATACGCAGATTAATGAGTTTGATGGATGCACTTCGACAGTTCAATATGAGAACCAAAACTATAATTTGCTTCGGGGATATATCTTTCGATCGCTCGGTAAGCTGAATCAACAAAGACTTTTGCGGGATCCTCCTTTCTGACATATTTTAAAAGCTTTTTCTTAGCAGAACCTAACTTTTCAAAATAAATGATAGAACTCTCCTCTATGATTGAATCCGCATCTGCGCACGTTACACCGGATCTGATGAGATGAGCTTCCAACTTGGCTGCAAAATGAGCAAAATGCACAGAGTATGCACCACTATCATATTCAGTCATTACAACTTCATCTGAGTTATTAAATAGGTTGCAACTAGCTTTTTAACATTCCACATACCGATTATTGAATGGTATGGTTTTGCTCAGGTTTATCCAGTCCAGATATTATTGCATACCTTTTTCTGCCTTCTTAGATTTGTATTGATACCATGATCCAAATCTAATAAGTGCTACCCCTGCTGCAATTATAACAAGAGATGTTGCTAGGAAAGACGGTTTCACGAAAGAGTTAAGGGGAGTAGGTGCTGAAGAGGTAAACGTGCATTTTCGCTCATGGCAGCTCTTGGCTATGGGATAGACAAGTAAAATGGCCGCGAGGGTAATAAGTAGAATGGCTCCAACTGAAGAGATGATGGCCCCGAATTTCATGAACAATGTTAAACTCAGCTAGATACCTGAATGTGCAGAGACAAATAATTGTTCTCTAAACTACTAATGAATATGCTTTACATCAATCGTTACAAATCGATAGGAGCTTTGCTTGTCGACTATTCTAAATCGTTCATTATAGTGAATATACGGTAGATCCTTGTAAACATGACAATCCCACAGATCGTGGACTGAATCAAAATATTCCTTTCTTTTTTTCCCTAGCATTCGTAACACTTCGTGGCATAACACATGAGAGAGCTTTGCGCAGTTCATATCGGCAAAGAACTTAACTCGTGTGGAGTCTGATACAGGCGCTTCCAGTCTCTTCCAATAAATCATTCCAAAATTTTCCGCGGCATATCCTTCGGTCTGACAGTCCGTCCAGAAAGGTTTGAAGTATGTCAAGTAAAAATGGAAAACTGATTTACCACGCTCAAGGTGATCCCTACTAAGATAACTTATGGACATTCGATCAAACAGCTTACCTGGAACTACAGGTAAGATTTCAGCTTCCACGTTGAAATCTATCTCAAAATTGCGTTTAATCCACCACCGGTAAAATCTAGACATCGATGAGACGTAATCCCAATCCTCTTTCTGCCTTTTTTCCCACTCTTCGTTTTTTGCAATGTAGATGAAGAACAGCTTTTCAGGGTGCATGCATGTATTTTTAACGTAGATAAATATAATGCAATATTACAATATTACACTCGAGTATTTCAGTCATGATGATGTTTATTAATATGATTATGTGCCATGGGTCATATTTATTCCCTTAGCGATAAGTTCTTAATGCGGCCTACATAACTTCAAACGGTAAAACTTAGTGATGCTCACCAAGATGGGAGCGATAATTCTCTTAGTGGCAGATATGAAAAAATCCATAGAATTCTATAAAGATATTCTCGAACTTCCTTTGAAGCATCAATCGGAAGAATGGACTGAATTTTTCAGCAATGGCACCATTTTGGCTTTACACTCAACAAAAAAGAAAGAAAAATCAAGAGTTGCTCTGACTATACTTGTAGGTTTTATGGTAAACGATCTAGACACTGCTGTTAAACAATTAAAAGAAAAGAAAGTAGTATTCTTCAAAGAACCAAGAGAAGAACCGTTTGGAAAACATGCTATTTTTGTAGATCCTGATGAGCACTTGATTTCAATCGTGCAATTTGAGGCAAAATCTGCTGAAGGTTTTGATCTATTAGGTTTAGTGGGCGCTGAATAAAGTAGATTGCGATCTAACAAGGCGAATCTAGGGCAAGATTAAATTGACCCTTTGACACCAATAACAGTAAGCCGGCCATAGAGGCAGGGTGCGACCCGGTCCCATTCCGAACCCGGAAGTCAAACCTGCCTTCGCTGCTGTGCTACTTACCTGCGTGAGCGGTTGGGAAGCAGCAGTGCTGGCACTTGATCTTATTCTTCTTTTAAAGACGCACCGAGTTAAATTCGTCAAATGGGTTTACAGCCAAAACATCCTATTTCCTAATAATCGTCTGAAACAAAGACTCGCAGGTTGGTAATACTTTGCTTTTGTGGTTTGAAATAACTATTTAGATGAACATTGTGGACATGGTGCCATTCGGCGCGCTATTTATTAGGAACCTCCATTAGAAATTTTACTAAAGTGCGAACTCCAAATCCTGTGGCGCCCTTAGGATTGTAGCTTCGATCAAAAGTTCCTTCTTGGGTCCATGCGGTTCCTGCAATATCTAGGTGCACCCAAGGAATATCATTCGTGAAATTGGACAAAAATGCCGCTGCCGTAATCGCACCGCCTGGTCTACCACCGATATTCTTAAGGTCAGCTACATTACTCTTTATCTGTTCATAGTATTCGTCATATAATGGGAGATCCCATATTCTCTCTCCTGTCTTTTCAGATACCTTGCTCAATCTCTCTGCGAGGTGCTTGCTCGTCCCTATTACAGCCGCAACATTAGCACCAAGAGCAACAACGCATGCACCTGTGAGAGTGGCTAAATCGATAATTGCCTGAGGGTTGAACATTGCAACGCCGTATGCCATTGCGTCAGCAAGAATAATTCTCCCCTCTGCATCGGTGTTGGAGATTTCCACTGTCCTGCCATTGTACATCCTAATTATATCCCCAGGTCTGTACGAACTGCTGGAAGGCATATTTTCAACCGAGGGAATTATCCCTATAACATTTACCGGAAGAGCCAATGATGCTATTGCCTTTAGTACTCCGAGAACGCTGCAGCCTCCGCATTTATCAAATTTCATTTCATCCATTTTATCACCAGGTTTCAAGGATATACCACCGGTGTCGAATGTAACAGCCTTTCCTACCAAAAGATATGGTTTTTGTTGATCCGCATCTCCATAATATTCCAAAATTATCAATTTAGGGGGATTATTGCTTCCTTTTCCCACTGAAACTATTCCGTTTAATCCGATAGATTCCATCTCATACCGTTCTAAGATCCTAGTTTTTATCCCGTATTCATCTTCAAGTGCCAACGCAAGACTGGCTAATTGTGCTGGGGGGCAGTCATTAGGCGGTAGGTTACTTAAATCACGCGCATAATTAACTGCTTGTGTTATCAGATTAACTTTGTCTACCACCGCCTGGAATTTCGCAGAATCCGAACTAACCACTATTGTAGCCTGTGCAGGGATAGTAGTAGCCTCATCCCCGCTTATCTTGTATCGATTGAACGAATATAGCGAAAGAAGGACGCCTTCAGAAATCGCTTCTATTAATGCCTCATTCACCTCCATGAAGGGCAAAATGCAGAATTCTTTGACGCCTAGTTCCTTAGCCTTCAGAGCTGCTTTACCGGCAATGATTCTTGCATTTTCATAGGTAAATTTGTCTCTCGTTCCAAGACCTATTAGCATAATTTTTTTTATCAATCCTTTGCCCATCATATGAAAAATTATATTGAATCCCAAACTTCTTTTGAATTCCTTATTTTGGATGAATTCTAAGATCGCATCGCTTATTGTGGGATTCATTCCTTCTGATTTGAAAAAATCACGTTCGTTTTCGAAAATGCCAATGACTACCAGTGCAGTTCGCATCTGGTCAATGTTTGCTTCTTGTACTATAACACTAACCATGCTACGTTGTGATCATTTAATTATTTTAAATTATCTCAGATAAAGTGCCTCTAAATGGCGGAAGGTAGAGATATGATAGGGTGATTTTACGTATATCTTTTTATTTTCCCTATGGCCGCACTTTATATTGTCTGAAAACATTTGAATGGTTGCGATCCTCATAATGGGCTTTAGAATGCGTTACCTTGATCTTAAGAGGAAAATATGCAGCGTCCGTATGCTCGCTATTCAAGGAATAGCTGAAGCTGGCTCAGGTCATCCGGGCGCATCATTTTCAGCTGCAGAGATCATGGGTGTTCTTTATTTCCGAAAAATGAATCATTCACCAAAAAAGCCAGATTGGAGTGAGAGGGACTATTTTGTCAACTCAAAAGGACATTCGGCTCCAGGGTTTTATGCAACACTGGCTATCGCCGGCTACTTTCCACCAAGTGAAATGAAGACTCTGCGTAAGCTCGGGAGCAGACTGCAGGGTCATCCAGTTAGATACACTCAAAAGGAAGCCCACCAAAGTGTGCCAGGAACTGAGTTTTCAGGAGGCTCGGAGGGAATTGGTCTTTCGGTTTCGATAGGGATAGCCCTATCGAATAGGCTGGAAGGTAAAAAAAATTATGTTTATACTCTAATTGGTGACGGAGAGTCGAACGAAGGTCAGATCTGGGAAGCAGCAATGGCTGCTGCCAAGTTCAAACTGCATAACCTGGTTGCAATTCTCGATCGCAACCGCATCCAACAAGACGGTTTCACGGAAGATATCATGCCTCTCGATCCGACTCGGGATAAATGGTCCGCGTTCAATTGGAATGTACTCGAGATAGGTGGTCACAATGTTGAACAGATAATTGACGCTCTAAATAAAGCAACTGAGGCAAAAGATAGCCCAACTATAATTATCGCAAACACAGTCAAGGGGAACGGCATAAAACATATGACGAACAATCCGCAGTGGCATGGGAAGGCTCCGCCAAGAGAACACACTCCACTATTGTTAGAAGAACTTAGAAGTGAATGCCTAATTGCGCCATCTATTATAGCTGGGCAGCAAGAAAATTACGAAGAAAAGATAAGAAGCGCAGAACGGGGAGGAGCCGATATTATACACCTGGATATCATGGATGGTAGGTTTGTGCCCAATACTACATTTTATTCGGATACAATAAAACAACTGAGACGTATTACCACATTACCATTTGACGCTCATCTTATGATCGAAAATCCATTGGCTCATATTCAAGATTATATCGATGCTAGATGTGATATAGTGAGTGTTCATGCAGAGACATGCAGTGAAGGTGAATTTGCGCAGATTGCACATAGATTACTTTCAAACGGAATTAGCCCAGGCATTGCACTAAATCCCTCTACTGATCTTCCAAATTGGCTTTTTCCCTACCTGCAGGATATCGATGTCGTACTAATAATGTCAGTAAATCCAGGCTTTGCGGGCCAAAAATTCATCCCACAAGTCTTATCAAAAATCCGGCTACTAAGTCAAAAGCTAAGAGAACATGGGTTCTTAGGGTACATTGAAGCCGATGGTGGCATTGATGCTACTATGTTGCAAGCAGTTTATGAGGCTGGAGCTAGAATATTCGTAGCCGGAAACGCCGTATATGGCACTGGGGATATCCATGGCGCAATTATCCAGTTAAGGTACAAGGTGAACGTGGCATTGGAGAGAAAGCTCCTAGAACAGGCGAACGCTATAGGTATAAGACGCGACTGGCTGAAAACACGCAAACATATATTGATTCCTCTAGCAAATGAGCTAGGGATAGAGGAAGAACTAAATGCTCTTAAGTAATAAACAAAAAATTGCCGACATGCGAGGAACATACGGCGATACACTCGTAGAATTAGGAGCATCTAATAAAAATATAGTCTGTGTGGGGGCTGACACGACAGATTCCCTTAAGATAAGAAAGTTCGGGGACTGTTATCCTGACAGGTTCTTCAACGTAGGCATCGCAGAAGCCAACCTCGTTTCCGTGGCAGCTGGTCTTGCAATAGCTGGCAAAATTGCTTTCGCAAGTACATATGCCGCATTTCTCCCAGGACGATGCCTCGATCAAATCCGCAACACGGTATGCTATCCGGACCTGAATGTGAAGCTTGTTGTCTCTCATGCCGGTCTCACTGTGGGACCTGACGGTGCGTCGCATCAACAGCTCGAAGATTTTTCGACAATGAGGGTCATACCCAATATGCGAGTAATCGTCCCTGCTGACGCAGTTGCAGCAAAGTATTTGATTCGATCGATAGCCATGATCCCTGGGCCATTTTATATTAGACTTGCCAGGCCATTGAGCGAAGTTCTATATGAAGACCACGCGATTTTCAGGATAGGTAAAGGAAACATTTTGCACGACGGCTCGGATGCGACAATTATGGCATGTGGTCTAATGGTTACAAGAGCATTAGATGCAGCCAAGGTTTTGAAATCAAATAACGGAATAACTTGTCGCGTTGTTGATATGTTTTCAATTAAACCCATTGACACCCAACTGATAGCTGAGTGTGCTAAGAACACCGGTGCTATTGTTACTGTCGAAGAACACAATATGATTGGAGGTCTTGGTTCAGCTGTGGCAGAATCATCCTCGGAAACTCACCCAGTACCAATTATAAGGGTGGGCGTACGCGATACATTCGGAGAATCTGCCCGGGATGAAGAGATCGATGTACTATTAGAAAAATATGGATTAGCCACAAATGAAATTGTACGCGCTGTGATCGAATGTAGAGGTAAGAGCAGGAGATGAAAATATTTCTTGATTCGGCTAATCTATTATCCATAAAAAAATACAATGACATGGGGCTCATTGACGGGATTACTACTAACCCGACTCTACTATCAAAAGAGAAAGAGGATCCGCCCGCTCTGATGCGGGAAATTGTTAGAATAGTTAAGGGTCCTGTAAGTCTTGAAGTTATTGGTACTAAAACAGAACAAATGGTAGAAGAAGCCCATCGTCTAATGAAATATGGCCAAAACGTTGTCGTTAAAATTCCAATGATTCCTGATGGTTTAAGAGCTATTAGACAGCTAACTCAGGAGGGTATCTCTACTAACGTGACTCTTGTTTTTTCTGCCAACCAAGCAATTTTGGCTGCAAAGGCAGGTGCATCTTACGTTAGCCCTTTTATCGGAAGGTTGGACGACTGTGGACAGGACGGCATAGACCTCGTAAAACAAATTGTTCAGATCTTTAGAAATTATCACTTTAGCACTGAAGTGCTCGTAGCTAGCATAAGGCATCCACTCCATATTATTGAAGCAGGGAAAATTGGAGCGGACATCGTAACCCTCCCGCCGGATATCTTGGCAAGAATGATAATCCATCCGCTAACAGATAAGGGATTGGCTGCTTTTCTCGAGGATTGGGAAAAATTAAAAAAAGAGAACCCCAGCCTCGGAATTTAACTTAATCTCGAAGCAAATATATCACTTTTTTTGGTATGTCTTCCAATCTGCTGACCGCTAAGCTTCTCTCATAAGTCAAATACTTCAGATTATGGCCTATACTTATTGAATCATTTAAATTCTTGCCCAAACCGAGTGCCACCATATGTATACCCATTTTTCGATATGAAAGGACCATTTCACGGACTGCATCAAAGTCGGATGGCTCTCCATCAGTCAAGGTCACCATGATATCTGGCTTAAATGATTTTGCGATAGGCTGCAATAATCCATATATCTCTGCTAACGGTGTGCCGCCGCTTGCCCTTATCTGGGTTAGCCTACGCGACCCTGTTGCAGACCACTTGAGGTTTGGAGGCTTTATTATCCAGCACCTCACCTGTCCTGATTCCGTACTAAAAGCGTAAACAGCAAATTTTATACCCAAATAGCTTAGTGCTTCGCATAAAGCCACTGTTGCCCGCTTGTACTCCAATTCTACGTGCTCTATACTGCTAGAATGGTCGAGCAGGATTGCAACTTTTGTTTTGATGGAGAGTTTAAGATCTGTCAAAAAATTCTTAGGTAACATTTCCACATAGCTCTCAGGGTCAAATTCCTCCCCTTCCAGTTCGTGTCGTTCTATCCAACCTGTTCTCCAGTCCCTGAATTTAGCCTTCACCTTTCGGATTAAATCGGCATCGTATACTGGGGATGGATCAACATCCATCATTTCGGGGATGCTTAAACCGAGGTTATCCAGACTCTCATAACCCTTGTTTTCAGTTTTCTTACTTTCTTTGAGCAAGGTTTGAAATTCGCTCAGGATGTCACTTCCTTCAATAATTTCTCTTGAAGTTTTGTCTATATCAGTAGCCTTAATACTCCTTCTAACAATTTTTTCTATTTGCTTCACAAGATCGCTCTGGTTCATCCCCAAACCATTTATCCTTGTCCGAGGAGCAAGAATAGCTACGGATGTCAATGCATCTAATTCAAGCATTTTAATCAAAAGTGGGATATGTCTCTCAATCCACTCAGTATGATAGTGATTCTCGATCGCGTCATGAACTATTTCGTTAGCAAAAGACGATGCCTTCTTTACTTTCTCCAGATCGTTTCCGTACAATTCGCCTTTAAGATAGCCTGTAAGGAAGTACTGGGAAAAAGCCTCAATGATCTTCGACTTTCCATAAATAGAGTTAAGGAGCGGTCGCGACACCCAAGACATGCCTTCATTAAATACGATCTCTTTGATCATCCCTTCCCAATCTTGTAGTCCTAGGATTTCTACTCGTTTGGTTTCAATCGTGTTCAGGAGAAAACCGAAAGCGTGATCATAACTCATGATTTTGGTTGAATAGTGTATACGCATAGATTCGTGCCACAATCCTACTCGCCATTGCCTGTATTGCTGGAAACTAGTGCCGAGATAATAATTGAGAAATGGTAATGTGATCTGGGTCTTTCCAATTTTAGCTGAAGGCATTTTATCTTGAGTCAAAATTATAACGGTTTTGTTATTGTTCGACCACCGTCTACTCAAGAAGGTTGCAATATCAAGTAAGACATCGTTCCGCAAATGTGTGTAATTAAGTCCTAATGGCACCGATGGTGTTGGCATACCTTAGTCTGCAAAAATTGATGTTATCATGTCCATCACCTTTTGATATTCAACCTCACCCCACTGATCGTAGGCATTGGCATAAACAATTTCTGCAGCCTGCTTTGAGTTGCTTCCGGCTTTAAGGAGTTTCGCAAATGCTATAGACTCCCTCAAACTAGGACTGTAGTATAATTCTTCAACAGCCGCTGCTTCGCGCAAATTCTTCGCAAGTTTGATCGCACGTTTTAGGTCAATAACCTTAGATGTATCGACTGTCGTGTGGCGTTGTACGATCTCAAGTTCTATTTCTTCTGGAGGGTACTCTAGTCGCAACCTAATCGGGAATCTGCTGAGAATCTGAGGTGGTAGCTCTTTTGTTCCGACGTGGGAAAGAGGATTAATTGTTGCAATTACCGACCAATCATGATGAGCGTTGATAACTTGACCATCTGCTTCTTTTAATATTATCTGTCTTCTGTCATCAAGTGCTTCATCTAATCGCAATAATACGTCCGCTTCAGCCGCATTTAACTCGTCAAGGTAGAGAAGGCTACCGTGTCGCATAGATTTCACGAGTATCCCTTCCACAAAACTAATTTGGCCTTTTTCGAGAGTCTTTGAACCAATAAGATGAGATTCTCTAGTACGGAGGCTAAAATTTACGGAGTATAAATCCTTTTTTAACTCCGCGGCAAACTTCCTTACAAGGGTTGTTTTGCCAGTACCCTTTGGGCCTATGATCAGTGCAAAGAGTCCTGCTTGGTAAGCCTTAGTCAATATATCGATAGAGTTATTCCAATCGAGATAATTGATTTCCATCATCTTACTCGTCATCTGCACAGTATTGATAATCTCTTTACATAAAAACCAATAGTTGCAACTGGCCTAGTCTCATCCGATTAACTTCGAGATCTAATGGTGCGTTTCTTATTGTTAAGATAGTCAGTAAGAAGAGCTTTATCGATTGTTGTTGGGCTTATGTAATAGGATCTGCCTTTAACATATCTTTCCATTTCGTTAACATATCTCAGCAGCGAATCTTCTTCACTGATCATGACCGTATCTATTTCAATTCCCATTAAGTGACACCTTCTTGCTTCAAGAATCGTTTTCTCTCCTATATATTGATCAACTTGTTTGTACCTATAACACAAGTAAACAAGCTGTCCTACTGCAAAATCGAGATTGAAATCAAGTGCCTCCTTACCGGGGAGATAGAAATGAGAATATGGTTTTTGCGATAAAATTTTATCCTGTTCTTTTTTATCGTCTATGAAGCATGCGCTTGGATGGCCGTCGGTTATGAGCACAATTCGTTTGTTTAAAGCGCCATTTTTCTGAAGTATTTTGCTTGCCAACCTGAATGCTGATTGATAATTTGTATAATGCAAAAAGTCAGAGCCAGGTTCAAATGTCTTTAGATACGGTATGTCATTAAGGGCGACCTTCGAAGCAAGAGCGCCAAAACCAACGATGAACACGGAATCGGACGGGAAAAACTTTTGGTTTAGTAACACAAGACTCCATAGGGCTCTTTTTGCTGCTTCTATCCGACTCATGTCACCAAACATCGAAGAATAACGCATGGTTGAACTTAAATCGATACAATAAACAATAGCCGCTCGAACATCTTGCAGCGTCTCATACCCTTCCAGATCCTCCTCTTCGAGATCAAATGGGATTTTAAGCGAAGAACCGTTCTTCGCAAGTCTGTGCACAGTATTTAATAGTGACTTTGGAATGTTTACAAGTCTACTATCATCGCCTCGCTCATATCTTCTAGTTGAATCTAATACCATTCCTCCTCTACCTAAACTGGTCGTTTCGTGCATTCCTAAATCGCCAGCCTTTAGGGCCCTCATGACGTCGCTTAAGATTTTACCGCCGATATTTAGGAATCCTTTGCTAGTAAGCCATTTGTTGGAGTCTTTGAGGTATCCTTTTTCAATTAACTGCGCAACAATTGAAGTCCCGGAAACCGGTATTCCATCTGCCTTGATCTCTGCTTCCTGTCCTCTAGCCGTCTTATTTCCAGTACTCTCCCTTTGTTCATGTTGTTGTTGCTCTTGGACTGATATATCTTGCAAAGATCGCTCGAGATCTTGAATAGTCGGGGTTTTTTCCCTTAGAACCTCTCTGCCAATAATCTTCAACATCTTATCAAACAGATCGTTTGCTAAATTCTTCTCTCCATGCAGCGTCTGATCTTTGTTCTCAAGATTCTCCGCAGCAAAATAAACAAATTTCTTTGTGTAAAGACGGGGATCACTGCGCCTACTGGATGGCGCCATAACTGTCGACCTTTCTATCCAACAATGGTGGTTTTACCCATCTAAGACCTTCTAAGATAACTTCAGTTACAGCTGCAGTAAATTCTCCGTTCATGTCTTCTCTAATGCAAATAGTCTCCGTCATTATTCCAAGAATTTCTGCGATTTCAATAAATTTTTTCTGCTCATCTCGTATAACTAAAATTGTCGCATTTACAACTCGCTTTAACTCAGGGAACGATTCTAACTGCGATACATAATCCAATGAGTTGGATTTGTTACTACCTAGGGTAACTTGTGATACCAAGAAAGTCTTATTTTTTGTGAATTCATTTTTCAGATTTGTTAATTGCTCGGCGGATAATTTTTGAATATATTCAGATGAAACTTCCCTTAAGGCATTATCAATTATTGAGTTCAATACATTTGTCCTCGCTTCGAGTGTGTCTTCAATATCCGTTAGCTCAAATTTAACCGATTGGCGAATACTATGAACGTCACTAAATCGCGGTATCGCCATCACAAAGTGAGATATTGATCTTGTCCGTTCAGCCTCACCAACCAACATTTCTGTAGAATGAATCGCAACCCTAACGCTGACACCCTTATCATGATTAATGTCATGATGGGTTCTGGCTTTTTCCATTATCTTTGCTATTGTCCGAAGCATAAAAACAGGTAGAAATACATTCCCTGCCTCTGCAATTCTTGCCTCTTGAATGATGATGAGCATCTCGTCAAGAGTATTTCTTGGATAGTGTGTGTTTACGTGACTACGTAATCTATCAAACAATGGCTCGATTATCTTGCCCGAGTGTGTGTAGTCTACTGGATTTGCTGTAGCCATAATCTTTACATCCGGTTTAAACACCACTGGATATGACCCGGTTGTGAATTTGCCTTCCTGTAGAACGCTTAGTAACGCGACTTGTTTTCGAGGATCGAGTACCGGAAGCTCGTCGATACACAGGATTCCATGTCTGGCTTGCAACAATTGACCAGATGAGTATGATTCGATATCATACAGTTCAACACCTTTCTTAGCAATTTTAATAGCATCAATTTGCCCAACTAAATCCTTTACCGAAATGTCAGGAGTAGCCAAGATGTATCTGTATCTTTGTGAAC
The DNA here is from genome assembly GCA_035691865.1 of Candidatus Nitrosopolaris sp. Taxonomy (GTDB): domain Archaea; phylum Thermoproteota; class Nitrososphaeria; order Nitrososphaerales; family Nitrososphaeraceae; genus Nitrosopolaris. The sequence continues at coordinate 92,458 of DASSIM010000067.1, read as the reverse complement.
CTTCAATCCAACTAATTTTTGTCTCCAGCTTGTTGTTCCTGATTATTTCCTCACATTCTTTTGACACTGTAAATTCCGGAGAAGTGCGAACAACTTCAGCGTCATTCAGGATATTAACCATTTGCTTCTCAGGAATTGAGGTGGGAATATCATTTGTAATGCTTCCTTGGATGACTGGAACAAGTGATAACAAGTTTTCTGCAAGGCATTCTGCAATTTTGGTTTTTGCTTGTCCAATCTGTCCGACGAAAAGAATATCATGCCCTGCCAGAATTGCCCTGTTGACCGCCGGAATAACATCTTCATTATATCCAATAATTCCAGGGTATGGATATTCGTGGTTTGTCAATTTTGTAATGAGGTTGCCACGTAGCTGCCTTTCGACCGTGATATGCTTGTAATTAATTCCTAATAGGTCTCCTAAGGTTTTGATTTGGGAATAGTCTTCAGGGACCCCTGCCATTATTTCGGTGTACTTCGGTCTGGAGACATATGAGCGATGGACAAATTCTTTGATAGTATCCGAACTCATGAGTTATCTACATTAGCAAAAAAAGTAGAAATGTTTGAAACAGGTGGTTGAAAATAAGTCAACAAGCACTCGAAACACAATATATTTACTAAGTATTATATGAAAATGCTGTTCTGCCCTCAACGTACATTAATTGCCTCCCTATTAAGTCGCAAAAACCCTATTGAAATACTCAGACTGCTCATGGGTAAGGTCATTTGCTTCGCCCTCTATTACGTTGGCTACATTCTTGGCTAGTCTTTTCTTGTACTCAAGCTGCATTTGGCGTGCAATTTGAATTCGCTGAGCCTGAGGTGAGCCAGCACCATGCATCGACTCGGTCAAATATCCTACCGCGTTTCTTCCGAGTGTCATGTTTTCAATCAATCGCAATATTCTTACCCTATTTTCAGTCGAGACACCCCTTCTCCCTTTGAGATATTTCTCTAATAGAGGACCTGTTTCGAGGCCTCTAAAGTCCTTCTCAGACGGCATCGTTACCATCAAACCGCCCGCTATATCTTGTGCGAGCCGGCTAATTTCGTATGGAAACCGGGTGACATTGTGCTTACAAACATTTGCCAACATATCGTCATTCTGATAATTACCAGAAGCGGTTTTATGTGCCTGGAAAGAAGAAGCAATTCCAGCGGCAAAAATCGTCTCATTTAAGTGTGTCATTTCGACTAGCTTGTCTTTGATGTGAGATGCGTTTGCCACTCCGTTATAATCCGCGATGGCAGCTGCCGCGCCGATCAGAACATCTCCAAGACCGGTTTTGCACACATAGCTTCTTCGATGATAACACGTGAATCGTTCAACGAGCATAGACGCAAATTCAACTTCTCCTTGCATAAAAATTAATTCATTAGGGATGAAAACGTTGTCCAGAATGATCATCGCCTCCTGTCCAGAGAATTTGGCGTTGCCTGCATCGATGTCACCTTCTTCCATGCTTCTTGTATCGCATGATTGTCTGCCGTATATGTAAGTGATACCAGTAGCGTCAGTCGGTATTGCACCGACGATGGCGTATTCTTTATCCTCTGGTCTAAGTCTCATGGTTGGCATTACGATAATCCAATGAGAGTTAATACAACCCGTCTGATGTGCTTTGGCACCAGTGATGTATATGCCCTTTCCGTCCCTTTTTACGACATGCACGAACATGTCGGGGTCCTCTTGTTGAGATGGTGATAAGCTGCGATCTCCCTTTACGTCTGTCATCGCGCCTCCTATCATATAGTTCTCTTGTTGAATCATTTTTATGAACTCGATTAAGCGTTTGTGATAGACAGTGTTATATTTGACGTCTATTTCAAAGGTCGTCGAATACAATGAATTTAGCGCATCCATTCCTACACATCGTTGGAAGCAGGTGGCTGTTAGCTGCCCTAGCTTTCTCTGCATCTTATTTTGGTTAACCAAATCCATAGTGCTTTCTGCGATATGTAAGAATCTGTTTACTCTTGTCCCGCTAATAGAAGACTGTGCCGACGCAATTTCAGAGTCTCTATTCGCGACATCGTATGTTTCTGCAACAGCGTTGATGGATGGCCTGATCATTGGATGGTCCACAGGGTCCTTTACCAATTCGCCAAACAGGTAGACTCTTAAACTTCTTCCTCTGAGACTCTGAATATATTCTGCCCCGTTTCGGATAGGCATAATAATTATACTAATGACAATGATATTATTTATATCTTGTTAGAAGTATTGCTTAAAAGCTCCTTTTACAAAAAAATTTTTGGTTTTTATATACTCAGACGGATTGTTTGGACGAACCGTAATTTTATATGGCAAACGCATGGCTACACCATATGGTCACAAAACGAATCGATTTGCACAAGTTAATACTGGATTGTCCAGATTTCCCGAAGCAAGGCATCATATTCAGAGATATTAGCCCTGTCTTCCGCAATATTGATGCTTTGAACTACATTGCAGACGAATTCCAGAGTATTTTGAACAGCTACAAATTCGATACAATAGTTGGAATAGAATCACGAGGGTTTGTAGTTGCTACTGTTCTGGCATTGAGATTTGGGAAGGGACTGACTATGATTCGAAAAGCTGGCAAGCTACCCGGCGAAACAGTCAGAAGGTCATACGACATTGAATACGGCACTGCAATAATGGAAATCCAAAGGGATGCGATATCGGACACTCAGAGTGTATTAATAGTCGACGACTTGATAGCAGCCGGGGGTACTGCTGAGGCTGCGGCGCAATTAATAAAGGAGGTAGGTGGTAGAATTGCAGCATTTGCCTTTGTGATAGAGTTGTCTGGACTCCATGGAGCCACGAAATTAAGGCAGATGGGACACGAGGTCTATTCGTTAGCGGTGTATGATTAAACCATGCATGGAAAGTACTCTGCTGATATTGGGATCATTGGAGGCACTGGGATTTATACTGCTGAGCTTTTTGGCACAGAGAAACAAGTGAAGGTTTACACGCCATATGGCGAGCCATCTGATCTTATCAGTATCGGTGAATATTCAGGAAGAACAATTGCTTTTCTTCCGAGACACGGCAGAGGACATACAATCCCTCCTCATCGGATCAACAGCCGCGCTAACATTTGGGCACTACGCGAGCTTGGAGTCACAAGAATAATTGCCCCATCTGCAGTAGGAAGTCTGAAACGAGAATACAAGCCTGGAGAAATTGCCATTCCAGACCAATTTATTGACTTTACTAAGCGCCGAGAATACTCTTTTTATGATGGCGGAGAAATTTGCCATATTTCTGTTGCTGATCCGTTCTGTAGCGATCTTAGCAACATTGCAACACAATGTGGTACAAAATTAAAAAATATAATTCATCCTAAAGTAACATATGTGTGTATAGAAGGACCACGCTTTTCTACTAGAGCTGAGTCACAAATGTTCCGAAAAGTATTAGGGGCTGATATTGTCGGTATGACTATTGTCCCTGAATGTGTACTGGCAAGAGAAGCACAGATTTGCTATGTTTCTATTTCAGCGATTACAGATTATGACGTATGGTCCGAATCTCAGGTAACCTCCAAGGATATCTTGGAGATGCTGAACAATAATGTTGAAAGGACAAAGAATTTGATCACTAAAATGATACCGTTAATACCCAAAGAGAGAAAAAATTGTAATTGCGGAAAAGCGTTAGAGGGATCCTTACTATAAGTTTACTCACGAAGTTTTAGACCTTCAGGGAGAATCACGTCGCCCTCAATTATTTTTCGTTGAATCGACAATTGCACTTTTTCAGGATCGAGACCTATTTTCCTAATTTTTTCTGTGGCTTTTTTGGAAATTTCGAGGCTAACATTGTGGCCTCCAATTCTTCCAAATGCAATTGCCGTGAATTTGAATTCCTCGTCTTTTAATAGAAAGTGACCTATCAACTTGGTTGCAATTGCGCCTCCCCTGGTATTATGAACAAAAACAATCAATCTGATATTATCGTCGGAACCATCTCGTCCAATCATCTTCCGTTGCTCTCGTTTGTTATATCTACCGTGCGATTTACATTTTTTTCAACAAGAAAACTCCACCATTCCCTATCACTAACTTTGTACGCATTAACATCGACTTCGATAACTGATTCGTCATCTGTATCGGTGAATTTGAACTTACCTTGGTTAATCAATTTGACTAACTTCCATCGGTCACGGCCTTTTCTCTCTCTGTTTATTGCAACGGCCCATTTCCTGTCTTTATCAATTTTAGGCATTCCTAAGTAATCTGCGATCTCTAAAACTCCCAACCTTTTTTCCTCACAAAATAATTCTTTGGTAATCAAACTTCGCCATATGTCAACAGCACCTATAGTTCTTTCACCTTCGTTAACGTTTATCACGCCAAAATAGACTACCTTGTCTCCATCTGTGGGGTCTACAGAAGTCATAATAGAGTAGCTCTTGGTATACCTATTTAGTCCTTGCATCTTCGAACGCTGACTCTAGTACGATCCCAATATTGTCTATCATTAGGTTTTTTCTGAAAGGAATATTATCTTCTTCGCAAAGTCTTCGGTAGCGATTCGAAATAGCAAATCTGGGATGAAGTGATTCATATTCTGACTGAGAAATATTGATAATCATCCCTTTTTCCACTAAAGAATTCGCTACTTGTTTGCCCTCATTTTCGGAGAGTTTCAAAGATTCGGCTATTTTATCCAGGTGTCTCCTACCATTTTTCACGATAAACAGAAATGTTTTTGACTCTTCTTTAGATAGCTTTAACTCTGACGTAAGAAATTCTTCGACATTGTTGATGTTGATTGCCAATGACTAAAGTTAATGCTAAGGTGTGTAATGAGCATACCGCTAGTTAAACATCTATCAATGAATCAACCAAGTTTACATACTACCAGGATTAAAGGATATCTAGACTTTTGGTTAATCACGGTTGGTACGATCGATTTATCAATACATCCTCGAGATATTAAGATATATGATTTACTATTCGATTGATCTAAATAATCGGGGTTTCGTCGTCACGGAAAATAGTGAAAAGCAGAATTGGATTACTCGTGAAGAAAGGAGATAGTGAACAACTGGGATGCATCTCGGCACACCCTGTGGAGTCGCATTCGGGAGCGAGCTTCAACAAATTGTGCATTTGCTAATTCATTATTTCGATTGTCTTTGTTTTCTGCTTGTTTGAACTCGAATATGACTACATCACAGCCGGTTTGATTTTGAGCCATAAAATGGTATCTACGTTGGATCGAGATGAATTTTTAGCAACAGCATGTCACAGCCTCTAAAATCTCAACTTAATACTTTCTTTGGTTCGTAAATTATATGTATTGGAGCAAATTCTATAATAATTTGTATAATCGGTGGGCAAACGTCTATTATCATTATATGAACCACTTATAAAATAGGTAACTGTTATGGTCCGCATGTCTACACAAAAATCGACATCAATTCTAGGTATAGTTGCGGTGATTGCCTTCGGAGCGGCGTTGGGGAGTCTTCCTTATGTATCGGTGTCAGCTCAAAAGAGTGATAATATGACCAATAGCAGCAGTACTACCTCTACTAACTCGACCGGTGGTAATAGTGTTTCAATAGTGCCTAATGCATCTACTATGGCAGACAAAGCCTTCGCGCCCGACGACATAAAAGTCAAAGTTGGCGATACAGTAACTTGGACTAACAAGGATACGACTTTCCACACGGTCACTTCCGGTACTGGAGCTGGCGACACAGCCAAGGGGAAGGAGTTTGACTCATCACCAGGATTGAAAACATTCATACAACCAAGCCAAACGTTTTCTCATAAATTTATGACTGCTGGAGAGTTTGCTTACTTCTGTCAGATACATCCCACAATGGTCGGAAAGGTAGAGGTGAAGTAAACTCCTTCCATTTTTTTCAAATATCAACATAGCAACGACTACATCGACCCAAACCACACCACTAAATTAGGCCACGTCCAGGATATCAATGACAACAAGATTTCTTGAGAAAGTATCGCTACTCATATAGCGAGGGAAATTCTGTGGCTACAATGACAAGCAAAAGTGCGGATTCATTTTTTTAGGGAAAGCAAAAAAGGAGTATATGCGTATTCAATATAATAGACTCGCCTTGTACATGAGGCATTAATTCACGATCCGACTTTGCCTGTCCTATTTAAGAAAAAGTCAATAAATACTCTATCTAGAGTATTTGCGACACAAGTTGAATCCACTGCAACCACGAAGCTATATAATACAATGATGCAAATTCGGACTATGAAGGACTCCACGAAGCTAACTCATAGGGTCGCCGTTCTAGATGAGGAACTGTGTCAGCCTAAAAAGTGTGGTCTCGAATGCATCGTGTATTGCCCAGTGAACAAGACCGGCGGTGAATGTATCGTCCTTAGCGATAATAGCAAAAAGGCAGTAATTTCAGAAGATCTTTGTACCGGTTGTGGTATATGCGTAAAGAAATGTCCCTTTGACGCCATTGTTATTGTTAACCTGGCTAGAGAGCTTGGGGAGAATAAAATTCATCAGTATGGCATTAATTCGTTTAGATTATACCGTCTTCCAACTCTTAAGAAAGGGCATGTCGTAGGTTTACTCGGAAGAAACGCTATAGGCAAATCCACCATAGTCAATATACTGGCCGGATCGATCACACCCAATTTTGGTAATTACGACTCCCAAGCAAAAATGGACCAAGTTCTTAAAAAATTTCAGGGCACTGAATTACAATCTCACTTTGAGAAAATCGCTGGCGGCGAGATGCGAGCCTCGATTAAACCTCAGTTAGTATATCTTATTCCGAGTGCTTTCAAGGGAACCGCAAAGGAACTGCTAACAAAATATGACGAACGAGATGCGGCCGATGGTTTGATAGACAATCTTGGGTTGCGAGATATGCTTGACCGTAACGTTGGAAATTTGAGCGGCGGCGAATTACAAAGATTGGCGATCGCAATTGCTTCGGCTAAAGATGCCGACTATTATTTTTTTGACGAGCCATCATCATTTAACGATGTTCACCAGAGGCTTGTAGTTGCAAGAGTGATACGAAGCTTGGCTGACCTGGGCAAGAGCGTTATGGTGGTCGAACATGATATGACCCTGTTGGACTATCTATCGGACTTTATTCATATTGTGTATGGAGAGCCGGCAGCATATGGCATAGTTTCTGGCCTACAGGCTACAAAGCTTGGCATTAATAACTTCCTCGAAGGATTTATACCCGCCGAGAATGTACGTTTTCGTGAAAAAGCTTTCCGATTTGACACCACAAGCTCAGTTGAGGATATGATTTTAGATACTGCTGTTGCGAGCTATTCCGATTTAACCAAATCATTCCCATCGTTTCAGCTCAAAATATCGGCTGGTCGTATACGACAAGGAGAAATCGTGGGTGTGATTGGTGCCAATTCGCTAGGCAAGACCACCTTCATGAGGATGCTTGCCGGGCTTGACAAGCCTGACTTGGGTGTTATAGAGTTAAGTGCAAAAATTTCATTCAAACCACAATATCTTTCTCAAGACTACGATGGGAATGTCTATACTTTGCTTTCTGCAGCGTCTGAGGGCATATCTGATATCTCTTCGATGGAAGAACAGATTATAATTCCAACAGGAGTCAAGAAACTCTATGAAAGAAAAGTCAAGAATCTTAGTGGGGGAGAGTTGCAAAAGGTAGCCATAGCTGCAACTTTAATGCGTCCGGCTAATATCTATGCCCTAGATGAACCGTCTGCATTCTTAGATGTGGAAGATAGAATTGCACTTTCAAAATTCTTGCAACGATTTGTAAGGGCCCACTGTAAATCTGCTATTATAATAGATCATGACATGCAAGTCGTAGACCTTGTAGCTGATTCTTTAGTTATTTTCGATGGCAAACCAGGTATAGAGGGTTTAACGAGCGAACCAATGCAGAAAGAGGTAGGGATGAATAAGTTTCTAAGGGAACTGTCTATTACATATAGAAGAGATGAGAATACAGGGAGACCAAGAATCAATAAGGAAGGTAGTCGATTAGATAGGTCGCAAAAAACTTCTGGAGATTATTATTACACAAAAAATAGTTCTGGGTAACTATGCCACATATGCTGAAAGAGGTATTAGCCAATTACCTTACCCCATCAGAACAGCAAAGGATCTATTCAGCATTTGACATAATTGGAGACATAGTTATTATCAAGATTCCAGAATGTTTAATGTCGAAAAAGGAAATAATTGGAGAGGCAATTCTTGGCAGAGTCAAACCAGCAAAATCCGTCTTCATTCAAACCTCAGCAGTCAAAGGAGAATTTAGAGTACGTAATTTAGAATTTCTTGCCGGGGAAGAGAAGACTGAAACAGAATATAAAGAAAATGGTTGTAGATTTAGAGTAGACGTCGTTAGGGCCTATTTTTCTCCAAGATTATCGACGGAGAGGTTGAGGGTGGCTGGGCTAGTGCGTGATAATGAGGTAATTACGAATATGTTTGGCGGAGTAGGGACATATTCTATTCTAATGGCTAAAAAGAACAAAACGTGCACGGTCTACAATATTGATTCAAACCCTGTTGCTACTGAGTTGTGCAGAATTAATGCAAAATTAAACAAGGTCGAAGACAACGTTATATCAATCCTAGGTGATGCAAGAGTGGTTATAGAAAAACAAATTGTTGGTAAATCCAATAGAGTGTTGATGCCTTTGCCAGAAAAGGCTAAGGAATTTGTCTCCACTGCGAAAGATGCATTGAGCGGAGGGAAGGGGACAATACATTACTTCGCTCATGTCAGGGCAAGTAATAGGATACTCGGACTGCATGAGGGGGTAACAGACACCACAGATGCGTTCAAGAACTATCGCTTCTATATTCTTCAGACAAGAATTGTGAGAGAGGTAGGTCCAAGATTGTATCAAATAGTATCAGACGTGTGTCTTTAGTGGCAATCTAACTAGACTTGTCACTTTCGGCTTGCTCGGGAGCCGTTGTCATCGTGTAGCCTATCCATGCCAATACTGCTAACAATGCGCCTACTGCCACGACGATAGTAAGTTCCAGCACTAATAATCCCCAAGATGTTGCAAGTGTTACGTAAGAATATGCAATAAATACCACGATCGATGCAGCTAGAAGACCACTCCCCAGAATTCTTCCGCGTACTTTTCTGCTTTTCATTGTGTTAGGAGGCTCTTGATATGTTATTTAAATTCCTTCGATACATTTCGAATGCGATGGTGCTAGTTCAACCGAATTCTAAAGCCATAAGGTATGCGTCTTCTCCATCCCTATAATATGCGCGAAGTCGTGATTTTATTTGAAATCCTAATTTTTCATACATGCGAACGGCTGATTCATTGCTCACTCGAACCTCGAGGTAAATTTCATCGGTCTTCCGAGCAATAACACCGTTGATACCTTCAAGCATCAGAGCTTTGCCGAGGCCTAGGTTTCGGTGTTCACCTAACACAGCTACAGAAACGACGTGACCCTTTTTTACGAAACCAAGCTTTCTAAAATTCGAAAAACCGAATTCAATCTTACACATTATATACCCAACTACTTTGTCACAAAGTTCAGCGACGACGAAGGATTCAGGTAATTCCCTCAGGATAGATTCAAAAAAGTAATCCGAATAATGTTCGGGAAGCGTAAGCATATTGATGTCTACCACTGTCGGGAGGTCTTTTGCCTCGCAACGACGAATCATGTAAGAGCCTACTCTCCGGAGAGCTGTTTGCAATTGAAATGATAATTACCGTCCAAATTATTTAACCTTACCAGCTTCAAACTATAACATATTGTGGTACCGATCATAAAATAGCAAAAAAAGCACAACAATCTAGAAGGAAGCTCTTCACCTACACAATCACTTTTAAGTAGGTCAGGAAATGGTTTCACTATATATGGTTTGCGGCAAGGAGATCCGAAAAGGGAGACTCTTGAAGAATGGCAAGATGCTTTGTATTCCAATGGATCATGGGATCAGCAACGGTCCTATCAACGGTTTGGAGAATATTCATAGTATGATTTATCGATGTGAGAACGCGGGACTTACATGCGTTCTGGTAAACAAAGGTATCATCAAAACACTGCCAACTCCCATAAATATTGGTTTAATAGCTCATTTGTCGGGCAGCACAGTACTGGGGCCATCCCCAAACAAAAAAATCTTGATAGGAAGTGTTGAAGAAGCAATAAGGTTGGGTGCTGATGCAGTATCGGTTCATATAAACATCGGTGCAAAAGAAGAATCTGAAATGTTGCACGACCTAGGGATGATCTCAGATAAATGCGATGAATGGGGTATGCCCCTTGTAGCAATGATGTATCCACGAGGCGAAAATATCAAAGATCTTCATGATCCGCAAATTGTTGCTCATGCAGCAAGAATTGGGGCTGAAGCCGGAGCGGATTTAGTCAAAGCCGTTTATACTGGCGATGTCCAATCTTTTACAAAGGTTATAAAAAGTTGCCCAGTCCCTATAGTAATAGCGGGCGGACCAAAGGCCAACACCGATCAAGAAATCATTGAAATGTGTGCTGGTGCAATGGAGGCAGGAGCGAGCGGAGTTACGTTTGGTAGAAATATATTTCAACATCAGAATCCGCCCGCAATGGTCAGTGCGTTATATAAAATCGTCATAGAAGGAAAGGGTGTTAGGGAAGCGATCTTACATCTTGACAGACACAAAGACTAAAGAAATAATTGTTAGTCCAACTGTTGCTAAATCTAAGCTAGATGCCTTCTTGTCGGAGTTAAAGGATGTTAGGATTCTCAACATCGATCCGAAGTGGGCTCCCCAGAGCGGATTTAAAACCATTTTTGGATCCAAAGATGCGGACATGATTATTTGTAAAACAATAGATGAATTAACGAATGCAAAGTCGACTAGTAAGGTTCCAGGTTTTTTCAAAAAAGTCCTCAGTAATGAGGATCTTGAAGAAGTAATATCGATGGCCACACTAGGCGCAGAATTTGTCATAGTTGACGCTGCTAACTGGAAGATCATTCCATTGGAAAACATAATCTCCAAGCTTCATAAATCAGGAACCAAGGTATATACTATCGCTAAAAATCCGAGTGAAGTAAGAACAATGTTTGAAATTTTGGAATTGGGAGTTGATGGCGTTATACTTTCGACGGATAATCCGAAGGAAGTTGAAGTATCACGACAGTACCTAGACAATCCGATTTTTACTATTAAACCAATCAAAGTGTTAGAGGTAAGAGAGGTTGGTAGCGGTGAAAGAGTCTGTGTAGATACTGCATCCCTACTTAGCAGAGGAGAAGGCATGCTCATTGGAAGCAGATCTAACTTTATGTTCTTGATAAACAATGAATCAGAAGGATCTGCATTTACATCGCCCAGGCCATTCAGGATAAACGCAGGCGCGATTTACTGCTATACTATAACCCCAGGTGGTAAAACCAAATATCTCTCTGAGATCGAATCTGGCAGTGAGATTCTCATAGTGAATAGGGAAGGGGCGACTAGACGCGTAACCGTAGGAAGATCAAAAATAGAAACCCGGCCTCTGAAGTTGATTAGAGGAGAGATCAATGGAGAGGGCGGAACTATAATTTTGCAGAACGCGGAAACAATAACTTTCATGACCAGCGATGCCAAACTTATACCTGTTACAGAAGTAAAGGTCGGCGATGAGATACTCGGCTTTATAAACCCTAAGACTGGACGTCATTTTGGAATAGAAGTCGACGAGTATATCATCGAGAAATGAGTACAACAGCATCTATAGACGGGGAATATTTTTTTAATCGGAAAGTCGATTATTTTAAAGTATTCGGAATATGGACAAATCAATAATATATCGTTGATGCAGGTACAGCAAAATGTTGTTAATGTAATAATTGGTGGCAACTGTAAAGATGTATTGAAGAGAATTTCCACCAGTTCAGTACAATTGACCATAACGTCACCACCATATAGAAATGCAATTGATTACGAAATGCACGCCTCTAGAAACGGTGGATATTACCGTGGCAGGTCTAATATTGAAACTGCCGATTATCTCGATGAAATGGTAGAGATTTTTAACGATAGAGTCTATAAAGTAACCACAGAGGGGGGCTACTGTTGTATAGTTATCGCCAACGAAATAGTTAATGGGACAATTTTGCCGTTACCGCATATCTTACTATCCAGACTTGTTCAGCCCTCCGGTCAATGGAATCTTCATGAAGAGATTATTTGGCATAAGGTGACCGGTGGTACTAACAGATATGGCTCTTTTGTAATCAATCCATACCCAAAGTATTATAGAGCAAATATTATGCACGAATTCATTCTAGTATTAAGGAAAGGAGACGTGAAGTCTGGCAGAACGCAACGTCACGAAGCACTTCCGGCAACGCACGAGGAGTGGACAAAAGAGATTGCCAATTCAGTTTGGCATATTGCTCCTGTACCCCCAGGATACATAACGCATCCATGTCCATTTCCAGAAGAAATACCATACCGGCTCATGAAGTTATACTCCTACGAGGGAGACACAGTTCTCGATCCATTTAATGGCAGTGGTCAGACCACAAAGGTGGCATCACACGTCAATCGGCGGTACATAGGAATAGAAATAGTGAACGAATACATACAACTGGCAACCGCGAGACTTGCGGAGGAACAACTGCACATAAGATCTGAAGCGTTGATTGCAAACTGGAAAAAAATTCCGTCGCATTGCTCGAATAAACTATAGTGTTAATTATCTGTTGGTGGTATAATATCCTGATACGAAATGGCGGCATCTACCTCAGCGAACATTAAGTCTCCAAAATCACACCGTTGTAGTCGGTGTGGACGAGCGTTCGACAGCACGGAAGCATTGAGTGAACATGAACGGATGGAACACGACAAATCAAGTCACCCCCCAGCGGGAGTCGGTTAGGGATCGCTAGATAGAAGAGGATCTATCATTGACTAAAATATGTGCATCGATAGCGTCGCCAGCGCCTGAAGACCTGAAGACGCAAATCAAACGAGCCTTTTCATACGGGGCAGATTTCGTCGAAATTCGATTCGATTTTTTGAAGCTGGCAAACATGCAAAGGGCATTAGAGATTGTGAAGGGCATAAGAAAGAGGGCCGTATTCACTCTCAGGTCAGCGCAGCAGAAAGGCAAATTTACAGGGACCAACGAGGATCGAATTTTTTGGTTAAAACAACTGTCTCTATCCAAGCCGATGCTGCTCGATGTTGAGCTCGAGACATTGCTTGAGAATGACGAGTTAGCAGATTTTATTACAGGCCAAGAAACTCGGGTATTAGTTTCTTGGCATGACTTTGAAAAAACCCCGAATAGTGACAAACTCGTAGATGTTTTAGGACAAATGAGGATTTACAGCAATTACGTGAAAATCGCTACTGCTGCTCAAAATGTTCATGACTGTATTCGACTTCTTGATCTGTATGACAACACGACCGAACTAAATCTAATATCATTCGCAATGGGAGAACTCGGAATTTTATCACGTATTCTATGCACTATCTATGGAAATGCGCCCTTTACTTATGCTTCTCTAGAAGAAGCTGTTGCTCCAGGTCAACTGACGGTACAACAAATGCGAAAGATATATGATAGGATTCATTTCTGCTCAGACAAAATCAATGCAAGACTCATTTAAAACGTATTGTATCATCGGAGACCCTATTGACCATTCATTATCGCCTGTAATGCACAATGCGGCCTTTCAGTCAGTTGGCCTCAACTGTGTCTATATTGCATTTCGAGTACCCAAAGGCGAGCTCGAGGTATCTCTCGGTTCTCTTCGTGCTACCGACATATCTGGCTTCAATGTAACAATACCGCATAAGGTTGGTATCATGCCGTATATCGACGAACTTGATTCTTCTGCAGAGAAAGCTAATGCAGTTAATACAGTTCACTGCATTGGAGGAACTTTCAAGGGCTATAACACGGATGTCCAAGGCTTCCTGGAACCCCTGCACAAACGGCGTGTAAGCTTTAACGGAATGAAAATTCTTCTGATAGGATCCGGAGGCGCAGCACGAGCAATAGTAGCTGCCCTCTCGAATGAAGTAGGAATCTCCCACATAATAATCGCAAACAGGACTAGGAAAAAAGCGGATGAGCTCATATCAATGGCTTCGAATCTTGGATTATGTGCTAACTATACCGGGATGGAGTATTTAGGAGAACTTGCGCTCAAATCAGATTTAATTATTAATTCCACTCCCATTGGAACGAATGATGAGCAAAGTATTGTGGATTATGAGCATATAAACAAAGACAGCATTGTCTACGACATTGTGTACTCGCCAATGAGAACGGATCTAATTGAACAGGCAAAAAATGCAAAAGCGACAGTCATTTATGGATATGAGATGCTCCTGGCACAAGGTTCGAAGGCTTTTGAAATCTGGACAGGGTTAACTGCGCCGCTGGAAGCGATGAAGAAAGCTCTCTTCGGTCCTTTCGGTGAACCATTGTGATAAGAAAAAGAGTACGCGCGACGGTGCACGGCGCAATTTCTATCGTAAATGCGCTTGCGACTTGCAGCGGATCCGCACTAGGAATCTCACTTAGAGTTATAGCAGAGGCGGACTTGAGAGCGGGGGAAGGCATTCGATCTCAAACAGTTAATGAAAAACTTATACGCAATATAGTTTACAATACAATACCAAAGGAGATCCTTGCGGAGAATTCTGTTTGTATAAGTGTCAAATCAGAAATTCCTATGGGATTCGGATTGAAAAGTTCTAGCGCTGTTTCTGACGCGGTTGCCTTGGCTTGTAGCAAGCTTGTCAATGAAGATGTTGAAGACTATGTTGTGTTAGACCGTGCCATTCTTGCATCACTTGATGCCGGAGTGACTATAACGGGGGCATACGATGACTCTTCTGCTTGTTATTTTGGCGGATTCGTAGTAACCAATAACCGTACACATGAACTAATACATCACCAAGAGGCTCCGCACAACCTCACAGCGATAATCTTCATTCCTAAAGTCACACGAAGAGCTAATATGAGCAAGGTAGACATTATGTCAGGTTTATTCGGAGAAGCCCTCAAGCTTGCGAGGGCCGGCGAGTATTGGGAGGCCATGAATCTGAACGGCATGCTTCTTTCTACCTGCTTATCGACGGAATACGAGCCTGTTATGAAAGCATTACAAGGAGGGGCATTGGCTGCAAGCATCTCAGGTAATGGCCCAGCTACTGCTGCGGTATCGAATGAAGAACATATAGAAGTTATTAAGGCGGCTTTTGCGAAGTTCAACGGCAGCGTGATTGTGTCCAAAATCAACAATGAAAAGGCAATGGCGGAAACAATAATTGGTTAGAATTCTGATTACGAAATCAACTATTAATGGCATTATGAGATGTCCATCAAGTAAAAGCTACAGTCATCGAGCAATTGCTATCGCATCGCTTGCCGATGGAAAGTCTACCATCAAAAATCCTCTATTCTCTCGTGACACACTTGCAACTATTTCAGCCTGCAAGGCCCTCGGAGTCGTGACAAGACAGGATAAATTTGTGGTACATATAAAAGGCAGACATAGTTTTGCAGTGCCAGAAAATGTAATCAACGCAGAAAATTCCGGTACTACGATAAGACTAATGACCACGATGTCTGCTCTAGTAAAGAACGGACTCACGGTTCTTACTGGTGACGAAAGTCTTCGTAAGCGGCCCATGCAACCTTTGTTGGATTCTCTCAGCAAATTGGGGGTACAAGCGTATTCCACTAAAATAGACGGGACTCCTCCGCTCATAGTTAAAGGTGGGGGGATAAAAGGTGGAACAACTGATCTGGACGGAAGTGTGTCAAGCCAGTTTGTATCGTCTCTTCTAATCTCGTGCATATATGCCGATTCTACAGTTGAAATAAAAGTCAATGGGGGACAGGTTTCAAAACCGTATATCGAGTCGACGCTTGCAACTATGAAAGCTTTTGGCGTTAAAGTACATAATGAGGGTTTCAGAGAATATCACATCCCTTCTGCATCATACAAACCGACAATTTTTGATGTTCCCAGCGATCTTTCAAGCGCTGCATTGATCCTTACTGCAGGACTTCTACTTGGTGATGAACTGACAATAACTGGAATAAACTTCCATCTTCCTCAAGCTGATTCAGATATATTGGACATTATTAAGACGATGGATGGAAGAATAAAGGTTAGCAAACAAAAAGGTGAAGTTCGAGTGTTTGGTACAGAACAGCTATGTGGAGGGGAATTTGACCTTTCTGACACTCCAGATCTTTTGCCAATCGTTTCAATACTAGCTCTAAAGGCAAGAACCCCAGTCAAAATAACTGGGATCGGGCATGCAAGATTGAAAGAGACGGACAGAGTCGCGAACATAGCCTCGCAGTTAACAAAATTGGGGGCAACGATAAAGGAAGGAAAAAATGAATTGATGATAATTGCTCCTAAAAATTTGAAAAATGCTTCGCTAGAATCTTTCAACGATCATAGACTGTTTATGGCATTTACTATTGTCGCTATGCTGACAAGAAAATCTACTGTTGCCGGAGTTGAATCAGTTGATGTATCATATCCTAACTTTATTCAAGACCTACTGGACCTCGGAGGTAACATTACGCCGACGGCGGATCGCGAATGATGACTCGCATTAGACTCACCGACCTGACTATCTGAATATGTTTTGATGAGCGCGCCATCAAAATTAATTGAAAAAGCCAATATATATAGAACATGCATAAGATCGCCTGACTACAGTAGATGCCAGGAAATGTGCTCGGCGAACGATTTGTTACGATGTGTTTTGGGGAGAGCCACGGTAAATGTGTGGGAATGGTTGTGGATGGATGCCCAGCTGGCCTGCCTCTTCACGAGTCGGATATTCAATTGCAGCTCGACCGCAGAAGACCCGGTACATCTGTGATCACGACCCAAAGAAAAGAAGAGGACAAGGTTCAAATCATATCTGGGTTGTTTAACGGATTTACGAGCGGTGCGCCAATTTGTATGCTAATATGGAATCAAGATCAAGATTCGGGGCCGTATGAATTAATCAAAACGAAACCTCGACCTGGACATGCTGATTATCAGGCGATGGTAAAATACGGGGGGTTCGCTGATTACAGGGGAGGCGGGAGATTTTCAGGCAGGTTAACTGCTGCTTTGGTAATGGCGGGTTCGGTAGCTCAGAAATTACTTCAATATTCACTCGGGATAGAAACGATAGCCTACACAAAAGAGATCGGTGGCATCATGGCAGCATCTATTGATTTGATGGAGGCCAAGAAGAATAGATATTCAAACGACGTAAGATGCCCCGACATCACGAAAGCAGAAAAAATGAAAGCCGCAATCATGCAAGCGAGGAGGGACGGTGACTCACTTGGGGGCATAATAGAGTGTATCAGTACAGGGCTGCCTGTAGGGCTGGGCGAGCCAATATTTGCATCTTTAGAATCTGACCTTAGCAAGGCTCTCTTCAGCGTTCCAGCAGTCAAGGCAGTGGAATTTGGGTCCGGGTTCGATGGTGCCAAGAACCGAGGCTCGGAAAATAACGACCGCTATATTAAACAGGAGGGCAGGATAATTACCATTACTAATAACGCAGGCGGTATATTAGGAGGCTTAGCAAGTGGGATGCCCCTAGTAATAAGGATCGGGTTCAAGCCAGCGTCCTCGATTGCCAAAACTCAAAGAACCGTCGATCTTTTGACCGGCGCACAAATCGACCTCAACGTTCCTGGCAGACATGATCCATGTGTTGTTCCGAGAGCACCTCCAATAATAGAATGCGCAGTATCAACGGTATTGACTGATCACGCCCTTAGAGGCGGATATATCCCACCGGTATTAAAGAGGTGACGGAAGATTAGCATTTCGCAAGAATTAGATAGAATTCGATCAGAGATACGCGATATCACGTCCGAAATCATACGAAATGTGCAAAGAAGAAATGAACTCTCTAAGCAAATCGGGGTTATTAAGAACAAGCTAAGGATTGATGTCAAGGATGAAAAAGTTGAACAAGATATCCGAACTTTCATTTCAAAGCTATCTAATGAAATTGGAATTGATCCAGATTTCGCTGGGAGACTTTTAAACATACTATTAACAGAGTCCCTGAGGCTACAGCTGACTGAACAACCTGACTCAACCAAAGTCGAGAGTCATCTTGCTGTATTCATGAAGGCAAAAAAGCTTGAATCAGCTGGGAAAAAAATCATCCATATGGAAGTTGGAGAACCTGATTATCCGCCCCCGGAGAGTGTAAGAAAGGCTCTTTCCAGCGTTTTTGAATCCAGACAATACCACTATAGCGAAACCAAAGGTATAACCAAATTGCGTACATCCATAGCTCAAACGGTCGGCAATCATGTATCAACTGAAAAAGTGATGGTTACACCAGGTGGTAGATTCGCCGTTTTTGCTGCAATAGTCTCATTGTTAGCTGCGGGCGATGAATTGATCTGTATTGAGCCGGCTTGGCCCGCATACAGGGAATGTGCCGCGCTTGTTGGTTCTACTACGAACATCTTAAGAACCACCCTAGAGGACGGTTGGAATCCAGATATAAAAAAACTCGAGACCATGATCAACGGTAATACTAAAATGATTGCTTTGAACTACCCGAATAATCCTACCGGCAGAATTCTGAAAAAAAATATCATGGAGAAAATTGTGTCCCTTGCGAGGGACCACAGAATATACATACTAAGCGATGAGGTATATCGAGACTACGCCTTCACTGAATTCACTAGCGTCTTGGAATATGGGTACGAAAAAAGTATCGTAATATCTTCGTTTTCAAAGGGCCATGCAATGACAGGGTTTAGAGTTGGGTACGCTATTGCGGAAGAAAATTTAATTGATAAAATGGCTAAAGTTCAAGCAACAGCTCTTACCAGTGTTGCCGAACCAATGCAGTACGCTGCGCTGGCTGCAATAGAAGATAGCTCTACAGAGAATGCGAAACGCATAAAGAGACGATTGGAAATAATCTCCGACAAATTACGAAAAATGTCGCTTCGCTTTGTGAGGCCAGATGGTGCAATGTATGTCTATCCAGAACTTGGCAATGGGAAAATTGACATAGTACTTGTACAAAAGGCCCTCGATATGGGAGTTGCCGTCGCACCGGGAAGTGGTTTTGGAGATCACTACACTCAATATATTAGAATTTCTGCATGCCAGCCTGACGACCAGTTGGAGAAAGGCTTGGAATTGTTAAAGGCTGCAATGTCTTCGTGCTAATACGATATGATAAGGAAAATTGCTATCATAGGTGCGGGGGGTAGGATGGGCACCTGGTTCTCGAAATACTTCTCGTTAAGAAAAGGGATCACACTCAAAATCTGTGATATTGATGCATCTTCAATAAAGAGTTCCGCCAATATAACGGTAAGTGAAGACATCATCCATTGCGTTGATGGAGCTGACCTCGTTCTGGTCTGCGTACCGATCTCGGAGGTTCCTCGTACCATTCGAGAATGTGCCATAAAAATGAAACCCGGCGCCATACTTGCAGAAATTTCGTCAATAAAATATCGGTCTGCCAAAGAGCTCAAAAAAGTTCCTAATCACGTTAAACCCTTGTGTATTCATCCTATGTTCGGCCCAGCAGCACCAAGTCTTAATCTGATGAAAATAATTTTAATACCAATGAGGGACGAAACCAATGAACTACGAATATTAGAGGAACTGTTTGAGGGTTCTGTGGTAAGTATTATCCATGCTGCGAAGACTCATGACAGGATTATGTCGATAATATTAGGACTGACGTACTTCACGAACTTAGTATTCGCAAATTTTATTTCGAAGCAAGACTACCAGTCATTAAGACAATTCTCGGGGACGACTTTCAGAATCCAGTCACTTCTGTGCACAAGTATTTTGCTAGATGAGCCTGATTTGATTGTAGCACTTCTATCCCAAAATTCAACAGTTCAGAAACAGATTCGAAAATATCTTCTTGATGCAAGGAAGCTGGAAAGACTACTATATGGGCGCAATCAATTTAGGCTGAAATTAAAGCTCGAAAGGTTAAAATCTTTTTATCAAGAACAAGAAAGCTTAGAATTCTCATATGCCCAGATGTATCGTATAATCTCATGTTTGAATAAAAGCGATGGCGGCTGAATATCGGAAAGGTATTGAGTGAAGTTGGACACGGATGTGCGTTTGATATCGGGCACTCTAGCAAATCCGTCTCTTGACAAACTTTGTAGAATATAATAACAAAAGTCTTGCTCAGCACTGCTTGGGTCATGATTGTTACATCAAACTAACAGAAACAAATCTTATAACGACTCGCTAATTTGCAGACATATTTTAATAACAAATCGTTAACAACAATCGATGCAGACAAACTCAGTAGTACAATACAATTCCGTTGAGAACAGTGTAACATGATCGTTAATCTATATCCGATTGTACCTCTCGCTTGCTTCTTACGGTAATTCAATGGTTTCAAAGTGGTTCCTAGTACAACTTACCGCTCGCAGCACATAGGTACTAACCTGTACTGTGGATAAATTTCGACCACCAGGGGAAAGTAGCCCGACCCCGTTCAAGCCTTGCAGTGCTGTGCGTAACAGAGCTACGCAAGTGAGTTATCTAATATGCTCAGATTGATATTTGATTGCGTCTCTAATTTGCGTTGATAACCGCTCGCCGGCAACAAATAATAATGCTCCTATCAGGTTCGTAATTTCTACCAATTATGTTAGCCTTGTAACCTGTGTTTGCCATTACCCGATTCTATGTGAATTGTTAACTTTGACAATAATAGCAATAAATACCATTATTACTAAACTGCTACTGTAATGCAGCTACGCGGCAACGGCAGTGATACTAAAGCTAGGGTCAATAGACTATTTGGTGAGAGCAGCCCTTATCTTCTTCAGCACGCACATAATCCTGTCGAGTGGTATCCATGGGGAGAAGAGTCCCTTCAAAAAGCAAAGAATGAGAATAGGCCAATTTTCCTAAGCATTGGATATAGCGCCTGTCATTGGTGCCACGTGATGGCTCATGAATCCTTCGAAGACGAGGAAATTGCAAGTATAATGAATGAAAATTTCATTAATATAAAAGTAGACAGAGAAGAAAGGCCAGATATAGACGACGTATATCAAAGGGTCAGTCAACTTGCAATGGGCACGGGTGGTTGGCCGCTTTCTGTGTTTCTGACACCTGATCAGAAACCGTTCTATGTAGGCACATATTTTCCAAAATACGCCAGACATGGAATGCCCGGTTTTGGCACAATTTTAACTCAGCTTGCCGAAGCCTACAAGACCAAGAAGCGTGAGATTGATTCTGCGACGGTGGAGTTCTTACAAGCCCTGGGAAATTCTGCAAAGGATGTTCAACAACCCTATGGTGTTATGCTTGATCGTTCGATTTTGGACGAGGCGGCTGTTGGCTTGCTGCATTTGAGCGATCCAGTTTATGGTGGTTTCGGACAAGCGCCAAAATTTCCGAATCCATCAAATCTTTTATTCTTGTTAAGGTGCTATGATATATCTGGCCTTCACCGGTACAAAGATTTCGTCATGTTTACAGCGGATAAAATGGCGGCAGGTGGGATTCATGATCAGATAGGTGGTGGGTTCGCAAGGTATTCGACCGATCAGAAATGGCTTGTACCTCATTTTGAGAAGATGCTTTACGATAATGCTCTGCTTGTACAGGTGTATGCAGAGCTCTATCAAATTAGTGGTGATGAAAAATATTTAGATGTAGTTGAAAAAACTCTAGAATATGTAAGGCGTGAAATGCTGTCTCCAGAGAACGCTTTTTACTCCGCTCAAGATGCAGATTCAGAAGGCGAAGAAGGCAAATTTTATGTCTGGTCAAAACAAGAAATCTTGAACACTCTTGGCGATGAGACAATAGCCAGAATATTCTGCGATTATTATGGGGTTGGAGAGGCAGGAAATTTCGAAGGCAAGAACATACTCAACATTCGATCGTCGTTTACCGACTTGTCACTTAAGTATAATCGTCCGCCTGGGATGTTAAAACGGGTTATCAACGATGCTTCGTCCAGACTTTTTGAAATAAGAGAGAAAAGGATAAAACCTGGTCGAGACGATAAGGTATTAACCGCCTGGAATGGATTGATGATATCTGGGTTTGCGAAAGGATTCCGAGTTACTAATAACAGAGATTATCTCGAGATCGCAAAGAACGCGATTGAATTCGTAGAATCTAAGGTTACGAGAGATAATGGCAGATTATATAGGACATTTAAGGATGGAATTTCTAAACTTAATGCATATCTTGATGATTATGCATTTTTTGTCAATGCACTATTGGATGTTTTCGAAATTGACTCAAATCCCATTTATCTCGACAAAGCAATAAAATACACGGACTTTATGCTTCAACACTTTTGGGACCCTGCAGACGGTAATCTTTATTTTACCTCGGATGACCATGAGCAATTAATTGTCAGGACTAAGAGCTTGTATGATCTCGCGATTCCAAGCGGAAATTCGGTAGCCGCTTATAACTTGCTGAGGCTATATCATCTGACTCAAAAGAATGATTACCTGGAAAAAGCGGAGCAGATTATGAAGGCAGGTGCAACATCATCGGCGGAGAATCCCTTTGGATTTGGTCAGTTATTGATGGCTATCTATTTGTATGTAAAGAAACCTATCGAAATAAGAGTAAGAACAACAGACGATATTGGTGAAGGGCAAAAGATGGCCCGATGGATAAACAAACAGTTCATGCCAAACGCGATAACGGTCATCAATGAAAATCAATCTCAAATAAGTAAGCTACAAGAATATCCTTTCTTTAGCGGAACGAATTCATCAAGAGCTGACGCAGCTGATTATGCTGTTATATGTAGGAACTTTACATGTTCTGTGCCTATCTATTCTCTGACTGGCTTGCAGGAACACATCAAATCTGTTCAATGAAAAAGAAACTCAAGCGAGATATCGACCAAGGAATATTCTAGGGTTTGGTTATGTTTATTAAAAGTTGTTCACCTACCTTCGGGCTTCCGATCTTCTCGTATCGCCTCCTTGGCATAGTGATTTGTACGATCGTCTCTGCATAAGTTTTCACCAGCGTCTGTGGCTGGGAATTTAAAATTGCTTCTAGGATTGGCCTCACCTGATCTTTCACCTCTTTATCTGTAATCACTCTATCGATAGACTCGAGCATCAACTGCTGTTGGGAAACCGTTTCAAGCTCCAGATCTTCAGTAAGCGTGAGAGAGACATTGATCCCGGTATCGGTAATCTGATTGATTCTATAACGCAGAGGATCTTCCAATACATGGTAGTAAGAAAGTTCGCTTATAATATTTTACTCAGATCATAACCGGGATTTGATTGAATTGCAGTATAAGGTGGGAAGCATTTCCGTCAGCTAAGCAGTCTAAATGTGCTCAGCTATTCCAGTTTCCTATAAATCGGTTGTCCATTCTATGCATTCTTCAGATTCTAGCTAGAGACACACTCCTTACACCTAATCGCGCAAATATCGCATTTCAAGATCATTTTGTAAGGTGGATTCTCGCGATTCCATTGAGATAGTGAACGTATGCAACAATCGGATTATTCGCGGAGTCAGGTAGTTTAGCGAACAATTCATATTTCCGTGATCCGGAGGCGACGATGCGAACCCGTTTATAATCCGGCTCATAGTCGGCATGGATATCGGTAACTGAAGAGATACCGTGGATTTCTGCTATGATTTCATAGAAGTCGGCACCCTCTATGACTTCAGGTTCGAGTGAGGGAGAGACGTCTTCTATTTTTGGTCTCATCTTTCGAGTTTTGTTAATGGAGGGAATAACTTTGTCCCCTGCTAAATACTTCCAAATATACCCTGTTCCAACCCCTGCTAGGAATCCACCAATGTGTGCCAAATATGCCACTCCCCCTGACTGTCCGATTAGCGCAAATAATATTTGTAAAATAAACCAAAACGGAATGAATGCCAGCGCTGGTATTCGGATAGTTGTAATGAAGAACACAATAATTATGGTATATATTTTCGCTCTAGGAAACATTATTAAATATGCACCTAGGACTCCGGAAATTGCACCAGACGCGCCTATCGCTGGGACTTCTCCTCCTCCCACGACTACCGCGTAAATGCTGTGAACTAGTGTGGCAAGAAGCCCCCATAAGATATAGAATGCCAGATACTTGATGTGGCCAAATCTATCTTCGACGTTGTCTCCAAATACATACAGAAAAACCATGTTTCCAGCGAGGTGAATTATTCCCCCGTGTATGAACATTGATGTCACCACTATTGGGATGTCCCCTGCAAGGACAAATTTTGGGATCGCGCCATACTCAAGGAAAATTTCAGAGGTCGTCCGTCCATTTGAGAAAAAGCCGGTTACTAAAATCTCCCACGTAAATACGGCAGCGTTGATCGCAATGAGACTATAGTTTACATATGGTCTACCGTGAACACTCTCCGCATCATCATGGATAGGGAACATATTTTTGTTTATTGTGCAGACGAGTTTTGAAGTGGAAGTCTTATAATATTTTAAAACCCAAATGGATTCCTATTTGGGATATCACCACCCTTTTCGCTGTGAGCTTTTCTTGAATGCCTACTCAACCTTTCTTTATCCTCAAATTGCAAATTACAGTACTTGCACCTAAAGACCTTAATCGTTCCTTCTTTTCTTCTGAATAAGTCGATCTTAAACATTATTTGACTGTCATGTCAATACATTCTAAATTAATGTTACGCTATTTAGATATTCAAAATCTAAGGTTGAAACAAAAATCGTTAGGCCTTAGTTAGTCCATCACAATCATCGTCAGGGTGGATTTGACGCCATTGAGTTTTCGGAGTTTCCAGGTAATTGTTTCCTTGACTCTTTCCATTGTATTTGCTTCAACTTGGGCTACTATATCATACACTCCATAAACTTGATAAACTTCCTTAACTCCTTCAAGTTTCTTTAGCTCGTTCACGATGGAATCTTCACTTCCTAGTTCAGCATTCATCAATACAAACGCCTTTGGCATAACAACCTATTCTATTGTGAAATATAAAAACATGATGCGACAACAAGAATCTAGCGCGTATGCAGGGCATTTACCATAAGATTTCGTCTTTATTCCAACTGACGTCGTACGTCAGACATTTTGTTTACATGAGGGATTGCATAGCCATAACCCCTGATGTTCTCCCAACACTGCAGAAATCTTTTAACAGATTGCGATCTGGGCACGGTATGCGATCTGGTAGCATGACGCTCTAATTCTTACAAATTTTCTTTGCTAAAATAGGGGATGTCACAGCCTATTTTTTTGCGAGGTGCAGTTATTTTGAAAAAACGCATTCGATTCAGGATAAGCTACAGAATATGCTCGATTGCTTTTTAGACATCCCCGGCATCTATGACAATTCCAGCAATCATTGTTTCCTGGTAACCTCAAAACATCCAATCCTTTGGGATGCCAACGTAAAAGTAATTGGAATCGGAAATGTTTAGCTCTTGATAGATAACTTGGACCATGGTCCATGCAGTCATACATGTAAGATGATGATTATCTATGCTTCTCCCAACACACACCTTAGTTCAAAATACCACCGTAGCTATGCAAAGCATACACATGTGATGCGCAGGTAATCCTTTACGTTTACCAAGTTGTTTAGACCAATTAGGTGATATATCGCTCAAAGTCAACGATTCCTGTTATTTGGTGCTTTCAAAAGATTGGTGGTTGATTGTTCCTCATAGTAGTTGAAAATTGCACCGTTAGATTCTCACTAAAAGTGAGAGTCACTGAAAGTAACCAAACTCCCTTGATTATGAGTCAAGCCAGAGAGATCAAGCTGATAGACAGGACTATTTGAATGAGAGAAGAGGATAGTTTGATTGTATTTTATTGAAGCCATTTAGTAGATGAAAGTACAACATCGAGTCTAGATCCAACGTTCTTCCGTAAACTCAATATAAAAGGATAAAGTGGGTGCATAATATCTACGACTATGGTTAAAATAAACCATTGTAACTTTCCTGCAGATATTTTGTATGACACTGAGAATTTAGTTTGGGCTGACATCGAACATGACAAACGAAAAGCAAACATTGGGATTACAAGCATCTTGGGATATATAAGTGGCAAACTATCCGTTATAAAGTTAAAACAGGTCGGCTCGTATATTGAAAGAGGGAAAAGCTTAGGCACGCTTGAAAGCCCTAGATATTTTGGTGTAGTGAGAGCTCCGATAAGTGGTACTATTATCGAAATTAATCATGCGGTAATAGCTCGACCGGAGTTAGCAAACGATTCACCCTATGCGGAAGGTTGGTTTGCGAAAATGGAAATTTCAAATATTGAGAAGGAGGTTAGAAACTTGCAGACTATAGAAAGTTGTCACATGAAGATGTCGATTCTCATTCAAACACACCATATTATTTGCTTTGGTGCATTTCCAGACTATGAAATGTTTCAAATAGGAGTCGAATGTGCTGCCACACTCGCAAAACTTGACGAACTTTTGGAACATATAACAATCAGTGACGTCGTACACCTTGTGTCCGATGATGCCACTGCGGATTTGGAAATGGTACGGTGGTCTGAACAAACTGGGCAATCACTCTTGGAAACAAGAAAAGAAGGAAATTTATTCCATTTCATTGTCAAGAAAATGAAATAATGGAAAGGAGAGTTGGGTGATCAGAATTGTTTTTCTATAGCATCAGAAATTAGAAGTCCAATTTGGTCGAATACTTGTTTCTCCTCACGGTATTCTTTTGTGTCCTATAAAAAGCCTTAATTTTAGCTTTAGGATCACTTCAGAATCGAGATGTCATTATCTGGTTTAGTGGTCGTAGTAACAGGTAGTCGTCGAGCGTCGGAGCTCGCTCATATTATAAGCTCCTTTGGAGGTATTCCCTATATTGTTCCTACTATTGGGATAGATGTAAATAAAGGACGAAATGATGAAGCAGGATCCTTTGCATACAAAATATTGAAAGAAAAAGTGGACTATGCAGTCTTCATGACTGGACCTGGCGTTTACTCGTTAATGTCTGCTGCAAAGAACCTGGGAATAGAAAAGGAGCTGACTCAATTATTGCGGCAGGTTACAGTCATTGCGAGGAGCTTAAAGCCTAAGGGCGCATTAGCCATACATGGGATAGAAACCAATATCGTACCAAAGGATAATACGTCCAAAGGGATATCTCAGTTGCTAAGAGATCTTGGCATAAATGGGAAAAGAATTTTTATCCTCTGGCACGGTTCATATTCATCAGAACTAAAGGCCGAGCTTGAAGCGGAAGGAGGACAGGTATTCGAATCATCGACATACATGTACTCAACGGATCTTAAGGAAAATGGAGCACAGATTCTCAAAACTATGGGCTATGAATATATCCCTCCTGAAGAGACTAAAGTGCTCAAGCTCATTGAAGATATTTCTATTGCAAATATAGGTGCAATAACATTCACTAGTCCCCCATCTGCGCGAGAACTTTTCAAGATAGCTTCCCAACACGGTCTAAACGAATCGTTACGAGCATCACTAAACAGAGGTGTAATCGTAGCCGCTATCGGCCCTTCTACTACGAAAGCCCTAGAAGAAAACGATGTGCATGTAGATGTAATGCCTAAAACGTATAAAATGGGATCGATGATAAAAAGTCTTTGCGATTATTTGTATAATAAGGATTCACCAAAAATCCATAAGAGCTTCTAAGAATCCTGCGAGTATACATGGCCATTAAGACGGGCTCTTCATCATAGACGATTCTGTAAATCAAACGCTTTCATACATAATGGATATATGTGAGGATCTCGTGTTTCTTATTGAATAATAATGCAATTCAATTTTTTCAGCAAGAAATTCAAATGCGATAACTGTGGGAAAAAGTTCAAAAGCCAGATAGAATTAGAACAACATCGCCGAAACGAACACAAAATCTAACTCTTAAAGGCTCTTGGTCGAGTTCCTCTCCTTATTATTCTTCCCAGTCAGAAGCGGGAATTTTAATTTACATCGGTTGGATGGTATTCGTGAGATAAACTGCGAGGATGTTCGTAAGTTGGTTCCATTTGTTCCTCGGGCACTGGATGTTTTTTAAGTACTTTGTACAACCATTCCTTGCCTCTCTTATTTCTGGACAGCTTTCTCCTTTCAGAATACCTGGATAGATATGTTGCAACCACGCTGAGCTGAATTGGCTCCTGATACTCATCCTCGTAGATCTCTAGGATATCGGACGAAGTAAACGTGCTGTAAGGGAATTTTCGTTCCACAAGATTCCATATCTTGGAGCCTACTGATGTCAAGTTATCATTCTCTTTGAGTTTAACGTTATCCTCAAAATTGTCCTTGCCCTTCACTTCTAGTAGATCTAGAACTTCAATGAATTTGATAATCTTGGTCTTTGAGATATTACCTTCTAATGCTAGATCATATTTTCCGCCGTCCGCATCCTCAAGTTGAATCTTTATTTTTTTCCTGCTCATTATTAATCTGCTGGGTGTTTACTGTATATGCAGCAAGATGATAATTCTTAACAGGGCTACTAACAATATTGCTGACAAATAGCTTAGCATTTATTAGCTGTACACCAAGCCACGTAATCAGGCTGACTAATGACTACCGTAGCCTGTGAAATAATCCTTCTTGCGACGTCTAATAAATTAGTTCAATGCTCTTAAATGTAGATTAACGACCATTTCGTGATATGAAGCTAGTCGAACAAGAAGTTTTAATTTTGTCAATATTAATGATGTTAGTAACCTCTTACTGCTCTACTGCTCTTTCTATGCAATTGGCAGCTGCATCTAGCTCTCGTAGCAGCGGCACACAGTTTAGCGTTGTTCTGGTTCGTAGTAATACACAAAATGGACCAGTAAATATTTCCGTTAACGATACCGTCGTGGCATCGAATATCGATGCAGCTAAAAAAAATAGTTTGGTTATACCTATCACAATCCCAAGCAAGATAACGAGTGGACCTATGCGTATATGTGTGACCGCGGTCACACCGCCTGCTGCTCAGATTTGTACCGATGTTCAAAATACGAAACAAGGCGGAAAAAATAAAGTTACTCTTGATTTGACAAGGGCCATAGCAGGATAACTGCAAGTTCGAATATGGGACACTTTTTGAAGATGGGCTAATCATTTATATAAAACGGAAAATAGTACTTGCGTGATTGGCACACGATCTTAATAACGGTAATGCTGATGATAGTGCCAAACAGAGAAGAGTTAGTAAAAAAGGGATTTTCTTGACAGCCGTGATTGTCGTAGGCATTATCTTGGCCAGTTTCCTTGTATATATCATACCGTAAATCACTCCTCACAGTTACTCTGTCTAACTCAGCATTGTAGAGCCATAAATGCTCTAGCTTTGTTTAATAATAGTTTTGCGTTTTTGTACGTCAACTGGTTGATTGCTGTATTATATTCCATCCAAGCGTATCCATCGTGTTCAGATGAAAGTATAACTTTGCGTGTATTGGTTTTAGCAATGTAAAAAATAACCCGTTTATGAACTAGTTTATCTGTTCTTTTATAATAGTACTCTACGTTCGATACAAAGCCTTTTACAAATTCAATGTCATTGATTCCAGTTTCTTCATATATTTCTCGACGTGCAGTTTGAAATCCGTCCTCACCTAATTCGATATTACCCTTAGGAAAGTCCCAATGACCTGAAGCATGATGCAGTAACAAGTATTCTGTTCTCAGCAAATCCTCATCCCTTGAATATAATATAGCACCAGCAGAGTTTTCTTCAAACATTACCCTCAGCACCCACAGGAACTCAATGACTTTTTTTGCCCAAGCCTATTTGCTCATTTTTCATGCTATTCCGTCGTGCTATTGCTAATGGGATCATCTGTTGTTTCTGCCGATGGATCCGGTGGAGCATAATCATGAATATCTTCCCATTCCTTTGAGGATTGCCAGTAGTTACAATACCATCTGCGTGATCCAGAGTGATAATCTCCATGCTCAGGCATTTCTAGACATTTTACCTGGTCAAATCGACTCGTACTTATACTTATTCTTATCATCATACTACTTACCATATCTCCTGATTCTTCGTTGGTACGTTCTGATTGCCCTCATCAAGTCTATTTTGCGGAATTCCGGCCAGAAAACATCCATAAACACTAACTCGCTATACGCACTTTGCCATATCAGAAACCCGCTCAGACGTTTTTCTCCAGAAGTTCTCAAGATTAAATCGGGTTCTGGTTGGGGGAGATGGGATGTATAGAGACATGATTCAATCACCTTTTCGTCGATATCTTCCACAGAGAGTTCACCAGTTTGAGTCATTAATGCAATTTTCTTTACAGCATCTACGAGCTCTTCCTGCCCACCGTACGCTACGGCTATGTTTAGAAACATCGAGTTATAAGTTGCGGTGGCTTCCTCTAGCTTCTTCAATATTTCCTGAAGAGCGGTCGGGAGCAGTTTGACATTTCCTATCGCCTTGATTTTCATGCGACGTCGGTGTATTCTCGAGTCCTTGTAAAGCTTTTCTAGTTTTAACTGTAATAATTGATAAATATTATCTACTTCTTCATCTTTTCTGTTCAGATTCTCTGTGGACAGCACATACAAAGTAGTGATTTTAATACCTAAATCATGAATCCAATTCAATAATTCCTCAGCTTTATCCGCGCCCATAAAATGACCGGTTCTTGCTCGCATGAAGTTATACTTTGCCCATCGCCTGTTCCCGTCCAAAATGATCGCAATATGATTGGGAAGCGAGTTATTGAGTATTTGAAACTCTAGTCGTCGTTCGTACAGATGGTAGAGACCGCTGTGCTTAAAAAACGTGTCCGCAATAGCTCTACTGCCAATATCTTGAATCACGATCAATTCACAAAGCTTAGATGCTTGACAATGATTTTACTGTTTTGAACCAATTAGTTAAAATATTTCGAGGATTAATGCTTGAGATCTTCTCCACCCTTCCTGTTCTTAAAGTATTGGAACAAGAACGTAGCGGCAACCAATGTTACAGCCAATCCTATTAATAACGAGGAAATTAAGCTAAACGGATTAGTTCGTTCAGTCAGAACAGATGTAAACTGGAGGATGGGGATATACAATAACGCCAGCACCACGAGTCGCAAAATATCTGACATTGTTAGGATACTGCCTTTGAACCAGTTACTCAAAAGCGATCCGGCCAGAATGGTCGCAATACCGATCCAAAGTAGAGTGATTGTACCATGAACAAAACTTCCGACGATGATTCTGTTACTTATAACATGCAAAGCGCCCATATTCGGCACAATTGTTTCATTAGGAATGCTCGAAAGGCCATTTACTATGGAAACCACAATTATCAAGATTCCTGCAAAAGCAGAGAATATTCGAATAAAACCAGTGGGTGTCGGCCTGCCAAGAGAACTTAGCGCCTTATCTATATCAAACGCTCTAATGATGAAGGCTACTCCCAAGATACTGAACACTAACGCTAGAGCCTCTTTCGTTAACCCAAAAAAACTCGCGAGACTTGTCGCAACCAAGAGTGCACCTGGAACTCCCAAAAAGAATTTTGAATAACGAGGATCATAAGCAAGCATTTTTAAGTACCGTCCTAAAACAGCATATGAATATTCGACGCTCCTGCTATGTTTGATTATTATTCGCTGAATGGAAATGACGGGGACCATGGTTTGAATCACAGGCACAACAGTCTCATCGTCCTCACCATCGGAGACGATAACAGCGGCGTCTGCCCGGTATTCGCCAAGCACATTCTGGATCTCTAGACCAATTTTCTCGTCTGCTTCAATCCCTCGATTAAACTTACCTGCTACAAGGGCAACCTGAGAGCTGTATCCTTTAGCAATGAGTTCCTCATATGTTTTGATTGCAGCAAAGATGGCGTTAGCGTCTGGATCTTCTGGATCCTCTATCGCTAGTCTTACACCAGCATTAATGCATAGGTCTCTTCCCACAACAGGTGTCTCCATACCGCCTTTAGAGCCGATATCGTCGTCTCTGTCTACACATAAAACGAGAATTCTGCTATGTGTTGATGTGGCTGTTGCCGCTCTAGATAATCCTGCTCCATTTTTCTTCGCGTAGTTATCAACACTAGGCATTCTCAACACACTTTAGTACTATATAACCTTCCAATGACTCCCCTGTTAATTAATTTAATCACCAATCTTCGTCGATAGGTAGCTCAGGGTTTTGACAAGAGATATCTTTGACCGAACCGTTCTATTGAGCGTTATTCCTTTTGCAAAATGAAAGATCTGCTTCCGAGTCATGATGATCCTGAGAGTAAGCTATAGCATGAACTGTGCTGTCTTGACACGAGCCAAGTGGTTTCGTAAGGTTCTTGCAGTCTTCAATGGATCTCTCGATCTAATAATTGAACGCCCAATTATAAAATAATCAGTACCTCTTTGAGCCGCCTGTTTTATCTTACCGCCCTGCACTCCTACTCCTGGTGAATAAATAGGAATGCGATCCTTGTTGCAAGAGATTTCTCTTAGAATTTCAAGTCGATTCGCCCCTACAATCACTCCATCCACCCGACAGGCTATCGCGTCTTGAAAGAACTTTTGATATAATGATGTAAGCTGACTACTACTACCTATGAAATTGATACCGAATCCTCCCTGCGCTCCGATATGACTCATATAAACCAAAGCAAGTATCCCACTTTTCAATTCATGTGCCTGGACTACTGCAGCTCTCAGTCCTGCGATGCCAATAAAGGGATTTACGGTTGTTGCGTCAAATCCCATACTCGAAAGATGAGTTATAGCGACCTTATTGGTGCTTGGGATGTCATTTAATTTAATGTCTGCAATAGATTCTAGGCCATAAGAATGCGCAAGTCGATTTACTTCGGATAGCTCAGAGCTTGATAGTGGCAATAACAAATGAAAATTCAGTTTAATTGCACAAATGTAGCTTTCGAGCTTAGATATCGTTCTTAAAGCGAACTCATTCAAACCAGACCTATCTGTTAAGTCAAGTGCTAGAATTATCCTGCTCCTTTTGATTGTAGCTGCTTCGGCGATCCTGAGACTAAACGCGGCTGAATCATCCACAAATCTTCACCAAAGGATGGCTCGCTGCGAGTTTGATCAATTTGAGATAAATGTAGCCATGTTCGCCTATCCTATTAGAAAAGGATGGTTGTTCTATTTTTTGACTGGAGTATCGCAAAAAAGGATCGGCTGGCTCTTCATCAAGAACGAGGTAATAGAAGTAAGATATGGTATCAGATTCGATTAAGCTGATTGCGGACCCAATCACATATTTGTGATTCTCCTTAAACATTAATAGAGGTAGCGGGGGTTCGTCGTATACCGTCTTGTAGGCTGCAACTTTTGCAAGACTCGCGAGGTCTCGGAGTCTTATCGTGATATAACCTGATTTTTTATTAATCCGTGCTTTTCTTGTTAGAGCTTCTGGGAATTTGTCAACATTAATTATCGGTGTGTAAATGAAGCTCGGATTCACGACCGAATCGACCACGGCAACTTCTTCTGTCACCCCTGTTATCCTATATGCCATATACTGACCGTATTTCGGTTCTTCGCTCTTTGCAAAATAGATAACCGGCCTTCCCTCTATAAAATCCGTTTGAACCGCGAAGACAAATTGTTGATCCAAAACCATCGAGAATGCAGGCATCGGGGTGCGTTCTAATGCGCAGACCAACCTGCCAAAATTATTCAAATTCAACAGCTCTACATAGCATGGAGTCTTAAGTTGCAATTTTAGTACTCATACTGTACATGCTATTAAAAGTCATTCGAAAACAAGATATTGTGACCGCAAGTCCAACCAAGGAGTAAAAGGATCATATTGTAATAAGAATAAAACGAATAATCTCTACATTTGTATTTAGACCT
Source organism: Candidatus Nitrosopolaris sp. (assembly GCA_035691865.1). Lineage (GTDB taxonomy): Archaea > Thermoproteota > Nitrososphaeria > Nitrososphaerales > Nitrososphaeraceae > Nitrosopolaris. The sequence continues at coordinate 58,659 of DASSIM010000067.1, read as the reverse complement.
TCGATAGTATAATGACCTATTGCATTAGATATGTCCTGCTCCTTTATTTTTCATCGACTTTAATTCTATAGCAAATGCTCTAACTTTACCTTCGTTGAACGAGGAATATGTCATACTATGTAACGCTGAGAAATAACAATCCGAAATATGTGGGAATTAAAATAGTGTGAAATATTTGGCATTTGAAAGCCCTGCCCAGCCGTCCGTTACCAGATATAGGTTGGGACAACTGCAATTTGCATATGGAAAAATGGAAATAGTTCGTATCCTCTATCATATCATTGAGTGAAGACTGAGAAAAATCATCTGGACCCAATCTTAACAACAATGATTTCTGTTCTAAGGTGATCACAACGACAGCACATACAGCACTCTGGCAATCATCAACAAATAATAGCAATTAAAGTACATGTCCACGCAATAATATGTTTGCAAAATCATATCATGAGACTAGTCTTCTTTCTCAACTAACACCTTGGGGTAGCTGATAGCGACCAGCATCCCTGTGAACCTGTTCATGATTTAGTACAAAACCAATCTACAATTGATGAATTCTATAGAGAAATATTACTCCCCACAAATCGCAGGGAAAATCTTGAAGTGGGCTACTTAACAAGTTGATACATGCATCGAAATGATGATATTCTTGAGAAACCGCTTTCCAATGAAGATGGACCTATCGAAAAGCCAAATTGCTAAGCTATCATCATGTAACCTAGTTGATTTGCCTTCGGTCAATTAGTTCAGTAAGTTCTGTCCCCGTTCCTATAAGCGTAACTCTAAGTCCAGTTTCACTTTCTATATTTTCGACGAAGGTTTGCGCTTCTCTCGGTAGGTTTGAGAATTCCTTTACACCAGCAGAACCTGGAAATACTATGTCTAATTTAGTGATGGCAATTTGTGTGGCGCCATTTAACCTTATTGCCTTCTTGGCGATAACTGGGTCGAACGGTGCTGCCCTTCTTTGCCTACCAGTCACACTCCCATACTCTAACCATCCCCTCACTTTAGCATCTTCGCTGGTAACCTCATCTTTCAATGGGCCCTCTCCTACTCGCGTAATATATGCTTTGAAAACGATAAGGACATCATCCACTTTTTTTGGCCCAATTCCGACATCAGAACAAATCGCAGAAGCTGTGACGTCCTTGGAGGTTACGTATGGGTATCCTCCATGATATAGGGACAAAAATGTCCCCTGGGTTCCCTCAACCAGAACGCTTTCGTTTCTATCCAAGGCGTCATTGACAGTATCACTAACGTTTCCAAGATATCGTGTTAATTCTGGGATTTCATTAGCAAGTTTGAGAACCCGAATTGCCCTGTCCGCGTTAGCAGGACCGGTACCTGTTCCCGTCGTTCCTATCTTATTTTTCAGATGAGTGCCACCAATGTCTCTTTCGATATGCGCTTTCTCTATTATGCCACACTGCCGATCAATCAAAGTTCTATTAGGCACACCGAAGGTCTTGATTTCGAGTAATAAAATATCGGGATCAACTAAAACGCCTGCTCCTATCAATAACTGCGTAGTAGAATTCAGGGTGGCACTTGGCAGCATCCTAACTTTATAGGTCTTGCCTTCATGGCTGAAGGTATGTCCTGCATTGGGACCTACTCCGCCTCTTACTGCAATGACAGGGTTTTCTTTGTTGGCAAGATAGGCGATAATTTTGCCCTTGCCCTCGTCTCCGAAGAACCCTCCCACGATTACAAGACATGGCATATGGGAACCCTTGAGATCCGTGAATATTTAAGCCTAGTTCATCCACAAATTAATAATTAGCTGTACCACAGACGCGGTTTGGTATTATTTCGTAGAATTAAATACTTCAATACTAGTCTTAAACTGTCGATGGCATTCGGTTCTAAGGCATCTGTGAATATCATAGAAATTCTGACTAATCTGCCAGATTTTCTGCGAGAACCAATTCTTCGTAGGAAACTGAAGGAATTTTATATATTTGATGAATCCGATAAACGCGAAACGATAGCGATGGCACTAAGCGCCGTTTCCTCGATCCAGGCTGAGAAGCTTTTTGTATTAGCAAAGACTTGGATGGTTGTTCTATCTGAATTTGATACCAGCCGAATAGTTATCATGCTACGGCTTTATTGTGAAGAAATTCTGAAGGACCACTCTTTGATAGAGAAACTAAATATTGACTGTTTGATTCACGCATTTATGAGTTTAGAAGAGGTCAAAAAACAAAAATTCATTGATTGCCTAAAGGAAGCAATGCTGTCTGTGCCATATAGGCATAAACTCATAGAGCTGATGCCCCCAGTTGCAATAAGGATTCTGGATATGAAGTAGTTCCAATCTTATTGTTAGGGACGTTTATCGGGATTTTTTTGTAGTTCGCCTTCTGATTTTTCTAATCCAAAGAACGTTTTTTCATATTTTCGGAGTGCTTTCCTATGCTCAGGTAGAGACATATCCAATCTCATTTCATTCATTACCATGACAGCATAATTAGTCCATTCCTTCCAACACTCCGGGCAAGAAGGATATGTTTCAGACCCTGGATCATCAATCAATTTTTCATCGAACTCTTTGCTGCATTTGAGACACACCTTTACCATGTGAAAGCATGCCTTAATCAGGTTATTTTATTCTTTATGTCACTTTTTATACCCTCTTTTTTTCACTTATCCCTCGTTTGTTATAGGAGTGAAATTTTTTTAGATGGTCACGCATCTGTTCCATACCATCGAATTTCGCGTGGCAAGGCTTGCACTCATAAAATAACCCTTTTCCATGAACCACTTGAAGGTGTTGCATTAGCGTCTCGACTCTACGAAACTTCGTACCACATTTATCACAGATGTGCTTTTTGAAGATATCCAATAATGTTTAATGCCTTACCTGATTCTGCTTGTCCCAACATTTTCTACATAACTGGCCTTTAATATTCCATTTTGGTTTTGGATTGTATCGAATAAATGCCAATTTATTACTACACGTTGAGCAATAATTCATCCTTTTTTCGAAGTCTAGGGTTTGCTTTTCATAGCAACTTCTACAAAGGATACTCTCGCGTTCCATATTCCATTGCCAGCTCGGTTTATTCCTATCCGTTTCAAGGAAGATCTCTTTTCTACAAAGATCGCAGGTGTCCGGGGCCAGTTCAATTTGCGTCTTCTCTTCTTGTTGTCTTAGAATAAATTCCTTAGTCAATTCAATATGACATCCACTACAAAAGAACCCCTGGATCTTCCATTCGGGTCGTGGCTTGTATTTATGACTTAACTTTTTATCACAGTTAGTGCACCGGAGGATCTCTTTCTTCCCAAACAGATGCAAATTTGTCACCTGGTAAAGATATAGTGATTTTCGATACTAAATACCTACTCAATATCCCGTCTCTCTATTCTCCGACGATTATTTGTTATCTTACAGTCATTACTTGATCCGTTAAATTAACAGAACCACTATTCACAATATTTTAATAAAACTGTTGTTCATTCGAGTTTAGATATTAGATCATGAAGAAGATTGAAGCAGTCTTCCCATCTGGGAGACTTGACAAAGCGTTCGCAGCTCTGGAGAAGGAAGATATTGGGGGTTTAACTTACTTCGAATCAAAAGGTAGGGGACAGCTCGCTAGACCTCAGCTTGCATCTGCCAGAGGAACTTCGACTTTTATCCCAGAGTTTAATGCAAACTCGACTATGGTCGTCGTGGTAAAAGACTCTGTCGTTGACAGAGTTGTGAGTAAAATCCTTGAGGTAACAAGTACCGGCATGGCAGGTGAGGGAAAAATCTTCGTATCGGAGGTTGACGACGCTGTAGATATTGGATCGAAGGTTCGTGGTGAGTCATCTATTTAGATGGTTATGTTGCACACCTTCCTCTCTTCAGATGATACTGCAGGTTCGAAGTCACCCGATTAAAATCACACGAGCATTTACGGAAAAAATGCTACCGCAAGACTCCTGTGAACTTCAATGCGTCCAAGAGCGCTATGGTGATGGCGAAGCATAGCATGGGTCTCCATGGCATAGCCGGCAATTTTGGCGCAGAGAGCTTTATCTGATGATTATCGATAATGTTTGCAATGTAATCTCTGACCTTGGCGTTCCAGATTCGATATTCTATACTGTGCTTCCGAAGAATAGACTCGATTTCATAAATAACCGGTGCCCTGACAGAACGGATATGCTGGATATATCTTCTAGAGATTTCTACTTCGGCCTGAATCGCAATTAATCCTTGCTGATGTACTTCCAAAAGCCTAACATGCATCTCCCAAGGTTTGCTCAACTTCTTAGCGAATCCATTACCTATTTGAAAAGGCTTTTTATTCTCAAGTTTAACGCGTCTGAAACCTTCCGAAATTAGAGTCTTTGTTATTTCGTCTTTTTTTATTTTTACCATCAAGCTTAGGTGATCAAATTGAATTTCCTCGTGACGTATGAAATCATGTAGTCCTTTTACTACGCTTATACGCCTAGGGTATTTCGTCAGGAACTCGGACATTAATTAGCAATCCCACATGCTCGGTATCGGACAGTTGAAACGCTAGCAGAGCATATAAATTGATCATCTGTGAAGAAACGGTGAACCTAGTAGTCCCGTTATGTAGCCATCTTATCTTTGGGGCATTGTTAAACACATGAGATGTGTCGAGATCTACCGTCAAAACCATCAAAGCATGGTTTCGTCATACTTTGTCTCGACCGTGGCTGCGCTTTGGTCGGGGACTTATTTTTGTTCACGCGGATTGTAATTATATTCGCAGTGAGTAACACACTGAATTGCAGTAGAGGACGGGCTGCCTAAATGATACAGTCCTCACCCATTTTCGATACAGTCCGCGCGGACAGAGTGCGAATTATATCTCTATACAATCCTCGCTTACGTATGCGAATTCGTAGACGACGGCCCAATTAATATATATGTGCAATTTCATATCCAAGATTTAATTAAGGAGATAATTATACAGGGAGAAGATTTAGGAGATCTAACATCGTTTCTTTCAGATTAAAGGCTGTTGTATTCAGAGAAGTTGAAAGAATTGCAAATCCTGCTCGAACTATGCCAGCAACCAGCTTCTCCATGAGTTGGAGGGGATTCTAGCTTAACAATTTCGGCCAATAAAGATTTATAAGATTAAAGGTTCGTGAATTTTGTCTTTTATTCTGTCGACTCTGCTTTTTTTTCTGCAGCCTGTGCTACGGTTATGCTGATCATGATGACAGAAAGCTGGTCTTCTTATGGAAACATGCTGATGGGATGCTCAACCGATCATTTTTCCATAATACCCTACAATGTTAGAAAAGTAGAACGCGAATGAGCTTACAATAGGGGTGGTGGCATCGCGTAATGTGCTGATTGCGGACCGACCCTTACCGTACCACTCAAATTTGCTCTACCGATTCTCCTATTGCATATGATTGTTCCGACCTTCTTGAACACTACTGTCTAACTGAGCAACCTCAATGTCACCAGTATCAAACCATCTTCGCCGTGCAAAATATAGGTGGCGATGTTGTTATCATTTTGTTCAGGTGGTCGTTCTGCCAACCAGTATCGCAATTGATTTCGGATCAATCCCATATTGGCTTGTTAGAGGGCATGCGTCAACATCTATATCAAAGGGTATTTCGGCTGTATTTGCTGGGTAAAAACAATGCTACTATTGCTAGCCATGAAAAGAACTGCGCTTGATACCTACACTCCGTTTTCAACAACAAAAAGGCCAATTATCAAATAATAATTACAAATTCAGTGCAGATGTGGGAGTGGCCACAAAGGTCAAGTCTGCAATCCCCTTAAATAGAGATCTTGATCTGCCTCGACCGTCGTATCACGCCATGAAACTTTCCTGTCTGTAGCTATTACACTTGCTCCACGAATAACCGCCGCCGGTATCGATTCGTTACCCTCCCCCATAACTGCAACTGCCATTGTGGCAAGACTATCAGATACAGCCTTAAAGCTAACTCTAAGGACTCGTCCAAATAGGTCTTTATTTCCCCTTTGATCTTCGGTAGGTTCGAATCCTGCATTGGCAATTGCGACACCGATGGTCCCTATTCGTCCAGGCATCAATCGACTGTCCGCTACCACAATCATAATATTGATACTCATGTCAATGAGGAATCGCCTTCTCAAGTTATCCGCAGTTTTGAATGGAAGACGCGGATATAAGACAACGTATCCTCTCGGTACGTTGGATTTGTCAATGCCAGCATTAGGAGCCAATATGCCGTCCTTAGCAGCCAGCAAAAAACCGGGAACTCCCTTGGATATATAATCAGCTTCTCTGAGTGTAAGCTCAACGATTTTTTCGTTTATATGGCAAGCAGCACTAACGATTTTAGCTTTTTTACTGGACTTTACTTTATTGAGGTTCACCACCGAACCCTCACTCATAGATATGTATTTGCTGGAAACTACGAGAATATCATTTTCTTCGAACTCAAATCCGGACACCTTGAAACTTTGATACAGATCAAATTTGCCTGTCTTTAATGGCATCAGGATTGGTAATATTTCCAAGTGAACCTGAATCTACGGTCTCTTCTCTTTTTTTGTTTTCTTTTTCTTTGCAGAAGGTTTTAATCCTTTAGTCGTGCCGGATATTCTGCAAGGTGAATCCCTATGTCCATGACGATTACTGAAAAAATACTTGCCCGCGGTATCGGCAAAACGAAAATACAAGCCGGAGATGTAGGGTTTGTAAGTGTCGATAAGGTAATGATGCATGATGTATCTGGTCCAGGCGTTATCAAGGTGTTAAGTGAGTGGGAAAAAAAAGGTAAAAAATTGGATCATATTTGGGATCCGGATAGAGTGTGGGTAGCGGAAGATCATTTCGTCCCTGCGGCTGACAAAGTGTCAGCTGAGAATATAATGATTCTTTCGAGATGGACAAAGAAATATGGCGTTAAAAAACATTTTAAGTATGGTCTTGGCCAATATGGAATCTGTCATACGTTGTCTCACGAAGAGGCAATGGTGTTGCCAGGCGAGGTATATGTAGCTGGTGATTCGCATACCAATACCACAGGGGCGCTAGGGGCATTTGCTGCAGGCTTGGGCCATACAGATATTGCTTATGTTTTAATGAACGGCAAAATCTGGTTGAAAGTACCGGAGACTATGCTGTTTGAGATTACCGGGACCAAGCCAGATTACTTGATGGCAAAAGATATCATTTTGAGAATTATCGGTGATATAGGAACTGATGCCGCAAACTACAAGGCAATGCAATTTTCAGGTAACATAGTTAGAGAAATGAGTATGGACGAGCGTCTCACACTCACCAATATGACCACTGAAGCAGGAGCAAAGAATGGAATAATTGAGCCTGATGGTGTAACGGAGTCATACCTAAGACAAAGAACTAATGCATCTTATTCGCCAATCTTGGGCGACACTGATGCTAAATTTTCTGAGCGATTAACCTATGAGATAGACAAATTAGAACCCACGGTCGCTAAACCATTCTCTCCTGGAAATGTTAGCGCAGCAAGAGAATTACAAGAAATCGAAATTGATAAAGTGTACATTGGCTCGTGCACAGGCGCTAAATTTGAGGACCTCCAAGCGGTGGCTAGAATACTCAAGGGCCGGAAGGTGAAGGTTCGAACCGAAGTGTTACCTGCCGCTCAGTCTATCTACATCAAGGCAGTAAGAGAGGGGTTAGCTAGTGTATTTCTCGAGGCCGGGGTCGTTATTGGACCGCCAACATGCGGCGCTTGTTGTGGTGCTCATATGGGAGTCTTGGCTGAAGATGAGATATGTGTTAGTACTACAAATAGAAACTTTCCAGGTAGAATGGGGCATGTCAAGTCAAAGACATATCTAGCATCGCCTAAGGTAGCAGCAGCTTCTGCTGTGAGAGGAAAGATCACAGATCCGAGGGACGTAGCTTGAATTCAATAAAGGGGAGAGTTCATAAATATGACACGTCGAACATCGATACTGATGTTATCATTCCAGGGCCTTATCTAAAAATTCATGACCCCCGAGAATTGGCAAAACATGCAATGGAGGGTTTAGATCCTGAATTTCCACAGAAAGTCTCCCAGGGTGATTTTATGGTGTGCGGAAGTAATTTTGGCTGCGGATCGAGCAGAGAGCACGCTCCTATTGCTCTTTCTCAGTTGGGTATTAAAGCGATTTTAGCCCCATCATTTGCGAGAATATTTTACAGAAATGCTATAGATGGAGGCTATTTACTTCCCATAGAAATCGAACAACAAACTTTGGGAAGAATTTTTGATAAGGACGAACTTGAACTCGATCTCAATCAAAACAAAATCGTGAATCTAACAAGGGCCGAATCTTACATGATGAGGCCGTTTCCGAAATTGGTAGCGAAGATAGTAGAGGCAGGGGGATTGATCTACTACAGAAATGCCGAAGAAGGGTAGATTAGAAGAGATTTTCAGCAAAGCACTCTATGCCGACGATCCAAATCTTTATTCAGTTTATTATCGAGATTTAGATTCTTTGCACGAGGTTTCACTTTCAGAATTCGTAAATGCTTCTGAAAATTTTGAACTAATACCGGCAAATAGGGTTATGAAAATTACAAAAGAAGGAAAAGTACTATATCATAAGAAAAACCTTCATGTCTAAACAAAATTAAAGATAAATGCTTGATGAATTTGCAACAAAAAATTAGGAAGATCGTACGTCTGTAGGGTTTTACTAGCTATCAACTACTCAAGCGTGGTGGGCTGTGGAGGTTTGCTACTCTTGCTACTCTTGCTACTTGAACTGCTTGAACTGCTTGTACTATTGCCTGTAGTGAGTTTTTTCGGAACAGCGGGTGGAGCTGCAGCCATTGAGGATTGAACGTTGTTTGTAGTCTTAGCAGTTTGAGCGACTGCGTTCACCGTGTAGGTCACAGTAAATGGCGAAGTTGCATGCAGTAAGACAGCGTTGCCAGAGAATGGGACTGAACCTGAAGCTCCAGAAGCAGACAGGTCAACCACAGCAACGTTCATACCATTGTACGATGCTGTCTTCACAGATCCAAAGGTCTTTGATGCAAGTGCTGATGTATTCCCAGGGTTGTAAGCGTGCCAGATCTCTACATTCACACCTTTGCTTGCGGTATAAGTGAGCACACCTGAGTATACTGCACCGTCAGCTCTTGGTTTGAGGACCGCTGCGACATATTCTTTCGCATGACTTGGCCCTAGAGGGCTTATTTGCGAAGAGGCAGTTCCTTGCCACACGAAGCTTTGACCTACAGGAGGTTCCTGCGCGCCTGTATTATTGGTCGATGGTGTTGCGCTTGTTGCATTTGTTGATGGTGTTGCGCTTGTTGCATTTTGGGCCAATGCATGTTGTGATAACTGCATCCCTACCATAGTGAAGGATGTAAGCAGTATTGCTGAAATTGCAATTGCCGAAAGAGTCGGAACATTTGCGTACGTATTTTTATGCATTAGACCCCAAAGGCTAGGTATGAAATTTATTTGTTTCCGTGCTCTATTCCGAAAATAGACCACGTCTAATCTTCTATAAGGAATTTACATAGAATTTGTAAAATATTGGACGGAATTTAGGTTTCTTTCGTCACGGCTTCAATATGACATTCGTGACCACGGTGTTCCTTATCCAGCAAAGTAGCCTCTTCCTCGGAAATGGGAAACCGGCCATCGTCAAGATAAGATTCTCCTTCTTTCTCCAAGATGACCTTTTGACACTTATCGCATATCAGCTGTAGAACTACCATATTTGAGAGATTTTTGCAAGAGTATTTAGACTATTCTTTATAAATGCCTGGGAAGGCTTTAATTGCGGATGCGCTGGGATCAGGTACATTTACAATGTTAGCAAGTTTTAATAGAATTTTCCCAATAATAACAATGGATGTCGAATGAGCGCCCAGAGGACAAAAGTTGTGCGTATTGCGGTAGGGAGTTTTCGAATGGTGGATGGCCGCATATAGAAGGGGATTCTAACAGAGGTGTTTCAAGGATAGAACATTTTTGCTGCGAGGAGCATAAGATCAAGTTTCTGAGTTCGAGGTAACTTGCCTTGTTAACATATTCAAGATACTCTTACATCCAATTAAGTCATTGCTATTTTAATCCCTCTATTCTACTAAGATATAGACCGAACTACTCTGTATTTTGGTTTTGTAATTTTTCAAAGGAACTTCCGCAGGGAGATTTTGTGGAGTACCATCTTCCAGTTTGAAAGAAGACATATGCAAAGGACACGTAATGGTTTCTTCATCCTCATTCATGAATCCTGTTGACAGATCGGCATATGCATGAGTGCAGATTCTGTCTGTAGCATAAACCTTATTGTGTACCTTTGATATCAGTATTTTTTTCTCATTAAAATCAAAACTTACGGTCTCGGAATTGTTCAATTCTTTCAGTTCACAGGCCTTTATCCATTCGGGCGGCATTATCATCAGGACCTATCTGTATTTATAGTGCTTCTCAAAAATATCCTGTGTCTCTCGGTACCTGGACTTTTCCACTTCAAGAATCTGTTCCATTGCTTCATCTGTTTTAAGCATTAGGGATTTGCCAGACCATTTGTTTTCAATCAGATAATTAATCCACGCTCTGATAGCAGGACCCATTTTCCTTGATAAAGGTTCAAGAAACCCGCTAACAATTTCGCGCTTCGCACCTTCTCTACTTAGTCCTCTAGACATAAGATAGAAAATTTGGTTTTCGTCCATCTGCGCTACTGATGCAGAATGTGTAGCTTTTACTTCATTAGTTTCAATCTCTAGGCCTGGAATTGCATCTGATTTTGCACCCTTGTCGAGTAGGATTGCATGCCCTGCGAGATATGACTCGGAAGCCTTCGCGTCCTTCCCTATTTTTATCATTCCTTTAAACAAGGACTTGGAAGTATCTTTCATGACGGATTTGACGAGTACTCTACCCCTTGAATTACTTCCATTATGGATCAGATTCGACGTGACATCGAATGACTGATTCCCAATTCCAAATATTATTTCAACGTCCTCTGCAGAGGCTCCTACACCTTTCATTATGCTATCGATCTTGTATCTTGACATCTCTGCACCAAACATTCCTAGATACCATGACATTTTACCATCTCTCTCAATGAAGGCTTTCCTATTGGAGAAATTAATAGTGTTTCTGCTCATTGCCTGTAAAGTTACCATTTCTAGATGGGCGTTGGGGCCGACATGAGATTCGATCAACTCAAAATATGCTTGTTGAACTGTCTTATTCGGTTCCATCTGCGGAGCATATATCTCCTCGACAACGGTGGCCTTAGAGCCAACATCCGCAATAATAATAGCCCGCGCTATCGAGGAAGACCCATCGTCTGCCAATGAGTTAATGATTCTAATTGGATCCTCAACAATGACATTATTGGGAATATAGATAAATAACCCCGAATAGAAAGCTGAAGCCTCTAATGCGAGGAACTTGTCCTCACTATAATTGAGGCGATTGGAGGTTAGCTGACTTCTGATAAGATCCTCGTGTTTTATCACTGCTTCTTTTAAGTCCATAACGATGACTCCCATTTTAGAAATTTTTTCTGGGATCACCAAGTTGTTTATCGCAGATCCTATTCGCAGTACACTAGCACCTTGCTCTGGTTCCTTCAACCTATCACGTAACTCATCGTACGGTTGAAATTTAGTCATTTGGTCAGGTAGCCGGACACTTTCTACCCTAAGACGATTTACATCAGAGTATTTTGAATAAAGTGGAGACACCTCGGCTGGGAGAGCGGTGTACTTCGAAAATGCTTCTCTTCTTATTTCGCTTAACCAGGGAGGCTCTCTATTTTCCTCCGTTATGGAGTTGATGTAGTCGCTACTAATAGAAGATAAGATCACTGGTTCATTCAGCGCCTTCCACAAAAAAAGAAGCGAAGCGGTTCTCTCTAACCGACGGAGCCTTCCATTTCAACCTTTACAAGTTTATTTAGCTCAACTGCATATTCCATTGGCAATTCTTTAGTGAATGGTTCCATAAAGCCACCAACGATCAGAGAAAGGGCATCAGATTCCGAAAAGCCTCTGCTCATTAGATAAAAGATTTGATCCTCACCGATCTTTCCAACAGTTGCTTCATGGGAGATTGTGGCATCATCTTCATTCACTTCGACATATGGATATGTATCAGTTCTCGAGTTCTCGTCTAACAATAATGCATCGCATCTAACATTCGACTTTACTCCTGTAGCACCCTTTGCTACATGAAGTAGGCCTCTGTAGGTTGTTCTACCAGAATCCTTGCTAACTGACTTGCTTGTGATTCTGGAGGTTGTGTTTGGAGCCAAGTGTACTGCTTTTGCACCAGCATCTTGATGTTGACCAGAACCAGCGAAAGCCACTGATATGACTTCGGCATGAGCATTCTTCCCAAGCATATACACGCCTGGGTATTTCATGGTTAATCTGCTACCTAGGTTTCCATCAATCCATTCAACGGTGGCATTCTCATACGCATACGCTCTCTTTGTTACTAAGTTGTAAACATCCTTACTCCAGTTTTGGATCGTGGTGTATCTTATCTTGGCTCCCTTCTTTGCAATTAACTCCACAACTGCAGAATGTAGCGATTCTGTAGTGTAAACTGGAGCAGTACAGCCTTCGATATAATGGACTTCCGCACCTTCGTCAGCAATTATCAAAGTTCTTTCAAATTGACCAATATTTTCGGCATTAATTCTAAAGTATGCCTGTAACGGAAGGTCGATCTTGACGCGTGGAGGAACATAAATAAACGACCCACCTGACCAAACAGCACTATTCAATGCCGCAAATTTATTATCTTCGGGTGGAATGACTTTACCGAAATGCTTTTTCATAATCTCTGGCTGTTCTTTGAGTGCCGTATCCGTATCAATAAATATTACACCTTGTTTTTGAAGATCTTCTCTCAAATTATGATATACTGTCTCGGACTCGTACTGTGCACCTACGCCAGCAAGGAACTTTCTTTCTGCTTCAGGAATACCAAGTTTCTCAAAGGTGTTTCTGACAGATTCCGGAACGTCATCCCAACTTTTGCCTTGCTTTTCGGAAGCCTTAGCGTAATAATAGATATTTTGAAAATCAATTTTCGACAAATCACCGCCCCAGTTCGGCATTGGTTTGCTCATGAATACATCATAGGACCTCAATCTAAAGTCTCTCATCCAATCTGGTTCGCCTTTTAGCCTACTGATCTCTTCAACAGTACCTCGAGACAATCCTTTCTTGCTCAGGTAGACATAGAGTTCAGTAGAATCCTTAAAGTCGTACTTAGTATAATCCATATTGAGTTCTTTAGTAGCCATTATGTATTATAACACCGTTATGTTTTATATATATTTTGGGATATGGTTCTGCAAAGTCTGCGTCGGTTCATGAAGGCTGTAAATTTTCGTCGGATTTCGGCGGATCTATCCGATCCTTTAGATAATAAATTCTGTCAGCCATCCAATATAATCCTTCTCTGTTTGGTAATGTAATGTTTCTTAGCATAATCCAACATAAAGAACAGCGTTCCCGCCGACTTTTTCACACAATTCTTGAACAAGCCTCTTCATTTTCTGGATCCTCTTCCATTCGTATGCTAGTTCTTCCAATGCATCTGAACCTGCTTTTCCTAGCTGAGCCACGAGCCCAATCCGTTGTTACGGCATGCTAGATTGATTTTAAATTATAAGCTTACTGAAAAAATTCACAAAATTAAACATACATTGCCATCGACGATGTTTTACAGCATATTTCCGACGCAAATTTGACTGAACCTGGGTATAGTCCTGGTCATTTAACCTTCACGCACGATAAATCAGGAGACTAACTGCACCTGCTGACTCGAGAGTAGAAGACAATTCGCTTACCGAGCGTTTTATTTCCTAATTAGAGATTACTCGAGGTCAGCATTGTGGTGGAGCAATATTCTCAAATCTTGCCGACATCAATGTTTGAAAGCGGGAAAGTGCTCGAGAGGTTCTACGTATGTTTGGGCGAGCACATTACAATTGTTCGCGAATACAGGAATGAATTGATACTTTGACTTAACTAGATGTACAAGTGTATCTGGTGCGGGAGGCAACGAATTCGCGGATACTCCGCCTCTGCTATTTTCCAAAGATCGTCTTCGCAAGGTCCACGGTACCCATTATCGTGTGCTCACGCGACTCAAATGCCAGAATGCCTCTCTTCTTCAACTCTTCGTTAGTCATTGGACCTATAGCTATAACAGCCTTAACATTTTTCAACAAGGATGAAATATTATGTGACATATTTTGAGTGATCTCAAAGAAGGATCTAACATTGGATGCACTCGTAAATATAATCGCATCTACTTTTTCCTGTTCCAAAAGTAAAATAAAATCGTTCCATATAGGAGTTATCTCCGAAGTACGAACTGTATAAAGAAAAAATAGATTAACTACCATTTTCAGTGCGGACAATGCCCTTTCAACGAATTCATTTGACGCTTCACTTCTTGGGATTAGGATCTTCTTCCCTTCAGGGTTTTCCATCTTAGAGAACAGTTCAATGAGTCCTATTGAGGAATACCGTTCTGGAACCATTTTGACATCTATCATATGATCTACTAATCTTTGCTTAGTCTTCGGCCCAATCGCTACAACAATCCTTGAATTTAACACGGAAACGAGTTCATCAACTTTGCAAATTCTATTTGCGTGATTAAACAATATATCAACCGCCTGAGGGCTTAAAAATGCACAGTACTCATTATCATTCTTATTTACAGCTTTAATAAATTCATCAACAACAGAAGGATCCTTCGGTATGATTTCAATTGTCGGTAGCGGGATAGCTCTCCCACCCTCTGAGGCAACAAAATTAGAGAATTCCTGAGCCTCGAGATTATTTCTTGTTATCGCAAGTATTTTGCTATCCAAACTGGATGGCATAGAGATACTTAAGACCTATCAAGCCAGGCAAGCTTTTTGTGCAACGAAACAACCTTACCGAAAATAATGACTGCTGGCGCTTTCATTTTTGAAGTCCGAGCTTTCCGTACTATATTGCCCAAATTGCCTGTTATTTCTCTTTGCTTTCTGGTAGTACCGTTTTCGATAATTGCTACCTCTGTACTTTTTTTCATCCCTGACTTTATCAAATTACTCACGATTCGCGATAGCTGCTCTACACCCATAAGAATAACTAGTGTATCTACTGCAAAGGCTAATTCGTTCCAGTTAACATTTGGCTCTTTTTTTGATGGGTCTTCGTGACCAGTAACTATCGCCACTGACGAAGCGAAACGTCGGTGCGTCAATGGGATTCCGGCATATGCTGCAGATCCAATAGCTGACGTAATCCCTGGAACTATCTCGAATTTTACATTATTCTTGAATAGATATTCAGCTTCTTCTGCTCCTCTGCCAAAGATGAACGGATCCCCACCCTTTAACCTAAGAACACTCTTTCCATTTTTAGCATGCACGACCATCAGCTTATTGGTATAGTCTTGATCTGATGCTGCATCCCCTACGGATCTTCCTACAAAAATTGTTTCTGATTTGGATGGAATTTGATCGATAATTTCTTTACTAACGAGCCTGTCATAAAAAACTACATCGCAACTCCTCAAGAGTTTCATTGCCTTAACGGTAATTAATTCGGGATCACCTGGACCAGCGCCGCAGATGAATACTTTATTCGTCTTCATAATTTCTTGTTCCAGTCTTCCACTGCACGGCGCCAACCTACAGCTAACTCTTTGGCCCCTTTTTTGAGAAGCATGTCAGCTAGTTCAGTTCCTGCATCGGCAGGATGTATCGCATTACCGTTATACTTCAACTTGATATTCTTGCGACCATCAGAAGAAAATATGCTGGCATATAAGGTGAACGTGCGCTGCTGCGGTTTACTAACAGCGACTGCTCCTACAGGAAATCTACACCCCGCCTCCAATTTTGATACTAGCGCTCGTTCAGCATCTGTTTCGATTTTGGATTGAGGATCTTCAAGAGTCCTTAACAAGGCGATAAGCTCGTTATTATTTCGCCTGCACACAATCGCAATTGCACCTTGGCCAGGAGCTGGTACAAAGTCCTTGATTTTGAATCTATCTGAGATAACGTCTTTCATCCCTAGTCTCGTCAGACCAGCCTCTGCTAGAATTATGGCATCATATTCCCCAGTGATTGATCTGTTGACTCTGGTCTCCACATTTCCTCGAATTGGTTTAACATGTAAATCCGGCCTCATCCTAAATACTTGGATGGCCCGTCTTAAGCTGCTTGTTCCGACTATCGCTCCGATAGGCAAGTCTGCGAGCTTCAAATCTCTTTTACTAACAAGAACGTCATTGGGTCTAGCACGCTTTGGAATACTTGCTACAATCAATTTCTCTGATAGATCAGGAGGAATATCTTTCAAACTGTGAACTGCAAAGTCAACCTGCCCCGAGATAACCGCTTGGTTTACCTCTTTTTCAAAAATTCCTTTTTCATCAATTGTAAATAGTGGTCTTCTGTCGACATCACCTCTTGTATTAATGGTAACGATTTCAAATTCAAGTGAAGTTCTCTTTCTTAATTTACCAAGCGCAATCTCCGTCTGAGCGACCGCTAGTCGACTACCTCTTGTTCCTACCCTAAAGCTATTCAAGAAAAAAGCTTCACCTGTCGTAGCGAATCATAGTATGATTCTACGGTTTTATCAGCATCGTCTTCGCTGTGGGAATAAGATATAAAGCAAGTTTCTGATCGAGATGGTGGTATAAACACTCCCCTCTTTAGGAGTTCATCAAAAAGTTTCCTAAACATGATTGGATCGGACATTCTCGCACTAACTGCATTCTTCACCTTCTCACCTGTAAAGAAGAGTTGGAACATCGAACCGATGTTATTTATTGCACAATCAAGTTTGAAATCCTTTAATGCATCTTTAATTCCTGAAACAATATTGTCGCAGGTTCTCGCAACTTTTGGATATATCTCATTCTTTGCCTCATCTAATACTTCAATCGTTGCGATACTTGCTGAGACACATGCTGGATTACCAGCATAGGTACTGGCTTGATATACCTTACCACTCGGAGAAAGCTGTTGCATTATTTCTCTCTTGCCTGCGATCGCGGCAATGGGAAATCCATTGCCCATAGCTTTTGCAAAAGTCGCCAAATCCGGTCTGATGCCAAAGAATTCGCCTGCTCCTCCGAGAGCAAGTCGGAACCCGGTAACAACTTCATCAAAAATGAGCACAACATTATTCTGTCGTGTAATTCTTCTAATCTCGTTTAGATAGTGTTTTTCCGGCAACACAAGTCCCATATTCGCAGCGACAGGCTCAACTATAACGCAACCAACATTATCATCTTCCTTAATTACATGTTCTAGGGTTTCGGAATCATTGTACGGGAGCACTAGGGTCTGTGAGGATGCTTCACTAATTATGCCTTCAGATATATCCGTAGATACTCCTGGCTTTGGGAGTACATAATCGTATGCTCCATGATAACATCCGTCAAATTTCACAACCTTTTTTTTTTTTGTAAATGCGCGAGCTAGTCTAATCGCGTTCATGGTGGCCTCCATGCCAGTGTTCATCAGTCTGATCATTTCGGCGCACTGTACGGCCTTCGAAATTAACTCTGCCAATCGAATTTCCTCTTCAGTAGGAACACAGAACAAACTTCCAGCGTCAATCCGGGTTTTTACTGATTCGTTTACCGTTGAATGACTATGGCCGAGTAATAGCCCTCCGTATCCCATGCAATAATCTATATATGTTTGGTTATCAGCCGTGCGGATTGTACTTCCTTTCCCTGAGACTGCAAAGAATGGGAATGGAGCATAGTAACGTACAGGACTATTGACACCTGATGGAAAGAACCTTGCAGCTCTACCGAATAATGATTCTGAGTTGGGAAGCATAATGCACTGTGTTGCTCTTCTAAAATATTATAATTGTATCGCACTACGCGCTCAATTTTTTTATTCGTTTAGTAATGCTGCCATTTTCTTTGCGTAATACGTAATAATCATATCAGCGCCTGCCCGCTTAATAGAGGTTAGAGACTCGGTTATGACGGAGTCCTCATCTATCAGCCCGTTGCTAGCCGCTGCTTTTATCAGAGCATATTCTCCAGAAACGCTGTACGCACAAATAGGTAAATTGGTACTCTTTCTTGCCTGATAAATCAAGTCCAAATAGGGGATGGCTGGCTTAATCATAATAATATCAGCGCCTTCCCGAATGTCTTCTTCGATTTCATGCATGGCTTCTCTTGGATTAGTGAATGACATCTGATACGTCATCCTGTCACCGGACTGGGGTCGAGAGCAAGCTATATCCCTGAAAGGGCCATATAGAGGAGAAGCGTGTTTTGCAGAATAGGATAGGATAGCGACGTTTTCAAATCCATTTTCATCTAAACCTCCCCGAATTGCTTTTACCTGTCCGTCCATCATGGCTGACGGTGCAACCATATCCGTGCCAGCCTCTGCGTGACTCGTTGCCACTTTTGCTAAAGCGCGTAGGCTCTTGTCGTTATCTATCTTTCCTTTGGCTACCATGCCGCAATGGCCGTGCGCGGTATATTGACAAAGACACACGTCAGTTATTATAGCCACTCTGTTTCCAAAGTATTTACGCACAATCCTAACGGAGTCCTGGACAATCCCACGCTCCAAGAACGCAGACCCAGCTCTATTGCTTTTTTGGAATGGAATCCCAAACACCATAATCGCTCGAACACCAAGGTCTAAGACAGACTGTACCTCGTCGATGATTTCTGAAAGAGGTATCCTTTCTACCCCTGGCATAGATTGAATAGTTTCACGCTTAGTTATCCGTTCTTGAACAAAAATTGGGGATATGAGATCCTTGGCTGAAAGGTGGGTTTCTTGTAGGAGGTCTCTAATTGCAGGGGTTGTTCTAAGCCGCCTTAGCCTGACAACAGGATAGCCAGCACCACAATCAAACCTACTGATCTTCATGATAATTGAATAACCTAGCGGCGATTCTCATTACGTCTTCATTTTTATTGTCTGTGCCTAGTTCTTTTCTGAGACTATTCATTGGCGTAGACATAATAGCCTCTACCATCGCGTATGAGAATTGTTCTACTATTCTACGTTCTTCTGGCCCTATCTTAGTACCGAGGATAGAAATGGCCTTCTTGAGTTCGCGTTCTCTAATCTTATCTACCTCCTTAAATATAGAAACAACCATAGGCTCGACCTCCTTTCTTTTCAGTACCGTATCAACTAGTTTCATCTCTTCATCTATAATTCTCTGGGCCGACTCAATCTCATTTTTGCGGGTTCGAATATTCCTCTCAACTACCTCGGTAATCATATCAATGTTAAATAATTTGACTTTCTTTATGGTTGCGACTCTTTCTTCAACGGTTCGCGGATTTGAAAGGTCAAAAACCACTAGCCACTTATCTCTCTTGACCATGGCCTTCTGAATCCTGTCATAGGTGAGTAAGTAATAAGGTGCAGTAGTAGAAACAAAGATTAAATCGAGCTGTTGGAACATTTGCACGGCTGACTCAAATGGAACGGGATTGCCTCCTACGGTGTCTGCAAATGATTTGGCTCTCTCAAATGTCCTACTAGTAATCATGAAATGAGCCTCTCGTTGTTTCAATGATTTTGCAACGAGGCTTGCTCCTTCGCCGGAACCAATCAACAATACCTTTCTATCGTTCAATTTGTCAAAGCATTCCTCTGCCAACTTTACTGCCATCGAGCCTATCGAAACACTACCCTTATTCACACCAGTAAAAGTTCTGACTTTACCTCCAACCTTGACAGCCCGATCAAAAATAACTGAAAGATGAGGACCAGCATACCTGCTGTTGCGAGAAAACTCGAAGGCACGCTTTACTTGGCCCAATACCTGATCTTCGCCAATCACCAAAGAGTCCAAGCCTGATGATAATTTTAAGAGGTGCAATATCACGTCATTACCATTACATATTTCAATATTCTTAGCTACTTCGTTATAAGATAATCCTGCAGCACTTGCCCATCCTTCCAGCAATCGTTGTTGGTCAGGATTTCTGCTTGCAGCAAATATCTCTACCCGGTTGCAAGTCTGTATGATAATGCACTCTTCTAATCCAGCTATTTCTATCACTTTTTGGTGTGCGGCTTTCAAATCAGCGAAGGCAAATCGTTCAAGAAGATGGATCGGAGCATTGCGATAAGTTATTCTCGCATTAATTAGCTGTATTGATTGTGAATGTGTCGATGATGTTTTCATCTGCTATTCTTTCTCTTCCACTCACGCAATAGTTTTAAAGTCGTACTTTTAGCATCTTCTGTCTTATCCTCCTTAATAAGGTTCTGGATACGATTGTCTTCGATCAAGGAATAAAGAAACTTTTTCCTTTGTTCAACTGTCTTGAATGTCGATTTTGCAGCAGCACGGGCAAATTCCTGTAATTTAGTATTTTCGATATCGGTTTTTTTTATTACCCTGCGAAGCATTCTCTCTGTTTTAATTCTCACCCTTCGCGACATTATAGGACTCTTACCGGATGTGGATATTGCGACTTGCATTACACCCTCGATATTAATAATTGAGGCATATGAAAAGTCACTGATAGCGGGGTCATCTACAGCATATACGAATAAACGCATGGAACGCGCTTTCTCGACTAGCATCCGGTTTAACACTTTATCATTAGTAGCGGCAAGCACCAGAAATAGATTATTATAATTATCCAGCACATCTGCGTCTTTTATCTTTGTTTTTATAAGTTCGATTAGTCCTTGTTGTCTCAGCTGAGACAAATAACGATTTAAACGACTACAAATAACGGTGATTTTACAATTTTGATCCAAAAGGCCACGAATTTTTCTACTACCCTCCTTCCCCCCACCAAGCACTAGTACATGTTTGCGGTCAAGATTTAAGTCAACTATCAATCACACGCACACACCAAACAGCGGTAATATGAAATCTCTAATTCTTAATTTAATTGTTACATTCCCACGCGTTCTTCAGATTAATAAAGTACGAATGCTGCGGGTCTCTTTCAGCTGCAGAATGCCCTCATTCTCTAACTCAAATTTAATTAGTCGCGAAATCAACTATTGGGCTATTAGTCTTGGAAAACGACAACCCTCTTAAACTGCAGTTGAGCCTCGATGCTATAGAGCAAATCGGCCCTGCAACTAAGACCCGTTTAGAGCAAGCAGGTTTTTCCTCAATTAAGGATCTGGTTGTTAGGGGACCTGTGGATGTTTCAGAGGCCACTGGCATGGAAATTGAAAAATCCATATATCTATGCAATCAGGCGAGAATTAAGTTAGAAGATCTTGGAATCATTGATAAGAGTTTTGTAACCGCAACTGAACTCTATAACAAAAGAAAAAGAGAAGTTCGTCTTTCGACTGGATCAAAAAACCTAGATGATCTGTTTGGAGGCGGTATTGAAACAAGAGCAGTCACAGAGATCTATGGCGAGTACGGTACAGGAAAGACCCAGATCTGTCATACTTTATGTGTGATGGTTAAACAGACGAAGTCTGAGGGGGGATTAACTGGCAAAGCACTCTATATTGATACCGAAAACACATTCAGACCTGAACGAATAGTGTCGATTGCCATAGCAAGAAAGATGGATCCTCAGATTGCCCTTGAAAATGTAATAGTCGCAAAGGCGTATAACAGTGCTCATCAGGAATTGATTATCCAAGAAAGCGGCCCCATTATAGATGAGAAGAACGTAAAATTACTTATAGTAGATTCTGCAGTAGCACACTACAGAGCTGAATACATCGGACGCGGTGCGCTATCCGAGAGACAGCAGAAGCTTAATAAATTTATGCACATGTTAGTGCGGATCGCCGAAACCTACGAAGTCGCAGTCCTGGCCACTAATCAGATCCAATCTTCTCCGGATGCAATATTTGGTGACTCATTCCGTCCCACAGGTGGTCACGTTGTCGCACATACCAGCACGTATAGAGTATACCTAAAGCGCTCTGGAAAAAACCGGATCGCGAGAATGGTTGATAGCCCGTATCATCCAGAGAGAGAGGAATTGTTCACTTTGTCCGAACAGGGCGTGTCTGACCCCCCAGCGTCAATCAGATGATTGAATCACATAACATAAATTAAGGCCATAAAGGATCAATTTATTATGCCAAGTTCACACGGTACGAGGAGAAAATCTCGTTCTGTCCTGACTAAGCGTAACGTTTCTAGAGGTTTTTCCTATTTGCTAACAGAATATAAAGTTGGTGACAAAGTCATCATTGATATAGATCCCTCTGAACATTCTACCACTCCTCACCGAAGGTTTCAAGGAAAGGTAGGAAATGTCGTGGAGGTAGGAAGGAGAGTTCTGAAAGTTGCGGTATTGATTGGAGGTAAGCAGAAAATTTTGCAAACTCGACTTAACCATATAAAGCCGTTTAACGGAGGGAAGTTGGAAAAGAGTGACTGATATCCTTAAAAAAGAAATAATAACCTTGCCCGAAGCTAAAGAAATTTTAGAACAGGTCAAAACAGACGATATGGATCAGATACAGAGATGGACACATGACTATGTGGTAAAATTTGCGAAAACTGGCTCCGAGGTTGCACGTGAAATGGTAAAGCGACTAATCGAAGAGTGTGAATTAAAGGAAGAAGAAGCAGTAGAAGTTGTAAATGTATCACCCTCCTCTCTCGAAGAATTAAGGGCTTTTACTTTTGGGTGGAAAAAACTTATTCTCACCGAAACCTTACAAAAGATGTTGAACATACTCCAAACGCGGAATCAAAGTTAAATAAAAAGGTAATCAATAATTATACAGGAGAGCGGAAGGAAGGATCGACATTGTCAGCGTGGCTGCGGGGATATGATAGTAGTGGCGGGACTACTAGCGAACAGAGTTCTAAAACAGTGCCCCAGGAAGGCCCGCGCAGGTACGAGGAGTATGCTTACGTTTTGGACTTCACCCAACGAGCCAGGTCGTCGACCGTAAGAGGAAGGGAGGGTATGATTATTCAAGCGATAGGAGAGGAACGTCTCACTTTACTGGAACTTCTTGGGACTCAAAATATGAATATCGATGTCGCTGAGCGAGTATATATTGGGAGGGAGGGCCGCGACAAAGTGATGAGTGTACTTGGCAGGCTTGAATACGATTCTATATCTCAATCTGCGAAAAACGAACTCCCTAGCATTATTGAAAAAATAGTGATAGCAAACCAAAAGCGGTTCATTGACTATGTAAACACGGCCCAACCGATTACACCCAGGATCCATGCTTTAGAACTGATTCCAGGCATTGGAAAAACCTACATGATGACCATAATTAGAGAGCGAGATAGGAAAAAATTTGAAAACTTCGTAGATATTCAACAGAGAGTCGGATTACGCGATCCGGCTAAGCTGATAGCCAAAAGAATAATTGATGAAATTACCGGAGAGGCTAGAATGAATTTATTTGTCAGGAAATGAAACTCTCAAAACGAAGGCTTCTCGGGCAGCATATGCTTACAGACCGAAGAGTTCTTGAAAAAATAATCGAAGTAGCCAGTATTAGTCAGAGCGAGACCGTGCTAGAAGCAGGGACTGGAGAGGGTGCTTTAACAACTGAACTGTGTAAAATAGCTAAATCGATAGTTTCGTTCGAAGTCGACCACGAACTGTTCAAGAGATCAAGCAGGCTTATATCATCTTTTCCAAACCTGAAGTTAATCAATGCAGATGTTTTTAAATTCCCAGTGTGCACGTTTGATGTTTTCATTTCGAATCTTCCTTATTCTAGAAGTAGGGATGCAGTTCAATGGTTAGCGTTGCAGAAATTTAGCCGGGCTATACTGACTGTGCAGAAGGAATTTGCAGATAAACTGCAAGCCAGACCAGGCGATAAAAACTACCGATCCATCAGTGTAATAACACAGAACTGCTTTTTTATAGAGCGATTGTTTCATGTGCCAAAGGGATCATTTGATCCTCAACCTAGCGTTGAATCAACTGTTATGAAGTTGGTTCCTAAAGAACCATGGATGCGAATAACAAGACCGACAATCAAGAATTTGAATCTCCTATTCTCAAGTAGAAATCGAAAAATATTTTCCGTATTAAAAAAACACAATCATAAAATTGATTTTGCCGGTACGAAGAGGATAGGCGAATTACAACCGGCCCAGTTATTGAGCATAGCTGAATCGATCTGACGTTTAACCTCTTTTGATAATAGCTTTGATTAACAGCTAATTGTATTAACCGGTTAAATTGGATGAAATAATCTCAAAATGAAGAAACCTATTTTATGCCTCTTCTCAAATGAGGTTAGAAGTGCCTCTTCAATAGCTTACTGAACAAAAATCGGTCTGTCATCTGAGACATAGTGGGAATATCATTAAGATCGTAAATGACTTTTTTAATTGCGCAGAGCCAGCATTACTTACGATCAACTCTGCATCGATATTACATTTTCGTAGGTCATCGTGAATTCAACAAGCTCAGGACCAGTACATCTCCTCGAATGATGCAAGCAGTACTATTATGGACCGTGAAAGTAATATCTATTTGGAAGATGGAGAGGTTAAATCTATTCTTGCGACCATGTTGTTGACAAAGGGGGGGAAATCAGATGGCTTATTTACTTTTGTAAATTGACTTTTTTCCGAATAGTAAGAATAGTGAATGTGATAGTTCTCTAAATTTAGAGTCTTTATATGAGGAATCCCGGATGAATTATCTACCACAGATATTGTCTTATTATCGGGAGAATAGATCTTCATAAAGTCAGCCATCGTCAATCTAATGGGTCGTATATATTCAATATGTATGGTGGAGCCTGCCGCATCAGTATGAATCACATGTAAACATACTCTTCCATTAACCGTGTTATTTCCGACTCCCCCGGGCAGCAAATTCTGCTTACCATTAACGATAACTTGTACTCGTGGATACAGATTAAACTGATCTGCATTCTGTGACTTGAGACATACTTTCGTCGGTATCGGAGGCGGCGCAAAATGGGGAAGTATAACCAATGCTACCAGCAGTGAAGCGCCCATCGCAATAGGCGGTATCAGGACTTCTTTTTTTCCTAGTCTCTTCGGTGCCTTTTCTTCTTTAACTTTGCGTTTGGGCATTACAAACTTATCGCATCCTAGAAGAATCGCGTGCGGTATTATTAATATTCTCAGTGTGAGATTCCTGGTTCATCTAGAACAACTTTTTTATTGTTGACAGGCAAGAGATCGATGAGAAATATGAGGATTGTTCAGCTATCAGATATCCACATTGGCAGCCTGTTCGATCAAAAGGTTTTTGACACTTTAGTGGAAGAGGTAGAGGACCTAAAACCTGATGCTATCGTTATTACTGGCGATCTTACTGACGATGGATTACTGTTCCAGTTCCAACGCGCTCAATTTGAAATTAATAAGCTCACATGTCTTAACAAGATTGTTTTGGCAGGAAACCATGACTACAGGCATACTGGATATCTTGTTTTCAAAAAGTTCTTCCCGTCAAATCAAATCTATGAACTAGAAGACGAGATAGTCCTTATGACACTTGGCACTGCTAGGCCAGACAGAGACGAGGGAGAGGTAGGGTACAGGCAAAATAAATGGATGATTGAAACCTTGGCTAGATATGAGGGCAAGACTAAGATTATTGCAATGCACCACCATCTAATAGGGATTCCAGACACGGGGACAGATAAAATTATCATTTTGGATGCAGGCGACACCTTGATGGCCTGTCTTCAATCCAAAGTCGATTTGGTGCTTTGTGGTCATAAACATAGACCTTGGGTGTGGAACTTGGGATCGTTGGAAATTGCTTATGCGGGGACAGCTAGTTCAACCCGGTTCAGAGGATTTTTCGACAATGCTTATAATATTTTAGATGTCAGGAACGGAAAGTCACAAATTGACATAAAGGTAGTTGGGGGTAACCGGATACCTCTCTTAAACTTAGTAAATAACTATAAACCCCCTGAAATGTGACTGGTTAGCGATTTATAAGGAAACTGCGCGTCGTTTGTATGCGCCTTGCGTTGCCTCAGTCATTTAATTCGGTCACCATCGCATGTGCTTGCGCGCGATCGAATGTCGATCGAATGCAGATATCGACCTCTCGAGTCAGAGACTATTTATGTCTCTTAGCATCTTGGGAAAATAATCAGCAAGCGAAACCGTTGTTGTCTATTCACATTGATGGTGCAAGTCGAGGTAACCCAGGCTATTCGGGGATCGGCATTGTGTTCACTAAGGATAACGACAAAATTACCGAGTATAAGGAATTCATAGGGATGAAGACTAACAACCAGGCAGAATACATTGCATTAAAAAGAGCGCTGGAAATTGCCTCCTCCATCGACGAAGAAATCACAGTTATGTCGGACAGTGAATTGGTTATAAATCAAAGAACGAACAAATACAAGGTAAGGAATAAACAGCTAAAGCTGTTGTTCAGGGAAATCTCAAACTTGGAGAAATGTTTCAGAACCGTGATTTATAGACATATTCCAAGGGAAATTAACAGACACGCCGACTCGCTGGCTAATCAAGCGATAGACGAACGAATTAAATATAAAAATGACGTTACCTAAATTCACGGCAGCGGTGAGGACTCAGAGTTGATCCGATTTTGTTTCACAGAATATGAGGAGAAGGCATTTGACCGAGCTGCCATTGTTTCGTAGCACACATGCTCATCATGCAGTATAATAGTGAGCTGTCAAGTCAAATGAAACTCTATTTTATCTTGCTGAGTGTTATTCTAAAAATGTCTTGTCAATATTTTGCACACTGCCATGAGTAAGGTAAAAAATGGAATTAATCCTTTAATCATATGGAAATATTTGTGGATTATTCTTAGACTCGCATTGGCACCTATGTTGTGCAAGAGATAATCTAACTAAGATATTAACGTTGAAATCGAAAACTGTATGTATCCTTAGTCGAGTCATAGCGGATTAAATTTTTTTTGTGATGGTTATAACATCCTCATCTATTAGCAGATGATCAGTTCCTACTTTCTGCCCACCAAATTTAGCGCTTTTGCCCCATATCTGGGCGAATTTAAAGTCTCTGATCATACTACGGTGTATCTTATTGCATACGTCGCCAACGTTAGATCCGTTTTGCATAATCATAGGCTCCTTAAAGTCGGTTTCTTTTCCCTTTTGGTGCATGTAAATTCTAATGAAGTCTAATTTTTTGTATATTTCTTCTTTGAGCGCATCGATATTCACGTCTGCATCTGCAGAAATCGGAATAAAATTGCTTCCAATCTTTGATTGCACTTCTCTAACGAACCCTTGGTTTACAAGATCTATTTTGTTCAACACCGCAAGGGAGGGTATATAAGATCGGTTGCCGCACAAGGCATCAATTAATTGATCGTCTGACAAGCCTTGTTCTCTTATTACTACTCGGCAATTCCGTGTCCCGTACGTTAGTAAAATCTCTTGGACTAGTTTTTCAGATATCGCGATTGGAACCAAAGTGTTAACTGTTAGTCCGCCGGCAGACGCTTTTTCTATCACAAGATCGGGAGGTTTTTGATCGACTCTGATACCAATTCCGTACAACTCCTTTTTTATAACCGCCAAATGGTGTGGTTGGAATACATCTAGCACTATTAGGACTAGGTCCGCATTTCTAGCAATAGACAGTACTTTTTTGCCTAGTCCCTTTCCGGTGGCTGCTCCTTCTATAATCCCAGGCATATCAAGAATCTGAATCTTTGACCCTCGATAATGCATCATTCCGGGAACAGCTGTAAGGGTTGTGAATTGATATGAGGCAACCTTGGATTTTGCATTTGTCAACCTATTAAGAAGGGTAGACTTTCCAACGCTGGGCAGTCCAATGAGAATTACAGTGGCATCTCCGCCCTTTCTGACATCAAAGCCTGAAGCTCCTCCTCCTGTTGATAGAGTTCTTTTCTGAGTGTTTTCCTCCATTTCTCGCCTAAGACGCGCCATTTTTGCTTTTAAGAGACCAACATGATGTTCCGTTGCCTTATTGATCTGTGTTTTGTGAATTTCATCTTCGATAGCCTTTATTTTCTCCGGTATGCCCAAGGTGTAAAAGTACACAACAATTGGACTATTATCAGTTTGGCTTAGCATCGGTCGAAACCAAGTTCTTGCTCACTAGTCTTATGTTGGTCTAAGGGACTTCTTGGAAGCATACTCTCGATATCGATCCGAAACCTTCCACACAAGGAGCAAATAGAACACTCTTTCGTCGACTTTATCGGGATGCCAATTGTCAACATGCTAGATATGCGGCAGAATCAGATTTTACTCATTGGAATTTACTTCTTGGAACCCGCTTATAATTAATGTCAAATTTTTATGAGGAGAGAAACGAAAATGAAAGAAATTGAACGAATACACAATATACCAACATATGCATCATTGTTTACGAGTAGAACCAGATTGTGCGCAGACCTGCGGGACTTGTTGTCATCTAACTATTCTTGCCTTTCACCACATCTCTTACAATATCTCGAGTTCAATTTTATTTTAGATCCGCACGCTTCACAGAATTTATCATTCTTAGTATTGGAGTCATCTGTACCTGACGGAATAGGTTTTGGCGAGGGTGTTCCTTCAGTGAAATCGTACAGCTTCGTAACTGCCCCAGTGGGTTTGAACGTCTCATCAATATCCGGCATTGACTCGAGGAAGGAGCCTTTGTTCTTCCTTAGCTTTTCTTCGAGGTAGATCATTAGTCGTGGCATATCACCTTCTTTTCCTCCAGGGACCTCGACTTGTTCCCCAAGCCACATAGCAAATTTCTTCAGTGTCATCTCAGGAGTAGAAAAAGTAAGGGAATGAGTGGACATGTATTCTTCCGTCGCGGCCCTAGCATTAAATACTTTCATCAGACGATGATATTCTCTTCGTGGTTTTAATTATTGCGAATTTCCGCATTTATTGCAGAACTTTGCCTGGTTAGAGATAGTAGCTCCGCAAACAATGCAATCCTTAACCTTCGCGGCTTTTGTCTGGCTGCCGGCCGGTTTCATTTGAATAGAATCGGTGACGGCGCCAGCAGTATTTCGAACGTCTACCACGCCAACTTTTTTCATGTTTTGGTCCATCTGTGAAGGATGGGGGACAGAGCTCTGAACTTTGGAGAGGTTCGTTTGGAGTGCTAGTTTGATTTCAAATAGTACTTGAATTGCAACAAAATTTAGTGAAGTCATCCCAATGAGATAATCGGCCAGCTTGGATAGGAAATCTCTTTGATTCACGTCACCTTTATTATATAGCTGAGTTGCATCGATGAATGCCTCGTATTGTTCCTGGGAGTCGTTTGTGAATTGCTTTAGTTTCTCTGCTATGACTCTCAGGCTCTCATCGTTGGCGCCAACAGACATTGCTGGAACAGTTTCTGTTTGAGGGACTAATAAAAGTTTGAACCTGCAGATTCGTTGAAGGAATTCAAATCGAACTGAAATCCTGTCATATGCATACCTTGGGTGACCGCAATTGATCTAGTTCGGTGCCATAACCGTCTTCTTGGATGACGTGGAGCTTGTTATATTCTTATTCAACTCGAATTCGTAAATAATTTTTGTCGTTGAGTTGTTAAAAGTAAAAAAACAAATAACGTATTAATATGTATACGCTCAAGTTGACGACTGGTTGAAGGTGTTTTTCGATGGAGGGATGGTCTAGACTGGTTATGATACCTGCCTTACACGCAGGGGGCCGTGGGTTCGAATCCCATTCCCTCCATAGACTTAATCGCGTTATCAACACTGGTTGGTGAAAACAATCTGCCTGAAGGTATTTGGGTTCAAAAGGCTTAAATTTGAATAATTTTCGACAGATATTGAATGAGTGGTTCTGAGACTCTTGGAAGCGTAACTTACGAATGCATGCGATGCGGGACGCCGGTGACTGTGGAGGATTTATCCAGATTGCCTGAAATCAAATGTATTTGCGGTTTTCGCGTATTTCGTAAGTCCAGACAACCAATTGTGAAACAATTGAAGGCTATCTAGTGGCGTCTGAGAAAATTAATTTAGTACCAAATCCCTGCAATTTGAGATCACCAATGATACACGAGAATGAAAGCTTCATATGTTATCTCCTAGAAGAGAATACATGAAAATTCGCTGCCCCGATTGTAAGAATGCGGCTGATCTCTCTGATGACTTTTCATTTGTAAGGTGTTCTAAATGTTCATTTGATATGAGTTACGGATCATATGTGAAATATGTGGCATATAAAGATGCAAGATATCGGGATATCCTTAATGATTACAAACCAAGAAATTGAGTATATCTAGTCTCTTCTAACAGAGATAACGTCGTGTTATGCGTATAACAGTCGATCTTCAAACTCGGATCCGCCTTCAGACATTAGTGATGGTTTATCAGACATGAATCAGTTGGGTAAATCATTAAAGCGTTTTTCTTATATGGTACTAGTAACTTCCTTGCATTATTGCACAACTAACGCTAGATATAGCCTCTGTGTGTGAGCACTAAATATTTTGCAGTCTTTTTACCGTTTTGCATCATCCCCTAGTTTTTCTTTTTGATTGCAGAAACAATGGACAATATATCCCTGTCTTTAATATGATAGTTATTAGGTAATCTCAGACCATCGCGTATATCAATTGCATAAAGTAATCCTTTAACTAATTCTGTATGAATCTCTCTTGCAAGATCTTCAATAGTAGATCCCGATTTCATTAGGTATACGTCTGGTAATATATTCCCGTGTTTGTCTGATAGCTTACCTGTGTCTGCAACAGGATAGACAGCATTCATTCGGAGGAGTTTGAACACTGTTACGTTAATAGCAAATTGAACGCCGGTCCGCATATATTCACCGAGTATATCTTTTCGGATGAAGTTTAAAGCCCACTTTTGTTTCTCATTCAGTTTTTGTTGGTCTTTTATTTCAAATCGTTCGTCTCCTGGTAGATATTTGATCATACCGCGAATTTCTGCTCGTCTTAATGTGAGTTCAGCATCTGCACTACAGGGAACGATTATTGTATCTTTGTATTCTTCTCTTAGCCTCTTGAAATTTTCAGATGCGTAATGTAGATCTACCTTATTGGCAACAATTAGGGTGGGCTTTGATATGTCTCTCAAACTCCATGAGAAATCTTTAGCCTTTGGTGGTTCCCAGTCATCAAATCTAACTCCTAGAAGCTTATTAGCCTCTAGAGCAAATTTGACGTGCTGTTCTCGCACTCCAATACCTCGAAATATGTCTGTTATAGCGGCTACCTCTTCAATCCCAGAATTAATTGTCCTTGAAATCTTGTCACGATTTCCCTCTAGAAGTTTGAGGTACCACATTACCAATTCTTCTTCTATATCAGCTATGTCTGCGATGGGATCGCCAGTCCCGGGTTCTGCTATTTTTCCTGATGCATCAATACCTCCTGAAACATCCACTATATGTAAAAGTGCATCGGATTGAGCAGCAATTGAAAGAAATTGATTGCCTAATCCCTTTCCTTTCCAAGCACCTTTTATTAATCCAGGCAAATCTACTAGTTCGATAGGAATAAACCGCCAGCCGTCTAAGCAGCGAGAATTCTTCGGATTGTCCTGGACGTTTAATTCTTTGTGAACGCACAAAGTGATCGTATTCGCATTCCCGATGCTAGGCTGCTGCGTTGTAAACGGATAATTGGAAATCTCTCCGGTTCCAAGTGTAGCAGAATTAAAAAAGGTAGTCTTTCCGGTGTTCGTCTTGCCTATTAGCCCTATCTTTATCACTAACCACGAATAAGTCTATGCTAATTTATTCTTCACTAATGAGCCAATATGGTAACGTTATGATTACATTCCGTAGCACATGCATAGAAAAGATAATCCTCCTTGGCCTAGATAAGGCACTGCTCTATCATAATTAGAGTAATAAGATCTTCATTCACTTATTTATACGCCAATCCTCTCCAATAATTCAAATACTTGAGTGTTAGTGGGTGGTTCTGCGGTTTGGCTTCTCAGGTAAAGTGAAACAGTCGCATTAGCGAACGTCAATCGCTCTATGGCATTCAAGCCAGCAAGGTAACCAAGTATGTCGGCAGAATCCCATGAATCTCCTGCCCCAGTCAACGTCTTCACGTCAACTTTGATTGCACGTACAAAGCTCGTTTCCTTTCCATTCGACCATGCTGCTCCTTTTCTAGTATGCAGGTCAACGCTAATATCAATTTTTTCTGCAAGCTGCTTGACAGCGTTTTTCAGATGATCTGCAATATCCTCACTAGTAAGTTCAAGATATTCGAGACCCACAACGTCTGCAAGGGAATTATATTCGCTTTCATTCATACTTAGAACATCTGTAAATTCTGCAATATACCCAATTGAGTCTCTGAAGTCTTCTTTCCTAGTTTCAATATCTGCGGGATCAATAAAGTGAAGAGACTTTGGAGAATTTTTAAACGCATGTTCAGCCAATTCTGTTCCCTTTAGATTGCTGCCCCAGTTGACGACTACCGCGGCATCAGAATTTTTCAAATAATTCAAGTGGTCTGAAGAATTAACCATGTCTGGACCAAAGTTACTGTTATCTCCCGCATCGCTTATCATTATATTGACCCTGACATCACTATCGTTAAGCAGTTCAAATGCCGTGGTACTGCCATGTCTTCCGCTTGTAACCAAGAGATTCACATTTTCCCCGAATCTCGAAAAAGTCTGTCTAAGTATAGCTGTCCCGATCTCATCTGCCATTGTAAATAAAGCGACCCTTACTCCTAGTTTTGCTAGGCAATATGCAACATTTGCCGCATTTCCTCCTTTGATGTCGGCAGTTGGAACACCTCGTATGCTGCCACCACCGAGTCTGGCTTTGTCATTAATGCTGCTAAAGAATTGCTCTTTCGATCCTAACTTTATAACGCGGTCAACAAAAAAATCAGGCATTACGACAATCGGATTCATATAGGAGTAGTAAGCCCTTATTTTTTCCGATAAAGGAGATCTAATTTTCTGACACCCAAAGAGTCAGAATGCTTCTACTCTTTTATGTATATATATGTAGATTGTGCCAGATTAGATGTGTTACGTTTAGATTCGAACTTAAATCTTTTTCTTGCAGATACTTGCTTTTTAAGCAGATGTTCGGGGAATAAAAGTATATACTGATGGATGAATGAACCCGCCACCACCTCCAATAGATGCAGCAGAGTTCGACGCTCACAAAGACCTGAGCGCAATAATCATCCAGTTCTTATGTAGAAACAAAGCAAACGGTTTTTCAGCGAAGGAAATTGCAGAAGCGGTAGGACTAAAAGAAGAAGATGTAAATAACTCGATGGTGAAGTTAGGTCTGGCAGATCTTGTTAAAGGGCTCACGGGTGGCATTATTTCGCGCACACGTGGTTCCACTTCAAAGGATAAAGAGGTAGCAATTAAGATCGAAGATGTTACAATCAACGGAGTTATCTACTACCGATGCATCGAGAAAGCCGTCTAATTATTTCAATGATGTGAATTCGAATACAAGCTGAGACGTAACATTATTCTAAAGAAAGAAGAAAATGAATGCTGCGTATTGCACTCAATTAAAATCATAGTAGGGTTACAGAATAGGCGTGCGCTTGTGGCATTTTTATTCCATGTCCATGCCACCCATGCCACCCATGCCACCCATGCCACCACCAGGTGGTCCTGCAGGCATTTTAGACTTGCTTGCTGCGATGACATCATCTATGCGTAAAAGCATAGTGGCTGCTTCTGTTGCAGATTTTATGATCTGTTCCTTAACGACCAGCGGCTCAAGAACATTCTGTTTATACATGTCGGCCACAACCCCGCCTCGCACGTTGATACCAGTCCATTTAGCTCCCTTCGATTGTTTTGCACGCAGCTCAGTCATGGTATCGATTGGATCCATACCTGCGTTCTCAGCAAGGGCAAGTGGAATTGCATCAAGCGCATCTGCGAATTTCTGGACTGCAAGCTGTGCACGTCCCTCTAGATTGCTTGACCACTCTCTCAATTGACTCGCGATATATGCTTCGGGCGCACCCCCGCCAGCAACTATCGCAGGTTTCTCAACTACATCTTTGGTCACCATCAGAGCATCATGCAAGGAACGGTCTGCCTCATCTACTACTCTTTGTGATCCACCCCTAACCAGAATTGTGACCGCTTTGGGATTTTTGCACCCTTCTATAAAGACCCATTTATCAGTTTCTACCTTGCGCTCTTCAACCAAATCAGCAGAACCCAAATCCCTAGAAACTAGGTCATCTAGATTATTTACTATCCTCGCACCAGTTGCCTTTGATAATTTGAACATGTCGCTCTCTTTAACGCGCCTTACTGCAAGTATGCCTTCCTTAGCGAGATAATGCTGTGCAATATCGTCGATGCCTTTCTGACATAATACTACATTCGCATAAGCAGACTTGATTTTTTCAACCATTGATTTGAGCATCCTGTTCTCTTCATCAAGGAACATTTGCATCTGCTGTGGGTCGTTAATACGGATCTCAGCACTCATCTCTGTCTTTTCAATTTCAAGAGCTGAAGTTATCAGCGCTATCTTTGCATTTTCGACTCTCTTAGGCATACCTGCGTGAACAACTTCCTTGTCAAGAACAATCCCTTTGACGAGCTTGGTGTCGCGCATTGAGCCACCAGCTTTCTTTTCCACCTTTATATTATCTAGGTCTACCTTCATGGCATCATGTCCACCCTCCTCGGCAATTTGCTTAATAGCATTAACTACGATTTGACTCAAAGTGGGGCTATCTTCAGAAACGAGCTTGGAATCCATACTTGTCCGCGCGATTCTTATCATTAGTTCCTTGTCATCTACATCCACCTTGATAGCAATTTTTTGTAATAACTTCAATGCTTGCTCAGCCGCTGCAGTATATCCGTCTACAATTACAGATGGGTGAACATCCTTACTTATTAGATCCTCAGCTTTTTCCAATAAGGCACCTGCGAAAATGACTGACGAGGTCGTTCCATCGCCAACTTCATTGTCAACAGATTTCGACACTTCAACCATCATTTTTGCAGCAGGATGCTGTACATCTATTTCCTTCAGAATAGTCGCACCGTCATTTGTAATTGTTACATCACCCAGCGTATCGACCAGCATTTTGTCCATGCCCCTGGGGCCCAGGCTGGTCTTCACGATTTCTGAAATCAACTTTGCAGCCGAAATGTTATTTTTTTGTGCATCCTTACCTTTATTTTCTCTTGTTCCTTCCTTTAAAATTATTACTGGCATCCCGCCAGCTGTGGTTTGAACTGAAGCCATATTCATTTTCCTCTAGTAGAATGCTAGGACTTTTTCTCATGCCCCTTTTATAGTTTTTCACATCACAAGCGAGCCAATTGCTTTTGTTTGCTGATGAATTTATCTCTAAAGCTAGTCACATTTATAATAAATCTCTCATGTTTTCCATCGCCAATCCTTTCGAGACTATCAGACGCTTCAACGTCAAATAGGATTCTTCTTACATCAGCAGATACAACTTTGGCCCTGAAGACTACCCTAGCACCTACAGGAGTGGCTGCTAAATGTCGAATGTTTACAAGCGTTCCAACAGAGTCCCACCCTCTAAGGTGGAGAAACTGCTCCTTTAGCAGTAACCTGCATGTTTCTTCCATCTCGGATATCATCGAAGGTGTCGAAAGTACGTTCTCTCCTTCCCATAGAAAACTTGTCGTTTGAGCAGAACTAATCATGATTGTTCTCTCTTTGGTTGAGCCAACTTTTACTTCAAAATTCATCTCACATACGCAATACAGATAAAAAATTTAAATTTTGTCAAATCTATTAGATGAAAACTTGCCTCTCATTTCATTCCTGTTCTGCTATGCCTACGCGCATCGGCCTTTCTCTCATTTTCTTCCCGCACATGATGCAACCTGTCTTTTTCATGCAGGAACTCCTTGCCGCAATTATGACACTTCGGAACAGATTGGTGATGCACATTTTTCAAATGCTCTATCACTTCGTCTAATTTATTGAACTTCTCATGACATTTTTCACATTGCTTTTTGTCAGGAATAAAAAGAATCATACTTGTTATCTTATCTTGGTCGCCTCCTATTAAGCATCTGTTCGCATATCCCAAAACACGCTAGATATGCCAATTATAGAAAAAAAGGAAAAGAAAAGGTATGGTCTATTTCTTATGAGACCTTATGGCTGATACAATCACGTATGCTAGTCCTACGCTCAGACCAAATGTCAACGGGATCCACACCCCAAAGCTCTCCCATGTTGCCGGGACCATCTGCTGAAGTAGCGCGTCAAATACCATGCACTATGGTATAGGCTCTTAGTATATTAGATTTTCTCAAGAACCACCTCATTTAATTAGAGAGGCGGCCGTATTACTGGGACCTGTAGTCAAGGCGATACTTGGAAGTAAATGCCGATCCGTCTCAATGTTTGGTATTTAGTTTATCATAAAGTTGAAACATGTCTAGCCAGACATCGACCGATGAAATTACGAGGAAAAAACGCCTTGAAATGATTGTTCACTAATCACCTTGGTGTTGATCTTGGCGAGCGTAAAGAGATGAGGGCACTAAAAAATGACAAGGCAGTATAATGCGTATATATACAGGAAATGAATTCGAATACAGATTAATCGGGAGCCATGGTTCGTTTTTATCGATCTATCAGAGACATATCCATTCTCGAGGCTGATATAGTCTTGATTGGTGTGCCGGACGAGTCAAAATCGCTAGCGAAGCGGAAAGGGACGAATAGAGCACCAGATATCATTCGTTCTGCATCGAATGACTCGGAGTTTTTCGAAAGGGAAGAAAAAAGTATCCCGGTGTCACCTATGCGTGGTAGTCTGAACGATAAGCGGATTCTGGATGTGGGTAACGTCACTAGAGAACAACTCCCACAACTGATAGCAGACATAGTTTCAGCGAAGAAGATACCGATTATCATTGGCGGAGATCATTCTATAACAACTATAGCTTTACGTGCGATAGCGAGAGTTTTGGATAAAATCGGTCTGCTTTATTTTGATGCACACCCCGACTTCGTTTCCTCAACGAGAAACTATTACGGTTCAGTACTTACGGATTCTGCTCAATATATAGACTATAAAAAAAGTATACTAATCGGAACGAGGGCCGCAGAGGCAGAGGAATTAGAAAATGCGCAGAATGCTGGATTAGAGATCGTCTCTCCGCTGGATTTCGTCGAATTGGGCGTTTTGAAGATTGCAGATAAAGTTGTTGCAAAAGCGGCAGGGCTTAAAAAGTACATCTCTATTGATCTCGATTGCATTGACCCGGCCTTTGCTCCAGGGGTCTCTTTGCCATCAGCGGGTGGGCTATCAAGTATCGATCTCATCTATCTCTTAAAGTGTGCAATAAACCGCGGGGTAATTGGACTAGATATAGTCGAGCTTTCTCCGGATTTTGATTTTAACCACGCAACGGCAAATCTAGCTGCTAGAATTATTTCAGAGTGCATTGCATCTATCAAGATGCATCGCTAACACGTTGCCGGCAATTAGTCCTTGAGTTGATACCGGTCAGCATTCTGATATCACATATTAATCAGGGACGTTAGCGAGGTAGAAGAGTCTATAGTCGCCATCATAGTGATTTTCGGGAGTATGGCGAATTTCTTAACCCAAGCCCGATGCAAAGGAGCAGATGAGGTCTTACTTTGTTCATTCAATTGGAAATCTTTCTTAACCTAATAACTCTTTTCACAAGGTAGTCTGAAACTTGAAGATGACTCAGCTTTATGAAATCCACTGTTATCATGAAGACGTTTTTCAATACGTTGTTGCTAGAACGAACAAATTCTCTGAAGAGAAGGTGAAGCGAGACGTAGAACAAATGAATAAGATGTTGAGTTCCGAATTAAAAAGTAAAGGCATAAAATATATTTTTGCGGGAGTTCCAGATGGAAACGGGCAGTTAGGATCTAATTATAGTAGAAAAAAGCAACCTACCAAGATAACGGACTAGATTGTACTACAATTCCTACTGGGGAACCTACTCAACCGAAGTTGCTTCGTCTAACTCGAGCGAACAAAATATTTTGGTCTGTTGAAAAAAAGATTAGGGTCAAACATGACGGTAGTAGTCATGTCTTATTTAGACAAATTCGTGACGATTTGTGAGTTTTACTCTTGCAGCAACTAGTCATTCCTACTGCGCTGAACCTTCAAGCCGATTCTGACCTCTTCTTGATACTCTAACTTTTGTTTGTCAACTTTTGCGGTGACCCTCCCGAGTGCAGCCATAGTATATTTTTTAGTCTTCGAAGCTTGTTGGATAGCATTTTTTACAGCGTACTCAGTTCCTTTTGGCGAAATTCCTACTATGTCAATATACTTGTAAACCGTTTACAACACCAGCTCGCACTGGGATGTGAACAGTACTGAAATTCAATATCCTACGAAGGGCCACGAATTGTCATTTCAGTGGTTTTAGGGAGAAATTAGAGAAATTAACTTGCATTAAACAATAAGCTAGGACAGCAGCGGCTAACCATGATGTCAACTTACATTTTCAAGAAATGAGAACGGCGTAGATATACGTAGGCAATTATTTGACCGGTCATT
The DNA here is from genome assembly GCA_035691865.1 of Candidatus Nitrosopolaris sp. GTDB lineage: Archaea > Thermoproteota > Nitrososphaeria > Nitrososphaerales > Nitrososphaeraceae > Nitrosopolaris. The sequence continues at coordinate 20,206 of DASSIM010000067.1, read as the reverse complement.
CTGGTATCATCCAGCAAACTGTCCTGGGGGATCGAGCAACTGTCAGATCAACAGCCATACTCACTTACCTAGTTAATTTACGAATGACACTCCGCGCAGCCTCCTACATTCTGGAGGCTAGACAATTCCGTTTCGGTGATTATATCAAGGTCGCCGGCTATAAGATAATAAAATCCTGATGCAGCTTATAAAGACATGCAACTTATTATTGCCTCTAAACAGTTAAGCGAGTTATTATATGACCAAGAACTGAAAAAGGATTTGCTCTTGATTGATACTAGGCCATTTTCAGATTTTATTAAAGGACACATTCCGGGCGCTGTAAACATGGATTTGATGCAGTTTCATTGGATCGATAGTTCTAAACACGGAATCAAGCAGTTTAGTCACCAAATGAGGCTTCTACTCTCAAATATCGGAGTGACGAAAGACAAGATCGTTGTATTTTATGATGATATCTCTGGTCCTTCCTCAGCTAGAGGGGTTTGGCTACTACTTTATTTCTCGCATAGAAGAGTAGCCCTTCTCGACGGTGGATATCAGGGATGGAAAAGTAATGGGAATATAATAGAGACGAAGACTAATCCTTTTACTCATTCTAATTTTGACTGCCGAGCTAATCCGAAAATCCTTGCCGACCTGGAGCGGGTTAAATCTGCCACAAAGAACACAAAGTCAGTCACACTAGTCGACGCACGCTCAAAATTTGAATATGAGGGTTCTGTTGTACGTGCAGCAAGCGCCGGGCATATACCTTCAGCAATTAACATAGATTGGAATAATAATGTTGACGATAACGGATTTTTCAAAGATCAGGGGAAATTACGACGCATATATTCCAATATTAGCAAAGATGCCGAGATCCTCACTTACTGTCAGGGCGGCTACAGAGCTGCTAATACATTTATAGTGCTAAAATGGCTAGGCTATCAAAATGTCAAAATGTATTTAGGATCATGGGGAGAATGGGGCAATAGAATGGACCTCCCTATTAGCAAGTCAAGTCAATAGATGATATGCATATGCCTTGTCAGGCACGGCGGCATATCCACAAATGACAATTTTAATAGATATTGGTATGCACATCAGATTAACTCAAGCATGGGGCAAATAGTTCAGCGTCTCCTCGATATTCGCGACTCGTAGGGCATTGGTCAAGTAGCTATTCATCGAGCTAACTCCATTTGCTGCTACTGCCATCGTAGTACAACCATTCAAAAGTTTAAAAGTGACTCTTTTTGAGGTTACTTCGTCAGAATGAAGCAGGGTTTTCAACAGTTTTGTAATGACGTTATTGCTCTAGATCCATCAATTCGTTTCGTGGGAGTTGCTGATGAACATGGACTTTTGCTTTCGACGTCTGAGCGCAAAGATCTGAAGCCCTTATTAAATTTGGAGGAAACACAGCAATATGCAATAACCGCAGCAACACGACAATATACAAGAATAAGATGGCAGAATCTGCTGGGCAAAATAGATTACACGTGCTCTCATTACGACAAGTTGCTTCGAGCCACGATTCCTCTGACGGATAAAGATAACCATCTTTCCCACGTAATTATATTTACATTCGACGTTGAGACGGCTAATTTTCATGAGATAATAATGAATAAAATTATACCACTTATTACTAGAAATTCAAAACACTTTGTTCGGTCATAATTATGTTTAACAAAATATTTGATAGATAAATCGAAGTCGTAGTTTTCCTGGATATTCGATTCTTCTCGGCACGATATATACTGAATAGAACAAATTTCGGCTCATTTTACCTTAAACAAATGCTACTCAAATGAATAGCATATTTATGACGTCCAGCGGATCTGTCGCAAGAGTATATTGCAACGATGTAGCCTGCGTAGGGTAGAGAGGATTACTACTTTAAGCCTTCTAGATATCCATCCTGCTCCAACTTCTCAGCGTGTGCGGCGATATATCGCCATACAATATCGGCCTTGTCTGCTTGAAAGTCCCACGGAGCAATTAGTACCAAGTCATTGTCTCGAATCCACATTCTACGTTTAATTTTCCCTCGAATACGGCACGTCCTAACCTTGCCATCCGTGCATTTTACAATAATATTGTCCCCTCCGACAAGTTTGATAACACGACCAAGCAACTCGCCTTGTTGCGGCCTAACCAACTCTTTCAGATGAGACTCACTCAATACTTTCCTTTTGCCTAAGTCGAAAACCCCATAATCTATCGATTCAACGAAGTTAAAAATCTATATGCTAGTGCAATCTATTATGATAGATTCCTCCACCTAGGGTAAGAGGCCTTCAGCGGTTTCTAGAAAAGAACTCCATTTATTTTGAAAAACCTTTGGATTCTTGGTCGACAGAGTAAATCTGTTACAAATATGCATTCACAAAATAGCTGGGTAATAGCTTATGAATGAAATTAACTAAAGAGGTCTCTGATGAGCATCTGATAATCCGTAGCAAGACTAAAATTACTCTTTTGTAAAGGTTTCTCGTCTTTTTGCGATGAACGACGAATTATCTGAATGTTGTAAGAAAAGCATTCATTTAGACTGTAGTGATTGTGCTTGCAAGTGTCACATCCCAGGCACGATGGAATACATGTCTCGAAATATTGCTAGGCTCGAAAAAGAGCGGCCTGGAGTGGGGGACTCGCTACCGGGTTTTTAATATTTTTATCAAGTCTCCTAGATTTTAGAGCATATCTTATTTTGATGGTGCGTGTACGCGCGCCAAGTTTAGCTTTGTAAGTTCTCTCGTCGGCTGGCAGCGCAAAGTGAAGAAGAGAAAAGGATGGAAGATAAGCATCGCTGCCTAACAATGACAATCAATTTCTAAAGAAGCTCAATAGCTGACAATTTGGAACTGTTGTGAGCCAGATTGGAACCGTAGGATGACAACAACCTATAAGTATTAACTATAGTTTCACACTTTCATCTCAATGCAGATCCCTGGCGTTTCACACTTGGTAGAAGGTAGTCTTCCTAACAGCCTGTTACTTCTAATAGGTCCTGTGGGGTCGGGTAAAACGATGTACTGTCGACAATTCTTTATTGACGGTTTAGATAAGGGGGATCATTGTATATATTTTAGCTCAACTTTATCAGAAAATCAATACAAAAATCTTTTCGCCAGCAGAATTGATCTGCATGAAAATTCCGTATTTATAAACCCATACTTAATCGAGGGACAGGAGAGCGAGAAATTGGGTATAGCATTAGGAAAGATCAATGCTTTTATAGATAAAATGATGATCAACCGCAAAATAACAACAAATTGTGTAAATACTTCTAATGCAGTCAGTACCAATAACGACACCCACAGAACAATTGTCTTGATTATTGATTCCTTGACACATTTATTTGCAATTTTCGGAGAAGGCCCAGTAATAAATTTCGTGACACAACTTTATTTCCTTTTAAAGAAAATTGAAGGAAAGGCCATCTTTACCTTAACAACACCATCTCCAAACGAGTATGTAACATTAAGTTCCATACTCGACGGGGTACTTGAGATGAAGCTTCAAGGAGATAATGTACTGACGAGAAATATTAGGATGCTTTCCATAAAAGGGCTACATAATAACCCTTCGTGGATCGATTTTACGATTAGCAATGATGGAAGTTTGATTTTCGCTGATAGATCTGCGTCGTTGCATTGTTATTTGTGCCAAAAACCTATTTTGGATGTCCCTATAATGCATGCCGGCTTCCCCTTTCATGATTATCATGTGGAAACATACAAGAAGCTTGCAGGAGTCTACGGATTAAATATATCTGAGATTGGGATATCGTCAGAGGTCGTTGACGCAAATTTTTTCTATATAGACATTGTTGGATTGTCTAATCCCTCATTATCCGTAAGTAAACAGCGAGAAAAAATCGAGAACCTGTTTGGTATTATCAAATCATGTGATGCTTTTAAATCAGACGATTTGAAAATACATTTGCCTACAGGCGACGGAATGGTGATCGGATTTCTTTTAAATCCACAACTTCCATTAGAACTTGGCACACAGCTCCATCGAAAGCTTCGGCTCTATAACAAAAGCAAAGAATCACCAGATGATTTCATTGGTGTTAGGATAGGCTTGAGTTCAGGTCCAGTTTTTGCGGTGAATGATATCAAGAATAATCAAAACTTTTGGGGACCCGGCATAATATTAGCTCGCCGTGTTATGGAAATGGGCAACAATTGGCACATATTATTAGCGGACGTATTAGCGGAGAAATTGATACCATTGAGAGGTGAGTATAGAAAGATCATAAAATCTATCGGTTCTTATAGTATTAAACATGGACAAGAAATAACATTGTACTCCGCATATTCGAATGAATTCGGAAATCCGGACTCACCTCCCAAGAGAGATCTAGTCGCATTATGACGAGGATGTGGCAGTAATTCGATTCTACTCTCAAATCTGCGAATCGACCTCGTGATGATTGGCTGTTCAAGCCTATTACTCTTGCAAAGTGTAAGAACTGCAATGATGAGCAGATATCACCAGTGTATCATAACTACATTAATTCCTGCATGTAAATTATCCTAATACATATCTATACAAGGTCAAACTAGTGGGTAACTACATAATGTATAACTGATGGGGAAAAGCAGAATAAAAAGAGTCGGAATGTATAAACGGATTGCGCCCAAGCTCGGATTTGTGTCCGTCATTGCCCTGTGTGGACTTCTCATGGAGTCTTCATGGTATTCATATGCCGATGCCGACTTATTTCGGTGGAATTTTGGACTATTGATCAACAATGAGATTTCATCATCTTCTTCCAATGGATTGCCAATTAATAATAACCAAAGAGTCTCAGGCAGCGGGAGCGGTTCGATTGCCTGCTGGGACGGTATGAGAGTTGCAGGTGGAAGCATATCGTTTGTTGCTTTCAAGAGCAATGTCCCCTTACACGGAAGTTGGGAAGTTGTAACTGTTCAGAGTTCTGGTGCATCGCAGAACATGGGGGGATCTTTTCAAACGGGGCATATTGGGTCCGATCAATACACTCTAACTGGAATACAAATTTCAGATATCATCTGCAGAGGCAATCCACATACACCTGCAACGATTAGCGGGCAATGTGGGCAAGGAGTAACTATAGAATTAAGTGCTGACAACGGTGAAAAAGGAATCTTTACAGGGAATGTAATCTGTCCTTAGTAAAACATGATATGCAGTCTCTTGGAATTATTTTGTCTCTGCTTCACATAGAACGGATACACATGCTCAGTGAATGACTTCGTCAATTTATTGCTCGCTGATCATAGTGTCATAATAATAGTAGTTCAAAGAGAATGTCAGCAAAAAAACAAAAACGGGACAAAGATTAGACACATGAGCTAGAAGAAATTAAAAAAGCTTAAGCAGTTCATCGAAGACAACGTATGCTGGACCAGATTCTCATTTTCCTTCGTCTCCTGGAGCTACTTCATCATCCAGTTCAGTCAAGTTGCTCTAGCTAGCAGCTCGGCAAAGAATCAACGTTCCTCTACGCAGAGCATATCACAACGGTCCCTGCGCCTAACTTTTTCTTTCCTTGTCAGCGTCACCTTTATTACATTTTACAACTTAGGATTTTGAATGAGTTTCATGAGTAGAAAGAAAGTCACCCAATCAATTATTTTCTAGTTTGCAGGCAGTTTAAGCTCCGTTCGTGGTCGAAGTCGTCGTTGGAGGTGTGACTGGTTTACCTACCTTCCTTCATCGACAATCAAACGCACCTGGCGCAGATTGACTAAACGCAGGTCAGGTAGTGGTGGCTGAACTACTAACTTGAAAGCTGCCTAACCTACCCACACCACACGTTGCACCTGTCTATGAGATTCACGACCCTGCACAATGACTTACCGTAAGGGCAGCTATGGCTGGAGCTAAAAAGCACCACGATTGCCGAGCACGGCCGCTTAATCTGCAATGCTGCTAGAGCAAGTTGTTCTAAAGGCACAAGAACTTGTGGAGCTTGCCCTTTCTGGTACTTTAGGATGACGGTTCGGTGGCGAGTTGGGGTTGCAAGTCGCTAAGGCCACTTGTAGAACAGCTGCCTGTTGTCCCAGTAACATGCGACGACGTGTTGCTGGCTCCTGACGACGAACTGTCACGTTGTTATCATTGTTGTTGGGCTAGACCGTTAATGAACAATAACGGGCAAAATTCTTCAGCGAATCTGCTAAATAAACGTCAACAATGAACAACCGAAGTAATCTACGTCGACCAAACTATTTCATCTGCTTATCAAATTTTACGTAAACCACTCTATGACAATGATCTCCGTTTGATGATTTCTTGCTGCTGTTTGTTTAATAATGATTTTTTTGTTCGTATTGCAAACAATAAATCCTAGTTAACTGGCACTAATCATAGTAGTAATACAACTCCGGAGGAAGAATATAACAAGTTATTCATATACTGAAGATTAATCGGTAGTAGATATATTGTGTGAGATTGATTTTATTGATTTGTCCCCCCTAAGCACTTATTGGTTTTATTGAATAGTATGATATGCATTTTTGATTTGAGATTTTATAGCTTCCACTTCTTGAATGGTCTTAACAGTCAGAATTGTAGCTGACTCATTTCTTCCAGTTCTTGTAGAAATAATCAGAGAGTCATTTTTTGGTTGTATATCCAAGAATGTTCTAAAGTTGAGGGACTTGGCGTAGACAATTCTGTGAGGTCTAATATCTTCTATGACGTTATTTCCAAGAGATTTTACGAACTTTCTTAGCTCAAGCAATGAAGTCCTCAGTTGTTCCACTAATCCATTCAGATGAATTTCGAAGGATAATGATGGTTTATTAGAATAAAGTCCCAATTTATCCATGTTGTGTCAGAATAATAATGGTTATATGGGACTATTTTAAGCATTATTTTTCGGTGACAATTACAAGAAGGAACCTTCCCAATGTGCTGTCCCGTGTATAATTGAGGAGCATAGGCAGTATAATATTCCAAAGTCAAGAAGCTGAAAAATTGCGGCACGATTGCTTATAGCTCGAAAATTTCGGCAGCGAAAACATCCTCTTTCAAAGTATCCACAACGATACATGTTGGAAAAATAACGTCACCTGCATGGAGTCTATAAGTAGTTCGACCCAAGAATTTTAAAAGACACAGCTCATCTTCTATCGAAGACGTGTATGGGGGTTGGAATTAGAATATGCAGGTTCTTTAATCAGAAGAATAATTGATAAGCAGCGTAAATCAATCTGATATTAGTAATTTACCAACGAAAACTGGCTGAAACTTTTATTTTGCGTTAGCATGAACTATTCTCATAATTCTGATACGGCTTCTCTATTTCACAAAACAAAATAAGTCGCGTCGGGATCTCGTGATATTTTTATCACTTGCTTCTCGACTGACTTGTTGCCCTTCATAGTACAAGAAAACAATTGATTCCTATATACCAATTTATTTTTCTTCAAATCTACGCCCATCATTTGGTTGAAATGTTAACTATTACTCGATTTCGTACTTCACGATAGCCCCAATATTACTTCAGTACGGTAGTGGCGAAACAACCAAAAGGTCGTTTGCATCACTTAGAATGGGAATGTGTATATGCCCGTCAAAACGAAAAAATATGAAGTATTCCATATCATCACAGTCTATCTTAGTAAAACAAGTGTCTTAGCTGAATTCAATTAAGACTGTCTTTTACGAACGACCACTTTTCCTGCGGTTACCTATATGCCGAATACCGATTGGAATTAGTAAGACTATAAACAGAAAACGATTCCGCAGCGTTAATTAATATATTCATCTGGATATTAAGCAATATTATGCAACATCTTGAACCCACTCAATTCGATAAATTGTTCGCCGGAGGCGGAAAGGACCTGGTGATGTTTTACGCAGATTGGTGCCCTTTTTGTCAAAGGTTCAAACCTCTTTTTGAATCAGCTGCCGCGAAATCCAAATCCACTAATGCTAATTACAAGATGTATGGAGCAAAAGTGAATGAAGATGATAATCCACTATGGGATAGATTCTCAATAAATGCTGTTCCCACTATTATTGCATTTGAGAAAGGTAACATTATATCAAGAAGAGATGCTAAAATGAGCGTGGGTCTAAACGAATCAGACCTGAATTCAATACTAAAAGAAGTAGGAACCTAGCCATTGTGGACCTTTATTCAGCTAAAAGAAGGTACCAAGATCACCTGGTAGAAAGAGCTTGGGTAACTGTTGATTAAGTATACCTACGCTGACCATAAAAGGAGATTGTTGGGGATGTCGCCCTGGATTGTCCCAGTACAAAATTCATGACTTGCTCTGCCAATTTCGGTCTAATTTGATTGAGGATTGTTATCATATATATTTCTCATAATGAATTAAGCTGTCATGAACTAAATCGACTTAATAAATGAATCGAGAAGTATTGTGGTTACATCCCGTACGCCAATTTGAGAGTAGTGATCGCTTCCTTGATGTTGCTATTTTTTATAGATCGAATGGCACGTTCTATAAATAATTTTGATGTTTGATTCCCGGCAATCGTCGTTATCTGCTGATCTGCTAAGGTTAAACGTGTAATAGCCTCCTCTGTATTGTTATTTTTTAGTGCTCGAATAACATCTTCTACAAGACCTTTGGTGAGATCATTGTACACATCGTTTTCTTGTAAAATATGCTTTTTCTCAGGTTTTGTAGGCATCATTGTAGCCGCTGGAATATGGACTGTCTCAAACGCCTTCTTGATTTCATCACGGATTATCTTGTTGACCTCCTCTATCGTTTCATGGGGAGATATTTTGTCTTGAGCTGCATTTTGGACCATAATTGCAGTGTATTTTATCTCTTAATCTATCCCTCAGCTAGTCACATTTGTCTGAATTAAGAGCTATAATAAACAATTTATGATTGAATAATACAAGTGCGGATCGCCCATCAGAAGATCTAACCTTCTATGTATTCCTCTGCAAAAATGCGGGATAACGGTGGCATGTACTTTTTGTCCCAATGAAAACGGCGGAGTCGAAGTGCCGACTCTTGTAAGCAATATCACTAGGCTAATAGTTCCAGCATCATAGCAGAATAGCTGAATGGGTGAAGTCAATGTCCTGTGTTTGGAAAAATTAAACTTGCCGAATAGAATCTGCTTTCAGGATCAGCTCCGGCAAATTCTGACACTTTCCTGGTACATGAAAATATTGCAAAACCTTCTTTTTGGAAGAAGATCTTGGATGAAGTTAAAGGCCTCTTCACTCCTTCCTAAAAATTAGAACAAATTCTTCTTTCATTTTACCCATTGTGGAGTGGTATTTACCACGGCTAATTTCTTTTAAATGAGTAAAGCCGATATGAATTGCATTTTGTCTTATAAATTCATTCAACTTCCAGGTTTTGCCACCATATATAGGATTACCAATGGTGATACAGCAATATTTCTTCTTCCGTAATACTCTTTTCATTTCTAATAATGACATCTCCATATCACGAAGGAATCGTTGGGGGGTATCAGGCCGACTTCTTCTTCCCCCTATTAAAGATCTTTCTAAATCGTACTGGCTAAATTCAAGCCACCAAAGGGACAGTTTTTGATATTCTGCATAAGGAACAGCTGCCATGTATGGCGGATGGGTGCAGATGAAATCTATTGATTCATCGTTGATGAATTCGAGTTTCCTACTATCGTGTTCAATTATTGTTACTTTAGAATTGGTCGCCACTCTATTGAAATCAGCCATGCTCTGAAGCATGCTGGCAACCGCAAGTGAAAACTTCTCAAATATTCTATTTTTAGGAGGGGCATTTTTATTTATCATTAGATTTCCAAACCCAGTTGTTGTGTTGGAAACACTTCGTAAGAGTGAGGAGAATGCAACAAGCAGAAAATCCCTAACTTCAGTATTTCCCACTGCATTGATCTTGGTTTTTATTGCTAGTAGCTCGTAGATAACATTCTCGTGATACCATTTTGGTATATTAGGATGCAGTTTCTCACCACCAGAGTTCTCTAATACTGGTTTTTTCTCTTCAAGATTAGAGAGCCAGGTACTCCTACGTTGGTGGATTATTTCGCTCCGTAGAGATATCAAAAAATGCGAGATTTCTCTCATTGTAGGTTTTTTTATAGCTGTTGTTTTGACCTTTGATATCAAACATGCAAGTGGGTTAATATCGACACCAACTGCATTTCTCCCCAATACTTTCGATTCGACCAAGGTCGTTCCGCTCCCAACAAAATTATCTAATATGAGATCATGCTTTTTACTAAAGAAGGATATTAATCTATTAGGAATTTGAGGAATGTATTTCGCTGAGTATGGATGATATCCATGTGTGTAGTATAAGGTATGAGCATTTATTAATTCCCAATCTAAAGCACAGAGTTGCTTTATTTTTGTTTCTTCAGTTAGTGAAAGGTTTTCTGATCTTAATTTCATATGTTCTGTCTAGATCAAGCGTTTCTTCCCATTTTACATTCTGCTTAATCAGCTCAATATATCCTGGATTGATTTCATAAACAATAGAATTTCGGTTCAGGTCTCTGGCTACTTTCATAGTTGTCCCGCTACCCCCAAACGGATCAAGCACCGTCTCCTCTGGGAGAGTGTATAATTTTATCAATCTATATGGTAGTTCATCAGGAAATGGTGCAGGATGTCCTTTGGTATATGATATTCCTATGTCCCAGACACTCCATGAAACTTTCTTAATGAAATCTTCTGGTAGTCTGTGTTCAGGCTTAAGACATACCTGCATTTGACCTTCATTTTCAAATATTAGGATATACTCGTGCATTATATTCAAACTGAAGAAACAAGGGAATGGCTCATTCTTGAGGAATTTAGTAACGCCGCGTTGCCACAAACCCTGGGTACCCTTTGGCTTAATCCAAATAATCTCTTTCTTAAAAGTAAAATTGAGATCGACCATCAATCTCACGATGTCACCATTAATAGGTTTCATTCCGTTATTTGACACTGCAGTTCCAACATTGATAGCAACGAATCTGCCTGGCGCCATGACTCTCTTTACCTCTTTAAAAATGCGTTGGATTTCATTCATGTATTTCGCATAAGACTGATTTGAGCTTAACTTTTTTTGTCCATACTTTTTCAGATTCCAATAAGGTGGAGAAGTAACGACTAAATGAATCGATCCAGAATCAATCTCAGTCATGGTGGCTGAATCTCCAATAATTAAAGTATGACTATTCATGTTGCAAAGTGTTAAACCACCTTTTACCTATTAAAGTTAGCAAGTCTGAGCGCGAGCACTGTCAGCACCAAGAAATACAGATAGTTGCACGACGACCACTACAGCAACTGCGACAGAAGATGCGGGCGTTGTTTTATCTAATGTGTGTGCCCGCACTGCAACCGACCTAATTTGAATACACATAGCGAGCGCGACCACACACAAACTAGCCCACTAGCGGTTCTTGCTAGCAATATAATTATGAACAACACGAAGATAAAAACACTTACCAAGCGCAACATATCACAAACAGCTCAACAATCTACAGTTCTTCTTTTCTAGACTGTCCGGAGCCTGCTGGGTGTCGGTTGACCTGGCAGGTACAAGAAAAAGTCAAAACTCTTGATCGAACAATTGATTAACTTTCAGACAATCAAGATCAATGCCGCTAAAGCTTGGACTTGATGCCTCTAAAGTGTGACAACCGGTCCAGAGGCTTTAGTTCATACTTTTTATTTTCTAGTTTTTTCTTAATTTGCAATCATTGTTATTCTAAGAAATTCCACCCTATGACATTGCAGTAACGTGAAAACAAAGGGAATATGATAATGGATCATAATGTAATGCGCAAGAGACACCTGTTCTAACATTTTGAGAAACAACACAAGACATGCATATTACGATAATAACAAGACTCTATAATTTCGAGAAGCAAAGTTTTACCTCGAAGGTTTGCTAGATAGGGGTAAGCTATGAAATATACAAGTTAAAATTTAACACAGCTTATGAAACAGCCAATCTCTGGCTTTCCTAATCTCTTCTAAATGTAATTCGTGTCCACTATTTTGCCAATTAATCGATATATCTGCTGCACCCGTCTTTTTCAGTAAATTGAAAAGATTCCGAGTTTCTTGGCCTGGCACTATAGGATCATACAATCCTGCAGAGATGAATATGTGATGGGTGGAAAGGTCTGGCAACACCTCCGGTACAAGCGGCAGCATTGGACGAAACAAAATAGCGGAAGTCAGGATAGCTGGTCGAAGTAGCAATACACTTGCTGCTATATTTGCTCCATTCGAATAACCTATTGCTATAACGTTATGCGAAAATCCATACACTTTCGATGCCTCTTCTACAAAATCTGCAAGTTCATGGGTGCGAAATTTGAGGTCATCCATATCAAAAACTCCTTCAGCCAACCGTCTAAAGAAGCGAGACATCCCGTTCTCCAAGACTTTACCTCTAGGACTAAGTATAGCTGCTTCTGGTGCTATTTGTTGCCCTACCGGGATGAGATCTTCTTCATTTCCGCCAGTACCATGAAACAAAATGACAGTGGGGGTTCTCGCTTCACTTTTATTTGAAGGGATAAAGCGGTGGATGAAACTAAGCTGAGTTTTTTTGTCCAATCTCTTTATTACTTCTCCTTTTTGTCAACGTACTTCATTAAAACTTCCTACTCTTTTCTTTCTTGGGTAATCGTACTCTAGGCAGAACTTTCTCAAGATCCTTACGCATAGATTCAAGCCAAGGAGGAAGCACGAGATGTGTACCCAGGTCTCCAAGATTTTCGTCTATCATGAAGCCTGGTGGATTTGTAGCAATTTCAAAAAGTATACCACCGGGTTCACGGAAATATACAGAATGAAAGTAAAATCGGTCTATCACAGGAGTTGCATTGAATCCAGCTCTGACTATATTGCGGCGTATGATCATTTGTTGTTCATCGGTAGGCGTACGCCATGCGACGTGATGGACTGACCCAGCCCCTATAACCGCTTGCTGTTTATACGGTAGACAAAGAACATCAACAATATTAGCTCTTCTTGATTCTTCTCCCTGACTGGCAGGCTCTCCAATCGGAATCTCATAACGAAAGCGACTCCCATCTTGACGGGTGGGCATGAATCCCAATTCATCAGCCAAAACAGAGGCAGTGCGTTCGTATCCTTCTTCTGATAGAGTTACAGAATGAAAGCCTCTTATCGCCTGTTCAACAGGTATTGGACCTTCATTCCATACATTTAGACTTTTTTGTTCGGCAGATTTATGTGCTACAAGTTCTAATTCTAGCCCATCAGGGTCATGTAGCGTTATCACTTGTTCATCGTCAAAACGGTTGGAAGGTCCACGAAACTCGATTTGTTTGCTCTTAAACCTATCTATCCAATAGCTTATGGAATTCTCAGGAATCAGAAATGATGTTGCAATCACCTCGCTAGTTCCCCTATGTCCTCTAGGTGCATCTGGCCAATGAAAGAAAGTAAGGATGGTACCTGGACGTCCTAACTCATCACCATAATAAAGGTGGTATGAAGTTGGGTCATCTTGGTTTACTGTTAGTTTTACAAACCGAAGCCCCAAATTATCTGTATAGAAATCTATGTTTCTTTGTGGTTCGCTAGTTATAGCTGTAATGTGATGTATTCCATAAATATCCTTGTTCATGGTTTTGAAGTTCCTTCTCGTTGTTTAAAAAGTACAAGAGTTATTTCTTATATCTGCAGAGCGCAAGAGGGTGATGTCCGCACAAAAATAACTTATTATTATTTATCATATTATATTGATGTTCATGTTTGATGCAAAGGCCTTTGATCTTATAGTAATTGCGTCAGGAGTAGCAGCATCGACAGTGGCTTGGAAATGTCATTTAGCCGGGTGGACTGTTGCAGTAGTTGATTCTAGGCCATTTGGCGGTCCATGCGCCATTCGTGGTTGTGATCCCAAGAAGGCCCTCACATCGTGCTCTGCTTTAGGCCAGACTCATTAGTGAGATTATATATGATAGAGCGCTGCTAAAGGGGTTATCAAAGGCATACGCATTTTAAGCGTTTGAATAATAAGGATGATAAAAGCAATGATCATAAGGTTAGATCTATCTTTCCTCAGTGGAACCGTAAGATCCATTATAATTAATTCTGAAGAGATTAAATCATGTTCTGTTGACTACACTACTAATGGTACCAATTCTGTTGTGACAGATCAGAACGATCCTAACACAATTATTACTCTCGATTATAAGAAAAAGTCATTAGACGATTTTAAGGTCACCCTACAAGACATACTGTCAAGAAACCATCTAGACAACTTTACAATAGCTGAAGATACGGAAGCAGAAAACACAGTTGCAATACTCAGGGAAGGGGATCTTGAACAGTTCGGAATATATGTTTGCAAGCATTGCGGAACCACGTTTAAGAGTATTGATGAAAGAACCATTCATGAAAGAATACACTATTTTGTATAATGGTAAAACCATGGCTGCGGCTAGAGAAATGCATATACCAATACACAACAAAACTACAATAGGGCGCATACGTATCCAAATTACTGGACTAAATTTGTGGTTCTATTTGTAGTTGTGGTTGTAGTTATAACTTAATCGAACGATTGATCTTGTGACAGAATCTACCAACGGCACCGTAAAGGCTTGCAATTCATTCTTCATAGTCCAACAAAAACAGATCTTCCATAATCAGTAATTTTCTTATTTCTTTAAATGTTTAAAGTGTATCATTGTGCTTTCATTTTCTTTCTGCAAAATGATTCGAAGGTTGCACTCGGTCCTCTTATGATAGCCTGAGAAGGGGGGATTTTTGATCAATTGCAGATGCAACCTAACTTCGTGGAGATTATGATAGCCAAACTCAAATCTGGGTGCGTTGGAATACTGGGCCTATTCTGGCACTAATTGACGGGCAAGAGTCGGAGCCGGAAGGATAATGACTACTGCAAAACAATCTCGATTTTCTAGCTTCGGCTTTAATTCCGCATTTATCGATATCGTCACCAATGGCCTCCTATCTAGTTTCAAAATATATTTTGTCTGTTGAATCTTAATTTTGATCCTATGTCCAACATGTCTTGATTCATAGGTTGTTCGATCATATGTCTTTATCTGAACCATGTTGACCTACATTTTGAAAAATTTTTGCGAATCTTGTGGTAGTGGTTCCACTGCTCGGGGTGGCGCTAAAATTGTTGCAAAAGAAAATTCAGTCGAGTTAGCTATAATTCTTTGTTACTACTAACATAGAGTGAACTATAAACCATCATCCCAATTTTCAAAGACTATCCCCAACTATATCTTTGAACCGGTCGAGAATAGCTTTTAAGAACTATATACTTACTACCTTGAAGGGAGTCCTATAATTGAAGAAATACTCTAAAAGGTTGTGGATTCGAATGAAACTTGATGCGGGTTCGGAAGGACTCGAACCTAGCATGTAGAAGGGTTCACCACAGCCTATTTAGCTTCTGTGCTCAACTGTCCAGAAAATCTACCAGGGATTTTCGTACATAACAAGATCCACAGCTAAAGCTCCTAGCTTTCATACCATAGCTAATATATAAATTAGAAAGACCCATCTAGAGCTGAAAAGATATTTGCCTTCAAGGAGCATGTGGAAGGGAAGTATTAGCTTTGGGTTAGTGAACATTCCTGTAGGAGTATATGTAGCCACAGAAGATCGAGAATTCTCTTTGAATCAATTATGCGAAAAGGGTCATAGGATACGCTACAGAAAATGGTGTCCGGTTGAAGAGAGAGAAGTATCCTATCCTGAAATCAAAAAGGGTTACGAGGTTACAAAAGATCAATATATAATTCTTGAAAAGCAAGATTTAGACAAAATTAAGCTCAAAACGACAAACACTATAGACATTAAAGAATTTGTGGACGAAAAGGAGCTTGACCCTATAATGATCGAGAAGAGCTACTATGTAGCTCCAGACAATAAGAGTAAAAACGACAAGGCATACCTGCTTCTTGTAAAAGTATTAACCGAAACCAAAAAGATAGCGGTGGGGAAGGTAGTGTTCAAGGATAAAGAGCATATTGTTGCTCTTCGGCCCTATCAAAGGGCGATAGTAATGCATCTTCTTCATTATATAGATGAAATAAGACCGGTTGATGAAATTAGCGAATTGAAAGAATTGCAGCGAGCGAACGTGGATAAAAAGGAATTGTCGCTTGGAAAATTGTTGGTTGAAAATCTTTCAATTGAGCACTTTGACCTAAGCCAATATTCAGATGCTTACGCAAAAGAATTAGAAAAGCTGATCGACTCGAAGGTCAAGGGTAAAACGATAGTCGCCAAACCAGAAAAAGTGAAAGAGGAAACCAAAGATCTTGTCGCAGCGCTAAAGGCTAGTCTGCAGAAAACCAAGTAGGGCTGCCCCGCTTGAGAGAATTTGTTCTCAAGCTTGAGCTATTTTAGGTACTTCGTGATCTCGTTACACGAAAGGTCGAAGCCGCAATATGAGCTCAGATAAAGACATTCTTACAAAGGAGATTGAATCTTGGGGTCTGTATGAGTATGCCTTACGAGAAGAAAACAGGCGCCTGTTCCATAAAATGTTAAGTCGATGCAGAAAAAGTAAGTATGTTTCGTGTGTGAAAGTTAAGGGAGAAAATTTCTCCGCTGAAGCCTTATTTTTGCTTTTAATCCTCGAACAGCAGAAAATGATTAACGAATTAATTGCTAAAATAAGCGATATAAAAAAATGATGAGTGGCTAAGATGGAAATATTTCCTAAGGTACACTGCAGAATGCGCCATCAGCACTGAATGACCTAATAAATGGGATTTGTCCTGCCTTCGGTAAGTAGTACATCTACAACATTCCATATCGTAGATAACACAATGCAGGATCAGTCACTCATGAAATTCTGAGAAAAAATATGCTTGGTCGATTTCATTGTATTTATTCGAAAGATCGAAATTCTGAAATGCTGGATTTTTGTTCGTATTATTCTAATTATGTAATCGCATCTTGCTCTAATGCAGTTGGTAGTCGTACATTATTCGGAGATATTAACCGCATGATACCCGATTTTACAAATAGGACAAGATGCGTGATCACATAGACATTCTAAACAATATCTATGAGCATTGTAAAATTCGGATATACTATCATAATAAAGACAATTCTCACATACGACAATTTTCTGAATGCCGTCAGAATGTTCTTGGTTCCGCATCCTTATCCTATTAGCTGCAGTGCTTTAAGCGAAGCGGGGAAAAATCTGACGTGGTCCTATTATAGCAGGAAATCTCACAAATTTTTCGATACTAGGACCACGTGAATATCAACCTACTACTAATTAATGTTATTTAATCAATTTCTGTCACATTATTCTCAAAATAGCACGATTGGAGATGTTTTCAAATCATAAGCAGCGAAGTGATAAAAATGTGCAAAGAAACACATTTCATATTATGCAATTCGTGTTTTTGGTGTGCCTGATATCTGGACCTGTGCACGATCAACATAAGCCCGTCATGTATGGAGGATAAATAGAATCTACGCCATTATCTGATAAAGAAGGATACACATTTGGTTACGATCCGAAACATGGAGTGACATTTAGCGTTCAAATTAAATAAATAAAGGCTGCCAGAACGTGAATGGAATCGTTTGATCCTGATATAATTATCTTTCCATTATGGCCTGTCACTCAATAAGCCAAAGAATATCTCGCAAGGATTAAAATTGGTTCCAAAATTTCTTCGGCTGAAGAAAAGTCTTTGGCAAGCAACCCAGAATCAATTAGTGCCCTTTTGGCCTTCATAGCAAGATCGAGTGCAATCTGCGTGTCAGCGCCGGTCGGTATTTCGCCATCTTTGATTAGCGGATGTGTATAGATTATGGCTAAATCAAAAATTGATTCTATTCCGGCCCCTTTGAGCTTGTTAATTAATTGTGGTTTTATTTCGAGATCCTCGAGTCGCAATTTGTTAGCATTTTGAGACATGCTTTCTATATTGTACCCGTGTTGTCTTGTGTTATAACGAGGAGAGCTACGTTAGGACGGGGAGGTGGGGGTAGTAAACGTAATATATCGTAATGATTTGGTATTATGTGATTATAGCAACGGTTTACCATAAACAGTAACAAGCCCTTAAAATCACAAAAAAGGATAACAAAAAAATGTTCGCAGGAATCAGGCGTTGCTGAAAAATCCCTCTTCCTTCTGCCTAAATAGCAGTATTTCATTCAATACCCAATTCAATGTCTCTATCTCTGGCCACAGACGATCAGTAACCGCTCTTTCCTGGGTCTTGTGCATTTTGTCTTTTGTTTGTGTGATTTTGTGCTTAATTCTTCGCTCCAGCTCTGACAATTCATCCATATAGAATTGAATTCTAGATCTTTATCGATATATCTGTTAAAGAACCTCAGGGAGAGGGGATGAGGTTTATCATATTGATATATAACCATTGCCAATTAGGAGAGAGGCTAATGTCCTGTTGTAAGGACAGCTCGAAATCTTGCCTTTCCACTCATCGTCAGATCGTAAGCCTCAGATGTACGATCTAGAGGGAAGATTTCATTCATAGACCTCACACCGGAAAGCACACTAAAAGAGAGTGTGTCTTGTGAATCGATTGATGTACCAGTAGGCCAACCAGCTACTGATCTACGTCCAGAGAGGAAAAAAATTGGAGACACTTCAAGCGGTTCATTGGATGCACCAATCATGATAATCTTTCCGTTGATGGCCAAACCACCCAATACTTCACCCATCGCCTTTCCAATTGGGCTGTTCCAAGAATGATCTTGGCACCACCGAGCTTGACAAGCTCTTCGACAGGATTCTGCGATTTGCTATCGATATACTGTCTTGCACCGAGCTTTCTCACAAGCTCCTCGTTACCCTTTCCCCGCGCGATAGCAATGGTCTTAAAGCCCATCTTGGCAGCAAATTGTATTCCTAGATGACCAAGTCCGCCTATCCCGAGTATTGCAACGACATCGCCTGCACGTGCACGTGCACCACTGTTCCGAAGAGCGTTGTATGTTGTGATTCCGGCACACATCAACGGTACAGCTTTTGTAGCTGAAAGCTCGTCAGGAATAGATGCAAGTGCTTCAGTTGGTCCAATCATGTACTCAGCGTAGCCGCAGTCGTAGGTAAAACCGGGTACTGCGAATCGACAGGTAATGAAATCTCCCCGTCGACAGGATTCGCAATGGCCACAATGGCCCCCGTGCCAGCCAACAGCAACTCGTTGTCCAGTCTTCAATTCAATGACGCGTCGACAACCCCTGCGATTTCGTGGCCTGGAACCCGGGGGTACTGAATTCCCGGGAATAATCCTTCTTTAATGAGAGAATCACTGTGGCAGATCCCGCATGCTTGGACCTTGACACAGACCTTCAGATCACCAGGTTCTGGAATTTCACGCTCGACGATTTCGAAAGGCCCATTAGGCCTGGAGACTTGCACCGCTCGCATATACTATGCGCGAATTATTCCTATTTAGAAGGTTCTGCTGCAGCACCCATGGATGGGTTGAAGACAATATGGAGTCCCTCCCCATGCGACGCTTATGCCTTAAAAATAAGTACAGAAGATTAACGTACGATGAGTCTCTTCCCAAATGAGGACATACTTAACAAAGAAATTGAGTCATGGAAAGGATTTGTAGATAATCTGCCAACCGAGGAAGACAGAAAGACGTTCATGAAATTGCTTAATGATTGTTACAAGTATGCTAAAGCAATTAACGCCAAAGCCCAGCCATTTCCTAGCGAGCCTCTAATCATGGCTCTTTTGTTTTCACAGCACAAAATGATAGAGTGGTTGGAACAACGAATTTCTGAACCAAAAATAAATATCGACGAATCAATAAATGCAATTTCACAAAATTATAGGCTCAGCGATTGACAATGCTAAAGGAATACTCAAGCCACTCTAATTTTGCCAATTCTACTTTGAGGCTTTAAGCTAGGAAATCAGAAAGCTTACGTCCAGGTCATCCTGAGCGCCTTCTTCTTGATCCTGGTCTCGTCCTGTATCCTCCCACTTGGATTCAGACAATCCCAACATATTCCTAAATACATTTGCAGTCCCAGGCCCAAAACCAGCATAATGATCATTTGCTGCTATGATTGCGAGCTTGATACACTCATCTTGAACCGTCTTATTGTTTTCGGCCCACTTCTCCATCTCCAATACTCTGTCTGTTTGTATTCTTCCAAAATCTCTCTCTTGTATTCTTCTATCTCCTATGAATCTCAAATATAGAAAATCCGTTGTAATTATCGGTGGTGTCTGTA
>DASSIM010000066.1:0-3596 GCA_035691865.1 Candidatus Nitrosopolaris sp. | reverse complement strand
TACTTGCGAACCCCATATGCCCAGCTGCCCTGGTGGGTCTATTGGTCCCCATACTTTTATTCCTTGGAAAGTGCCAACTACCTGTCTCTTTGATTTGAATTCGGGATCGATAGGACCTTCAGCTTTAGAATAATTAGTTCCATTACCACTAAGTGATATAGTAGTATAATCTCCTGCTGAAGCAGCTGGAGCTTGCTGTACTACAGCTATAGTCGGCTTTACTAGTTTCGGTGAACTAGCTGAGTCTGTAACTGGAGGGGTAGCGACTGCACTTCTCACTTTAGGCTTCTGTGCCATCGGAGTCAATTCCTCCAATCTCTTTATAGCGCGATCCAGAGAAAGCTTTTCCGCTTTCTGATAGTGGGCAATTAATTTATCTCCGATTTTTGTATTTCTTATAATAGTGTCAATAACCATTTTGGCATTCTGATCTGTTTTTTGCCTGTAGCTTTTAACCCAGTAGTAATCGCCAAAAAACTCCAGCGGTTTGATCTGATAAATTAAATCAACTACTTCACCGATCACTATCTCAACCGTGACATATAGATCAGCTGATAGTGTTTCCCCTGTCAGCGCATCCAGACCTTTCTCCGTCCATTTGTAAGTTGCATATATCCTATCTGCATAGGCATCCATTTTGAAACCAGAACTCTTTAAATCATTGCTAATACTGGAAATATCGGACCAGTCCGTGAGGTCGACAGGCATCCTAAAGATACCTAGTCTGGAAGCATGTAAAGGATATACACCTCTTTTTGCAATTTCAGATAACATTATCCACACTCGATCCTTTAGCAGAGCAGACATCAAAATAACTCAAGTTAAGAAGGGCTAAAAGGCTTTCTACGATATATCGTCGTCAGGACAAGTCATTTCTTGAATCGCTTTATATCTAGCCTCTATCTCCTCAGCTATTTTTATGACGTCTTCTAATTGATATTTTGACTTCGGAAAATACCATCTAATTCCTACTTTATGCCCAATACCATCAATATCGTGAATCATTCCTTTGTCCGCATCTACATTATACTTGTCATCATTATTTCTTTCGCGCACCTCCAGACCTCTTTTCGTTTTATCTTCTAATACGAGGTTCAGGTTGTCATCGCAGATGAAATAAAATTTACCCTTTATTGGATACGATCTATCCGCTTGCATAGATTTGTCTTCGTCTCTCGCACTTATTTTTCTATTGGGTTGCCTATCATATTTCCCCATTCTGTCCACGATCCATCATAGTTTCGTACGGACGGATATCCAAGAAGGTATTTTAGGACGAACCAAGTGTGTGAGGACCTTTCGCCTATCCTGCAATATGCAATAACTTCCTTGTCTGGAGTTACTCCTTTTCCATCATAAAGTGATCTGAGCTCTTGAACGCTTTTGAAAGTTCCATCTACCTCTTTGATTGCTTGGGCCCATGGAACATTTGTTGCTCCCGGAATGTGACCGCCTCTTTGTGCATGTTCCATAGGATACTCTGGAGGAGCCGTTATTTCCCCTGTAAACTCTTTTGGTGAGCGAACATCTACCAAGACTGTTTGAGCCTTTTCCATTGCTCGCTTCACATCCGGCAGATATGCACGGACACCTTCATCAGGCGGTTGGGCAATGTACTTTGAGGAGAAGCGCCCTTCAGCTGGCGTGGGGTCTTGTTTTGTATATTCTCTTTTCTCCAATTCCCACTTTTTCCTGCCTCCGTTCATTATTTTGATTTTTTTGTGTCCGTAATATCGAAAAACCCAGAATGCAAACGCTGCAAACCAGTTATTGAAATCTCCATATAAAATAAGCTCTGTATCAGGAGTGGCTCCCACTTTCGACATGAGCGCTTCAAACTGCTGCTTATTGATTATATCTCGGCGATCTGCATCGTTGATATCTTTTTTCCACCAAACAAGATAAGCATTGGGTAGATGACCCTGCCGATATGCATTTTCGGGGTCGTAATCAACTTCAAGGATTCGAGTATTCGGATTTTTTCCATCGATATTGTCTGCAACCCAGTCAGTTTCACATAAAACTTCTGGATAAGAGTAAGAGGTAATATTTGACATAGCAATACTATCTTTCTCTAGTACTTAATATTTTGTCGACGCATTGGTCGGCTGATTTACTCTACATTTTCCAAGGGTCCGTTCGGATTTCAAAAATGGAAGCAAGCAACAGAATTTGGGTGAATTTGCTTCGTTAATGAAGGTTTGGTGGTAATAAGAAAGGTTGTAATAATCATCAAAGAGTGTTTAACTAAACCGATCAATTCGCAATTACCATTAATGATTGTCGTGATCATTTTTAGTAGTGAATACGTCAGAGTTAAATCATAGCGTTAATACCATCAATTTTTTTTAGCACTCACTGTAAAGCATTTCAAATATATCATAAGTTATCAATGTGAAATGTGAACCACACGACTTTAGCAATAGTTATTGCCTTATCGGCTATACTAGTGACAGGAGCGTCGTTAGCGATACCCTTACAAGATGCAAAAGCAAGCACCGACCATCATAAAAAGCATGGCAACAGCGTGAATATCAAAAACAACGAGAACCAATCCAATGCGTGTTCTGGCGACTTGGCATATTGCGTGAACCTTCTTAGAAACGTAGACTGCGTTCACTCGATCTGCATCATTGGAGACATAAGTCCATGGGTAATGGCTACCCCGCACTAGAGTGATCTCGAACTTCCAAACCTTCTGTTCTCAAGGAAGAATCAAGATCATTATCTCCACTTTTTTATTACATCTCCCCTAGTTCGACGAAGTATAAATCAATTTGTTTTGTGGTTAACATTTCCGAACATATTCTCCTGCGCCATCCTAGTTCGATATTCGATTTGCTAAGTAGAGAAACAGTTGAAAAAGCATGAACTTCTAAGTTTTTAATGGATTGACTATAATATATCTTGCAAAAATCGAGGTTATTAAACAGACACTAACTCCAAGAATCTCGACAACCTGGATTGGCCTAGTGACGTACTCCACATTGTTATTCATGGACTTTAGCCGCAATGAGTAATACGAGACCATTAAATAACTGATCAATAGTGTTGCCTCACATTGTAATCCAAATAATACCTACGTAGATCATGTGTTACTTATTTCAATGTGGGGGCATCTGTTTGCTGTCCTACTAGAACTAACTGAACCGATTCATTTTGATGTATAAAGGGGCTTTATCTAATACTCGATACAGTCCATAAGAAAGCATTTCTCGAATAGAACCCCAATTGATGATAAACCAAAACGGAAGCGCACCACTAGGTCGAAATGGTCGCATCCTTATAGTCTGGCAGCTAGAATTGTATTAATGGTGATCCCAGTACGAAGTATTTATTACAAGTGATTGTGCAGAGTAGGCCGTATCGTAACAATGGCTCATGCTGATAATCTAAAGATACTGGAATCCTATACGAGGGATGTGGGTCGTGGAGTAGCTCGTATCGACTATGAATCTATGGATTCTTTAAGCGCTTCTACGGGTGATGTTATTGAAATTAGAGGCAAACGGAGAACGGTTGCCAAATGTTTACCACTTTACCCTTCAGATGAAGGAAAGGGAATAGTTCGAGTTGATGGTTTAGTAAGGAATAAT
>DASSIM010000065.1:0-39548 GCA_035691865.1 Candidatus Nitrosopolaris sp. | reverse complement strand
AATGTACAAGCTAGCATTAGAAGGAAAGCTGTACAGCAGAGCAATTCCATAAAACAAAACAGAACGGAACTGAAAAAGTAAAGCAGAACAACGTTGGTCTAATAGAATCAGACCAACCAACTTATTTTTATTATATTATCTTGAATTTCAATCAAACGACTCTCTTGCGGCAGAGGGTATTAATTCGAAAGGACCACATTTCTCGATAACTCCAATTTATAAAAACACTTCTATTTACGCGAGAAGGTTTAACAGCAAAACTTAAAAAGGTATTCACTGATTCAGTAGATTAGATGACTTTACCAAAGGGATACGGTACCGGCGGACGAAAGGAAGGTGGAGGTCGCGATGAATATGAGAAGATGATAGGCCACAGAGTTGAGTCGTCATTCTGGCGGAGAATCTACATTTTTGGCTTTGCATTGTGCTGGGCGGCTACGGCTGGTGGAGTCTATGTTGGTGTAACAATCTATCCGTGGGCATATCCTTTGCCTAGTGGCATTTATGCACTTTCGGTGCTAACAGTGATTGAAGCATTAGGATTCTTATTCATAATGAAGATCACTGGTGAGAAAGCTATTCGTCCGTGATTTGATACTCCGATCTTTTATATTTTTTATCGATACTCACTAAAGGCATATTATTTTCTTATCCACCATTATCCAATCAAGGACCAAGATTGGTTATGGCTGCTACTATGGGTAATCCCTGGCGCAAATGGTCCTCTCGCAAATAAAATAAAATTTTATATATTACTTGACGTCGTAGAATCCTATGGTCTGGCTTAGACGTACAACCCACTATCTGTTCATTGTTGTAGTTGCTGTCAATAGCACGCTGCTGACAATTAATGCAGGAGACTATATCTTCTACACCGACTGGGCTTGGACATCCTTTGTAATATTTTCGATTTCACAATCGACTATGCTTGCAGTAGGAGCTGTCTATTACTTGCTCTTTACGGGAGTTCCAGGGACAGCCACGTATTACGCAACCATAATGACTATCTATACTTGGGTTGCAAAAGGTGCGTGGTTCGCATTAGGATACCCATATGACTTCGTAGCAGTACCAGTATGGATACCTTCGGCCATGTTGTTGGATCTTACGTATTGGGCTACGCGGCGCAATAAGCACATGTTAATACTTGTCGGCGGTACCTTGGTTGGTCTATCGCTTCCTTTATTCAACATGATCAACCTACTGCTAGTGCGAGATCCGCTGGAAGTCGCATTCAAGTATCCTAGACCCACATTGCCACCTTACATGACGCCAATCGAGCCTCAGGTCGGAAAGTTCTACAATAGTCCCGTAGCCTTGGGAGCAGGCGCTTCAGCAGTGCTAACTGTCCCGATAGCAGCATTGGGTGCCAAACTGAACACGTGGACTTACAGATGGATGGCCGCGTGGAGTAAATGGGACTGACGCAAAAATCCCGCCTTTCTTTTCTTTTTCATAATAGCTCCTGTCTTCAATCTTAATAGACTGTTAGCTAATCTTTAATTAGCCTTTAATTTATGTCTCATCTTAAATTTGTGTGTAATCAGACGCAAGATCACACAATTGCATAATTTTGCTCAATTATTTAATTGTCTACCCTGAGATTGTCCAAAAGCTTCTGAATAGTAGTTATCGGGCCATGATTATCGTCCTCTATACCTTGACTAGATGGTGGCCATTCTTCATAATTATGGATCTTAGAAGTAATCCTCTCTTGATAAGCTGGGATATGCTCATTTTTGTAAAAAACTCCTAATGGAATCTTGCTTCCCCATTCATTAGACCGTTCTATCACCTGCCCCATTTTACCGTTCAACTCTTCCTCGTCATGGACGACGCCATCATAGCCCGTTTCTTCTAGCTTGTACGTTCTGGGCATTTGCTTACCGGTCTCAGGATTAGCGTTATCTACACCTTGAAACCACTCCTTAGTATTGATGTCATTATAAGTGGGACATGGCTGAAGAATATCTAAGAAAGCTAGGCCCTTATGCTGAATAGCTTTTGCGATCAAATCCTTTAGATGCCTCACATCGTAGGAGTAGCCTCTGCCTATAAATGTAAATCCAGACACCAGCGCCAACGCTATTGGATTCACGGAATTGTTCACGTTAGGTTGTGGCAGTGATTTGGTCTTCATACCTAATTTTAATGTCGGAGCCGCTTGGCCCTTGGTTAAGCCATAGACCGCATTGTTGAACATTATATAAACCATGTCCACGTTCCTTCGACCAGCACTAACGAAGTGACCCGCACCGATTCCAAGTCCCCCACCATCTCCGCCCACTGCCAACACGTTTAATTCTGGATTGCACAGTTTCGCCCCTTGAGCGAACGCAAGAACCCTGCCGTGAAGCGTATGGATGCCGTAAGTGTGGATAAAGTGCGCAGTCTTGCCAGAGCACCCAATGTCTGAGAATATAGTGGCCTTATGCATCGGAATCTGCAAATCCGCTAAAGACATTTGAATAGCGCTTAAAATACCAAAATCTCCACAGCCAGGGCACCAATCATTATGAACATTTGTTTTATAATCCGCAAGTTTAAGTGCCATGTTCTAACACAATCCTCCTCGGAGCATTCCCTTTAATTATGCTCATTAACGCGTTATAAATCTCGCTGCTAGACATGGGCCTCCCATTGTACTTTACTATTCTAAACTCGATATCACGGTGAAGATATTGCTTGACAAGCGACCCCAATTGCGAAGTGTGGTTCATTTCGATATCCACTAAAATTTTAGTATTAAATAGCATCTTTTCAAGTAAAGCAGTAGGAAATGGATTCAGTAGACGCACCTGAACAAAATGCACCCTTTTGTCTTCTAGGGTAAGCTCATCCATCGCGTCCAGAATTGCACCCTTGGTAGAGCCCCAACCAATCACGGTAAGTGCGAGTGACGGGTCTAATTGTCCGTAGGAAATGGCTTTATCTTCGTCAGATATTTCATCCAAGGCGAGATCTAGCTTGCTTAATCGCTTGTCCATCATATTGTTGCGTATAATAGGGTCCTCAGTAATATGACCCTCCTCGGTATGTTCATCTCCACTATTCCAGAATATCCCGTGTTCAGTTCCGAGAGGAACTCGTGAGGAAATGGGACTTTCCTCAATTTTGAACCGAAGATAATGGCCCCCCGATCCAACCTCTACTGAGGGCGGTAGACTCTGTAAGAGTTTTCCCCTCTCGATCGCTACTCTCGACTGATCGAAATACTTGCATGTCATAACGCTATTCGCAATCGCTTTATCCAACATATGTATTACTGGCATTTGATATCTTTCGGCAAAGTTGAAAGCTTTTATGCTGTCATAGAAACTCTCCTCGATATCACCAGATGCAAAAACAATTCTTGGGAACTCACCATGTCCTGCATGAATAGCAAATCTCAGGTCTGCTTGTTCATGCCTTGTTGGTAGTCCTGTAGATGGGCCTGCGCGCTGATATAGCGATACAACCAACGGAACCTCATTCATTCCAGCCCAGCCAAGTGCTTCAGCCATCAGTGAAAATCCAGGTCCCGAGGTGGCCGTCCCCGAGCGCACCCCTGTGAGTGCCCCGCCAATAGCCATAGTAATCGCGGCTATCTCATCTTCTGTTTGGACGACTACTATAGATCCTTTTTTGCCGTCAGTCTGGTCCAGTATCTGGTTAGATTCGAGAAACTCGCTGTCGTCGCTTGCAGGGGTTATAGGATAGTAAGTCTGGAATCTACAACCTGCCACTAATTTGCCCATCGCTGAAGATTGATTACCCTGAACAAGGATGATATCGGATGACTGTGTCTTGCATGACAACTTATACTGTGATTGCAATAAATCAAATCGCGATTTAGCGTATTCGTATGCATAATTTGCTGCAAGCACATTGCCTTCAGCAATCTTCGGTTTTGTCTTAAAAATAATTTTGATTGCTTTGGCTAGAATCTCTTTGTCAAAGTCCAATACGGCCATCGATATGGAGAGAGCCATCACGTTTATCATACGTGTAAGCTTGCTGAGTGCGGGCTCATTAATCTGCGCAGCAAACTGCTTCAGTATCCCAAAATATGGAATGTCATAAAGAACGACGCCATTATTTTTTGCGAGGCCTAACATTCCGCCAACGGTAGCGGGAAGATCATTTTTTTCTAACATCTCTGTAATACGTTTAGCAGCAGCCTCATCTATTGTTGGAACTTCCTGAAGTGTGGTGCTGCCCAAATCTGAATCGTAAATTATGGCACCTCCACTCGTTACCTTGTCCGCATGTCTAAATATTGTTTCAGCATCAAAAGAAACCAGAATATTGATGTCGTCCAGGTGGGAACGAATTGGGTCTTCGGACACACGTACTGCAAAATAGCTGTGTTCACCCTTGATGTTTGAATAATACTCGCGATTTCCGAAGATGTGGAGTCCACCCTGGAAACAAGCTCTTGAGAAAATATTAGCTGCAGAGTCGACGCCGCTACCCTGTGCGCCTCCTATCATCCAGGTTAATGACTTAGCGAAATTCTTTACTCCTACCGGCAAGATAATCTGATTTGCCTTTTCCTCCTTTTATTGCTTTATAATTTCATAAAGTCAGAAAAAAACCTTAATCTCATCCGCCAGTTGCAGCATCGAACAGACAACACTCGCATCTATCAATTTCTCCGCAGTATGGACATTCACACATGCAAGCATCGATATGATTTCCGCAGTATTCGCAATTAATTCCCTCAGGGCTGTCTACTTTTTTAGCACTCTCGACCAACATAGGTTTTTCTCGCTCAAACCTATTATACTTTCAGTTCTTCTACGTTTAAGATGGTTTGACTAAATTACAAATATCAATAGTGGCTGGCGGTACTTATTACCCCAAAGTGTGATAGTCTCGAAACTTATTATTTTGAGACAAGGCCTGCCTCTTGGAAAAGAAACACGGCAAACAAGATTATGATTGGGATCATAAACAAGGCTAATGAAGCGTCGAATCGTTTTATTTTCAAATCTTAAAACCTTCACTGGTTACGCGAGGTTCATTATTAAAGATAACCCGACCTGCAAATGAAATAATAAACCGACAGCTTCATTAAAAACGTTGAGTAGACCGGAAACGTGCATTAGCACTTTTTATTTTAAAAAAAATAATATCTATATAAGTGTTAGAAGAAGTTAATTTATGACAATATCTCTTGTGGCAGCTGAGTATGAGCCGAAGGGAATTCGGTACACGACCTTTGATAAAACTGTAATTCTCAAAGGGACCACGCTGCTTAAGCGAGGTTTTGCTCATATGCAAAAACACGGTGTGATAATGGATGTCACAAATGTTGAGCAGTCGCAAATAGCTGAAGATGCGGGAGCTGTTGCTGTTATGGTACTAGACAAGTTGCCTTACGACGTTAGAAAGTCTGGCGGCGTTGCAAGAACTGCCAGCGTCAAGATAATCGAAGACATCAAGGATGCCATCACTATTCCGATTATGGCCAAATGTCGTATTGGGCATGTTTCAGAAGCTAACGTCCTAGCGTCTACAGGGGTGGATATGATTGACGAGAGCGAGGTTTTGACTCCTGCAGACGAGCTCAGGCACATTTGGAAATGGGACTATCCTGTCCCCTTTGTGAACGGAGCGAAGAATCTAGGAGAAGCACTAAGGAGGATTGAAGAAGGCTGTGCTATGATAAGAACTAAAGGTGAACCCGGAACTGGAGACGTTGCCGAAGCAGTTTCACATATCAAACTAGTTAATAACGCGATCCGCTGGATTGTATCGATTTCTGACAGCCGTCAAGAATTGATAAGAGCAGCAAGAAAGTTGAGGGTTTCTTTCCCAATAGTCGAAGAGACTGCAAGGCTAGGCAGACTACCCGTAGTAAATTTTGCAGCAGGGGGAATTTCTACGCCTGCAGACGCATCCTTTCTAATGAGCCTTGGTTGCGACGGGGTGTTTGTAGGTTCAGGTATATTTAAGGCAGACGATGCAGCTCAGCGCGCAAAAGCGGTAGTTCTGGCTACTGCTTATTTTGATAACCCTAAGATTGTGACCGAAGCTCAGAAGATGGTCGACGAGAAAAAGTCGATGCTGGGTTTGGATACAAAAAACCTCGAATTGAAAATGCAGGAGCGGGGACCGACCGTTTGAAGTCTAATATTTCTGTCGGTGTCCTAGGAATTCAAGGTGATATTGAAGAAAATAAAACTGTCACACAAGAAGCGCTGAATCGTTCCAACGCAAAGGGTAATGTAGAATTTGTTCGGTATGCGGAAGAGATTGAAAAAATCGATGGCTTAATTTTACCAGGTGGTGAAAGTACGGTTATTAGCACACTCGCTACAATACAGGGCGGAATACTGCATACAATCAAACGGCGCATAGCAGAAGGTATGCCGGTCCTTGGAACGTGCGCTGGCATGATAATGCTCGCAAAACGCGCATACGATCGTATAGTGGGAGAGACAAGACAGCAGCTTCTATCAAATTTGGATATTGTCGTGGAACGTAATGCATTTGGGAGACAATGCGACTCGTTTGAAGCAAATTTAACTATACCGATTCTTGGTAAGAATAAGAGGTTCTTCCATGGAGTTTTCATTAGAGCTCCTATCGTATTAGAGGTCGGCGCGGCTGTCGATATTATTGCCAAATTTAATAATCGAATTGTTGGAGTAAGACAGGGCAATGTTATAGGTACTTCTTTTCATCCAGAATTATCTGGCGACGACAGAATTCATAGGCAATTTATCAAGACGGTTTTGGGTTATAAGAGGCGTGAAGGACCACAACAAATCTGAGCCACTCCATGAGACGACGTGCGGGGGGTGGGATTCGAACCCACGGACCCCTAAGAGACGGGATCACCCATTCTTGAGATCTTAAGTCCCGCGTCTCCAAAATCAGTTGGCTTATTTGGCCAGGCTCTACAACCCCCGCCTTTGCTGCAGTTTGGTTTGATTCGAAATATAATAAAAGGGTACGTCTATGCTATGTCATATCTCGTATCATCCTAACTATTAGGAGAGATTACCGGACTTTAGATGATCGATATTTCCAGGTGAGACACACAACCCGCCACGCCAGCGCTCCTTAGGCGGCTTGGAGGAAATAATGATGATCGACCAGGCTGGCCCATTTTCCGACGATATATACAATACTGCATAGTTCAATAGGAATTCCAGTGTAATTTGAAGGCGTTCTTAGCAGCTAATCTGGAGACGGCATATAATGGAGGCGAGGAGGCCTACAGTGAGTTCGAAATTTGCAAGGATTGACCAGTTCAGACGAAACTACAAATCGATTTGAGCCACACTCGCATATCCATTGACTCCAATTCAAAACGTAAATAGCCTTGGGCGGGATTTGGACCCGCGACCTTTGCCTTACCAAGGCAACGCTCTACCGGGCTGAGCTACCAAGGCGCTACAATTGAAAGCAACTGGTTTCATTAATAATATTATCTGAAGGCATCACCGGTTCTAGTGGGCAGCTGATTGGCCTTGATTTTAGGGGGTTGTCGATCCTTTTTATTGCAATTCTAACAGCCAAGGTAAGATCTCAAATATTTACCCAGACTCTACATCATCTTTAAGTAGGGACATATTTAGGATTTTTCACACCTAAAGACGATATTCGCTTCCTCTGTCAGTCCCAGGAATGAAAGTCACTCTCGCAACGTTTTAAAGTGCATGAAACGTTCGAAATTTTATGCTACCCTCGCGCTCTGGAATAAATGTAATCTATTCTTCAGGCGAATTACCAGAATTAAAATCTCCTTATCTAATTTGTGGTTTTCCGGGGAGTGGATATGTCGGTAAGATGGCCGTCGATCATCTGATTGAAGAGCTGAATGCTCGGCATCTCGCAGATATCTACTCTACCTCTTTCCCTCCTCAGGTTCTGATCCGATCTGACGGGACTGCCGATCTCATGAAAAACACAATCTTTTACTCAAAGGGTAGGATCTCCACTGACACCAATTTGTTATTACTGACAGGCGACTCGCAACCTGCGAACCCAGATTCTGAATATCTCTTGGCTGAAGAAATATTGGATATTGCTGCGAAATTCAATACGTCACATGTCTTTACATTGGCAGCATATATTACAGGCGTATTTGTGGAAAAACCGCGGATTTTTGGTACCGCAACTGATACAGACACTATAAAGTCCTTTGGCGAGCGAAGTATCTTGACTATGGACGGCGGGAGCATAACTGGTATGAATGGGCTTATAATTGGTAGCGCAAAACTCCGGGGGGTTAAGGGAACTTGCCTTTTAGGAGAAACTTCCGGATATGTAGTCGATGCAAAAGCATCCAAATCCCTCTTAGAGACCTTACTTTCAATCGTAGGTGTTAGTGTAGACATGCAAAATCTTGAAAAGAGAGCCAAAGACACCGAAATGTTAATCCAAACAATAGAACAGCAAATGGCCGGAAGAATGGGACAACCACAACAACAAGGTAGCCCAACTAACAGACCATCAGATATGGGCTACATCAGCTAATAGGAGCGCATCCAGCTCAAAAGCAGCTCTGGCGTGTTGCTTTTGAATGCAACACCAGACTGGATAAAGCGTGGTTTGGCTCATGCTGTTGAAAAAGATGACGAATGTTCTCATAACCTTTTGATCTTGCCATACCTTCCTATATTGAGGCTGTTTTCGCCTCGGAATGCTTGCGTGTAACCGTTTTCTATGGAAACACTATCCCCCTGCTTGACAAGGCTAATCTGATCATCCCATAAAGAGAGCTTTATTTGACCTGTCTCATCGGAAATTATTGCATCTGCGACTTGGGCAGTTCCACCAGTTCGTAGGTTTACCGTTCGCGGTTCTGTAATGCTTTCGATCTTTCCCTCCACGCTGACCGCTCGCATTCCAGGTTTTAGATCAGTGATCTTCATTTCTTACCCCCTTGATTTATCCGATTGTTATAATAAAGGTTCCGGATTACTTTTATTCCATCTTGCTTATCATCATGGATTGTCCACAATCTGTACAAACGAGTCTAATTCCAATAACCGTTTTTTCTCTTATTTCATGAACTGTTTTTGAATGACATTTCGTACACAGTTTAGAAACGATTTCAGGCTTCGGCACGAAATATCTACCCTAAACTGATTAGAGCTGTGACAATTACTTTAACATTGGGGATTAGAAGAAAATGGGATCAGGCCGAGAGGCCATTTTCGTTCGCTGACAAATCAATTGTACATTCCAGAGATCGATGTGCATAGAAGTTATATGGATAGATAGTCAAAATATCGAGTGATGGACGACGTAACCATGAAATAGGGGAAGATAAGCGCGAGCATTGTCGAGGAGGGGTAGCGAAGCCCGGTCAAACGCGCAGGACTCAAGATGAAGATAGGTCATCCCGTCCCTTAGGGGTTCGTGGGTTCGAATCCCACCCCCTCCATTAAGGAACCTCGAGAAAAGGAGGTTCCATGAATTCCAATAGATGAGGCGTGTTCATTGCACCCGGTGAGGAACTTTCACTGCTTTGCTACTGATTATAGAATATAGTTCAGGTAATGAATACACGAATCCTACATGCACGCAGTCCGATTTCTCATCAAGCAGACACTGCAATTCCCGATCCTTCAGAAGGACTTCAACGATTCTGTTGCATTTGTTATCCTTTAGAATAACTCGATTTTGGTCAATCGCGATCTTTTGAATGAATGGAGCATGCTTCGCAAACGCTTCGTATTTAATCATCATCTCTTCCATCATGCTGGTAAGATAACCTGAGAAACTAGTAATGCCTTTTAATTCTAAATCCTTCCTACTTTTTTCATAAACGTCAAAAAATTTCTTGTAAACATTTTCACTTACAGTTATCGACTTGAAGCCTGCTTTAGGCATATCTGAAGTACGGTAATGAACGGAACGATATAAGAATTGTCCTACGGGTAGTGTGTAATCTAGACATGGGCAATATTGCATGGGAAAGACGCATGTTAGATACGTTTGGATGAGGAAATAACGTAAATTATGCTGCTATTGATTTCCAACGTGTCAATTGAGGATAAAAAGAAGCGTTCGGTTCGTTCTTATAATTTCGGCATTCTTGGCAACAGGAATAGGTATTGGCTTAGCGATTGCGCCTTCCCCGAGCCGTATACAAAGCTCTTTTCTGGATTATTGGGCGGGGGAGGATTCCTGACCATTATTGGTTTGATACGTAACGTATTGCAGGACGTAGTAGAGTCTACTAGGAAACCCGAGATAGAATTCGGAAACGTCTACGTCAGGAAACCTGTAATTCATAAAATAAGTGGAGGAGAACAACGGGAATTGCTTTATTTACAGGAGGTAAAAAATACGACAAAGAACAGTCAGGCCGAAAATTGTAGGTGTTCATTTGATATGTCAAACATGGAAATGGGTTCATTTTATGGCGCATGGGAGGTCAGTCACAACGAAGCAATTCCCATAGCATATTCAGAATTAGTGAAATTATTCACCAGATACGACTTTACACCTGATGGAGAAACGAAAAATAGTATCACCTTCTATGTGAGGGCCGCTCAGGGCATAATGACAAATAATAAATCAATGGATACGCAACTCGTAGAAGGGGTAATCAAGATGTCAATTCAGTAGAGCAACGCGGATTTTAACGGCGGGCAGCGCACGCGCACTATAAAACAAATTATAGATTCCGCGAAGGAGATTTGATGTTTTACCCTCATTCCCAAACCCTAATCTTTCCACCTGTTTTTTTGAATTTGTGAGCCTCTTTTATCAAACCATTCCATTTATCATGTCCTAATTTCAATTCGATTCCCGCTGCTTTTGCTGGTGTCTTTCTAATTGCTTGATGCTCTCTTACCAAATTGTAATAAGCGGTAAACAATGGTATCATTGGTGTCTCGTCAACATTCAATCCCCTGTAATTTTTCTCTCGCCCTCTCAGAGTATTGTTCACGCGTTCCATAATGCTATTGTCGACGAGCCCTCTTATTCCCGCGCCGAAATTGTGTTTTGGTGGATTCTCTGTTTTGGTTTGAACGTCTGCAACAAATTCGGCTTTGTATGCGCTTTTGTAAGCTGGCAACGCATCAGATGTTATTGATTTGATGGTCTGATTAATTTTGTTATGGCCTGTGATTTCTGAAAGCTTATGGAATAATTGGCGCGCGCTTTTATGGTCTCTCTTTTGAGAAAGTATTGTGCAAAGCAAATATCGTGTATTGGTGTCTAGAGCAGCATAGAAATATTTCATTTGACCATCTATTCTTACGAATAATTCATCAACATTCACATCTCCGCTGAATTTTGGTTTCAGGCTATTCATATAATCAGACAACAATTTTTCATATCGCCGCAAATAATTGAAGACTGTCTTGTAAGCCACTTTGATTCCATAGGTCTCATTGAGGGTAGCAGCAATTCCGAAAATGCATCGAAAGAATCAGAGAAATCATTCTAGGATCGCTTCGAAGTTTAGCGAAAGCCGCTTCTTGCTTTCTAAATTGTCTACCGCAATCTTTACAACATAGAATTTGTTTTAACACCCACTTGCCGCGCTTTCCATAATTGATGACGGCAGGAGATTCATAGTGGAGGCAAAGTGTGATTTGTTCAGGCGCGCATTCTTAGATTTGTTCTTCAACATCGCTTAGAATTTTAACTTGAAAGCATCACTAACAGTCAAGAGTAAAACACTGCTTACATATTCCGACGTCATGGCTACGATAATCCTTACTAGTAGTTGATTGTCTACCCATAGATGGAAGCAAGCCAGAAAAGAACTGTTAGTTACAAAAGTCAACAGTATTCCGCTTTATCATGACGGTCCTTAACTGCAGGTTCTCTTCCCCATAGTGCTAACCCAAATTTTCAAACAACAATGGTAAATCCCAGTCAAATGTTTATTTAATCGCGGTTCATAGTAATTAGTAACATATTATGAGCGGCAGTACTTCGTGGCATAATCCCAACGCAGATAACAGTAATCAAAGTAAGGTATGTCCTAATTGCGGACAAGTAAACGACAGATATGGTTTGCCTATATATCCTTTCAACAAATCGACTAAAGTGTTGAACTGGTGTACGAAATGCTTAAGCACGGTAGATGATATCACAACCGCTGATCGAGAACTCCCGCAAGGCGATAAGTCGTAAGTGAAAATGCGGCCTACATTGTTTTATGATTATTTATTTATTACATAAAAGTCATAAATGAGGCTTTTATCAGCACTTAACGTTTGGCGTTTAGCGTGATATTCAATTAATGTCCAAAACGCTGGGAACGTCTCCACCAATCCTAATATAGGACAGAGTATGAGAGTTTGCAAATGCAACACGAATCTCTTTGACCATGCTATCTTAGAATATCTGAGGTTTAAAAATAATCCTATTTGATATGAAAGAAGCCATATCATAGAAGAAAACAACAAGATCGCGCCAATCCCAAACTGAAATGCACCCATATTTCCAAAAAAATGTACAGTTAATTCAGAATAAAGCGCTTTGAGCAAGTTCCCAAAGACAGCCATGCCATCAGAGCCTACTCTATAATTGATCAAGGTATTTGATGTGATAAGCAAAAGAGGTAGATTTATGTGGAAAGACAGGATTAAAGAGATGAAGCCAGAGGCAAAGCCCATAAAATACGTAATCAGCTTGTAAGACAGCTTAAACCTGTGAATCGGAGGAAACTTGTTTATATTCTGCAGGCTACCCAGAACCCATCTACGTCTTTGCATGAAATGGTCCTTGATGTTTAGTGGGGGCTGCTCCAAAAGGATGCCTCCGTGCCAGCCCATAGATCTGGGACCATATTTATGATACACTTGATAGCCAAACATCTGGTCTTCTGCAAGAGTTGGTCCGAAATTCCAACCGATCGAATCCTCGACATCGGATCTTACCAATAAATTGCTTCCGTGCATGTGCAATGGAGAAGTCTTGACATATTGCTCATTTCTCATCTGCGAAACGCAATCGTAGCAAGTAAATGGCCTTATGGATTCGGCAAGTGCTGTAAGGATGTTTGCCGATTCAAATTTTAGAGGGTAGAAAATGGGTCCTTCAAAGGCTAGTCCTTGACCCTCTCTAATGGCTTTCAGCAGGGAGAGAACAGTTTGATGTGTAACATAACTTTCGTCGTCCATATGGAAGATCCAGTATTTCGAAGTGTTTCTTCCCGTCTTGCGTCTGGATTCGACTGCATAATGTAACGCTCTTCCTTTCTTGATTGCACTACTTCTGAAGCTTTTGTCGACTAACACAACCTCACTATTTGAGTTCGATAGAGTATTAATGTCCTGTGGGTCGTCAGTAATAACCGAGATTCGGTAATCGATGTACTTTATCTTGTCACAAGATGTGACTATTGAATCGATACCTCGTAATACTACCGGCGTCTTTGTTGCCGAACGACTAGTTATTTGGAATATTATTATCGGGTCGTTATGAATACGTTGAACGTCCTTTCCTATGAAGGCTTCTCGATTCTTCAGAAACCTGATTATAGATACGAATGCAATCGGAACGTTAGTAAGCCATACAATTGTTATAATGCCTACTAGGATATCGTCTAGCAATATCTAGAGACAAAATACTTCATAATATATAATAACCGCTTTCTAGAATTATGTAAATCCGAGTTCGACGTTTAATCTAGGCATACGTCAAGATACTACAATAATCTTAAGATAAAGACGTTTTACTTCGATTTTCTAAATATAACATAGTCTAGGTAAGCATTTTCTAATTTCTAGAAAAACTATGGATAAAAAGAGTTACAGTACTTGTTTCGGTGGGAGCTCAGACCATAATGCCTCCGGAGAGCAAGTTAAACGAACGCAATGATGCAACCTATTGTGACCAATGCGAGGGCTATACTGTTATCTTTGATATGGTTTCAAGCGAATATGTCTGCAGCTCCTGCGGTTGCGTTGCAAATGATAAATTTTTTAATAATGAACACTTAAGTGGATACTCAGGTCAATCTGGCTTCAGCGATAGATCCAGAACTGGCATGCCCGAATCTTTGGCCATACACCATAAGGGACTATCCACTCTAATAGGCATGGGGGACACAGATGCACGCGGTAAAGCGCTTGAGCCAGCACAGCGAATGAAAATGCAAAGATTGCGCACTTGGAATAACAGATCTCAACTGAATGACTCGATATCGAGAAATTTAGAGAAGGCCTTAAAATTTCTAAATAATTTTGGCGATAAACTTTATCTTAGCCAGGCTGTGATGGAAAGTGCTGCATATATTTACAGGAAAGCTGCAATAAAAAAGCTCGCAAAAGGCAGATCCACTTTGGGGCTAGTTGGGGCTGCGCTTTATGCCGCTTGCAGGGAGACAGCAACCCCAAAAACGATTTCGGACGTAGCTTCAGTCTGTAATTTATCCAGTAAAGACGTGATGTCACATTATAAGCTAATATTGAGAGAACTTTCTCTACAAATGCCTGTACTGCATGGACCAGATTATGTTACTCTGATAGCAAACAGACTTGACCTGAATGAGAAAACAAAACGAGAAGCACTTAAAATTTTCTCGGAGGTACAGCAAAACCGAATTTCAATCGGGAAGAATCCCAGAGCGCTGGCCGGCGCCGTAATCTATTTGGCTTCACAAACCTGCAACGAGTTTCTTCGACAGGTCGAGATATGCCAAGTAGCTGACATATCCACAGTCTCTCTTCGGAAAAGATGTAAGGAAATTAAGGCAACGCTGGAAGTTTAACTTAGGTATTCAAGGTATTTTCTTGATATATCGTACAAACTCCCTGCCATCATGAAGATCCTGTAATTGCTCGCTGGCTATCCTTATATATGCTGCCTGGAACCCGGGATAAGCTTCTTTGCAAGAGAACAAAGTCAAGATCATTCCTTGGTGATTGATCTTGAAACCTTGACAGGGCTCATGTCCTCTGATAACAAGTTTGTTCGCCGACGTATCAAGCCACCTTTTGGATATAGCTACCCCAAAGTGTTTACCATAACCTCTTCTAGAATACTCCCAATCCAGCCCATTACTAATGTGTTCCATTGGGTCATTCCACAATATCTCCTCCATAGCAGTACTGCTGATGTCCGATTTTCGAACAGCCGACCCCAGGACATTTCTGCGAAATATATTTAGTAACAAATCGTCCCCCGTTGGTAGACCTCCGTGAACGATTAGAAGTTGTCTAGGTATCGAGACGATCAAGCTAAGCAACCGAAATAGTGGTATTATCTTGTTGCCATAGATTGATTTTGCCATTTTATGTCCATACTTCTGTGCGAGTTTCAGTGGCAAGTCATGCGAAGAAAAAGGAAACTCTAAGGGCGCTTCATGATTTCCACGCATCAAAATGACTGAGTGGGGGAATTTTTGTTTCAAATAGCAGATTACATAAAGAACGCCAATGGAGTTGCTTCCCCTGTCCACATAGTCCCCAAGGAATATGAGCTTGTTATTGGGGTTTTTCAATCTAGTCTCAAAATCGATATCTTTTAGCACCCAAAGCAAAGATTGCAGATCACCGTGGATGTCGCCTATCAGAACAAGCTCCTCTGGAAGACTGTGCAACTCAACCACCTGGGCGTTCACCCTTCCGCAGTTGATATGTCCTATTTGCCTTTCTTTCTCAATAGCAGCCGTCGCATTTTCTACCACCCGCGTAAGAGCCTGTGCCTTTACTTCAACGAACAATTCTTTGAAGTCTTCTAGCAAGTTAGATCTCTTGTGTTTGCCAATAACGAGTTAAATATTTTGTCGGCAAAAAGCGGAATTGGCTAGGAATCTTTCAGACTATCGTTCAATATTATATTGTCTGGTTATTTTGGTGTTGGCTCATAAGAAAAGAAAGTACCTTTCCACCCACCTTCATTGCATGTGAAGCTCTTAGTTAAAAAGTATATTTATTAAAAGCCACTCGTAGTGATCTAATTTAGATCATAATTGCCACTAAATACAAAAGGATGGAGTAATAGGGGATGGCTGGAGATCATTGAATTTATACTTTCCATGTGTGAAGGAGGTGCACGAAAGACGCATGTCATGTATAGATGTAATTTGAATTCTAAACAGATTAGTGAATATTTGAACTTTCTTATAGATTGCGGCATGCTGGAAAGAGTACAGGAAAGGGCAACCTCGAAGCGATATATTTTCAGGACTAGCGAGTTAGGCTCTAAATTTGTAGGCAGATATAAGCAGATGGCAGAGCTATTCAGCAAGCCGCCTCCGCAATCAATATTGAATGAATGATATCCCTATCCTCACTTTAAAGTCATCAGATCCTCTTTGCCTAATTCTATCACAAAAGTTATCAGTAACATATACAAATTTTATATCTATGTCCTAATCTACGAATAATATTTCTATCGAATACTTACACTCAAGTTAAATGAAATGTAAGTATTATTCTGTCGTCGGCAAAATGAAGAACCGTAGTCGTTACGAAGTTATAGCTGCAATTCTAAAATCGGCATGTAAAGAAGAGACGCGTACTAAAATAATGTACAAAGCTATGTTAAGCAATGATCAATGCAAAATATATCTTGATTCTCTTCTTCAAAGCGGCCTAATCCAGGAAGTAGACAGTGGCAATAAGTTGGTATATAGAATCTCGCAGAAGGGGAATAGGTATCTTTCGTACTATGATCAAATGAAGGAGCTACTGCCCGTAGGAGTCGAGGATAACGTAGATGAAGAGTATTACCATCTTAGGGCTAACCCTATCTAAACTAGAGATTCAAGGTTGATTGCTGGATATGCAACAGATCTATCAGTTACCACTGCGTAAGGCTGCGTTTCAGGCTTCACACAATGCAGCACTAAGGTACCACTAATGGATGTGAGGCGCAGTTGGACATCTGCCATTTCCGAAAGGCTGACTTCTGATGACTGAGCACCCCTCACTGCGAGTAGAGTAAGATCTGCCGTAGCGCTAATGAAAGGTAGAAGATCGTTCCAGTTCGCTTCGTTATATAGATGCATCCTGTGACACATAGTCATTCCCAATACATTCACCAAGAGTTTGTTCGGATGGTTTTGCCTTACTTTAGCTATCAGATCGCGGAAGTATTCGGTTTGTTTTTCAGAATTACCCCTGCTTTGATATTGTGATGCCGTAGGATTTGAAGCAAGACCGTCGTTTATGCTTGTACAGAAGATCTTTACGAGATCTTTTGTGTGCTCTGCTGGCAGATATGGTCTAAGATAGCTCATAATTACCTTCGTATCTACCCCACCAGACGCTTCAATTAATACTGGGTTGTCATGTTTGAGTAAGTTTGAGATTACTCCTGCTAGTATTGTGAGAGTTATCTTTGCATGAATGTTCGGTTGCGTTTCTAGGAGTACGATACCTTTCTTCGGGAATCCTCCTCCAAGCGCTTCGTCAAGCTCCTCATATCCACTAGGGACGTGGTAATCTTGCCTTGGCGATGGGGTGTGTCTTGATGACCTTCGCTGGCGTTCAGTCTGACTGATGTTATCGTTAATATTATTTTTATTGTACGAATTGCTAAACATGAAATCACACGGATCATAAGGATTGTAGCTTTGAAAAATACCTTTATTTAGAGTAAAGATATAGGAAGGTCTTTTAATTTGGATTCCTCTCAGTTTCGTCAACGCGATTTTTCGTATCCTTATCCCATCATTTAGGTTTTGATCTAATTCTACGATCCCATCCACCAGGAAATCGAGAGTAGTGTCAGTAGGATCTTCACTAATAAAAATCAATTTCGCGCCTGCTCTTTCGCGCCACGTTTGCAAGACTCGTTCATTGTTCAGACGAGCCTCTTTGTCCATAAAAGATGCAATGGCATCCCAACTATCAATAATAATTATCGGGGCCTTCACGTCCATCAACTGATTTGTAATTCTTTCAAAGAGCGATTCGGGCTCATCGAGTCGTGCATCCTCAAAGCTTGAAAGGTTATAGCCTATTCGCTGCGACGATGAGGCCAGTGATGGCGATTCATCTTGATTCGGAACTATATCCACATATCTACCAAGCCACGGATAGTAGACAAAAAGTTGTTTCGGAGATAGCCGGGTTGAAATATAAAAGAAGTTGTTTTTGATTTTTAGGGCTCTAAGAATAGTAAGCGAGAGTGTAGTTTTGCCTGCGCCAGCATAACCCTTAACAAGCAACGAATAGGTGTCGCGCCGAACAAATTCCAGCAGCTCATTAGGGATAGGGACTTCTGGTCTTTTGTTGCTGATAGTGTCGTTCTCACGCCTGCCAGGGTGCTTCCCCACTCTCTTTTCCAACTCACTGAACACTGCCATTGCGGTAATAATAAATTCTTTCTAATTTTGATAAGATCTACCA
Source organism: Candidatus Nitrosopolaris sp. (assembly GCA_035691865.1). Classification (GTDB taxonomy): domain Archaea; phylum Thermoproteota; class Nitrososphaeria; order Nitrososphaerales; family Nitrososphaeraceae; genus Nitrosopolaris. The sequence goes on along the minus strand of DASSIM010000065.1, from coordinate 21,276 downwards.
GCCATATTCGAACATCATGTGAAAGACTGTTTTGAGTTCTAATCCTAACGGCCAGGGATGATGGCAGTTGTGTGACTCAAGAAACAATTTCCATCAACGATACATACGGCATCGGCAGTAGCATCAAATTATAAGGGCCACTATTGGACCGAGTCGCTGGGGTAAAGATAAATTAAGCCTGCCTGTCATGTGCGAGATCCGATCGAGAATTGCGTACTAAGGTTACATAAGTCTCCCGTTACCGTCCTAATGCCACTATGTCAATAGTATGTGATGTAGACAAATCGCAGTCAAAAAACATACATTGGCTCAGGCACCTTTAATGCCTTGCGCAACGAGTACTGAATAGCAGCCAAGACCGCATTCCTCACATATGGGCTTTAATGCGTCACCGTCTGCACTACCTATGCAACACGGCTGCTTCACCTTGCCCATGTGATCTAACGAGAGTATGGCCCAAGAGGGACACTGAACAGGTGTGGTGCCCACGCCTCCCCAGTTCCCTTTCATCAATGATAGTTGTTTGACACCATTGACCACAAAGTCCGGATATTTCCCTTTTAACTCAATGAGTTTGTCGACCACTTGGCTACGTTTCTCTCCAAATGGCAGCCACAAAGGGTCACCTTTAATAAATGGAGTGTGAAATTGAAATCCTATCTTATTGACTTTTCCTATCCACTCGTGTACCAGCTCCTCAACAGAGAAGTAATTTAATGAATTAATCGTCATTGTGATCCATATGTCTTTCCAGATTGGTTTTCCCCCTCTATGTCCAGGACTTGCTGAGATATAATCCAGAATATTCTGTTTAGTTTTCGAATATGAACCCTCTCCTCTAATACTATCATGTACTTTCTCTGTCCCATCCATAGATATCCAATAAAAATAAAGATTTTCAAATCTCTTTAAGGGGTATGTTCCATTGGTGACTACACAAACACGTTTAGGCATCTCCTCGCAGAAAACTTGAATAACGTCAGGACGCAGAGTCGGTTCACCGCCGACTAGCGTCACAACAAAGAGGTGATGCTTCTTGATAGTATTTTTAATTATTTCTCTCCATTCTCTCGCGCTCAAATCACTGTTGCTATTCTTCCTATTCAACCACCAATAACAATGTGTACAATGCAAATTGCACACATTAATGATGTCTACCGACCCGTACATAGTAGGTTTTGCATTGAATAGTTTAATGCTAGCGTATTTCGTAAATATACTGATATAGAAGGGCATTTCGCGAAGAAGATCAGTTAGACCGCGACCATAGATTAGATCTACCACACAGTAGAATATTAGGTCAAGTAAATAAGTTTACAGGAGCTTATATTCTTCTCTTTTTTGTCATTTAAACGTGAATTTGGCCAGTTTGTAACTTGTCTTTACTTTGGGCATGCATATTCTAATGGACCGAGATTGACTTGCAAGAGGGGACAACATTTTATTTGCGATATCCCCAAAAAGTAGTAGAAGCCGACTCCATGGATGCATGATAGTGAGGCTGTTCTCCTCTAACGCAACAAGTCCGTCAATCGTAGTCGAAAAGTACTCGTGGTAAAACAGGGTCCGTCTCTCTCTTGTCCCTTCAACAAAACCTTTTAGCACTAAACTCGTTATTACTTGGAAAATGATTGAATTATTGCCACCCAGCTGTCTTGCGATCTTTTTCTCAGTCTTCGACGAGTTGCGATTTTTATTAGGTTTTCCAAAGTTTAGACACGTGCAAGATATGTTGGTGTTAAAGTTACTGTTCCAAGTCCCGCTTTTTGATTGTACATGGTATAATAAAATCTTTGGAGTGCAAATCTAAACTCGCCTTTTTAAGAACCAAACGATTCACATTTATCCGACATTCCGACCAATTGGATTGATTATATCACTTTCGGTTTTTATCCAAAAAGAACATGGATATTTTTTATCATTGTATCAGCACAAGTTAAAAAAATTAGCCAATAAACAATCTTTCCCCAAATCCTGCCTCCATGCTTAAGTATGATAGTTTACTGGGCAGTTTTGTATGGCATCTAGAAAACTGGCTGTGGTTTCTAACATAGTATTGTATTCGCTTCCGGACATGGGAGGGATTGTGACAGAAAGCCTTGGAGGTCCTGCAGCTTACTGTGGTCTGACTGCTAGACGCTTCAGTTTCGATGTGATTCTGGCCACAAAAATAGGAACTGATTTTCCACCAGCATACAAACGCCTCCTTCTAGCTGAAGGTATTATGATAATGGACTACCAATTGGCCCATGATCGCAATACGACAAGGTTCCGATTCGCACCGAGTAGAGATAATAATATAAGGAGTTTGCTTTCTTCAAAATGTGCACAGATCACCATAGATGAAATAGAAAAAATAGAGACTGATTGCTGGCTTGTAAGTCCCGTAATAGATGAAGTGCCTGAAGAGGTGCTTAGAGCGATAATTGTGCATGGAGGCAGAAAAGGGTTCGTTATGCTCGATCCACAAGGTTATAGTAGAATTGTCAAGTCATCAGGCGAGGTCTCATCAGTCAATAAAATATCTTTGGATCTATCAGGTGTTAGTGCAATAAAAGTTGACAAAACTGAGCTAGCACTCCTTACTGGTGGTCTCGAAGGACTTCCCGCAATGCAGTATCTACAATCCACAACTGGGATAAAGTTTGTCATATCCACTGAATTTCGTGTTATCCATTTATTATATGATGGGATGCACTATTGGATCCAACTCAAAGATATTCAGACGCCAGATTCCACTGGGGTAGGCGATATTCTGTGTTCAGCATTTTGTTGCGCTTACCTAAAAGAGAACGATCCCTTGTGGGCTTTTTCATTTGGGGCAGGGGCAATGCGGGCTGCTCTTGAAACAAGGAAGCTCGGTCTAGATAAGATTCCCTCGAAATCAAAGATCGAACAAAGCGCTTCCTATTACTACAATACTATGTCGTTCAGGAGGGCATAAGTTATTAACTTTAAATTAAATTAGGCCGAGTACTTAAAAGGAATGCAGTAGTTGAAAATCGCTATCTCAGCAGCAGATTCCAGAGATAATGCCTTACTATCTCAGATGAAAACGACTCTAGAATCTCTACATATTAGCGTAGATATAATCAGAGCCTCCAACCACAAGATAGCGAACGAGGTTGATCTGGTGTTAGCGGCTGGCGGGGATAGAGGTATTCTTGATTACTTTCATAAAGTCGTAACTGATTCGGCACCAGTGTTGGGGGTATATGAATCAGATTCGACTGGATTTCTTACACAGTTAGATATTGGAGATCTGGAATCAGCCGCATTGAGACTAAAGAAGGGTGACTACGAAATTGACGAAGTACTTCGGATAGCGGTCAAAGTCGATGGCAGAGAGGTGGAGCCTGTTCTAAATGATGTGGCAGTGTTTTCTGGTAAAAGTGCCATACTGATGGAACACATTCTTAGGATAGATAATAAAGATGTGTGGCATGACAATAGCGATGGCGTAATTGTAGCTACTCCCACAGGATCGACAGCATACTCTATGTCTGCAGGTGGGCCTATGGTCCTACAGAAGTCGCGCGTATTCATTGTAGTGTCAGTAAATTCTGTTGATAATACCCGCCGTCCTCTTGTAGTTCCAGATGAAACAGTGTTGAAGATTACTAATATCATGAGCAGATATCACTGCGAAGTTGTGCTTGACGGCGGGTCCAGATTTGCTGTCCGTAGAGAACTTGAGTGCCAAAAGCATCAATTTCCTGCTAGATTTATCAGACTAATGGCTGATTCTGCAGCAATATCGCTTATTACAAAGAAAGTCAAATTGGCAGAGGACTTGTTGAGCATGCCACCTAGTGCGAAACTTATTTTGAAAACTCTAGAATACGAGGGTGCGCTAAGTCAGAGGGATTTGACTACCAGAACTCTGCTCCCGGAGAGGACTGTGAGGCTTTCTCTCAGTCATCTGCTTGGCCGCGGCTACGTGAAGAGAAAAACCTCACTACGGGACGCACGACAGAAAATTTATGAGCTCAGGATCTGATGACACCGGCTGCACCTGCCGACGGGGTAGTAGAAGCCCTGACGAATGCGTCAAAAGCTTGCTCAGGATTTCCGGGTCTGCTATTAAATTCGGAATGATACTGCATCGCAAAATAGAACTTGTGCTCAGGGATTTCTAGAATTTCCATCCTTTGGCCGTTGTCTGAATGACCGGAGAATACTATCCCCTGCTTTTCCAGCACCTTGCGGTAATTCTGATTAAATTCATATCTATGTCTGTGTCTCCTGTATATTGTATCGGTTTTATAGATCCTTTCCGCGTTTGTATTTGAATGAATGGTTATTTCGTGACTACCTAGCCGCATAGATCCCCCTGCGTTCTGAGCTGTCCGTTGTTCAGGCATGAACTCGACAATAGGGTCTTTCGTACTTGGATCTAGCTCAGTAGAATTAGCCTCTGCTAGACCACATGCGTATCTTCCGATCCCCACTATAGCCAGCTGAAATCCAAAACAAATCCCAAGGTACGGAATATTCTGTACTCTCGCAAAATTTGCTGCCCTAATTATACCCTCGCTACCCCTCTTCCCAAATCCACCCGGAATCAGTATGCCGTCAAATCCCTTAAGATAAAAAATGTTCTTGGTCTTGTTGTTCATATTTTCGATGTTATTGCTACCTTCTTCATTAGGATGATTACTCGGACCGTTTTCAAATTTTTCTGATTCGATCCATTCTATGTCAGCCTTTTTTCCTAGATACGCTGCAGCATGTGATAAAGCATGGTAGATGCTGACGTAGCTATCCGGTAGTGTGGCATATTTACCGACAACTGCAATTTTCACTAAGCCTGTAGAACCATAGAAAGATTTCGCGATAGATCTCCACTCCCCCCACTTAGGAAAACACTTCCTTAACAATAATTTCTTGCCAATAACTTTGATCATACCTTGGCTCGCCAAAACTTCGGGAACCTCGTAAATTGATCGAGCATCATGACAGGAGATGACGCATTCCTCGTTTACGCTAGCAAACAGCGATATCTTGTGTCTTGCTTCCGCTGTGAGGGGGGTTTTGCATCTAATAGCCAGAATGTCAGGTTGAATTCCGATTCTTCGCAACTCCTGCACACTATGCTGAGTTGGCTTAGTCTTTTGTTCGCCCACAACATCCAGTACTGGTGCAAGGGTAACATGTATGAATAGGGTATTAGACTCTCCATCTTCTAACTCCATTTGCCGTAGCGCTTCAAGAAAAGGGAGACTTTCTATATCACCCACTGTACCTCCGCACTCCACTATTGTCATTTCCAATTCTTCCTTCGCAGCAATTTTTCGTAACCGGCCCTTTATGGCATCAGTAACATGCGGAATAATCTGAACGCATTGGCCGAGGTACCTACCTTCTCTTTCAGCCTGAATTACGCCTGAATATATCCTCCCCGTTGTAAGACTGTGCTCTCTTGTCAGGGCAAGATCGAGAAAACGTTCATAATTGCCCACGTCCATATCGCACTCTCCACCGTCATCGGTTACAAAAACCTCGCCATGCGCAGTTGGATTCATTGTCCCTGCATCATAGTTAACATACGGATCGATTTTTACACACGAAACCTTGAAACCGGCTAGCTGTAGCAATTTTGCGGTCGATGAAGTTACAATGCCTTTGCCAAGGCCCGACATCACACCTCCAGTGATGAAAACAAACTTCCGTTTGATGGTACTACTCTTGACGGATCTACTAATGCTAGTACCACTCACCTCATTATTACCAATACCACCGGTTGGACTACGATTTCTCGCCTTCGACTGCACATTAGATTTTGTAGAATGACCTTTTTATTCTTTCTTCAAAAAGAATTTTTGTGATTCTTCCTTTATTGATAGAAGCATGACCGAGACACTTCAGGATGACTGTTTGCGTTTTTAAATGGGGACAGCATTTTCGGGCACCCAACAACGCGGAATGAATGAAAGCAATCATTGCATTGTTGTTAATCTTGTTATTTTTTCTGATTCGTCTGAATTCCTTTTTAGGTTTCAGGCTGACCAATATACCCGACAGCTCTAAAGAATGACGTCAAGTGGTTCACGTACTCGTTTTCCCTATTTGCACTATACATGGCATTTGCGAGCTTAGTCTCCGTTACCCAACCTATTCTAATGAGATCGATTAGATTACGCTTGATATCCTCCCTTTTCAAGTTCGTTTTTTTATGGATTGCATATATGGTTGCCATCTTCTCGGCCTCCGATAAGGCTCTGATTATCTTTATCTTGCCTATGCTGCCGAGCCCAATCTCCACAATTTCCTTGCTACTCACTCCACTCGGTCGCCATTATCCCCAATAACGCCGCTGCGGCTCCGATGATCGTTCCTCCCATTGATCTGTCTTTGTAACAAAGATTCAAGATCGTGTAGGGATTTTATGTGCATGCCAATCTCTTTGAATGACTTGATTTCAATGATATTTTTGGCATTCAGATCATCGAGATGATCCTCGACATCCAAGTTTTTTATCTTCAATTCTTCAGCAAGCTCGGAAGCAGAGAGACGTATTTCTTTGAGATCAACATACTGTCTTTTTTTTGTTCGAAGTGCCCTTATTAGCGAGAGCAGTGTGAGTATCTGATTCTTCGGTAACTCTTCGATATCTGGGGTCGTTATGGAGGGATGAATTTGGCCATGAACCTTTCGAATGTGCTCGACTAGGACTCTGCCTGTTCCTCGAGATTCTGCAAGATTTCCAGCATATAGCAGAAGGTCTAATGCGAACCGTATGTCGCCATTGACAGAGGGAGAAGTTGTAAACTTTGATACTTCGTCTATAATATCAGATCCGATAGCGTTTGCATTAAATGCTTCAGAGCATCTGCCAACTAATATGTCAGTTACTTGGTTGATGGAATACGTCGTAAATGCTATTGGGACTCTGCCCAGTGTACTCAATTCGGCGCTGTCAAGTTTGCTATAGAAATCTGTGCTTCTTGCAATAAATATAACTCCCTTCACGTTACATGGCTTGTCCGGGTCAAATTCATTAAGGCGAGTCAGATCGTAAATGATCCCGCCGCTATCTTTGCTAATTTTAACAAGATAATCAATTTCATCCAAAATGATAATCACATAGATCTTGTTTTCGCGCAAGTACCGCAACAAGTATCTTAACATTTCTTCAGCACTCATACCCTGGGAGGGTAACTCAGGCGCCACTCTTTCTAATAGGAGCCTGTAGATTGTATATTTGTTGCCACCCTGCAACTTTAGGTTCACATAACCGGTTACGAGCTTGAGTCTATTCTTCCTGAATTCGTCTTCAAATAATTTCGAGAATTTGAGAACTGTAGATGTCTTTCCTATACCTGCGGAACCGATAATTTGTAATACTGTTAATGGGAATTCGTCAGGTTTAAAATAGGCTCCTCTTAAAGCAAATTGAATCTGTTCAATCTGTTTTTCTCTGTGTGGGAGTTCAGCTGGTACGTATCTTGGAGACAATTTTGATCTGTCGCGAAATATTGGGCTACTGAACTCCATTGCTAATGCGATAAGAGCTATTCAAGATATATAATGTATTAAGTATTTTTTCAGTTTAAGATTAAGAATTTTTGTTCTGATGATCCCGAGTTTGCGTATGGCCTAACTGTGTATTTCTTATTAGTATCATGTATTTTGCTTGAATATCTGACTATGCTAGAGACAGAGAATGGAGCGAGCGCTGAGTGAGGCCAATGGAATCTTAATATGAAGTCGTCTAATAGATGAATATCATAGTTTAGTATATGAGCAGATTTCTGAAAACACAAAACTTATTGAACGAGTTAACTCAAAATTCTTACAAAGCTATAGATGAAGGTGTTTATAACAGTGCTAAATATGACTATTGCGGTCATGAGCCGATAAGTATGAGGAAATCGATTCTGTCGTGTCCTCATGCTCCCCTAATAACAGAGATAAAATTTGCTTCTCCTTCTAAAGGAAGAATTGTTGGTGAAAACAGTGACACGATCTCCAGACCAACCATCATAGCATCCAATATGGTGGGGTCAGGCGCAGTTGGATTATCCATAGTGACCCAACCCAATTTGTTTGGAGGATCCCCGGAATACTTGGGGATGATTCGGAAGACAGTCACGGTTCCTCTGCTTATGAAGGACATAATTGTCAGCGACATCCAAATCGATTCTGCTAAACGAATGGGAGCGGATTGCATATTACTGATCAAATCAATATTCGACAGCAACCTAACTGAAGGAAGTATAGAGAAACTTGCCGATTACGCAAATAAAAAGAGGATGCAGATCGTTTTCGAGGTCCATAAAGAACAGGAATTTAGAGAGGTATTGAAATCATTTACAGATCCTAGACAAAATTTGATTGGGATCAATAATAGAGATTTGAACGACCTAAGCGTGGATATTGCCACAACTACGAATTTACTCAACAAAATCGATAAGCGAGGACACATAATTATCAGTGAAAGTGGGATAAGCAAGGCAGAAGAAATTCAACAATTGAAAAAGGCCGGAGCTGACGCATTCTTGATAGGAACAAGTATAATGGAATCTCGTGACAGAGCGTCAAAAGTCGCCGAGCTGTATCTTTCAGTTTGATGATGTACATCAATTGGCTACCACTGTGCTCCTGAGTGCTGCCAGTATTCACGATAACAAGTCAAGGGTCTTTAGATTTCATTAAATCCCGAACATCTTTAATACACCTAGGACGTAGGGTTCTGCTGAGCATGCTATGGAATTACCCCGTTAATGCTAGATTTGGTGAATATGGGGGAAGATATGTGCCCGAGACTCTCGTTCCTGCGATAGAAGAGCTTGAAAGGGCATACGATCGGTTCAAAAACGATACAGATTTCCAAAAAGAACTCCGATATTATCTAGAACAATATGCTGGTCGACCAACTCCACTCTATTTCGCAAGGAATCTTACTGAGTACGTAGGGGGTGCGAGGATCTACCTTAAGAGAGAAGACCTTCTTCACGGAGGTGCTCATAAAATCAATAACACCCTCGGTCAAGGTCTTTTGGCAAAACGGCTAGGTAAAAAGAGAGTTATTGCAGAAACAGGGGCAGGTCAACACGGCGTAGCAACTGCCATTGCAGCTGCAGTGTTGAAGCTGAATGCAGAGATCTATATGGGCTCCAAGGACATGAAACGACAAAGGCCTAATCTAATTCGTATGCAATTATTGGGCGCAGCCATTCATCCAGTTCAGTCTGGGGGTCGCACCCTAAAGGACGCAATCAACGAAGCCCTACGAGACTGGATCACCAACGTTCAAAAGACTTATTATTTAATAGGTTCTGCGGTGGGGCCTCATCCATATCCCGTTATCGTTAGGGACTTCCAGAGTGTAATAGGGCAAGAAATCAAAATGCAGATGGATCAAATATCAAATCGACATGAAGATCCGGACGCGGTCGTTGCGTGCGTAGGGGGCGGTAGCAATGCAATCGGAACCTTCTATCCATTCATAGAAGATTCTAATGTTTCATTATACGGTGTTGAGGCAGCAGGTAAGGGAATTGATTCTGGCAAACATTCTGCAACGCTGGCAGCGGGTTCGCACGGAATAATACACGGGATGTTTACATACCTTTTGCAAGACCAGTTCGGGCAAGTGACGGACACACATAGCATTTCTGCAGGCCTGGACTACCCCGGGGTCGGACCCGAACATGCAATGTTGAAGGACATTAAAAGAGTAAAGTACGTAAGCTGTATCGATGACGATGCTGCAGAAGCATTTCTGCTTCTATCTAGACTTGAAGGGGTAATTCCCGCTCTCGAACCGTCACATGCTATATCGTATGCTATAGACCTTGCAAAGAAAATGGACAGAAACGAAAATATTGTTGTAACCTTGTCTGGACGAGGCGACAAGGACGTAGATGTTGTGCAGCGATATCTAAAGAAGAAGGAAAAGAAGACAGGGAAGAATAACAAAGAGAACAGGAATGACGAAAAAAAGAAATGATGAGAAGAACAAGTTTAGGAAATAATAGGCTGAATCAGAAATTTCAAGAGTTGGCCAAAAAGAATGAGGCTGCTCTTATCTGTTATGTAGTTGCAGGATACCCTAACATTTCTACAACAAACGAAATTCTGTCGTCAATTATCAAGGGAGGGGCAGATATAATCGAAATAGGTATACCTTTTTCAGACCCGATCGCCGATGGGCCAACTATTCAGGAGGCATCATATCGCGCCCTACTGGCAGGAGTCACACCAGAAAAATCGTTGGAAATTTCAAAAAAAATTAGAAAAAAATATCCCTTTTTACCGGTTGTTATACTGACTTATTCGAATATTTTGCAAAGAGCAGGCTTTGAATATTTTATGAAGAAATCCAAAGAATGTGGAGTTGACGGGTTTATTCTGCCGGACATGGCAATTGAAGAATCAGATAAGTATGTTATGGAGGCATCACGATTAGATTTGGCAACAATATTTCTAGCATCTCCCAATACAGCTCCTGGGAGACTGGAAGCCATTTTAGCCAGAACCTCCGGTTTTATGTATGTTGTTTCTGTCTATGGAATAACAGGGCAGCGTAGCTCTTTTGAAGATTACAGTTTGGCGGCTATTCGGAATGTCAAACATTTTGTAGGATCTCGAATGCCAGTAGCAGTTGGTTTCGGAATCAGCAGCCCCTCTCATATAAAGCCGATGATAAGAGCAGGTGCTGACGCAATAATTGTTGGCAGCGCACTCGTGAACATCATTAGAAACGTCTCTGGAAATAGGAGAAGAATGTTGCAACAAATAGAGGTATTCGTTCGAGATCTGAAAAAAGCATGTAGACAGAATTAATTGAGGCCTCAATCTTTAATCTGCATATTCCCATCATTTGAGATTATTGAAACTCAAAGTTGAGTCTTTGCTACTTCTTAAACCTCCTGACATGACTTCTCATTCCAGTAACTTAAACTACAAGACTAGAAAAGACAGTTAAAATCAGTAATAGAAAAGTAGAAAGCTACTTCCTTGTGCCCTATAACGTGATCTCCAGGGCGAACAAACGACCAAGTCAAAACAAATTCAAGATTAACCCTAAAATGACGACCGAATGATCGTGTCATAAAATCTGTTCGTACAAACTATATTCTTTTTGAATCCAACCTATCAAAATACGCCCTGAAGTTGGGAATTAAATAAATACTACTTTATGAGAATTAGATGGTCTATAGGGATCTCCGGTATGAAAGAGAAGGATTTAAAGTATCTTTTTATTAAATCTGTTCAAGCTAAGCGTATAGATGGAAACGACTTTTTTGCCACGAAGCGTTCTGGTATTGAAATAAAAATAAAAGATGAAGGCTACTTCCGAAATTTTGACCTGGTTGTTGCGATAATTAAAAGAAGGAATGATTCAGACATACAATTTCATTCTACAGATTCTTACGATAACTATGCAAATATAATTAGGAGAACTGGCCAGCTATTTCAATTTGCACGCAAAGAAAAGTGCAGGATAGATTGGATTAGATTCTTCCCTGTAGAACTAAAATCTGATGACGACGTCCTAGATGATCGTTTACCCAACCAAATTCTCGATGCGATTTTGACCTTCGGAAGGGCTATTCTTGTTTTGGACAAGAAACACAGCGAAAGAGCAAAGCTAAGAGGTACACTAAAGTTAATACCTGCCACGGTCATAGGCTATACAGGCAATGAGGACTATTTTGAAGTACTCTCAGTATATCGACGATTCATAAGTACGAGTATGCTTGGGCTCAACAAGAAAAGACTTGTCAAGCTACTAATGGCCAACAATATCGATGATAAAAGCGGTGTGTACAATTGCTTTGAAAATATTCAAAGGATCTGCCAAAAGCTCGTTTTCAATCAGATATATGATCAAGATCCCGGTTTTGCAAAAGAAGAGCTTGAATTTATTCAGAAACTGGCAAATATGAAGCTACTTCCGGAAAAAAAACAGATAACAGAGCTGATAAGGCAGACTTCGAATTTTAAGATAACTGACTATCTATATTAGTAATCATACCATCAAGACTCTAATATGGTTTCATACAAACAAAATTTAGGGCGTAACTAGTCCTGAAGAGTCTTGTGCAAACAATATGTTGTTTAATGTAACTTGAAATTTTGTGCCGTCGCGCTCTACGATTATTTCTAAGTCATCGAGGGAATCAGATATATTTGGCCCCTCCAATTTTCTTATACTTACATGCATACTCTCATGTGATATCAGTGCCTCTACGAAGGGCTGAATAAATTCAAAATCATTTCGCCCAGACTTGGCATGATCTTTTGATTGTATTATCAACATTGTCTCGCCTTCATAAGTGAAGTACGCCGTCGAGTCGTCAATGGCACAAGCTAAGGCAAAATCATTGATAGTCATGTTTCAAACTCTTTAACAATAAAAGATTCTTAGACCATAATATAACAGATCCCGCAAGCGATATCACACCGCTAGAATCCAGTCTTCGTCTTCTCCCTTGTCGCATCCGCGTAATCAGTTCCTTGTGTTAATATGGATGAACCCTTCTTCATTACAATACAAAATATTCAGCTAGTGGATGATGGACCACAATGGCAGCAGTAGATTGATCTGGTATTATTTGACCCGCTTCGGTTAAACTCATCCCTGATTTAGTAGGATCCAATATTCTCCAAACCAACTGATGTTGTGACACGTCAGGACAACTAGGATAACCCCAACTATACCTAAGTCCACCTTTGTTGCCAATCTTAAGTTCACTCTTTATACGCGAATTGATCCACTCAGCAAGAGCCTCGGCTGTTTCTACTGCCAATCCGTGCAGATAATATGCATCAGTATATTTGTTCTCTTTATTCCATTCATCGATAATCCTCGTAACTTTGTCACCAACAGTGACGGCCTGAAATGCAACGATATCATTTTCACCAAAGAAGTCAGTCAGGCAAAGGTTTTTTTCCTTCGAGGACCTTGGAAAATCAAAAGACACCTCTCCACTGCCATCAGCCAATTCTACAACCAAGTTATTCTCTCTGTTATGACATCTGAAATAGCCATATACAACTTTAGGATCAAACAGTTTTTGTTCGATAACCCGCTTTTTCCATTCTTCAAATAATTTCTCTGGCTCTTCGCCCAAGGACTTGGCGCCTCTTCCGCGAAACCCCCAAGAAAGAACAAAAAGGGACTTTTTATTAATGAATTTCCATATCTCATTTAGATCTATCTCGTCATCTTCCAGTCTTATTCTCTTAGCAATATGCGGCGGTATGGGTGCAGGAACTGGCTTTATCCCGCTATGCGGCAGTTTTAGGGATGGCGCTGCGGGTTGTCGCTTTTCCTCCCACCTTTCTAATTTCTGCCGCCATTCTGAGACGTAAGCCTTTCTCTCATCTGAGATCAGTTTGTTCATGACCGTCAGACCTTCAAATGCCGTCTTACAGTAGAATACCCCAGAATCATAAATGCCTCCTTCTTTGGCGATTCTGTTTACGAAACTACTGTTGATTGCTGCGCCGCCGCATAACACAGGAATTGTTAATTTATTTTGTCTTGAATGTTCCACAAAGTACTGCATCTGCTTGGAAGTTGAAACTAGCAGTGCAGAAAGCCCGACAGCATCTGCATTAACTTCCTTAATTTTTTCTATAATACTCTGCAACGGAACTTGCTTTCCTAGGTCGTAAACTGAATAGCCGTTATTCGTAAATATTGTCTTGACTAAATTCTTGCCTATGTCGTGCACATCGCCGTATACGGTGCAGAGGACTAACTTGCCTTTACTCACACCATCCCGCCTGATCAAATATTTTTCGAGTTCCGCTACTGCCGCTTTCATACATTCGGCAGACTTTAACACAAACGGAAGAATCAATTCGCCTGCTCCGAATTTGTCTCCTACTTCCTTCATGGCTGGTAGCAAAACTTCATTTAAGGTCTGTACAGCTGCTTCGTGCAATGATTGTTTTGGAGCTTCAAGGATTATCTTTTTTTTGATATAACTATCTACTTCAATGTTTTTTGATGCTGCAATATTTGCATGAAGCCTATCTTCTATTGAATCGACAACGTCAGATTCTATTCCATCTTTTAATCTATGAACAATTCTAAAATAACATCTTTTACTTGCTTCCCATCTCGGATCTACTTCAATCCTCTGACGGGAGGTATCCGATACCGATTTTACTCCTTCGAAAAAGCCAATCAATTCACCAAGCGCGTTAGGATTACTGTTGAAAATAAGATCCTCGGCGAGTTTTCGCTGTTCCATATCAATATCTAAGTAAGGGATAATATCTTTTGCATTAATTATTACTGTGTCAAGACCAGCTTTTATGGCATGATGTAGGAATATTGAATTCACTATTTTTCTTGCGTTTGGCGTCAGGCCAAAACTCACGTTGCTAAGTCCTAATACTGTGAAACAACCTGGAATTTTTTGTTTCACCAACCGTATACCTTCAAGGGTAGCTTTTGCTGATTCCGAGAATTCCTGCTCACCAGTAGCCAAAGTGAAAGTAAGAACATCGAAAATGAACTGCCAGGGTTGGAGATCGTATTTTTTACCTGTCTCATAAAGAAGAATCGCAGTTTCTAACTTTTCCTGGGGTGTTTTAGCCATTCCCTTAGGTCCTATACACATAGCTATGGCAGGTACGCCATATTTTGCCATCAATGGCGCTAAGGCATGAAACCTATTCCCATCACCCTCAAGATTAATTGAGTTTATGATAGGTCTGCCTGGGATCTGTTGGAGGGCTGCTTCTATAACTGTAGGATCGGTTGAATCTATAACGAGTGGTGCATCAATTTCCAAGCTCAATCTTTTAACAAGGGATCTCATGAATTCAAGTTCATCGGCTCGTTCCGTTGTTGCAACACAAATGTCGAGGCAGTGAGCACCGTCTTCAATTTGTGTCCTAGCTAAGTTAACCAGGCCATCATAATCATTTCTGAGCACCATGCCCTTAGCTTTTCTTGACCCTTGAGCGTTGAGACGTTCACCAATTATTAGAGGTGGAGGTTCTTGCCTCAGATCAACTCCTTTCAGGGCGGAACTTATTCTTGGTGTGTATTTCATCTCTAAGATATAACAAGATCATTATCGCTAGATCCTTTCTAAAACCTTACGTTTAATATAGAAATTATCCTGCTTCGCATGCAAAGTAATGCAAGAATAATCGTCCACGTGCATGCATCTTTCTTTTTTCTCCGTGACCCTTGCCTATTTAGTAATAACACCGCATCCTCTTACTCTTCTAACACGCTTGCAGTTTTCAATGAATTCTATAAGGCTGTCACTCAATGCAGACTGGGTAATTTTGCATACAGCTTTACCATCTTCATTCTGGGGCATGCCTGTATTCGGCACGACTAGTATAGGTAATTCGTCCTCACTAAGTAGGCAATACTGAGATTGATGTTTTCGGTTTGAACTCCTCGATAAGCATTTGGAAATGAATCCAAGTGTCAAATGGTTGTAACGTTGGCGATGATTGGGACTTGCATAGCTTTTTGATTACATAGCGACATGCTACTGTGGCGAGTTTGACTTCCAGTATGTCGTGGCTTGTCTATGAGTAAAGCGCCCACTCCTCCCTAGGCGCTATATCAATTGTGGTTATAGTGATACTATCATGCTATCTTATGGTGGATACTGTGGATGTGTCACAAGAGCTCATATAGGGACTTTCTCTCATTATCAAAAAGGGCTCATAGTTCAGCTTGGATAGAATGGCTGCCTGCGAAGCAGTTGGTCGAGGGTTCGAGTCCCTCTGAGCCCGCTTATCACTTGGGTTCATATACAATTGCAGAGATATGTATATTGAGAAAGGAGACTTCA
Organism: Candidatus Nitrosopolaris sp.; assembly: GCA_035691865.1. Lineage (GTDB taxonomy): Archaea > Thermoproteota > Nitrososphaeria > Nitrososphaerales > Nitrososphaeraceae > Nitrosopolaris. Next base: position 5,488 of record DASSIM010000065.1, on the reverse strand, counting down.
CATGCCCTATAAGGATTAAAGAAAGGATTCAGGATGTCTGCGGTGCGCTCGAGCCAGGCAAGGTGTTATAATACCCTTTCATGAAACGCTCACAAGCCATCTTACTAAATGCAAGGCTTTTGACATGACCACAGCGAATAGGCTATTCGGATTTCTATCGTCGTTGCCAATTATCAACCTAGAGCAAAGGCCCAGGCTCGTCTTAAGGAAAGAAGGCGATCCATTCATGCAAATAATTCCGTTCGCCTTATTCGAAGATCTGAAAGAGGCAATGTATCCAATGGAGTACACAATTGGTGTAAGGCCCTACGTTCTAGAATGGTTTTATGATATATTCTTAGAAGTATTCAACAACAGAAATGAGCCAGCTACAAAGACTAATAGCAAGGAGGAAATATTGACAGAAAAGAGAATTGCGCTAAACACACAAGATTTGGTGGAATACACTTATGAAAAACAAAAGAAAAGGCTTTCTACAAAACAGGTCCTAGAGACCTTTGTTATTCTGCTGATCAATCAAGGTTATATTGACAAAACCTACAGCGATTTAGACAAAAGAACGAAAATATATTATTCTGTAATAACGATACAAAATAAGAAGATATTCGATTCTCCCCAATCGAACAATTTATCAGGCAATAACATGATTAATGTCACAGATTCTTTATTGTTTCCGAACAAAAAACACATAATTTCTAAAATTCAGGATATTTGTATTTATTCTTCTGACAAGTCGTTTGTAGTAGACAAGATAATGAGCCATGAAAAAGAAAAAAGATATCGATAGAAGAATTAGCACACAACTACTATGACGATGCTGGGCAATATTTTCGAAAGTATACTGACAATAATATCAGAATGGGAATAAAGAACGATGATTCTATAATTAATAACACCCAAATTCCTTCTATCGATAAAAATAATAACGTAGAATCTAAGAATGTAAATATTGAGAAAAATGATTTGTTCCGAGAGGGGATCGCCGACGATTATTTTCAAAACACTGAAATCGTTAACGAATTACAGGCGAATGGAACAGACAATATACAATCTCGTACTCTAAATCAACAAAATGTGAAAAATTAATCGACCCTCCGAATTCGAAAATTTCTTATATTCAAACAATAATACCCCCCAAACAAGATCGAAGTCGGCCGAAGACCCTGTCGCCGAGTTCCCCGGTTCAAATAACACATTCAAATGCTACTACTCTAGCGAATATTATTCAAGCGATGTAGAGCGTGTCAAACACATAGACCACTGGCAGCAGGGCAAATTGTATTATCCTACACCTGAAGATTTTCGTAATCGATTTAATTGATTTATGAAAATTCAATATCGATTTAGAAGATCATGCCTTCAATTCCGTTTCCTTTTTGAGATTTTACACTATATTTTGTTTCATTGATTCGCTTTATTTCGCCACTGTTAGCAATGACCAATCCTTCTTGCTGACGGTTTAAAGCTGGTTGCTTGCATCACGAAATTAACAGGTAAGATAGACAAAGATCTATCCATTAGCGCCGTTAGCATTACCCCCATTAGCACCGTTAGCATTAGTACCATTGATACCACTAGTATTATTACCATTAGCACCGTTGACAGTGCCACCGTCAGCACCATTTGCATCAGTACCGTGAACGACAATACCACGAGCGTCTTGCTGATGTACCGTCCCGAAGGGTATTCCCATAATCAACGCAATTGCAAGACCAATTAAGAGTGCCACTAGCTTCATTCTCATATGCTATCTCTCACTATGCTTTATTAGAGATCCCTTAAAACGTCTGCTAATAGTATAGCAGAAATTTTCGATATACTCAAAGAATGAAATATTCATCAGAAAGATAATAGTGAAGTCGTCGTTTGATCTCGCGTATGAAGTGACAAAGAATTGGAGAGATTCTGAAGCAATGAGCCCACTTGCTGACAAAACACTGGCTCTACTGATACGGCTGCCTCACTCATTGCATATATTTGAAGGCTTAGAGAGGCTCAGGGATTTAGTACCAACATTAGATAATAGATTCAGGTACGCGGTCGAGGTGAGGCACAGCTCGTGGTTTCAAGATTTAGCATACAATTTCTTTGTGAACAATGACATGTGCTTGGTCTGGAGCCAGGTTGCAGAATTACAGACACCACCGATAATTACAACAGATTTTCTATATTTGAGATTCATAGGAGATAGAAGAATACAAGAGAGAGATTTTGGAAGAATACAAATAGACAGAGTATTGGAGATGGAGAAGTGGGCCGAAAACATTAAGACGGTTCAAGATGAGCGTATCAAGCTTGCAATCATAGCAGCAAATAATCATTATGCTGGTTTTGGGCCTGGGACTGCAAATGTATTTAGGAATATGTTGGGATTGCCAGAAGCCAAGTGGGAAGATAGAGGAGAAGAACAACAAAAAGAAGCAACGCATGATTTAGACTCAAAGCAAAGGACGCTTTCCGATTTCCTAGATTAAGGCCTAATGGTAACATTGGCAAATCTGAGTGGTTTGGCTATACTCTTTTAATATTTTTTGAATTTATTTGGGTCGTAAATTATCTCCAACATTTCCTAGCTCGTGACTGATTGAGAAAAAATATTATAACATCAAAGATAGTATCTCGTTGGGTCAATGCTGCTATCAATTCTTGCGATATGGGGATGCGTTCCAGAATTTGCCAAAGGTTGTGTTGATATGACTAATTCGTCAAGTGCGTACCTAGGTATAGCCGGCGGGATCGCAATTGGTGCAGTAATAAGCTGGTGGACCTATAATAGACAAAACAAGATAGGAGGTGCTCACGATGATATCCTGCAAAGAATTGAGAAACTTGAAGACAAAAATACAAATATCCTGGCACACTTGGACGCATTTGCTAGACGTCACGATAATATTTTAAATAAAATCTTGCATCTGAATGAGACTATACTCGCATTAGATAAAAAGATCGAATCTATCAATGAAAAGCTGGACTGAAGGATATTGGGTCGCTCCAACAAGAAATGAAATGCGAATTGGATACTCTGTCAATCGCTAAGTCTATTGCATTTATTGATTCTTTCAGAGGATTTCAGAATATTACTATACTCCTACTCCGTACGCAGAAGTAGTCGTCGTGAGTTTATTACATTGCTGTCCTTCGATATTTATTTTATTTTCTGGTGTAAAATTAAAAATAATGCGTCTGCGAACCTCATGTTGTTTCCATCTTAGCCATGGGTTTTATTATATCCTTTATATGTACTCAATCTTACCATGTAGATTCAGCTTAAAATTCAGCCGAACCCGCGTCAAAATTTTCCCTTTATTACCACCCTCTCTGCAACGTTAGTTCTGCAGAGACGATCGAGGCCAAGTGGAGTTTCGATTATCGCCATTTTAATTATCATAGCCGGTGTTTAATCGCTTCTTCTCAGAATGGGGTTAGTCGTTATCGGTGCATTTCTTATGAATGGTCTTCAGACCACAAGCAGTAATTTGGTGTCACAAATAGGACCTCAGATTCTTGGTCTGGCTTTCCGAGTATTTGGTGGCATATTGGTAGGACTCGGTGTTGCAAATCTTGTTATGGCCTATGGTTTGTGGAGCCAATATGTTGTCAATAATATATAAAAATAACAATGTTATTATCATGGCATATCCATGTCTTCAGAAAGAATAGTATCATTCTTACCTAGTTCCACAGAAGTACTTTATGAGATTGGTGCAGGCTCTCAGATAGTGGGAGTAACACATGAATGTAAGTATCCTGACGACGCCAATAGGAAACCAAGAGTAATAAATTGTTCCTTTGATACCAGTAAAATGAATAGTAAGGCCATAGATCAGAAAATTGTAGAACTAATGCAATCTGGGAGAGACATATATTTAATAGATGACCAGATATTAAGAGAAGCAAAACCGGACCTCGTTATCGCTCAGGGTGTATGTGAAGTATGCGCTCCATTTACCAAAGAGATAAATCGTGCTACTTCTGTACTGGGTTACAACCCGGATATCCTTGTACTTGATCCTCATGATTTAGATGACATTTTGACAAGTATAATGGATATAGCAGAAAGAGTCGGTAGAGTAACTGAAGCACGTAAATTGGTAGTATCGTTACAAAAGCGTATTGATGACATAAGGGTGAGAGCTGGCAATCGAAGAATTGGTGGTGATGTTTATAATAACAAATCCAATACTAAACCAAAAATACTTTGCATTGAGTGGATTAAGCCTTTCTTTACTGCTGGTCATTGGGTTCCTCAAATGGTAGAGATCGCAGGAGGAATTAATGGCCTAAGTTCCCGCGCACAACCATCACGCCGTATACACGATATTGATGAAATTATGAAATTTAATCCAGATAAAATAATTCTAATGCCTTGCGGTTTTGATATCGCTAGAACATTAAGGGAAGCAAAATCATTAGAAACTAACGATAAATGGAAATCGTTAAAGGCTGTTCAAAACGATGAAGTTTATGTGGTTAATGCAGGAGCATATTTTAGTAAGCCAGGACCTAGAACAGTAACAGGGTTAGAAGTATTAGCAAAGATAATTGACCGAGAAGGTTTCGAAGATATTAGGGTGCCGCCTGATTCATTTACCAAGTATAATAATAATTAACTCGTCCCTCGTTCTTGTTACTATTTACTTATCCTTAGGTAATGATCATCATAACGTTAAGTAATTAAAATTTATCAGACTGCCCGAGGATTATATTAATGGACAAAAAACCTGACAATAACAATTTCGGAAACACGAATCGATTTCAATTAGACAAGGTCGCATTTTATGGTCGAACTCTATTAGAATATCTTAAAATGTTTCGTATCGATGATATTAATCACCTGAAAAGATATAATAGAATACTGGATTGCCCTTCTGGTGCTTCGTCATTCGTGGCGGAGGCTAACAACACATATGGTATCACTACAGTTGGCTGTGATCCTTTATTTGACACAGATTCAAGAATATTGCAGAAACAAGGTGCGGAAGACATTGAATATGTTGTAAATAGAGTATCGATCGTTCCTGAACTCTACAATTGGGATTTTTATTCCTCTATAGAAGAGTTAAGGGATTACAGAAAACTGGCGTTAGAACAGTTCATATCAGACTACAACCTTGGAAGGGAAGGAAAACGTTACGTAAAAGCAGAGTTGCCTAAATTACCATTCGATGACAAGAGTTTTGACCTAGTATTAAGTGGACATTTCCTTTTTACCTACAGCCATAAATTTGAATTCTCATTCATTTTGTCTTCTATAATAGAGTTGTTTAGAGTATGCACAAGAGAGGTTAGAATCTACCCTTTACAAAAGTCAAGTTTGGAGCCATATCAACAGATGACAGAGTTGCTCTGCATTTTGAAAAAACAATACGGAATAACATATGATATTGTACCAGTTTCATTTGAATTTCAGAAAGGTAGTAATAAGATGCTGCGTCTGACACGTTATGTCTCACGAATAGTAAGAAATCGAGATTAGAAGTTGGTGTTC
>DASSIM010000064.1:0-3927 GCA_035691865.1 Candidatus Nitrosopolaris sp. | reverse complement strand
ATTTTCCAGGCTGGCAAAAGCACAATAGATGTCTAAAGATACTTCTGATGGCCAACTCGAGGATGAATTCGAGAAAGATTTGGAAGATTTGGACGAGGATGAAGAAGAATCGTCTGAGGAAGAGTAGTGTCAAGTAAACTGCCTTTACATTCTTGCCATTATTTAATTTGTGGTGGAAAAAAAGGAAAATTAGAAGCAAATCCTTGGTAATTCTACATGCTTTTCTTTATCGGTAAAAAATATTGGTCAAGCAATTGGTAATTTTACTTTAGATTGATCGAAGGTAATTCTTCTAAAGAATATATCGTATCTTGAATATATCGACAATTTCTCCTATATTCTTAGCGCTAGCTGTGAAGCACTACAAATATACAATTGTTGACGTTAGTCTCTGAGAAATGAACCACAACGTAACTTTAGCAGTAGTAGCGATGGTCGCAGCTATGACACTCACTGCAGTAGCGTTCGCAATACCACAGCAGGTTTTAGCATACAGACACCACCACAACCATAATAACAACCTAAAAGTTGATCAGCAGATTAATCAACTCAATAATTGTACTAACGCGCTCTGCGATAACGAGGGTAGTAATAATTTCGGGCCACCTCAACAGATAGTAGTTTGGCATTAGTAAGAACTCTTAAAAAGTAAGGGGTAGCAAAATCTCTCCATTTTTTTAGGTACGAACACTGCCACCATTAAGATTGCTTTCAATCACTTAAAACCCTTGGCTATTTTGGGTTACTCTGGATTTATTTTAATATCATCCCTTACAGGGAGAAGTGGTATTTGTATTCAATGAACTTGTATTTGCTCCTATAGCGTAGGCAGCAGTAGTACCGACCCATCGCTGTGCCTGGTTTTGGACATGGCAGCTATCTGTAATTACTATTTTCTTAACAAAATATAAGCATACCCGAAGCATGTTCTTGATTCTAATAATTGACAAACCTCCCTTGTCCTGCTACAACTCTGGGGTGTCGGTTTAGATTCACTCCATAGGTGGCATCAGTTGCGAAAGCATTAGTACCAATACTTGTGAAGTCCACAATGACGACGTTGAAATGAGACATTTCATTAGTACAAGCAAGATGGTCGCATATCTCAAATATACCTATGCGAATCGCCTCGATATATGATAGTTCTATGTAGTCATTTCTAAATAATCTCGAGGCCCTAATTAGACTGACAAATAATAATACAAAAATTATTAGTCAGCAGAAAATGCGGTTCATGGTGCTTATTCATCAAAAATGTTAATATATTAAATGGCCTGAGATATCAATGCGTATTTGAGACATAATAGGAGATTTGGGATTTTTCTTAGTATTGGCTTATGTGCTATGATACTGAGTGGAATTATTACCATTGTGCAAGTTATTAGTAATGGCGAGGTGGCTTTTGCACAGGTACACTCTTCTCTGAAGAGTTCAACGACAATAAATCCAGTTGGGAATTCGAACAATGACAATAACATCACCACCATCAATGCTTCAATCAATAAGCTGAATTTTACTAGCGCAACTGGGACTATTGCAAGCTTACAGAATGACGCAAACGGCAAACCAGCATGGATAGTTTCCGGCCAATGGCAAATGTTGGTCTTCAAGCCAAGACTTACAGAAAGTCAACCGAAACCAGCCACAATAATCTTTAATACAGTATTCGATATGGTCCGCTCAGATGGAGCAGCATTGCATACACACACAATATCATCTGCCTTGAATCTAACAAGTATCAGTAATTCAGTGAATAACAGTACTCACTTATCGTCAACTACAATAAACGGTACTGCCAGACTAGTCACGATGGGATTGCCAAACATGGTAAGTGTGTCGAACATGAATGTACCAGTTAGTGTAAAGATAATAGATCGTAGTGCATTCAGTTTATGGATTGATCCAAACAAGATTGGTAATCACTTTGGGAATACGCCGATATACGGAATTGTTGCGACAAAATCTGGCTAATATCCCCGATACTTTTTCCATTAACGTAGCTGAGCCTTTAATTTCGCAGTATGTTGATCATCTCTTATGATAGATAGTTATATAAAGCCACAATCGAGTATTAACGATAACAGGATTGAAATCAGTAAAAAATATCACATACAAAACTGTTTTGCTAGCCTCATTTGTGATTGCGGTAACAGCGGTTATATTTTTCATCGCATCGCCTTTCTCATTGCTAACACTGCTATTAACTACTGCTGACAGAAATGATCTTCACACTGCTGCAGCACAACAGCAGCCGATGCCTATGACAATGAATCAAACTAGTATTGGGGCAATGTCAACAGCCATACTCGGTCCATCAACAAACAAGACTTTTTACCTATTTTCATCCTCACATGAAGACATAAACCAAACACAATTACAAATTCCGCCAGACTCATTTTCTCCATCAGAGATAGCAGTCAACAAAGGAGACACAGTTAACGTAATTTTCTACAATCTTGAGAAATCGCCAAATGGCGATAGACACTCCTTCACTATCGGGGCACCGTATAACATTGACAAGGATCTAGGTCCAGGACAACATTCAGTAATCACTTTTAAAGCAACTGACGGTGGTGTATACCAATTTTACTGTAAGTATCATCTCCCAACAATGAGAGGGGAATTAATAGTACTACCATAATACGGTGAAATAAATAATAATTTTCTTTTCATCTCACCCCCTGGTTTGTAGGCAAAAGCTTCATGATTCTTGTTTCTATTTGCGTTCCTTTTGTGAAATTAGTAGATAGCTAGTGATAAGGTAGGCAATGAGAGTTAAACCGTGATGGTAAATCCCAGAGTCAAGATTCAATAGTGGGGTTATGTAAAATACCCATTGAAAGTGTAAAATATAGGATTTACTATGTTGTGAAAAACGGACTAAAATCTTCGCAAAATCTTTGGTTTTAGCATTTCTGGGCGGTGTTTTAATTCACTGATCAAGGAAAGTAATTTCTGTTTATCCTGTGGAATAGTGCCACCAACTGAATATACATTTGATGAATGGTTTGCCCTAAATATTACTGGTGTTGTAGGATCAAAATCCAGTATAAGCCTTTCGAGTTCTTCTAAAACTTCTATATCTTCTAATGCGGTAAAAGTCTCACCGAATTTGATCATAAACTCATCATAAATACCATCCTCTAGATGCAATGTCAGGGCTCCTAAGTAATCGGGAGCAATTTCGCTTATGATTCTACCAGTATCATGAATATGTTCCTTGGTATACGTTTTCCCACCAAGTCCCAGAATTATCATACATGATAAAATATATCCATGCTGTTTTGCTCTTTGGCAGCTCTGTATAATTCCCTTGCTAGTTGCACCTTTCGTTACTTTCTTCAATAGAGCATCATTACCAGTCTCTATTCCTACATAAAGCATACCAAGTCCAGCGCCTCTTAATTTATCCAACTCAACGTCTTTCTTTTGCAATATATTTTTTGGCATCGCGTAGCATGATATTCTTTTCAAATTTCTGAATTTGGCGTATAAATAATCCAAAATCTGAATCAATTTGTCAGTGGCGACGTTCAGTGCGTCACCATCAGCAAGAAATATCCGTTGAGCCTCAGGATATGCATTGGCAGCTAAATCTATTTCTGATTTTATCTCCTCCCATGGTCTTTCTTCATATTTTTTGGTACGATACATATTACAAAAGGAACATTTGTTAAAAGAACAACCTAGTGTAATCTGAAATATTATTGAATTAGCTTCAGAAGGTGGCCTATAAAGTGGATTATCATAAAGAATTTCCAATTACGGACATATAAATACGATATCCCATTTAACTTATTCTATTATGTCAATTATTCTTCGTCAACATATACCGTCTTGACATCGATGTATTGAAAATCGTATCTTAGTATACTGCCTCAGTTCCCGAACCCGCTTAGAGGATTTTCTAGAAGGAAATTGTTATTA
>DASSIM010000063.1:0-10691 GCA_035691865.1 Candidatus Nitrosopolaris sp. | reverse complement strand
AGTTATCTGATATCTACGGACGAAAGAAAATGGTGGTAATAATACTGATAATTTATATCATAGGAATTTCTGCAGGAGGACTATCAACTAACATATCTTTTCTTCTTATTGCTAGAGTTATCCAAGGCATCGGTATATCCATGTTTCCAATAGCTTTTGGAATTATAAGAGACCAATTGCCAAAGGAGAAGCTTGCTATAGGGGTAGGAGTATTCAGCTCAATGTTTGCTGCAGGTTCGGTGGTGGGTTTAGCAGTAGGTGGAAGCATAATCAATAACTTTGGCTGGCATGCTACATTTCTTTCGATAATACCCGTTGCTATTAGTCTTTGGATAATAATCAATAGATTCATTCATGGTGATAATAGGATGTCTGCACTAGTAGAAAAAGATGGCAATTTAATACAAGCTGATGCTAATACCGAATCCAGTAAATTGCATGTCAACTTAGGCGAAGTTGTTGCTCAGAGTCATGGAATGCGAAGCCTTGATGTAAAGGGCGCCATAACTTTGGCTGTTACGATAGCCTCTTTTTTACTAACTCTTACCTATATCGGGAATAGTAGCAACACTGGTAACATCAGCGCATATCCCATTCAGATTATAATAGTGTCATTAGCTTTGTTGTCAATTGGATCATTAGCCTTATTCGTCATTATAGAAAGAAGAGCAGCGTCACCATTAATTGAGCTCAGTTTAATGACACATAAAATACTTCTTCCTGCTAATATGCTTATCTTAATTTTTGGAATCACGATGTTGATGGTATATCAGACTATTCCAATATTAGTAAGAAGTCCTCAGCCTCTTGGATTTGGTGGAGATGCTATAGCTAGTGCAACTGTTCAACTACCATTTATGATCGTAATCTTGGTATTTGCTCCTTCTTCTGGGTTTATTGTGTCAAAGATAGGTAATCTTAAACCAACTGTAGCAGGAACTATTATTATGACAGTTGGCTTTTTCAGTCTCTTTATGTTTCATTCAACAGAATTTATGGTCGCAATAAATCTAGCAATAGTAGCCGCTGGAATCTCGTTGATACAAGTGGGTGCATTTAATATCACAATGGAGTATACCCCAGTTCGGTTCAGTGGAGTATCACTTGGGATGTCAGTAGTACTCGTCTTAATTGGAAGCTCAATTGGACCTGCGATTGCAGCAATATACATGCAAACACATCAGGAGCTTGCAAAGGGAGTCGGTAATGGCTCTTTTCCCTCACCAGTATCATACAACCTGATATTTCTCACTGCTGCTCTAATTTCGATTATATCTGTCTCAATCGTGATGATATTGAAAAGAAGGATGGCATGATCATCATTGAACAAATCAGAAATGGAAAGGTACAGTTAAAAAAAAGATGTACCACCGAGGGCAGCAACAAGCATTGACGAGAACACAATAAGATGCTGACCCCAGAATATAGAGGTATTAATGGATAGAGCATGCAACTCTCCAATTATTGCCGTTCCCAGTAAAACAGTTGTGACATGAGGAAAATCGGGAATCCCAAAAAGAGTCTGAAATTGCTGCATATCGGATCTGTGTTTAATGCGTCTTCTATTAGCAATAGCAGCTCTAATAATGTGAGTATTGTTATCCAGATGCTATAATAGATATAACAATCAATGTGGTGGTAACATTTTATCTATATAGACGAACTGTTCAAGCGTACTTAGGTGAAACATATCCACTAACAATAAAATAGGCCTTCTCTTTAGCCATGGAAGGCATCATGCAATAAATTAATTTGAAAATATAAATTCGAGTCTTGAATACTATATGGTATTGCCAGAAAATAGACGATGAATGTTTTCATTCTCTCTATTTAATTATATAAAGATCCATACACCACTTTAACGTGAATTGTTATCTAATTCTTTAAACTACAACAAAAAGAATATACCCCATTGAAAACAATCTTTATTTGCCGACAAGGATTGTCATATACTTTAATATTTGGGAATAATTTTATCTCTGAGAGCCCAAAGTCTATCAAAATCTACGACAGGATTCTCTTCGGCTTAGGTGAAAACAGTCTAGGTCCTTACTTGAGCGCAGAGATTTCCGACAAGATGGGAAAGCAATTAATCAAAGTAGACCATAATGCATGTATCTATTTTCATGAAAAATTAATTAACAAATCTAGGGAACCAGAACATATTTTAATAATAAACATCGATGGTGAAAATATATTGGAATCAAGGGTTTTAGATAAAAAAACAATTCTTGTAAGTGGTATGTTTGCTTTCCCAGAATTTATACTAGTTGCAACACAGAATTATATCGTAACACCTAATGGAAAGAGGCTCATGCACAGTCGAATTAATGCAAAGAATGGTGATGTAGCAATCACAGAAGATGGTCTGAATTTAGTCTGAGCTAGGTTGCTTTCTTAGACTCACAGTATGATATTAATAACAAAAAATATTTCTAAATAAAAATCTAATGGACATTATTATCTTGGGCTTTTAGTAAGTGTAGTTCAAATCTTAAAATTGTGTTTTTATGCGGAAGAATTAGTCGAAACAGGCTAACTTAATGATATGATCAAATCGAATCGAAGGATGTAGCATAATGACTGAGGAACTAGGTAGATGGTGCAAAAAAAAGAAAATGTTAGAAATTGACATAAAAGGTCTAGATCAAGATCAAGCGATAAAAACACGATGGTTCCAGCTAAAAACAAAGATGATGAACCAACAATTCGAGGTGGTATGAGTACAGTTTTCAAGTCTCCAAACGGGTCGCTGTCTCATAATACTTGAGTAATTGTTCGTTATCTCTTTGTGGGATTCTTCCGAATTTTCCCCCTCTATGTTCTTACTGCGTGTTGTCATCCCGATCTCTTTTATCCATCATTAGAATAATCAGAGAACTCAAAAAGTGATACCGAAGGTAACAGACAAAGTGCACCAGTTGGCAGATGTCTTCATTGTCATGCTCTAATGCACCATCCCCAATCAAATCCACTAGAATCCAAATAGCATGCCGACATCATCACCATAATTACTTCAGTATTTACGAATAGGCTTGCTCTGTTTATAATTGACCACTGTTTGTGCTAGAATTTAAGTATACATCTCCTAGTAAAAATAAACCGTAATTGGATGAGATCATAAGGCACCGAGAAGCATGAGGGGACTTCGAGGAGGGATTGAAGCGCCTATGAAAATTCTGTTTGCTTTTGTTGATCAACAGCAAGTACAATGTCTAGGTTGTCAAATGTATGAGCCCTTGCTCTTTATAAGCATGATTTTCATACCTTTTTGCCGCAGATGAAAAACACGCTATGTTGCAATAACGTTGGAGTGGAGAAATGACTGATCCGACTATAGCCAAGTACGAAAATGAAACACGTCAACTAACCTCTATGAAGTGGGTACTTGTGACTACGATAGTTGCTGGGACGCTCCTAATGATGTTGTCGATCGTAGCACCATTTGTTGTTCTAGCTGTCCTTCATACTTTGTTCCCTTCCTTGGCCCAACAAAGCATTCTAACTGCCGCCCAGCAATTTACAACCGCACCTAGGGATGTTCTGCCGTTTGCGACAGCTTTAGTAGGATTTGCTGGCGGAGTAGTCACTGCCATGTATAGGACTGGTACAGCACAAGGAGTGCCTCCTCAATCATTATCTGCTCAAGGAACGGCTGCTCAAGGAGCACCTAAAATCCCGTGAATTTATCTTATCTGCTGACATATCTTTCACAATTTCTTTCAACCGTACTTGTTGCATGATTCGAATCTACCACAATAGATCGTCTCCTGTTTTCTGTAGACGATACTGATGCAAAAAGTGTAGAATTAGTTAATAGGTTTTACACCTGTTAACAAAGACTCTATGTTCCTATCGTCACATTTGAAAGGTATGTCGCTTCTTCTAACATTTTAGTACCATTGACTGCTACCGATGATGTTTCTCTAGCGTTATCTCTCATGTGCTGTGTAGATATCCTCATTGTCTCTGCTTGAAAGTATAGTGCAGTACAATATCCTAATGGCTGCTATTGTTCCATCTTTCTGGGTGATATCCAAAAAAAGTTATAAAAAAAACACCATGCATTTTGAAATTAGTGATATCTCATTGTGATTCGATGTAATTATCTATAATATCTCTTGCAGCATCATGCGTCTGTTCTCGACTATTGGTGATTGTCTGCATGTGCCGTAGGTCTCTATGTGTCTCATTCTTTGTGGTCTTATTTTTTGCTTCATCAAATGTTTGATTGATTACCTATCTTGGGTCGCTATTGGTTAGCTATGTACTATTACTATCATTTTCAGTATCCTTGTCATGTTCTACTGTAGACATATTGACTTTGTCACAATATACCAATTAAAGATTAAAGGTAAAACACGATGCCAAAAACCCTAAGTTGCGCAATCTATAGGCGCTTCTGTTGCACTTCCCAGTGGCTATCCTCTGTTCATTTATAAGCAAACATCGAAGTTGGGCTTACCTATATACAGATTATGCCAAAAAAGGTGGTTTGAATTCTACACGATTATCGAATATGTCTGTTGTAGGACGTCAAGGAGAGGGGCTTAGGATATGCAGTCTCAAAAGGAATTATTCAAAAAGATGGTAGCATTCAAATATTTCATGATTCTAACTGTGTTTGAATGGCCTTATCCACCAGCCCCGTCACCGAAGCTTCATTTGAAAGTCGATATATTGACTGGGATACGATATCGCTTCCAGGATGTTTAACGCCCTAGCCGATATTCAATCAACGACTTCGCCTATGAAGAGGTTAATATCTATTTAATTTCAAAAATGGTTCATTATCTATATTGCCTTTTCGTTCTCAGCACCAGACTCGATATCGACTGCGCGTATAATTGGTGAAATGAAGATCTTTCCCATTTTAGAGCTTGCTCTAACAAGCTCTATAACATCATTTTCCTTATTGTCAGCAACAACCACTTGAAGAATGTATTTATCGCTAAATTCTGGTCTGAATATCTCTGTTCCTAAGGAGGCATGAATCTCGGGGGCAATGGTCTTACCCCTGCCTTTGACTTTTAAAATTGTAATTCCACCAACACTAATTTTTTTCAAAGCTTCATTGATTGCTTCCACGTCATTCTGTGGGATTACTACATCTATTCTTATCAAGAGAATGTATCTTCGAGTCTTTCATTAAAAAGATTTTCTGAAATCATCATATTATTCCTACTGAAACATGTGTCTAAAGACAATTATACTAATAACGGATTTTTTTCCTCAGCAATCTTGCCAATAAATTCTGGAGACACTGCTTGGATGCTTGTAGCTTCCAGCTTTGTGTTATTAATGATTCCAGCCTTGGGATTATTTGAAGCAGGATTACTGCGAAAAAAGAATACAGTTTCCATTTTCATGCAGATCTTTCTCGGAGTAGCACTCTTGAGTGTGATGTGGTTTGTCTTCGGTTTCAGTCTAACATTTGGGCCAGATACTGCTGGTCTTGTTGGCAATCTAGACTGGACATTTCTTAAAGGCGTACCTTTTGATAGTTCACTTAATTATGCACCAACCATCCCAGGAGTTCTATACGCAAAATTCGAAATGATGTTTGCGGTAATTACCCCATTGTTATTGACCGGCGCGATAGCTGAACGAATGAAATTTAGTGCATTTGTTCTTTTTATTGCTGCATGGAGCTTTTTGATATATTATCCACTAGCTCACTGGATTTGGGGTGGAGGCTGGCTTGGTAAGCTAGGAGTTAAGGACTTTGCAGGTGGAATTGTAATTCACACAAGTGCAGGAATGGGAGCGCTTGGCGCAGTCCTAGTTTTGGGTAGGAGGTTGAACTATGGTCCATCGATAATGGTTCCACATAGCATACCCATTGCCGTTCTGGGAGCTTCGCTTTTATGGCTGGGTTGGTTCGGCTTCAACGCTGGGAGTGCATTAGCTTCCGGTGCGATAGCTGGAAATACTATGATTGTCACTCATATGGCTTCGGCAGTCTCAGCTCTAGTTTGGGTTGGTCTTTCTTGGATGAGAACTCATAAGCCAAGCATCATAGCTGCTATAAATGGGGCCATAGCAGGCCTTGCAGGAATAACCCCGATATCAGGATATGTGAGCGTTGAGCATGCCTTTGCGATTGGATTTGCGGTTGGTATTGCATCATATTTGGGAGTGATTTTCCTGAAAGATAGGTTAAAGATTGATGATGCGCTTGATGTGAGTTCAGTACATGGCATTGCGGGAATTATCGGATCTCTTGCGATTGGGATATTTGCAAGCACATTGATAAATCCCGCAGGTCCAAATGGTTTGTTATTCGGTAATACTCATCAACTTATCATTCAAGCAATAGGTGTTGGTGTTGCAGGAATATTGGGTTTCGGCGGAACTTTCATAATAATGAAAGTATTGGACGTTTTGATAGGTGTCAGAGTTTCTCGTGAGACAGAGGAGAAGGGTCTTGACATTGAAGAGCATGCTGAACGGGCATATAGTGATGAGGGTGATTTTGACAAAATCTAGAATAAGAATAGAAATGAAAAGTTCTAATGGAACTAATGGAACAGTACATCAACATTTAGTTAAACTAGAAAAAATGGGTAATAAGCTGCCAATAATCGACTGATTATGTAGGTATTGATTAGTATTAGAAAATACTACCATCTTTTTAACGCATGTGTGCAGCCGTGCATGAAAGGTGAAAGTCTTAATGGCCGCCTGGCTGATTTATTTTTTCATCCCCTAGAGATTTCTGCATGACACTATTACAAACTTATTATCTCTTATTCGTCTAATTTGAACATCAAATGATTAGATATCTGACCTATCATAATTCCCTTTCTTTTTGTCTGACTCTAGCACCCTTGTTCATTATCCACTAGTACGCATCTAACAGCAGAAGTCTTTCTAGTACATCACAACATTCTTTTCAGTTCTATAGACATCATCCGATAGTTTAGATGAGGTAACCATTAGATACAGAGAACACTTCTAAGCTAAACCGGTTATGCCCAAAATTATCTAAAGATTGCATGAAATTATGTTAGCCAGTGTATGTGCTCTAATATGTGAAATGATTGAACGGCTAAAGCTACTCTTAAAATCACGTATGGTTTGAAAAGAGGATCTTTACTCACGGATAGAACCACACCGGACAGTCGAAAGAGGTAATAAAGATTCTTGATTTGTCAACTTGATCAATTCACTTGTATTATTCCTTTCATTATAGTTGGATGAAAATAGATAATGGTATCCAAATGCTTCACTCACAATTGATTTAAATTATAAATGACCTGAACTGCCAGGAGCAATATCTCCACTTGTTGTAAGTTGTTTACCATTTCGGTCTATAATAAATTGATGTTTAAAATCTGTTGGATTTTGAATTTGTATAGTTTGGTTAGTGTTTTCCCTGAGATTCAGCGTGGGATTAACTATTGCGCTTGTAGGATTTACCCACCTTTTGATATAATCAAAAAATTATTGAGATGAAAGAATGGTTAGTTAGGATTTGAGAGTAAAAATTACGCCACATTTTTATTAGTATTTACAGTCTATAGGTTTCACTTAATGTAGAATGAATTAGAGCTTGTATCAAATCCTAGATTAGCCATCGTCAATACTCTGAATCCATTATCATGTAGATATTTCATTTCTTGATCAAACAGATTTACAGTGGTATCAGCTGCATCTTTACTAAAACTTACATCAGGATATGTGACAAAATTGTGATATATTACTATCGGAATGGCTCTTATTATTCCACCCTGATTGAACTTAAGTTGGCTGTTTACATCTGCGATGAACACCTGCAACATTTGTGAGTTATCGTAGGAATGACATACCCCTGCACACACACTTCCTTCTTGAGAAGAAGAGTAAGGACCATCAATATGTCTATGAGTCCAACTCTTAATAGAATATCTATTTGCGAAAGTTAATTTTCCATCACTAGAATAAGTTCTACAATCAGTCTGCGGATGAGTTTTCCAACCGTCACAATGTAAGAAGGTGACTGGAAAGCCAGTATCAGTTCTGGCTAAGGAATAGTATCTAGCAACTGTACTAACTACTGCAGGATTATTCCATCCTTCACTATAAGGGTATGCGAATATTGTTGGATTAATTCCATGATCTAGAAAACATTGCTTTGCACCACCAATTTCAGAGTTCAATTCAATCGCAGACAATGTATTTAGATGCGGATGAGTCATAGTATGTGACCCTATATCCATACCATCCTGCTGTAATTCTGCTATATCTTGCCAAGATTTCCTTTCGCTTGATTTTCCTATCCAACCACAAACCTCAAAGAAGGTCGCCTTAAATCCATACTTATCTAGTATTGGCTTGGCATACAACCCTTGATTCTTAAATGAGTCATCAAAGTTTATGATTACGACCTTATTGTTACTACCATTGCTGCTGATGCCACTAGTAGTAGAGGAGATACCAGCAGGTAATATTGGTGAAGTAATAGAACTAAGATGATGGGAAACTTTAGAAGGCTTAGCAATGCCCTTATGTCCAATTGCTTTTACTCCTGTGGTTTTAGATTTGTCTTTGGCAAAGCTTACCACTTGAGTTATTGGAAATTGTTGTTGATGGTTGGAAATAATAAATGACTGACTATAAGCTGCTATTGGTGTTGAAAACATGATAGTTATCAATACAATAATAATATGGATATTGGATATAATTTTGACGACACTAGAAGGCAATAACTGCATGAAGATAAATTAACCGATACCCTTTGTGGCAATATGGTATATAAAAGATGATTATCTATGTTAATGAAGAACACATTTAGTGAGAGAAAATATCATGTAAAGAACATCATACTAATGATATAGCGATATAGCACCTGATTGCCAATCATTTTTTTCGTTATAACGATATCTACAAACATGGGGCATCTGGTCTTATAATACCAGCAGCAATAATGCAACGCTGTTTGTTAGTTTATTACTCTATTGTTTTGTTTTCTTTTCTGATTAGGTTATTTTGTCATTTGAAAAGAACTAATCAATTCCTGGGTAATAGACAAATTATAATCGTATAATTGTTGGACGATTTTAAATCCTATCGTTTTTGGGAAATTCTAATCGGTAAATTCATCTATGACGTTATTTTATTGTGATATTCTCTAGTATGTAATATTGGCACGCAGTAATTCCCAATCTGCTGACTCGGCTTCACAAGAGAAGCGTAAACTGTCAAGAGAAATGGCCATACTATCTTCAATCTTTGTTGGTTTAATGATCTTGGCGATAAGACCATTTGGATTTAGGACATTTCTGAATGGACTAGGGCATGCCAATATATTCTCTTTATTGCTTGTCGCTTCTGCTGTTGCAGTAATATTGGTTATGATGCAAAGAATAGGCTTCGAACCTGCAATGGTCTGATATTGGTCAGTTAACATAGTTAATCAGAGTTTATATTGATATAGAATGTGAATTGTTCATGTGTTAAAATATAATTTTTGTAGTGCCGCTATTATAACAATCGTATTGTTGTTTACATCGTTGATAATAGTTCTAGCTACTGACATTATCCCTTTAGCTCAAGCCAAGCCGCCATCGTCCAATGGTCATGCAAAAACAACAAAAGCAAGTAAGCCAGGAGGATTTGTAACGGGAACATCAGGAGGAGGATTTGCAGAAGAACCACCGATCGGGACAGAATCTCTCACTTCTGCAACTGCTAATAATTCTGCTGCAGCATTAGCCATTGCTCACAGACTAGCAACAACTTCTGTGAATGCTTCCAAAACTAAAGGAGGTCCATGTCTTCCACAACTAGATCATTTTATACTTCCACTGAAAGAAGTTAGATTTACTATAATTAAACAATGTATAACGGTAACGGGTAGGGTTGTATGGACACATTACTTTAATAATGATGGTGATGCTAATTTCAATGTAGTTTTAGACCCTCCATATAAGAATATGTTAGGACCTGGGAGCTATTCTCAGGTCTTTGCTGGTAAATACCCCGGAGGACCAGCTATGCACATGGAAACTGTATGCCAAGCTCCAGTTACAAGTACCAGCAAAGAAAACGTAGGGGCTTGTGACGGATATAATGGTCCTAACTTCAAACCTGTACTTCCAAAGATAGGTCAGCATGTAATGGTTACAGGTAGATATCTAATCGAGATGCCAGAGATGCCGGGAGGAATTACAGAATTACATCCAGTTTACGCTATAAAGATTCTGCCTTAAATTTATGACTGTCATGAGTTACAATGTGAGTTATTTATAGGGAGACCTGACGAAATCTGCCCCACATTAAAATCCTCAAGGTGAGTCAAAAACATAAATTGCGCCATAAATTTTTCCTTAAAACAACTTGAACTGTCATATCTGGATAACTACTAAAATCTTAGTTGTTGTTATTCTTACAGTCGTCATATCTCATTATATTGTGTTCAGTATACTTCCATTTTCTATACATCATGCAAAAGCTGTCAAGGATAAGACTCCTCCTTCTAGTTCCCTTCCTGGGCTGTCTTTCAAGAAGGGCAATATAACTTCGCCTACGTCTCCCCCTGCTCAATCGAGTAATGGTTCCCCTAGTGCTTGCATAAATTACAATCCATCTACAAGAACAATTACTGTCAGCTGTAGTTCAGCTAGGCTTACAGATATTGATAACACACTCCATGATAGCAGCATTCTGACTAAGCAATCTCCGATTGGCACATGGTTCCTTAGTGCGAA
>DASSIM010000062.1:0-24472 GCA_035691865.1 Candidatus Nitrosopolaris sp. | reverse complement strand
AGCGGCTGCCATAACCATGGCAGTATTAATTCCAATTCAGATTACTGTCTTATTCGTCTGGCCACCACCAAGCACCGTCATAGGGTGGTTCACACTATTCGAGAAGAACAGACTTATCGGACTCCTTGACATGGATCTCTTTCTCATTCGAGTGGTTTAATCTCGAGTTGTGCTGTCATTGTTTTGTGAATAGATATATGTAAAAAGGTCCACAAAAATGGTATAATGTGGCATTATTATATGCTAAAATCTCTCGTTTTGATCCAAATGCAGCCTATCATTTTAGAAAACTGCATGAATTGAACGATCTAACAGATGCAATTAATGGTTCCAAATTCAGAGTGACTAGCGGCCTCCAATATTATTTACAAAAGTATAGGCAACTACTTGATATACCAAGGTTGTGTAGGGGCTCTAGCTCTTCCTGGAAAGATTGCGGAGAACTTTATGGAGGATAAGAAAGTAAAACAACTTACAGAGAGTCTGAATGATCTGGGGTATCTAACAGATACAACCACGACAAAATATTTCTAATTCATACATTTTAGGCATGAGATAAAATAAGTACAAGTATGAATTCAAACCTCCAAAAGTATGATGAATTGAATGCTTTCGGAATATTCTTGGAAAATTCTTGAGGATCGTATATTAAAAGCTGGATGATCGGTTGTCGCAATAATAAGGAATGCTCGACCATTGTAACCCTTGACTAACATAGTCAACCGATAATTATAAATCGTAATCGTATTTATTGAATCTAATAACAAACCAAAGGGCAGAATTGCCATTATTCGGCGTTATTTTGATCACCTTGATGCTCACAGCAGCTTCAAACTTCGCTGGCTCAGTCCTTATATAATGTCTACAAAAACATTTGCGGGAATCCCGTTTGCTCGTAAGCCAATCCTTATTTTTCCTAGCTTATATTCAACGTCGCCGATGCTATCCTTGAATCCCCTTGACGCAAGATGTATGTGAGAGGATTTCAAATTTATTTTGTATGTTCCATCACTTTCATTGTAATTCGCAGATACAAATTGCAGATAACCTCCATCTACTAGCTCAAGTAATTCCCTGCAAACTGGCTGAATAATCTTCCACGCATCCTCTTGAGTCAAATCTTTATTCAATATTATTCGCATTTCTATGATGTTAATGACATTAGTAAATTTTTCTTTCAGGCAGCATTTCATGATATTTTTCTTTGTCAACTTTTTCAACTAAAATCTGGTATTCGCGGAATCACTCTGAATACTGAAGGGAAATCTCCCTCTCAAGTGGCAGATGAAATTTTGTGCAACCTTGGACTAATAAGATATATCCAATAGTATTATCTTCTCTTTCTCGTAGATTAATAGAGGGGGATGCAAGTAGTAGAGTAAATTTCATCTTTCTGCAGAATTGATGGTTCCATGTTATGGTTCAAGACCTGGGTTAAGACGCTCAAATAATTTAAAACCTACAAGAAATCTGATTGGCTGCCGGGACTTATATGAAATCCAAAATACAAGCTCAGAACCAATTCGAAGAGATTATTTGGTACAAGAGCTCCTATACACGAAATTACTTATTCTCGACAACATTTACATAAAGAATGTCCCATCATCTGCCAATGGAAATGCGAGCAATGTTGCCACCTTGATAAGAGGTCCATCTCACTAAATGAAGAACTGTATGTAGTATGAAACTAATAATAGTAGTGCTGCGGTCTTAGCAATTGCATTGTTCTTAACATCATAGTTAGTCTAGACGATTCTTTCTCTGGATAAAAGGATGTTGTCCTTTTATATCCCATCAAAAAACTAAGGTCAATTGACACAGCCACCAACAGAGAGAAAGTTCCGTGATATCAAGACCGATATAAATCCGAGATTTTGGTTGTCCAGATACCGACAAACATCGATTGGCCATTTGACGGTAATGCTCATGTTCTACCACGGGATAGGCTTGTTGCTTATGTTGGTAGGAATATCTATAGTACAAAAGGTTATTTCAAATTATGAAGAGCCTTCGCTTCCTCATTACCTTGCACTAGTGTTGTCTGCGGGACCAATGGAAGAATCATTGTTTTTTGGCATTCCCTATTATGCCTTTGGAAATCATTATGTGGTTCTAGCTGGAGGGATTATTTGGGCAATGCTACATATTATAAACACGCATGCCATTGATATTCATAATCTTGCGTATGCAAACTGGTTGTTTGTAATACCTTCATTTTTCTTCAGCTTTAGAACCTGGATTAGTGGAAAGGGCTGGTTTGCAATAGTTACCCATTCAGGATGGAATGGGATTTTTTTTACTTTAGGCTGCTTCTATCGTGATTATCCATGTTTAATAATTCCAAGTGGAGGGAATTATGCGTTGACACTGAGTAGTATAATACTTTCTATAATACTAGTAGGTTTAACATATGTCCTATACAAAAGAAAGCAGCCCACATCAGTGTTCCAGAATAGTTAAAAACATTCGACAACCATTGGTTTAAACTGTTAATTGTTGTATCGCAAGTTTCTTGTGATGCCTATAATGAATGAATAGGACAACAGACCAACAGAACTGTCGTCAGAATAGGACACTATGGTATCATATATACCAAGACTCGGAGACATCAAATTTGGTATCGTCTTAATTTACATTTAATCACTTTACTATATACCTATAAAGATAATAAAGCCTCGATCTCAAAAAACGAAAAATAGCAGTGCAGATGAATATTTTTCATGAGAATTTCAATATGCTTATTCCGTTATAATTTACCAATTATCCGTTGAATAGCCCAGGATATCCCGGTGTCCTCATTAATATATATTTGTTAATGTGTAGATAAAGACTCAATATGTTGGCAGTCGAGGCAGTTCGGGTGTATAAATTGTATAAGGGTTCAAACTGTGCTGCCTTGGATAACGTTTCAGTGAATGTCGAACCCGGCCAAATATTTACCCTTCTTGGCAGGAATGGCGCAGGAAAGACCACTTTTGTAAGAATATGTGCTACCCAGTTGGCTCCTACTAGAGGAATCGTAAGTGTGCTCGGTTATGATATACTAAAGGAGGCGGGAAAGATAAGGAATCTGATTTCTGTGGTACCGCAAGAAAGCCGGCCATTAAGAGCACTCACACCATGGGATCATGTTTATAATTGGCTACAAATAAGAGGCGAAAGCAAATATGATGCTAAAAAGAAGACGGAAAAAATTTTGTCTAAGTTGGAACTTTACGAAGCAAAAGATACACCTGCGATGAACTTATCTGGAGGGATGAAGCAAAAAATTCTCGTGGCTATGGCTATGGCTACAGATGCTCAATTACTTTTTCTTGACGAGCCCACAATTGGATTGGACCCAGTTTCACGACGTCAAGTCTGGTCAGCAATAAAGGATTGGAAAAATGAGGGCAGGTCGATACTATTAACAACACATTATATGGATGAAGCTGAGATGCTTTCAGACAGTATAGTCATCATAGAGAAAGGTCGAGTAATAGCGGATGGTACTATGTGCGACTTACGGAAGACTATACCACAAAACATCAGAATCGATATTGCAAAAAATAGTATAGATATTGAACTGCTCAAATCTTATGGTTCTGTTGTAGACACTGGAACGGGTACTTTGCGGGTTTTTACTTTTGAATCTACTGTTAAAGAAATATCAGACTTTGCGATCAAAAAAAATCTATCGTTCACAGTTTCACCTATAACCCTAGATGATGTATTTGTCTCACTTGTTGGAAAGAGTACCCCGAGGACAGAGGATGACCGTCGTAATACAAGTGCAAACTATGATTTTGGCAATTAGAAACGAGCCAATCTATGCGAATCCAGCATTCGATTCGACCATAGAAAACAAGAAATGAAGAATACCTTAACAGAATTAAAAATAGCTACGAAACTAGAGCATCGTTATAATAATATAAAGGATGGATTTTTTTCGCGAAATCCTTTCAAAAGAATAATCTTCTCTTATGGGACTTGATGCCTTCTATATTTTAGTTAGGACAATGTTGGTGATCAAACACACAGCTATACCAATAATGAAAATGGGAGTGAGAACGCGTAAAACCAGCTCTTTGTTTATTAATGGAATCTCTCCTAACAATGATCGTTGCCACGAAATCTATAAGTGCTAGAAATTTATTACTCTATCTCCTCTTTATTTTCAAGGCATTTAATTACATCAATTGCTGCTTTGCAACCAGATCCTGCTGCCGGTACAGCCTGTCTATAGGTGTAGTCATAAACATCTCCATCCACACGATTCAGTTTTTCTCCAAATTCTGTTAATGCCAGTATTGAAATGATTATCTCACATTTGACAAAAGAGAGCTATCTATCGCTGTGGTCAATCTAAGATCGAAGAAGTACATAGCTGGAGCACCAAAAATTGAAGTTATGTGTAAAAGTAAATAGTCCTCCGTTCTGACCGAATAGGACCAGAAATTAGATACGCGAGACAAGAGAGAAGGATAGGATTTACACTAGGTACAATTTGGTTTTCCATCTGTAGAAACAGAGCCGAAAAGTAGAGCCGCTATTATTGTTGACGTATAACCAATCATAAGGCAGTTATCTTTCTGTTAATTGGTTTTCACACGACAAACAATCACTCATCGTGGTTAAACAGTCTGGCCAATATTCATAACCTATAGGCGATTCTGAACTGCCTGGAAGAATAGATTAAGAGTAACACTACCATTAAGCTACAAAGCTACAATCGCATGATTCATATGCTGAATCTGAAATTCGAAAATGAAGAAATAGTTTGCTTCTAGATTAGTCTCTTCTGTCCTTTTTCCATCCTATGAGAGAGTACTAGATGAACAGGGTATTTGCAATTGGTTCTAATCGAGTAGTTTCACTACACTAAAAAATAGCATTGGTGAATCGATCCATGAAAACAGTCACAAATTTGTAATATTTTTTAACCGAGTGTACTGCTGAAAAACTTTTTAGTTTAGTTTCTCTTCATTATCTTTTGAAGGCTGCTATTTTTGATATATTATTCTTGTTTACTAAACAAGCCATAGTTCTACAACACATCGAAGCTAAGAGTTCCCAATGGGGTTGAGAACGAAAAGAATAATCGAGTCCCAACCTAGCAAGATTTGGGCTGAGAAACTGTTGACCAAACATTTTCATGACGTAGAAAGGCTAAAAACCTCCACTAATTTATATAAACATGCAAAAGATTATCTTTTTTAACGGATTTGCATTGTTTAATACAAATCCAATTAATCGATCTTTATTGTTTATTACGAAATCTGACGCAAACATATTGATATACAACTACAAAGCATTTACAAATGGTGTGGCACATAAGATCGAAGATTATATTCAAAGTGAGGTCAAAAAATATGGTACGTTATGCTTTCCACTTATAGATTCTGAAAATTCTGATGGGGCAGCTTCAATTGCAAAAAAGGTTGAAGGGATTGGAGCTTCAGCTGTTTTAGTAGGCGGATCTTCTGCAATTGATCAACTTGAACTGACGGAAATAGTTTCGAGTATCAAACTTCAAATTAACATTCCTGTGATATTGTTTCCTGGCAATGTTACCGGAGTGTCGCCCAGAGCTGATGCAATTCTCTTCAGCACTCTACTTAACTCAGAAGATCCCTATTTCATTACAGAAGCCCAAGCCTTGGGAGCTCTTTCTGTCAAAAAGTATAACATCGAACCGTTGCCAACTGGTTACCTTATTATCGGGGAGGGGACCACTGCTTGGTTCATAGGCCGGGCACGCGGAATTCCTTTCAACAAATATAGAATTGCTGTGATGTATTCGTTAGCAGCTCAGTATTTAGGTATGAGATTTTTGTACCTGGAGGCCGGTTCAGGCGCCGCGCAAAGTGTCTCGCCACAAATGGTATCTGCTGTGAGAAAACACTACGAAGGAATACTTATAGTTGGAGGTGGAATTCGTGTTCCTGAAACAGCAAAGGAAATAGCTAAAGCTGGAGCAGATGTTATTGTAATCAGTACGATGATTGAGCAAGATGGAAGCTGGGAAGATAAACTCTCTACAATTATCAAACAGATAAGAAGATGACGACAAAACATGATATAACAATGATCGATGAGGCAGAGCTCCGTCTAAAAGATGTGTGTATGCCAGCATATTATCTAAATTACCAACACAATATTTTGAAAATTGTACAAAAGAATTTTGAACTTGCTGCGAAGGCACGAAAATTAGGATTAGATGTTTCAGACGTAGTGGAGCCAAAAATTGCGTACGATCTGGCTGATAGAGTTGCAAAAATGCATAACATCGATATTGCAGATCGACTGCGTGTTTTACTCTCGTGGTCGACCAAAGAGAAGGCAGCATTTACAATTGCCGAAGAGATAGCTTTGGCAGAATATGGCAATGGAGACTTACGTACGAGACTGGACAATGCTGTACGTGTTAGTCTAGCTATAGTTACCGAAGGTATGACAATTGCTCCTTTACAAGGGATTGCCGATGTGCAACTTAAGAATAACAATGATGGAGGCCAATACCTGTCCATATCGTTTGCCGGGCCTATCAGGTCTGCGGGAGGAACTGAGGCCGCATTTACAATGTTAA
This sequence comes from Candidatus Nitrosopolaris sp., assembly GCA_035691865.1. GTDB lineage: Archaea > Thermoproteota > Nitrososphaeria > Nitrososphaerales > Nitrososphaeraceae > Nitrosopolaris. The sequence continues at coordinate 17,904 of DASSIM010000062.1, read as the reverse complement.
TAGCAGATCACATAAGAAAAATTACTGGCTTAAAAAAATATGCTGCAAATTCATACGATGACGAGACAGGGAGATTTATCGAAGAACTCAGAATTTATGAGCGTGAAGTTGGAAATTTCCAATTTAAGGTCTTAGATGAGGATGTACTTAAATGTATAACCAACCTACCGGTGGAGCTCGATGGAATAGATACCGATCCGGTAGAGGTTTTGGGTCATAGAAGTATGAAGAGAATCCATACCGACAGGGTACGGGGCGGTGCACTGAGGGTAATGAATGATGGTCTGATCGGTCGTAGCAGAAAGTTGCTCAAAATGGTTGAGACACTAAAACTTGATGGCTGGAATTGGCTCAAGGAATTGCAAGGAGCTATTCAAACAGGCAATGATGATGCGGTTAATCACAGAATGTCTGAGGTGATTACCGGTAGGCCTGTGCTTTCAATGAGTAAGAAAATCGGTGGCTTCCGGTTAAGGTACGGTCGATGCTACAATACTGGGTTGGCAACTATAGGAATTCACCCTGTTGTTCCCATATTATTAAATCATGCCATTGTTGTGGGTACACAAATCAAAATAGATGTACCCGGAAAGGCATCCAGTATAGCACTTGTAGATAGCATTGAGCCTCCGGTTGTTAGGCTTGATAACGGTAATGTCATACAGGTATCAACTGTGGAACAGGCTGTACAGATCCGATCTAACATCGACAGAATACTCTACATGGGCGATATTCTAATAAGTTATGGTGATTTTCTTGAAAATAATGCTCAGCTGCTCCCAGCGAGTTATGTGGAAGAAATCTGGTCATTACAGTTACAGGCAAAATTGCTGGCATTGCAGACCTTGGACTCCATCATAAATGAACAAAAATTAAGCAAAAGACTAATTCAGCTATCAAAAGAGCCATTCTCAACAATACCTACAGTTAAAGAAGCATTTGAAATCAGCAGAAGGTTTAACATTCCACTTCATCCGAAATATTCGTTCTATTGGGATTGTGTCAGTATAGATGAAGTTTTATTTCTGAGGGAAAAATATTATCAGTATCAACAAAATGTTAAGCTAACTGATAACAGTAGTTCTTCTGATTCTTCTCATTCTTGCTCGTCTCTTTTGCAATTCCCCAATGATAATCCAAAGTTAAAAGATATCTTGGAAAAACTTGGTATAATTCATTCAGTAAAAAATGAGGGTAAAATTATTGAGATCGATAACCTAGATCACGTGTATTCGCTAACCGAGTTATTGATTCCTAGTTCTGCCGAGAGAAACGCTGCGTTTGCATCATCGCCGGTCGGGAATGATGCTGATTGCTTTCTTGAAGCTAATGATACATTAAAATTTATTTCAAGGACATCTGGAGTTAAAATCAGAGCAAAATTTGCCTCTTCGATCGCTGTCAGAGTAGGACGCCCCGAAAAGGCTGCTGAACGTAAAATGAAACCTCCTGTTCATGTATTGTTTCCTATTGGTATCAAAGGAGGCGCGACACGCGATATATTAAGAGCAGCAAAGGATGAATCTTTTTATGCTGAAATTGCAAATAGATTTTGTAATAATTGCAAATTGCCTTCAATTGGAACACACTGTCGTAACTGTTTTGCTCTTACTCCAATACGAAATCTATGTGTAGTATGCAGGGAGGAAATTACTGATGGCATTAATAACAATCGGTGTTATAGGTGTGGTAAGGACGGAAAGACTTACTCTCCTGTCAACTATTCACTAAAAACAGCTGTTGAAGAAGCGCAAAGAAAACTTGGCACTATTCCTGAAGAACCATTCAAAGGTGTTAAGGGTCTTATGAGTAAGCACAAAGCTGCCGAGCTTTTAGAAAAAGGAATTCTGAGACAAAAATTTGATCTCTATAGTTTCAAGGATGGGACGGTTAGGTTTGATGCAACGAACGAACCTCTAACCCACTTTAAACCTGAGTGGACTATAAGTAGCGTACAGAAATTAAAGGAATTGGGTTATACAAGAGATTATCTTGGTAGAGATTTAGTATCAGCTGATCAATTGGTCGAACTGCTGATGCAAGACGTCGTACTACCTTTAGATTGCGCTAAACATTTGCTCAATGTAGCCAACTTTATTGATGAAGAACTTGTAAAATTATACGGGCTTGAGCCTTTCTACAACTCATTCTCTGTAGAAGACCTGATAGGACAACTAATAGTTGGATTGGCACCGCATACATCCGTTGGTATTATAGGAAGAATTATAGGTTTTACCAATTCCCAGGTCTGTTTGGCCCATCCTGTATGGCACTCTGCAAAACGCAGGGATTGTGATGGTGATGCAGACTCTATAATGCTATTAGCTGATGCGTTTCTAAACTTTTCATATGATTTTTTGCCGGATAAAATTGGTGGGCTAATGGATGCCCCACTACTTATTCAGCCGATTGTATTACCAAAGGAGGTCCAAAGACAAGCTCATAATATTGATGTTACCTCAGTTTATCCGCTTGAATTTTACGAAGCAACATTGCAACATGCTAAAGCTGGAGACTTTGTTAGCAAGATAGAAATTATTAAAAACAGGCTCGGAAATGAAGACCAATTTTTTGGGTATGGATTTACCCATTCGACATGTCTGCTAACGACTAGCATACAACGCAGTGCATACTCTAGACTGAATTCCATGGATGAGAAATTGGAAATGCAGCTCGCTACTGCAAAACTAATCAATGCTGTCGATCCTGATGAGGTAGCATCAATGGTTCTGACGACACATATTTTGCCAGACATTATGGGCAATATGCGATCCTACTCATCACAATCCTTCCGGTGTAGCAATTGTGGAGAAAAATATCGCAGAATGCCACTTATGGGCAAGTGTATGGAATGTGGACATGAACTTTTGCAAACAGTCACTAGAGGTTCGGTTGAAAAATATGCCGATATTGCAATAAATATGTGTACTAAGTACAGAGTTAATGATTACTTACGGGGCAGAGTTGAATCTCTAATGACGGAATTGAAATTGATCTTTAGGGAACGAAGAAAAGAACAGTTTACTCTTACTGAATTTATGGATTAACGTTAGTCCGAGATCATGTTTTAAATGTGATAGATGGCATCAGACAACTTAATCAATACCCAATCGAGTAATATGGGTTTGCGAGATCGAGATGTAAGATTTCTAACAACATGTATGCTAAGGGAAGTTTAATTAGCAGAGATCAGAGACTATTTAGAACATTTCTAAAGGTTAGATGCTGAGTATCGGATGGGATATTATGAAAGAGATAGAGGGATCGTAAGGACTGATGCGAGCTACATTACTAGTACTTCGTGACATCGACACACAGCAGGTGATCAAAGTCAAGCAAACATGAAGAAAACTAAGCTGATGTTACTTTTACTTTCAAGATCCTTGGTTTATTCATAGTAATGCACATAACGATCCTCAGTCAACTACTTTTAATTCTGCTTTAGTCGATGCAAGGTTGATGTTTCGTTCTGTTCAGCATCAGCATCAAAGGATTTTTAAGGATAGTTTGGCAGTGTTCCGGTTAATCGTTATAATCGAGTTATGGTTGACCTTCGTGCAACATCACTTACAACCCTTCATAAAACTTGAATTGAGATGATTTTTCAAACTTCTACTAATTCCCATCTGCTATCTAACTCTGCAACTAATGACGATAGGTTATGATGTTTACAGACCATCCAAATTACGTTACAATTAACACAGAACTAAATTAGATAATAGCTAAGTATAGTTGTTTTCTTAGGAGGAAAAATCATCATACCTTTGTAAGATATCATGCCAGTTTAAACATCCGAAGAGATTCAATGGCAAAGAAAAAGTTTATCAATAATATCGATATAGAGATGGAGAAATGAAAACATGTGAAATTTGTGGTGGATTAGGATCTTTCGGAACCACTGGCAATATGTGTCCATTTTGTAGCGGTACTAAAGAATCTACGTCAGCTTCAAAAGGCTTTATCGAACATCATATTTGTGGCTGTCACAATACTGATAGAAGGAATTGTCCGTGGTGCAAGAAACCTTGTCATCATGATGCGTCCTTGAACCCCAAGATATTAATTTCACCGATGTAAAGTAGCAATTAGCCAGTCATTTTTACTACTTTGGTGCTTTGTTCAATTGTCTTCTGAAAAGCGCACCTGCAACTGGATTGATAGCGTAGGGCAAAGTATGCTTAAACCACACACCTGCTCTGATGTAAAAAGGAACAATTATTTCAAGACGCGAAGAATTAGCTGCAGCAAGAATTGCTTTTGATACAGTTCTTGCTTCGAGCATAAAGCCAGTATAATTTGGCCTTTGATCCCCAAAAGATTGATCGTTGAAGAAATTTGTTTTCACGCCAATAGGGCTTACTACTGTTATGCGTACACCAGTTCCATATAGCTCATGATACAGTGACTCGGAGAATCCTAACATAGCATATTTTGAAGCACAATATCCAGCCATTCCAGCAACTCCGAAACTTGCGGCCAATGATGCCACATTTACAATATGTCCTGAATGTCTTAAGAGCATGGAATGCAAGAATACCTTGGTACAATAGACCATTCCAAAATAATTTGTTCTCATGACTGCCTCAATTTGTTCAATACTCTGGTCTTCCACTCTACCAAATTCTCCAAAACCTGCATTATTTATCAATAAATCGATATACCCAAATCTTTCGAGTATTTGTGTTCCCATTCTTAGAACATCTTCTTTTTTTGACAAATCACAAGCATATGCTACAATGTCTGTTACTTTGGATTTCGTGACAACTTGCAATGTTCTTTTTAATTCGAGTAATTTTGATTCTGAGCGAGCTATAAGTATTATTGAACCCGCATCTTTATTTGCAAAATCAAGCGCAGCCTGCCTTCCAATTCCCGAAGATGCTCCGGTTATTACTATAATCTTTCCTTTAAACTTTCTATTCTTTTTGTGGTCTTCGTCCTCTTTTCGTATTCCTCTCAATCAATCTCAAATATTATTAAAGTAGAACCAGCAAATCATTGTTTGCAAAACGATATCAAAAAGGAGTTGACCGTACAAAGCACTGTAAAAGAAGTTCAAGGATTTGGGGTCAATCACAAAACCTGCAATGTGGAGGGAGCATCCAGATTTTCCTCGTAGTAATTTTTGTGATAATCCTTTACAGAGGATATAACGAATTGAAACATTCTGGGCTGTTTTGCACATTGTATTTCTATTCCTAATTCATCAGAATCAGATGCTTTCTTTAGTTGTATTTGGGTGGTTTCACGAAAGCTATGACATCTACATCCGCCATCAAACTCGCTTTCGATGAAAAGAGAGGCGCATATGTCAACATAGATAATTTACCATATAAATATCATATAACCTAATGTATCAGTTGTTTGTGTTCTATATCACAAATATTTTATGTAATAAGGTATTATACAATAACGTTGGCAGATAAAGATCACTCTTATATTCTAAAGCACTCTGAGCTGCTGGAAGCACTTGATCGGCAAATGCTTAACTACTCTAACCGCCATCTTCCACCATTTTGTTGGTGAACGCCGTGAGCTTATACCTTCAGACCTTAAATATCGGCGACAGATATTCATAAATCCTGGAATTAAATACCGTTTATCTCTGATATATTAAAATATAAATGCCCTATGAGAATATTAGATTGGTTATGGAAATATTTCAGCCTTCCATTTACATTGCGATGTTTCCATATGTGTTTATAGCTAGTTTCCCAATTTTTGGAATCGCCTTGGTAACTAAGTGGGTGTTAAGTGATAGGAGAAAAAGACCAATCACGAGATGACCAAATAATAGCACATTAGTGGGAAGGTATAATCGGCTTTAGATCTAAAGGATAAGAAGATGTTGTGTATAAAAAAGAAATAGGTTCGAGAATATTTCTAGAACCTTTGGTAACTACCAGAGAACGTTCTAAGCATAAAAGAGCTTCAATATCAGCCACAGTACAAAATTATAGTACTTAATTTTCATATGCTAGAAAATAACTAGCTTGCTTTAATAGCATTTGCGATATTTTAGAAATTAGGAATGTTAATTTCGAGTGTATTAGTACTTTAGCCTTATTTGATTTTTTGACATAATATAAAATCCGTGTGCGGAAATGAGAAATGCAGAGAGAGTCATTTTTGTTGCAAATATGAGACTCCATGGTGTCTGGGGATTAGGATACGGCACGCTTATGCTATCCAGGTTATATGCTCCTTTTACTAAACTGACTGTCAAAAAAGACTTCGATAAGAAAAGATTGTAGGTAAATTCATACATAGCAGTCACTGCAATAGCAAGTAAAGTCAGTTGTAAAACAGATCTAACCGACTGAGGAATATTTTTCATTTTTTCTCCGGCCAGTTTGGTAACGCAATACCATGATAATATGGACGCGATCATCAGATATGTCACAAGTGTCGCATCCCCGTGGAACGGAAATTCAGTATTGACTAATACCTCACCAATAACTATTTTGCCAGTCTTTAGATATTCTTCAACACTTATATAAAAGCCGAAGAAACAAATAGAAAGCATAACTGTGGCTGAAAAGTAAAATACAATAATGAAGACATTCCTTGACTTTAAATCATCCTTTTCAGAACGGATAATATCCATGACTTCTAGATATTAACCACTAATAATATGATATAAAAATTACTCCCTTAGTTCCATTTACATTAATATAGAAAATACAGGAATAGGTACGTAGGACATCTAACCTTTGGAATGTCTGACGATAAGTCGACGCGATCTTCTCCAATATTTATGGACCTTAATGCATGACTCCTTGCTAAAGCAACACAACAAAGAGAAATAGTAGAACCATTATTCGATAGATTTGAAACGTACTTTCTGTCGAACAATGCGGACAACGAATATAGAACAATTGCAGTTAAGGTTCAGACAACAAGGACTCTAAAATGAGAAACTGGCGTTGAATACCGCAAACTCAATAATAAGAGGGTTGGTTGGAAAAAGATTTAGTAACTCGTTATGTGACAGCTACCTCCTACGGTACCCGTTCTTGTGATGTCAAAGGAATATTGAAAAATGACTATTGGATGAGATAAAAGCTGCATTCGAAGTTCAGGTAGCTGCAGGATTTGCTAGTTCAAGTGATCGGGACAAAGTTTATCTGGTTTACGACAGTAGTTTTCCATATTGCCAAAACGAAATAAATCTTCTTTTTCACGAATGATCAAAAAAAGAGAGAAGGTAATTGCTCATACTGACATAGATAATGGTGCTACAGGAGGCAAAACTAGGATTAAACACTTGGCCAAAGTTGTGCAAGGGAAGAAGAAACTACATTCTCCCATCCTCATTGCAGGCTTTCCAGGGGCAGGGTTGGTTGGATCGATAAGTACTAGTTACATTATCGACAAACTTCATATGAATCAAATAGCCTGTGTGGAATCTGAGTTCATAGTACCCGGTGTCATTTATGCTGAAGGAAAGCTGAGGCACCCATTTCGCCTGTATTCAAATGAAAAAGGTGACGTTTGTGTGCTTGTGTGTGAATCACCTATATTGATTCAGGGTATGTATTCAGTTTTAGACAAGGTTATGGATTGGGCTCTGCGTAATAAGGTCAAGGAGGTCATGGTATTGGATGGCATAGCCGTAGAAGGATTACCTGATTCGAAAAGAATGCCCATAATTTTGTCAAGCGATGGTGGAAAGGCAGATGACGCAAGTCTTATTCATGACGACAGCATCGATGTAACAAAGAAAGAAGAAAAGATGGCAGATGATAGAAGCACTGTTTATCCAACTACAGCTTTTGTAGGAGGAACGTCTGGCGGAATCTTATCCTCCTGCCTATCAAATGGTATTGCTTCTAAGGCCATACTCATATACGCAGCAAGAGGAATACCTGATCCGGACGGAGCAGCCACTTTAATAGAATCCCTTGGTAGAATCACAGCTAATGAAAGCTTGAAAATTGATACGAGTGAACTTAGAGAACAAGGCGCAAGTCTAAAATTGAGAATGGAAAAGATAATTCAATCATATGCAGAGCAGCAACAACAAGGGCAACATGAACAAGGACCGAGTTCAAAATCAGTAAGGGATGGTATAATGTACGGATAGGATCCGCACATCCAGGTTTGGCGTTCACTGACTCTGGCGGTAAGTCACATTGCATAGCAGAGATCGGAAGAGATGCCGGTTTCTATGGAAATGTCTAGAAAGAGTACTGCAATAGGGCTAGATCCCTGGTGCTCTTCACTAATCATCGAATGTCAAATTAATAAATTAGAATATTATCTTATTGCGATCCGTAGCAGCACCAAGACCTGCAGACTGTGCAGTATTAATAGAGAACAGATATTGTGCCGCAGCACCAACTATATTCTTTATCGAATGTCCTGCAATGTATAATTTAGACCAGAAGATTACGATGACTATATTTTGTAATATAAACAATCAAGCAACTAGAACAAGGCCTATGGTAAATATCAGTGAAGTTCTTAAAAATTGGGTTGGCTGAAGCTTATGCTGAGCGGTCGATATGAACTTGAGAATCTTCGGCTAGATCATGAGAGGAGAGATACAAACCTAATGCCATGAAACATTACCTTGTATGAATTTATTCGGTAGATCACTGGTGTTGATGCTGTGTTTGTTTCATCCTGTCTCCTTTCTTCTTATGGCTCTGCAAGCTCTTTATCTATCAAAAACTTAAATTCTGCAAACGGCTGAGGACCTTCTACTTTCTGAGGTTTTGAGCCATCACTTCTAATTATTATAAATGATGGTGTCTGTGAAAATCCAAGAGAATGAGCCAGTGCCACATTTCTTTCTACAACGGGCTTATCCTTTTGGCTATCAAAACATGAATTAAACTTCTGCAAATCCAAGCCAGGTATTTGAGATGCAAATTTTTTCAAATTATCTTTATTTGCCCATCCAGAATCAATGGGGCCTTGATTGTTATACAATAAGTTATGATATTGCCAAAACTTTCCTTGATCATTAGCACATTGAGCTGCCGAGGCTGCAGGAAAAGAATCAAAACCACGATTAGGTAAGTGTAAAAAGATAAATGCCACTTTACCTGGTTGGACATAAGTTGAATTTATTTTTGGCTCCGTCGCTATTACAAATCTGTCGCATAAATGACATTGTAAGTCACTAAAATCAATTAAAGTGACAGGAGCTGAGGTATTTCCTTGATAGGAAGCACCATGTTCTATTAGATTAGATAATGATAGAGCAACATTTTTCTCTGTTTGAGCAAAAGCATAGAAGGGTTCATGGTGTGGCTGCAAGTATGAAAGGAGAAGAGATAGAAAGGTTGATACTGCTACTAACAATATGACAAAAGTTACCCTAACCACGAGCGCAATTATCATATTATTTTTCATAATATTATTAGCTGATTACTGTTTGTTACATTTCCTACGGTGTTGGCGGTTGTTTCTTTTGCTTGAATGAATCAAAAATGCATGGCTTTGTGATCCTATTATGTACTGAGTATAATGCCCACAGGAGTATGCTTATTGATACTATCCTTAATGGGGTCTGATAATTTGTAAGAAAATCTGTTGCTATGATGCCAAAACCTCCAAATGTAGATATAACAAGAAAACCTATTGAAGAACAGCTGGCACAAGTACTAGAAGCAATACCTAGAATTGTGCCCGAGAATAATGATTTGTCTAACTTTAACTCTGAGTTTCTAATCATATATACATTCATGGCAACCAATACACCCATTAATACTGAAGTTATGTTTGTTAGGATGAATCCAGCTCTTGCGTCATCAGGAAGATAAAAAGTTACGACTGGTGAAAAGAACAACAGTTGATCAAATACATTAAAGGCAATCCAAAAAATGGCGAATACGGCAGCAGCTATGGCAATATAACTGAGATTTGAAAATATTATCTTAAATGCAAGTGGTATTGATGTCTTTAGGATTGAGAGCGATTCCATTCTATTGATATAATCTACTTTCATTATTGTTCATCCCTTCGATATTGTTTGTTTGGTCATTTGATGATAGATAAAAATGCTATAAAGTCGTTTCCTTTAATTGCTAAAGTTAAAATTGAATCCTTATATCAAGATTAGGACATTATACTCGCTATCCTATCCTCGCTGCTTTCAAGGTAATTGATTACATCAATTACTGCATTGTATGACAATTGAAATCAATTCTTCCTTTATTCACAAAGAATTACAGCGCTTTCTAGGCAAGATTAACCTAATCATACCAATAATGTCAACAAATTGTCTAATTCTTATCATAATATTTTCTATAATTATCTCTGTATGTGTTGACTATTTGTACGAGCGAGAGATTTGAATAATATCAAATTTGAGAATTGAGTTCCTAAATTACCTACACTATTGTCTGTCATTATGGATGTATGCAGTCCATTAGAATCCATGGTACACAATATAATGACAAGATTGAAATGCGGCCAGCGCGTTTTGGTCTTGTAGGTAAATGATGTCACTAATTTTTGATATTCTTCCCTACTTGTGAGTGTTATTGGTCGGTCTCTGAGCCTAAGTGAGCAAATTGCATATTCCGTTAATATAAAAAAACTGATAATCGTCATTAGTTTATGATAGTGACATTCTTATTGAGTAGTCGAGCATTACGATGTTATGAAGTACCGAGATAGAAACGAAATTACAGCGCAGATTCTTGAAAGTGCTAACGGCAATAGAGTACGACTGACGAAAATAATGTATGACGGTTACCTTTCGCACACCGTGACGAAAGAATATTTGGTACTTTTAGTAGAAAAGGGCTTGATCGAATATTTTGATGGAGAAAGAACATTCAAGACCACAGAAAAGGGGATAAATTTCCTGCGTATACATAATAGAGTGCAAAAATTGACTCCTGTCACTCCCACATTGCACAATAGGGAGGAAAAAGTTTCATTTCTCTAAATGACCCTCATTTAGGTACCAGTTGGGAAGAATGAACAATTAAAGGGTCTTGGAAAGTATTATTACCAACTCTTTACACCTTGGCCAATCACCGCCGTCATCTATAACGCCGAGCGCGTGTGAACCAAATTTGACCTAGATCTAGAGATTTTCACTTAATTCTTGGAAGTCCTTTCAGAGATGAAGTATCTTTACTCTAATAATCTAGAATTTGCGATTGTAATCAAAATAGAAATATTGGACCTACATTAACCTGTCGGTGTCTAAACCTACCTCCCAACTAATAGTCTCTTAGTTGAGAAAAATTGACAATCTTCTGATATGAGATAAACTTTTCGATACCAAATTACAGACTCCATTTATCATAATGGATCTTTGTTACCCTGCTTTTCAAACCCAAAATAACAAGAATGGCACATTGCTTTTCCATAAATCACTCCTCTATCACTACATTTACTACACTCCTTCTCATAGTCCACCGTTGAATCCAAAGATTTAGCTTTCTAGATACACTTGGCACAAAAAGGCGCTTCAAGTTTGAAGGTAGAAAGAAAACCAGATCCACATTGGAAACACCTTAGACTATACATTTTTCCTTCTGGTTTTGGGCGTTTAAATTTGTTAAACATAGCCTAGCCTTTTTGTCTCGTAAAGTCCACCGTTTCGTAGTTCACCGTTATTAAATTGACTAATAAAAAGTACACAAAATATGCCAATATATTTAACAATAATATCAGTGTCATTTAATAGAAACACTAAAACCATCACATCGCAAACCTAAAGATGTCATAAATGCTATCACCCTGGCATCATCGACTCCTTTTTGAATATCACGAGCCAGCAATTATGTAATAAGTGATACCTACAGTCGCAAATTGCCACATTATAGTAATTGTCCTACGCAACGATATATTTTAGAAAAAATGGTTTAGTATGACGTTAATGCGACAAGGCCTTGATTTAGTTAGTTTATAACTGCGAAGTGTGAATATTATAGTGATCGGAGTGAGTGATAGAAGATGAGTTTTGGTAATAGTAATAACAGACTATTCCTGCTTAATCAATTAGTTTGGATAGGAATATCGTTTGGGATCAGCATTACTATCTCGATGCTAGTATCATTCCCTATATCTTTAGTCGCGATATTTGGAGTATTCATTATACTTAACATGTATATGAGAAGGATAGTGATAAAAAGAATGGGCGGTCAAGGAGGGAGAGCAATATTTGGTTCAATGTTTGGAGGCGGTCAAAATTCCTCATCGTTGAAATATTATTGTATGAGCTGCGGAACACAACATAGACAGATTGCATGCCTCAATTGCGGTTCAAAGATGAAAAGAGTTGGATCGTAGACTTTCCATAAATTATTGATTAAGGTTAAGAGTAACCAAGAATCTCTCCACAGATACAACATCAGACTACACAACTAAACTTACGAGACAACAATAGTTGTATGTAGCAGATAAACTACATAGTAAATAGCAAGCTATTAGTAATGTACGCCTCCCATGAGCGAAGTTGCCTTCTTTAGATTTCCAAAAAAACTGTGCATGTTACCTTCTGACAAGAGGAAATACCGTTTTCAGACATTTAATTAATCCGTTACAATAGTTCGCTTATGCGGGGACCAGCCATACGGATTTAGTAGTCTATAATAAGGGATACGAGGGAACAGAGGATCCTAGATTTTAAAGCGGGGATCATTACCATTTAATTAGTTACATTACCCTCATACTACACTATACAACAATGACGACTGGCGAATATACTAAGTTATTCAAGCCACTTTTAGCCGCAGGAATAATAGTTGTAGCTTTCGCTGTTGTCTGCTTTTGGATTGGAACGAGTGTTGTTTCACTTAAGGAAGACGGCGAAGGCTTTAAGATCATCGGCATGAGATTTCTTATAAGCGGAATAGTTTCAATTAGTCTTGCTTTCATAGCAAAATATTTTTTGCTTATTAAATATCTATTAAAGCAGATCAGTTACAAAGGAAAAACAGGAGACATATATAAGCCATGATGACTGTGTATTAGTGCACTAATAGATCCGAATAAAACTCAAATTAGTGCTTTCTATTGCAGCGATGAAGCAATAATCGAACTGCATCGATAGGTCGAGTCGTGGCTTGATGCTTTGACAGGTCACCTACCCTCTTACTCTCTCCAGGTTGCTTGCATATCTTTAACAGATTATCAAGATGCCCGCCACCTGAAGCATTCTTCCTTCTGCCAACTGATAACACCTGATATGTTAATGATTAAAACATTAGATTTCTGTAGATCTTGTTTGTTAACCTATCTATTCGACTTGCTGCGCAAACGTGTCGGTAAGTATTACCAAGCATGACAGCTGAAATAGAGGAAATTCGGAAACATTGGGTAAGATTGCGTTCTCTAATGTATGCAGAAGAGGTTTTCAAATACCAGGGATATGAGGAAACACAAGGGAAAACATCATTCCTATTGAATTGCATGGAGGTGGTTAACCTGTCTCATAGATTTTACTACGTATCTGTGCTATTCTATTATTCAGTAAACTAACAAGCTCTTGATAATCACCGAGTTAAATTTCTCTATCCACTAAATCTGTTTAATATAACCTCATATTGTACAACAATTCGTCCAAGAATCCATCCCAAAATGAAGTCTTCCTCACTTTAATACATGAAGTATTTCTGTCCACCTAGACTTCTGATGGATTTCATCAAGATTGGAATTTGATTTATTGCAGTATTCAATCTAGATAACCTGCCTTAATAATGTCTGAAAGTATGGTCATGAAGAACAAGTCTAGCTACTAAGACATATGGTATTAAATAGTCATTCCCTTGCTTTCTTTCGATCCTTTATCTCAGTGAATCCCGACGACTATAATTATCAGCCCAATAATAGTACCAAAACCTATACCCATTGCAGTCATTATATTAGCTATCATAAGCGCTATTGCTCGACAGAATATGGTAATGGTTACAATCGAGAAAGACAATCTGAGAGTCAAAGGTGGAAAGAGAACTCGAAAGCCAGGTGAAATCTGTCTAGAAACGTTCCAAATTATTAGAAAGATTAGATGTGCCGGATTTGGCAAGAGGGACTGTTTTTTTGACGGGTAGTAAGATGTGAAAGTTTGGAGGAGGAGAATTCTCAGCATTATCCAATTTTTTCTTCACTCCTTTTTGTTCGATGTGGTTGTGACTAGAAGTAAAATACTGATCGGCATCATTAATAAAAACTTCAAACAAAAAATGTTATATGTCCTAGTGTCATATTACGACTTGGCTCCGCAACCGTAGCCACAAAGGAATAAGAAAAATGTCGCAAGAACATCAAAAACAGCATGATCAAGAAGTAATCCTATGGCTAAATGAAATCACAAAAAGCGTTTGGCACAAACTGCATACTAAACATACTAAAATAGTAATTCAAACTCAGGAAATTACAAATTATAACGTTGTCTTAAGCCGAGAAAATGAAGGCACAATAAAAATTCCCCTGATAGAGCTTGACGATGTGCTGATAATCAATAACCGTACTGTTAATCAAGGAATTTACAGTGGGTTTTCTTCAGGCAGGTTCTTTTGTTCGTACTACGGTTTCAGCAGTTCCAACTCTAGACAAGTCGGCGATTTAGTCTTTTTGCGCGGTGGCAAACCTGAGATCATATTTAGAAATATTGCCACTCCTGACAGACTAGCTTCCTTAGTTAAGGCTGAAAAGAAAAAATTGCAGCAACTGCAGAATGATGAACTAATAGACAACATAGCTCCAATACAAGAGAAATTCCGATGCTATCAGTACCATGATAAGACGGGACAAAAGTTATTTCAAATAAATAGACCACTGAATTTTATTGTCATTACCGACCATGAGGCCATAAACAGAAGTTATGTTGTGATTCTAAAGGCGACACCTCTTACCTCGTTGGCAGCTGTAGGCATTTCGATTTTGGATAATGATAAAGATTTGACTTTAGATGCCTATGCAAATACCAACATTGAAACGCTATTTAGTATAGAAAAAGCCAAGAATTTCCACCTTTTAGAATCGATAAATAAGGCAACACTTGGAGGAGAAAAGGCGCATATGATCGTGTATAATGGCCTAATAAATAACGTATATTCGACGCACTTGAAGATTATTGCTATGCACAACAATAAGATATATTCAATATTGTTTAATTGCGACGTAAACGAATATCAACAATATTTGCCAACCGTGACCCGCATGATTGAGTCATTCACGTTCATAGATAGAACTTGAAAATGATATTAAATCATCATTACAAACAGCTTGTCAGGCTATCTAAGTAAAGTAGCGAGGATCGAATAAAGACTGGCTAAAAAATAACAAGAGAGTTAATCATCAGTGTCGGATGGTTCGAATAGAAGATTTATTGCAGGATAATAATATTATCATCGCCGCCTTTGAGGCCATTATTCCTTGAGTACATAATCTTGTCGAAGCTGCTATATCTATATATTTGATAGGTTAAACGAATGTTTGTAATACCTGTATATATACACCAATATTATTAAACCGTAGAAATTCCCCAACCAAAAAACAGATTCCTGTACTTTTGGCTGCTATGATAGTCTAGGAGAAGCCTATCCTAACTTTCAGTGGGTCGGTATGACGATTCCACAAGTATCTGACGACATAATGCTGAAGATGTAACTTATGATAAAACTTATCGTACTATATTTTGGACATTGAAATATAGGGTTTTAATTCGACCTTATCATCTAGGTCTTAAGGCAGCTTCTGCTGCTGACATATTGTAGCTCGTAGTAATTTTCATTCCATCAAGCCAAAGGGCTCGTATGGAACCCCTTATGCCTCTACTAAATGGGAAACAGCTAGATCTAGGGAATCGCACCTTTGCTTCCTTGGGCAAAGGTGGGGTTGAGAAAAGAGCTGGGTCAGAAAAGTACTGTGAATCATGAGGTATTACGTATAGACTCATTAAAATGAAGGAGCCATGAGGTATCACATGTAATCATATACGGCTTGGCAACCTGCAGTCCAGACTAGAAGATGGGTGTGCTTTGGATATAATAGGTTATTTGAATTTTACCGATTATTCATATCATACATGCAAATTTAAAAATGTAAATAAATATACCACGGTGCAGAGACAAAAATAAGCGGAGCTTCGTCAGTCAAAAGTCCAAACCTTTAAGACCTTTAAGGACTAGGAACATTTGTGATACATTTAATATCATCAGAAGAAATATTTTTCGAGGTGAAACCCGTATAACGAATGCTTCTAATGTAATGACAAGTAACGTAGTCGCAGCTCGCCAGAGTACTACTGCTATGGAGATTAGTACGAAGCTTCTTATCGGAGAGTTTAACGGCTTACCAGTTATCGACAGTAATGCCAAAGTCATAGGTATCGTCACAGCTGTTGATATTTTGCGGGCTCTAAGACAAGGAAAAAATCTTGACAGCCTGCGAGCAATAGATATAATGACACGAAATCCAGTGGTAGTCAAGCAAGATACAGGGATAAACGAGATCATCGACATCATCCTTCAAAAGGCCATCATCTTAGTCCCAGTCGTAGATGATGACCGCAAGCTAATAGGAGTCGTAGGTAGGCTTGACATATTGCAACAAAACCTAAACGAAAAGTTTGTTACGATAGGTGAGGCAGGCTGATTTGGGAGTCGTTTATCTGAACCTACTTCTCCACGTAGTCTTCATTGATGCGGATGACAGGCTAAAATTCATTTGGATATCAGAATCACAAATAACCTAACTGAAGACAACACTACGCATAAAATACAACCTATATATTACGCGATTCTTCGCTCATTAACCTCTGTAATAACATTCTTAAGGGTTGAGTTTGTCTTAGTTTTTCTTTGTCCTCTCTAGATGACTTAATACCCACTACTAAGTGATTGCATGTCGAGCCTATGTGTAAAGGAACCTAAAGTTGCAATTTGGACTGATTACCAATCTGCAAGATAATCCAAATGATAGAACTATCCGATAAAGTATTTGAAATACTCGATCATAGTTTCCTAGTTGTTCACGCCCACTCATAGATAGTATTCATTAGATCAAAGAGACGGTGTATATCAGCAACGTATTATTGGGGGTGTGTGATTGTTGTATTAAAGCAGGTATGCTGTTCTATGGTGTTGGTGTGGATAATGCTTATGGTGATGGACGAAGTAACTCATCTTCACTCAAAAGGCTACGAATCCCTATGCATCCGGTACCTAATACGGAGGTTGCCGAAATAACTAAAATTGCCGAAAATGCACACAGATATCTGCAGATAGCCTTTGCACAAGAGCTCTACCTGTATTGTCAAGCAAATAACATTAACCTCCCAGAATTACGAGATGCTCTAAACACTAAATGGAATGTCAACATTTTCGAACCGAGAGAAGGAATAGGAGGTCACTGCCTTCCAAAAAATACTAAAATATTTTTACAATCAATATCTAGAAGAAAAAGTAAGATATTGAGAGCATCTATGAAAGTGGATGAAGATTATGAGAGATTTAGAACCAAGCTAGGGAAAGAGATCAAATCAGCGATTATTCAAGATGATGGAATCGGAAATCCCAATAGCAAGTGATTGTGATGGATGATTTAGAGAAAGACGAACGCACCCCCGATAGCGAAGCCCCTAAAAACCTTCCACAACCGTCATCATCTTCAAAAGTAGTGGTGCCAGAAACTTCCGAAAAAATAAGAACTTCTGCATGGATAACACTTTCAATTCTTGGATCTACCGTTCTAATTACAATGTATGGTGAGACGATGCTATTACCAGCTATTCGTGACATTATTGGAGATTTTCATATTTCGTACAGTACTTCTTCTTGGATACTTACCGCATATCTTATCTCAGGTGCTGTTAGCACTCCTATTGTTGGAAAGTTATCTGATATCTACGGACGAAAGAAAATGGTGGTAATAATACTGATAATTTATATCATAGGAATTTCTGCAGGAGGACTATCAACTAACATATCT
>DASSIM010000061.1:0-10330 GCA_035691865.1 Candidatus Nitrosopolaris sp. | reverse complement strand
ATACATATGGTTCTATAACAAAGAAGAGGGGAGTGGTAATGAGGTCTGCTCCAGAATTTGATGAAATTAGCCGTCTTTTGAGTCATTCGAAAGTATGTGAGCTGTCAAAAAAAATAGATGAAGTAAATCCTAAAAGAGAGGTTACTACTCTCACCGAAAAAGCCGGTTCAGATATATTTGAGATATGAGTACGATACTCGCTCAAGTTTACGAATATGTGATCCACTCTTTAAGGTGTGTCGGGGGAGGTGTTTCAGTGTCTTGTTAATATTAGCTGATTATTGTATAGACCCTATAAATGACACATTATAATCCGGCACTTTCGATTAGAATCATAAGTTCGTTATACTGTTTTATGAATTGTTTACCCTTATTAGTTATCGATATCACTCCGCCAGTATTACTCTGATGATATATTATCATACCCTTCTTTTCCAACTCATTAAAGTGGTTCATCATTTTGTCGTATGACAGTCTACTAGTATGCTGAATATGAGTTGGTTTTGCAGCTGTAACATCATTATTACTCATATATCCTTCAATAGCGAAAAGTATTTCATAATAGAGTTGAAGCTTATGTCTCTTCTCTTGTCTCATGTATTAGGTCTCTATCTCCATTTATCTACTCCTTCTACTGGATAGAGCATAATATATAGCATAGACGAACAAGCCCGAGCCAGCCAGTCTAACAACCATTGGTCAAGATTGCGAGAACCAAAATGTCATCACGAATTCCCCTGAATAATAAGATTTTGAATAATAATGATAATAATAATGAAATAATTAAATTAATGTCTAGGTGCTCTAAGCTACGGTTTAGATGGAAACTACCATTCCTGTATCAGTTCGAGTTTGATTCACAAGAAGTCATCTGTATGAGACTTTTGAGTGCAATATAGGATTTGGCAATATTCAAGGTCGTAAACAACTAATGTCCAGATCAATAAGGACAGCATTTCGTTAACATGCTTTGTGTTATTTAATTTATTCTAATTGATTAATTGAACTATCACCTAAAGAAGGTGGTTTGTAACCGACTAGCAAAAAATGAACATATTGAGGTTCAAAAATCCGGCTGTGACAACAAACACTAAGCTACGACAAACAAGGTGTAACTATCCTAAATCGAAAGAAAAAATAAAACTGATGAGGACAGTAAATAAATCATCATTATTAGTTTCTTAACGTTGTCTATTCTATCCCGTTCCACCTTCTTATTTACTTGCATATTCTTTCATACCCGTGAAGTCTACCGCAACGAAGGGTTCGTTTCCAATTATCCAGGCATTATGTCCGGGTGGAAGATAACCTACATATCCTGGACCAAATTCTTCAGGTCCATCATCCATTTTAGCTGTCATTCTTCCAGAAATAACATATTGTGTATGCGAGCTTGATAGCTTTCAGTTTCGGCAATAGGCTTTACACATTTCTCCCAACTCCAACCTAGTTCAAAATATGCTCTACCTATACTTGTATCCCGAACCTTTGCTATCTCAACTTTGCCCTTATCGAAAGAGCGTGTTTCGTCTGGTGATTTCATACTCTTTTTTTGCATTTTCGCTAATGTTGTCATATATTGACAGCAATGAGTGCTTGATTCATCAATATTTCTATCATTCAGCTGCAGGCTTCAAGGGAGCATCTTCTCTGTACACCTGAACAAACACATGGAATTCGAATGAAAATTATTGTTGTTGTTGTTTATTTTATGAGAAAAACGGTTGCTAAATCTAATATCCGGTCGGCGTTATGGTGACTTTTGCAGAGGAGCCACGACGTATGAGTTCATAACCACGGTTGCTGATTAGTTTAGACCAGTGATGAATAATCAAAGGATTTGCAAAGTAGAATTAATCTACCAAACTTGGAAATAGTCAATCATGGAACATATCGAATTGGTCAGGTGTAGTACGAGTCACGAAGTTGCCATAATTGAGTCTGGTAAAATACAATCTGAGCATAGGCTGATACACGAACATCATTTTGTTTCTAGGGGAGTGAAAGGAGCAGATCGTTATGCTATCTGTTGTATTACCTGCGGCGTTTGTTACTGTAATATTTGCGGCAAAATACTCGTCGCCTTCCCATAACTCAGCTTTACAACTGTGAATACTCATGAGTTGGCATCAGAGAGAAAGGTCAAAAGCTATGACCTAGACAATAAGATAGACGATATCATCGATGGTTTGTATTCTCATCTTTTGCTGAGACCGAAGGACTTGTCACTTTAGGCATCTCAACAACTCGTCAACGGGTATAGTATTTAATATATTAGACTTTTCTGCCCAGCCCCGCCTAGCTTGACCTATGCCAAATTTTAAAAATCCAAAATGAACAGGATGATGTGCATCCGAATCAATTACAAGTTTGACACCCTTTTGTATAGCCATTCTTACATATTCATCTTTTAGATCGAGACGGTCATAATGTGCATCAATTTCCAGTATAGTATTAGTATCATTTGCAATATCTAGCAGTTTCTCAATATTGACAGGATATCCTTCTCTTTTGTTTATGCGCCTGCCTGTAGGATGGAATATTATATCGACGCTAGGATTGCGTGCTGCTTTTATTAGCCTATCAGTTTGGACTTCGATTGGCTGTGAGAAATTAGAATGAATTGCTGCCCCTACTATGTCGAGTTTATCTAGTACGTTATTTGCGATATCAAGCGATCCATCTCTCATTATATTCACTTCAGCACCAGATAAAATTCGGAAATTATTAGCTTTTTTTATTCGAGTTGACGCTGATGAATCAACTTCATGTATAGGTTGCCTTTCAGTTTTATCCTGGACTCGCCTTATACGATCATTTACTTCTGCGATTCTGTTTGCTTGATCTAATAGTTGTTTTTCATCAAGTCCGTTTGTTAATTTCAAACTTTTTGTGTGGTCTGTTATAGCTATATACTGAAGTCCGAATTTTTCATTGGCGGCCAAAGCCATCTCTTCAATTGACATTGTTCCATCTGTGCTATTGCTATGGACTTGCAAATCCCCTTTCAAATCATTGTATTCCATTAGTTTCGGCAGTCCTCCGGCTCCCTTTTTTGCGAGCTCAACTTCTCCCAAATTTTCTCTCATTTCAGGAGGAATCCATTCCAAATCCAGCGTCTGGTACACTTCTTCTTCTGTAGAACCAGCAATTCTGTGCTGAGAATTGTCAAAAATCCCCCATTCATTTAAGTGAAGGCCTTTGGCGAGTGCGATCTTACGCATAGCAACACCGTGTTCTTTGCTGCCTGTAAAATATTGCAACGCGGAGCCAAAACTTTCTTCAGGAACGACCAATAGGTCAGCATCCATTCCGTTATTTAAGCGGACGAATGTCTTGGTTGATCCTTTACCAAGAACTTCATCTATTTCCGGCATTGATACAAAATAATCCATTACCTTTTCAACATCATTACAAGCTACGACGAAATCAATATCACCTACAGTTTCTTTCATTCTTCGAAAAGAACCGGCAACAACTGCAATTTTTACTCGGTTAAACTTCAAGAGACGTGTCTCAATTTGTTTTATAAGAGGATAAACCTCCCCTAAAAGATACCGACTTCTTCCTTTCTTAAATAGCTGAATTTTCTTCAAGATTGCTTCTTCTTTTTTTTCAGAAAAACCATGAATGCTACGAAGCTTTCCTCCTGATGCTGCTTTTTCTAAACCTGATAAATCTCTGATACCTAGCTTGTCATATACAATCTTAATCGTTTTAGGACCTATGCCTTGCAAACCATAAAATCCATCAATATCTATATCAGTCTTGGATTTTAACTCGTCTAAATATTGGATTTTTCCTGTTGTAAGGTATTCTTCAATTTTTAATGCAATTGCCTTTCCGACTGACGGAATTTGCATCAGTCCTTTCAATCCGTTTGTTGAGTATACCTCCTC
Source organism: Candidatus Nitrosopolaris sp. (assembly GCA_035691865.1). Taxonomy (GTDB): domain Archaea; phylum Thermoproteota; class Nitrososphaeria; order Nitrososphaerales; family Nitrososphaeraceae; genus Nitrosopolaris. The sequence continues at coordinate 6,431 of DASSIM010000061.1, read as the reverse complement.
GACGTTTGAAGATAAATTTGCGATTACATCCGATGCCCTCTTATAAGATCTAATTTTAAAAACAATGTTAGAGTTATCCTCTCCCTCCTCCATTTCTAGCAGAAATGCAATATCACGCAAAATAATCGCAATATTGGCATTCTTCATCTTTGTCCTTCACCGCTCTATCAAGTTATGCTGACATACCTAAAATTTCTTCCTATCCGACGCGTAGCCCATTATCGCCATAATTATCAAATTTAGGAAGATACAAAGGCTAGCTTGGGAGATTTCTACAATTGTTGACAGAAGTAAGCTGCTCTGATTTGATTTTTGCTTGACCTTTATTTTTCTGACTCTACCTTTGCTACAAGTCTATTTGTTCGTTTATTTGCGTGTTCGCACAATCTGATATGCACATACTAGAGGGGGATCTTGATAGGCTATTATTTTTTTATAATGCAGGCATGAAGGCACTGAAGCCTCTTGTGGGTGAGCACACACTATTTTTGACTTTCTACGGCTATATCAGGTTATGGAGAATAATCCGTGGCATCAAATTCCTCTTGTTGTTTAGCGTTGCAAGTATGATTTTCATGCGTAGCTACCTCCATCGGTATTAATTTACCCGAAAGAGACTTATTATTCGGGTCAAAATAAATTTCTGCACCGCAGCCTTTATTGCATCTTAGTACAGCTGCACATTTGTGTCTCCATTTAGCGACTTCATCCATGTTTACATCTTCTGGGTTATCGTATTCAAGATCGCAATCAAACTCTATTGGCATCCATTTGTCATTTACAGGATCCTTAAACCATTTGATCGCTTTACCACAATTCTTGCATATAGTCATATGTATTTGATTAAAATCTGAAGGGTTGCCAGCTCTTAGACTTTTCTGTAACTGGATTACATCGGAATTGTAGTAATTGCCAGAGATTTTGATTTTGACTTTCCTTCAGATTTGGATCCTTAAATCTTGAACTCCAAATCCCCAGCAGTATCAAGAGTATATCCAAGATGTTCTCTTGGTCTTTGTAAATTAACAGCGACATCTACCATAATCAGCACCAGTAAAGAAATGTAAAATTGATTACCATTATTTAGATCTATTATTTGCCGATATTGATGTGCAAGTCCGTGTCTGATAAGATCAAATAGTGGCCAGAGCAATGTGCAATTTACTGACTAACCAATCTTTTGATCTTATCTCTAGTAAAAATTGTTGCTGTTTCTGAAGTCGTTTAAATACCATTCGTTATTTTGGTTGCCTCTGGATTTTCTTCAATATCATCCTTTACTATAACTTGAAGGAGAGGTCGTATTTGTATTCAATGAACTTGTATTTGCTCCCAGTTGAGCAGCATGTTTATTGGAACGAGAAATATTTATAATTGTATATTTGATGAATAAATTTTAAGAAGAGCTGTATGCAAAAGATCACTCCATTCTTGTGGTTCGACGGCAAAGCCGAGGAGGCAATGGAGACGCAGGACCTGGACCGAAAGGAACGGTAATGGGTGCGACTTTTGAGCTAGACGGACAGGGGTTCATGGCTTTAAACGGTGGTCCAGAATTCACTTTCTCGCCAGCCATATCGCTCTTCGTGAACTGTGAGACGCAGGAAGAAGTAGATGAGTTGTGGGAGAAACTCTCTGAGGGAGGAGAAAAACAAAGATGCGGATGGCTTAAAGACAAATACGGTGTGTCGTGGCAAGTCATTCCCTCCGTTTTAGGCGAGATGTTGCAGGACGAAGATCCTGAGAAGTCAAAAAAAGTCATGGAGGCAATGCTTCAAATGGATAAAATTGACATAAAGACTTTAAAGCAAGTGTATGGCAACTTTACGAAATCTTAGGTAGTCAGTTCACTACTTCCCAATCGATAGTATGTTGCAGTATTGCACTGTCACGTAAGATCCCTTTCTCGGGTGTGCTGTTATCATTCAGTGCACCCAAACCTTGTGGTTGCACATAATGAGTTAAATCCTGTGTTATAGGATTTAACTTATACTTGAATGCATTGATTCAGACGAGTTCCATTTAAATTAACACAGGCTGCTCCAGCAATCCTGATTCCTACGTTCCCATCAATTTTTGCTGCCTTATTGCCTGTCATGTAGTCTCCTGATGAATTGGATTTAGACTCTAGTGTTGTTCTGTTAGCAGGCTTACTATGTGAGGAGCTGTTTGAAAGTGTCGATGATGACGATTTTGAATCAGTCGTTTTGGTATTTGAAGACGACGCGAACGCCATTGTTGTTGATGCTGTAACTAAGAATGCAAGTATAACTACTAGTGCCGCCAAGAAACCAACACTGGTCAGTCTTCATTTCATCCTATAGTATTTTCTTTATTTAACCCTCTTGTATTTCAGTTGTGCTATGGCCACAATACATAATCCGGCAAAATATCATGACCTTCTACGCCTTGTTGTTATTATTCAATTTTTTTGATGCTCCATAAACCCATTCTTCGTACCCAGAGCAGATCAGCTTATCGCGTTAACGACTAGATTAAATTCATCGAAAGACGATAGCAATAGAAGATACGCACCATCTAAATTTTCTTCAGTCATTAGTTTAGCTCTATCTAAAACTGATTGAGAGTACGCGGTTCTGAGAAATGCAGAATAAATAAAGGGCAAGAGGACAAAGAATCCTTTATTATTCTATCCGTATCCTCCTTCCTTTGTTGTTGCGTTTCAAATTCTCTTTTTTCTTAAATGCTATTTCGAGTATACCGTTTTTGTAAGTAGATCTAATTGTTTTAATGTCTGCCACCCTCGGTATATCAATAACTTGATATTTTCTTGGATGATCACTGAATATCTCCACCGAATTTCCATATGCTTGTATTTTGAGGTGTTCTTTACTGATGCCTGGCATTTCTAATACAACTTTTACTTCTTTGTCGTAGACATTAACCTCTGCTAAGGACTCCCTTTCAGACCTTATTTGTGGTCTGTTATACTTGCTGACTCTTCTTCTTCTTTTACTGCTCCTGCTACTACCACTACGAACATCCCGAACTCCCCTTATACGTGGTTCGTCATCAAATTCTATCGTCACTGAATATCCATATACAAATGATGAAAAGTCTCTTACTACGACACCAGCAGGCTTTTCATAGTCTCTCGATAGTCCTTTCGGAGCCTTAATATTCTTGAATGCATCTTCAAGTTCTTTTTCCACTTCTTCAAAATCTGTAAAGAAGTCATCGGCAAAGCTGCTGTCAAATCTTCTAAACCAATCATTTGATTCTATATAGCAGTCCCACATCTCACTCACATTTCATTCAACTGCTGTATATTAGTACCTATCGTAATCAAATAAATTAACTAATCTATCGAAATTGTTGGTCACATATAGTTAATGATTTCGAGGGCTCCGCAGAGAGTTGCTGCGTGAACGATTTTATCAAGATCTAAAAGATAGGATCACGTATCAGGAGTTCTTTGATGATGGGCATCTCGTGTCATCCCGACTGTGGCTATCTCTTGCGCTTCACTGACAGATCGATCTACTCTTGAGGTGCCAAGTAATATCTTGGATATTCTTCACTCGTATGCATGATACCTACAAAATTTATGAAGTTCCAATAGATTGAATTAGGCCCATCAATATTAGAATCGTCGTTAGGATATGACTTTGATCTCTGAAAGATAAAGTGGAACTTCTTCGATGAATGAGTTGAATTTAGCTACAGGTACCAATGGGATACCCTCAACAAACCTTATATCCATCATATGAAGGGTCAATATAATGGGAATGGCATGAGAAATTCTTCTTATATGAACTAATAATTTGGAAGTCCTCTCAGCTTGCTTTCTTGCATAAGATGATATAGATGAAAGGTCGTTTCGCTTCCAGTGTTTACAATCAACTACGATAGCCAATTGAGAATTATAATTGATTCCAACCACATCAATTTGCATTCTACTTGGCTTAGAAAAGTGCAGATTGCATTCAGTCACATATCCTGAAAAATTGAGAAGATTTGAAGCGAACGTTTCAAAATCCTGCCAGCTTAATGACTTAGAAATTGTTTCTATGTCGTTTCCACTTTGAAGTGCAAGTATCGCAAGTTTCATTCTGTCGACTTTAGAAAATGAATAACTGTACTGAGAAATTTGGCCTATCCCACTCTTGACCAAATATTCTAAAACACCTCTTGCCGTTGTCTTACTGATGAATCCAGATTTAGCTTGAAATTCTTCCAGAGTAATCTCAGGTGATAGGGCAGGTATTGCCATGGCCAATAATGCAGGATACACAGAATGACATTAGCAAACTACTATTTAAAATGAGAGAATCGTGTTTAAATCAAGAAGTATTCCAGCAAATTATACTTGAATGATTCATTGTAGGTTTCCGATCCTTAGTTATTAGCATTTTCGTTTCGTTTTATATTCATCCTAGCGTGTATTGAAGATCCTTGCCGAATATTCAGCTAATTTTTTCAGGGATTGGATTTTCTCGTCTCTTTCTATGTCTGCACCCTCAATTGCAGAAGAGAGATATCTAATCGATCTATCATATATCTTTCGTGCAACAGGATATGGTACTCCATCCTTACCACCATGGGCAAAATTATACTTCACGGGATCTTTCCATGATGCTTTCGTTCCATAAATTAGCTCTCCAATAAGTGAAAGAGCTCTTACTGTACCAGGACCGACACCAGAAATAGAAATCAGTTGTTCGTAATTATGTGGATGGATGTCATAAATTCGTTTGAAGAGATTCCAATCCAATTTACGGGGCATTTCATAATGCTCAATGAAATTGTTATTGCCAATATGTTCATCTTTACTAACAGAATTGGAAATGAACCATCTGTCTAGCGTATCTCCTCGCATAGAGGCAAGTACAGAAGATACTTTGGAGAAAGATGATCTTAGATTATCAGTATCACCTGTAGCCAAATCTACGCAAACTCGTTGGTTATCTGTTGAATCGATAGACGTCATATTGAGAACATTCGAACTTTTATAATCACATATAATTCCTGAATGAGGTTCTAAAATGAAACTCTTCATATTATCTGAAATCTAGTGATACCTTCTAGCCATTCTATTAATGGTATTCATTCCTTGTTGAATTATACTCCAATCTCCGTGCTGGTCAAAAAAGATTACATGATGATATAAAGAGTAACCATCTTGAATTGTAGCATTATCTATTTTAGCCGCCATTCTACTTGCATATTATAATTCATTAATTTTAATTGAAGAAAGATTGTAATATTTTTCGGCAAGCTCTGGAATATCGTTTTTTGTTGTAGCAGACTTCTTCCCTTTTCCTCCAGCGATGGAGATTCCATGGGAATCTGCCTTTAATGCCTGTTTTGATAGTTGCTAAACGGCATTAATCAAAACACGAGGCATTCCATTAAGGTTCTTGGTTAATAGAATCGCTAGTGATGTTACTAGCGACTCTTAACATTTTTCTCAATTAATACCCCTATGGGATGCTAAAATAATCGATTACTAATTGGTGATATGATGATTATCTATGTTTGTGTCGTAGTCCGCATCTAGGTCTATAGGTAAACAAGCATATTTATCATCACGATCGATCCCTAGCCTTCTGAATTTCCTCTTATTTCCTTAACTACTAAGATTGTAGGCCCCTCGTGACGTAATTTGTAAAATCAATTCACGCTTCGATATTGCTACTAGATGGACATGAACATTCATCATGACCATATATGATATGTCCACACTCGCAATACTCTGACTCACCCGGTTTATCGTCGAAATAATGCGCATTATAATGCGTTAATTCGCACATTACGCTTGTTTACTAAGGTTTTCCTTCCGATGGAAGTAAACCTTAGTTAGTCTATTGCAACGTTAAGCGTTCCTTTTCTGGGCAAAGTTTGGCGCTGATAACTAATTTTAATTTTAATCCAATAGACCATACTAAAATAAGTGAATGGCTGTTAATGGTCAATAAAAGTTATAACGAGGAAGCCATGAAAAGTGAAACGGTCTTCCTTCACAGAGAAGTTCAACCCAGGGCTTAAGAATCACTAACACGGACAATATTTTACTTAATTCCCTTTTTTCTGATTCATCGGTATGCGAACCTGAATTAAATAACCTTAAACACTCCAAATATCACTAAAGAATCACTAGCAATATAATAATACTCCTTGGAATATCTTGTACTAATCTTTCCATCTTGATAGACTTGCCGCCAGTTTTTAGGCTGACGAAAACAAATGTCAAATTGAAAGGAATAAATGAAGACATACGCGAAACTACATTGTTACATAAATGTATAATAAAATCTTCAAATTTGTTGTTTCAATAAGTGTTTGTGAATTTGCAGGGATAATTGGATCAGTATTTACTGCTTCAACATTATCAACTTGGTATTCTACATTGATAAAACCAGATTTTAGTCCTCCAGGCTGGTTATTTGGACCTGTATGGATTTCACTAT
>DASSIM010000060.1:0-2792 GCA_035691865.1 Candidatus Nitrosopolaris sp. | reverse complement strand
GCACCCATTCTATCAGATGTGGTCTGAAGGTAAGCTGACTACCGATCATCTTCAGGGTTACATTAAGGAGTACTTTCAGCTAGTAATAGCGGTCCCTGAATTTGTTCGAAATATCCAAGGTCTTGCGAACGACTCCTCTCTCGAAAGCGAGCTTGCCCTTCACTTCAAGGAGGAGTCTGATCATATTGAAGCTTGGATGAGGTTTGCAATTTCCATGGGCGTTTCAAGGGAAGAATTATTAAACTATACACCTACTCGCAAGACAGCAGAAGCTGTTCATGCTTTAAACAGCCTGACAAAATTGTCATTGGAGCAAGCGGCAGCCGCGATGTATGGATATGAAAAGGAATTGCCCAAGATCAGTACATCAAAAATCAACGGTTTAAAAAAATATTACGGTATCGAAAACAGCGACGCTACAAATTACTTTGAAATACACGAAGAAGCAGACATAAGACATGCAAGATTTTGGATGAATATTCTGAAGAATGCATCTACAGACTACGCAGAGTCAGTGTTCGAGGCAGGTGTCAAGTCGCTGAGCGCACAAAACAAATTGCTAGATTCGATACAAGAGAAATATGTCGGCCAGTACTGCTAAACAAGATTCATCCAACATGCTCTCGATCTAGGGTCTGGCAGCAGGCTCTATCTGGGCCTAAATCGATTTCTCAAAACCTTTATACCTTGTGCTTTATCGTCATTTTATTTGCGGGCCCATAGCTCAGTCTGGCAGAGCGACCGGCTCATAACCGGTCGGCCAGGGGTTCAAACCCCCTTGGGCCCATATATCACATGGGTTCATATACATACAGTCGCATATTCTATTATCAAAGAGGAGATCAATGATGCCTTATACTTCGTCTACGACCCTTAGCAAAATTTTGATTGTACCAAATCGAATTAATTTGAATTTAATAAATGAATTCCATGATCATATGAAATCAAAAGGCTGCTCTGAAAGACATCGAAATAACACCCTTCAGGTAACGATAGGATTTGCTAATTTTTCGGACGTTCTATGACGTAGAACGGAAAGAACAAATTCTGGAATTTTTGGATACTAAGAAAAAGGGTACCAAGCAAGACCCTGACGAAAAATGGATTACCACTTGGAACCACTATCTTGCTCGAATGAAATTGTTCTTCCGGTGGATCACAAACAGAAGGGGCGAGATCTCGAACGAATCCGAATGACAAACTCCGACATTTATCCAAATAAAAGAGAAAAAATCCTCACGTAAAAGTCCCTATTCGGAAAATCAAATAAGGGACCGCGATGAACGTTTGACAATTATCAAATACGAACCTGAGATTCGCAACAAAGCAATTCTCACTTTGCTCTGGGATCTAGATGCCAGAAACCATACTATAAATCCGCTTCGCAGGATCATGCCATTAGATCTTATTAAAGAAGAGCAGGGTTATGACAAAGAAAAATATCGTGATATGTTGCTGGAAGCAGCCGAACGATACTCGCGTATTTTGGTTTTGATAGGACAATTTATGGAGATGCTATTAAAAAGAAAAATAGGAAGTGGTGGTATGATCTTGCCCAGGAACGGCGAAAAGATATAGATACGGAGAGAAACGTTCACGATTAATAGGTTGTAGATCCTTTTAGCCCCTGATTAGACAAATATTTCTGCGCGTGTTCCAGTGCATTTGTTTCAATTTCCTATAATGAATGACGGGTCATTGCTTTGAATTGTAACGCGTTACCCACGGCCTTTCCTCAGTGGTGGTTGTTAAAATACACGCGAAGAATCTTTGTCTGTTTTATTATTTGATCTACCTTGTCGCATCTTTAAGAGAATTTCACTTCACCATGTGTGATCTATCAAGGTATATTAGCGTGCTATAGTATCAATGCAAGAGTTAGGATTGCGCTTCTCAATCAAAGAAAAGGATGGTTGAGGGTAGTTTTCCTAACTTGGATAGCGTGCCGTGACATATAGCCGATGAAGGTAACTCTTTCTTTTCGGTTGATAAGGTGCTGTTCCAAGCTTTGACCACTGTGTTCATAGCCCCGTCATCAATTAATTTATTATTACTAGTCGCATTTCTAAATCCATAGTAACCAGCATGATTGTTTCCAATGCTAATTGGTTTATCAGAGATAAATCCTCCACTAGCTGAAAAAATAATATCTTCGAATGCCAACTGATCCACACCTGTTAAGCAAGAATTTCCCAGGGAACTATTTAGCTTCTGTAGATGCTCTTTCTAGAGAAGTATTTCAGTAGCTCACACTTGTTATGAGAAGACTTCAGCTTAGTTCATGTACCTGGAGTCGATCTTGATCCGCGATGACGGCTGCTGATTACGGATGACTGTTACCGATTCTAGCCACTGGTACATTCCCCAGAGTGCGTTGAGGCCGCGTGATTAGCCGGAGAAGATCGAAGTCATAGCCCACTAAAGCTCGCGGTCAGGCAAGAGCAGTTAATTATCTCGTGGTGTATTTTTGATTTTCTTGACCTCCTCGATAACTTGCTGTAAGTACTCTTTCATGTCATATTCAGTTAGGGAAGATTCAATACCAGTCTCTTCCGCCATTCTTTGTTGATTCTTTTTTGTCACGGCTATAACCCTTCTTTGTATCTCTTGTTCCATCTGGGCTGTCCCGATACTATCTAGCAGTTTTGATTCTTTGATTGAGGCAGTTCGAATTAGTTGCCGTAATCTGGAATCTTCTGAAACAGAAATGGCAGATGAATATACGCCTAGTAATAGGAGATAGCAGGAAAGCCCCATAAAAGAAACAGTCAGCAGTCCAAACGGAGGATAAA
>DASSIM010000059.1:0-38655 GCA_035691865.1 Candidatus Nitrosopolaris sp. | reverse complement strand
CTACTGTTTTCAAATCAGATGGTCGCAGTACCACCTCAATTTGAGGATCTGATTTTGGATTTACGTATCGCGAGGACATCGACTGAAGGGAAGGTGGAGAAAACAGCCGCTGCGCAGCTCGATCTATTTGATTGTCTTCGACCATGTAATATCGATTTGAGTAACACATAGACAGCAGTTAGCAAAAAATCCCTCAAACCTAGAATGATCATGAATCAATTTTGTTTGAAAGATTATCAACCAACCACACAGTCAGATCTCCGTGGCAAATCACATTTCGGAATATTCTAATAAAGAAACTCTCTTCCGTCTTCCTCGTTACCCTTCAAAATATACTCTAACACTTCTTCTTTTCCCCATCTTATTATCGTGTTATTGTACTCCGGATAAATAGGTACAAGTCTCTCGTCCCCCTGTCCCCATTGCTTGTACAAACTAAATTTAGGATCATCTTGTATATGTACACCAAGTACTCTCTTATCTTTAAAATCCATAAGATGGTAGCTTACCAACTTTTCTTGAGGAGCAGACTCATCTCTTGAAACAAATTTGAACCTGATGATTATCGCTCCATTGTTCATTATCTCGACAACGTCGTCAAATGGATTACCAGATGGATATTCATTAGATATCCACGGATTCCGTTTTACTGTTTCGATATCATAATACATCTTCAAATATACGCCTAATTCATTTATGTCAGTATAGACCGCTTCTCTCTGATTATTATTTAGGTCTACTGCTGTAATCAGATTGCCATTTTCATTTTTAACATATTTTTCCAAGATGTGAACAATTTTGTTTGTTAGATACCCCAGATCATTCAGACTCTCTATGTTTTGTTTTACTTTCTTATCCTCCATAAAATTCTCCGCAATCTTTCCAGGAAGAGCTAGAGCTCTACATAACCTTGGTATATCAAGCAGTTGCCTATACTTTTGTAAATAATATTGGAGGCCGCTACTCACTCTGAATTTGGAAGCATTAATAGCATCTGTTAGATCGTTTAATTCATCCAGTTTTCTAAAACGATAGGCTGCATTTGGAACAAAACGAGATATTTTATCATATGATAATGCCATATTGTATGATTTTTGTGATCCTTTCTACATATATCTATTCACAAAACAATGACAGCGCAACTCGATTTGGAGATTAAAACAATACGTTTGTTGTTGACAGTGGACAGGTCTTCTGCAACAACATCCGCATTGATGGAGGAGGCTATGCAGGCGCCAAGTGGTGATCAGCGGATCACCTCACCGAGTTCGCGTCTTCGCGAGCTCGGGCTGGTTTTGCCAACACCTCCGGAACCGCTGGGTGCTTACTTTGAGTCCTCGGATACCGGGAATTTGTTTTTCCTCAGTGGCATTCTTCCTTTTGCCAAGTGTCCCTTTGGTTGTTGACACCGTATTCGAAATTGAGCCAACATCCTAATCAAGCGCCAATTAGCACAAAGGTATGAAGAGATGATAGTACTACTAAGCGTCGGGTTGAGCAACTCTATTTTTATACCTGTGATATTTTAAGTACAACCGGTAGTAGAACAGAAATAGGAGAGAGAATGGCTAGAATTGCCTTGATAGTTGGCTCCGTTAGGGAAAAGCGACAGGGTCTCAAAGTTGCCCGCTGGATGGAAGGAAAGTTGAAAAATCGCGACCATATCGTATATTTTATCGATCCACTCGAGCTTAATCTTCCACTGCTCAATAAGATGTATAAGGAAATGCCGAATCCCACAGCGCAACTTATAGACTTAAGAAACAAAATTAAAGATGCAGAAGGCTACATGCCTGTCACTCCAGAATATAACCACAGTGTGTCAGCTGCTATGAAAAATACTCTAGATTACTTTCTGGAAGAGTACTATTTCAAACCTTCTGCAATTGTATCGTACTCGCCAGGTTCTTTCGGAGGTATTAACGCAGCACAACAGCTAAGATTAGTATTCGCAGAGTTAGGGGCACCATCCATACCCTCATCATTTTCTATCTCCAGAGTTAACGAGGTATTCGATGATAATGGTATATTAGTAGATGAAAGGTACAATAAGAGAGTTGTGCGCTTTCTTGATGAATTTGAATGGTACGTTGAAGCATTAAAAAACCAACGAAAAAATGGAACTCCGTATTAAGCGATTCACACCAGAATTACAAACGAATCTAAGTCTCGGAAAATCATAACGTCAACATTCGTAGCCGAAATCAATTTAGTTGAATCTATAAATAGAATTTCAGACCTTAACACTAAGGTGCCAACTACTGGATCTCACATATGTGAGGAATGTCTAACATCTTTTGATTCTGAACAGGTACTTCAACAACATTATGAATATAGCAAGTACAGAAGAAAAGGCGCCTGCTGGTTATAATGCAAAGAATATCAGTCTGTCTATAATGTGGTATGTCGAATAACTGAATCATACGTAGGCTTTTTACTAAAGAGCTATATGACTGTATAGAACTGACTGGGGCGTTGTCTAATGGGAACAAGAGAGTATTAGCAGATGGCATGTATTATAGCAACAAGAATTTCTAATATTTATCAAAGAATCATATTGATAGATGGTATAAAGATAAGAAAAGTCAATTCCTACTAACTGTTATATTAGGAATAAGACGACAAACAAATCTCAAAAGATGGAAAGTATTCTCTTCTACTAGGAGAACATTTGGTGAACATGTAAAAGCTAGAAAATTTCATAACGTTACACGAATCTGTATCTGCTAAGATATTCTTTTGAGAGGACCTCTCCTTGATGTAAGTCGTAAGACTAGAGTGAAGGTGTGAAAGCAACAAAGGTTATAGAGCGAATAAGTGGTGGTAGTATGGACTGCTTCCCTTACGAATCTACATCGCTATAAATAGGGAGTGGTTGCTCGTCCTTTTAGGTGATTAGCTTGAGTACCGCTGCGCCAAGAGCACCTGCGACACAAGGTCCGGATTTGACTATATGAGCAAAATCTCCGCTATTCGAACCTGTTGCACATCCAATTCTAGCCCCCAAAATTCCAGACTTTAGTATATCACTAAAGTTTAAGCTATTCGGAAGCTTTGTTATGTTACGACCTCAATCACCTTAATTTATTAATAGCATGTGCTATACATATAGTGTATCTGTGAAACTCAACTTCTAGCATTATCTTGCCGAATACAAACCTATATCCCAAAATGTTACTAGTACTATCGTTATTCTAGCTATGAGTTTTTAGTAACTAAATATTTCTTATAATATTGCTTGTCGTGAAGCAATGTGGTGCTGTTACTAATCCCTCAGTTTATCGGAAATAACAACGATTATTCATCTGTTAATGGAAATCCTATGAGGTCGGTTTGACAGAAGAAGCCGCCTGAAGCAGAAGAAAATTGCAAAGAAGGATGGCGGTAATTGGGAATCAGTATTTCAACATGCCTAAAAGGTAGTACTAGTGACACAAACAGTGAATCACCGACTCTTAAGTCGTATGCTTAAAGGTAGGATAGGTATACTTTCAGGCGTCATTAACCCTCGAAATCCATGTCCGATTCCCATTTGCTATAGTGCCTTTGACGTTATCGGGGCTTAGTATACTCACAAGGTGCCCTTTCTAGCCGGGAATCTTTGAGCTGCACTTTTCTTCAACACCTGCTTGGGTTGGGTTTGCTATACTATGCGATTCTACACCACTCACACTGAAGCCTGATGGTTTATGATTAAAGGCGCTAGAGCAGGCAGTTTGGCCACCTCCCACAGTGCTTGAATCTACTCCACCATGGTTTGATCCAGCTGCACCAGTATCACATGCAGGAGCCGGACTTGGTACCGGCGTGCAAGATGCGGTAGACTCTAGATTCGATGTCGAACTGCTTGCACTAGTAGCGCAACTACCATTTGGTTGATCTACTGGAAATCCTCTGCTGTTGACACCGGAACTCCCAACGATACCTGAGTCTACGTTTAGTTTTGAAACAGCCGCACTGCTGCTGCAACTATACGCATTTGTATTTTGTGTAGTATGGGGTATCATGATAAGGAATACACTTGCCATACTAATGGTTATAACTAATGTCATAGACATCTTATTCATAAGTGTCATACCAATTAAGCTATTATAAAAATATAATACGAAATTAAACTGGACACATATGAGCGACATATGTGTGGAACATTCAAGTGAAACAGATGCTGATCCTTCTTCCAAAATGATTCAAGATGAAAAAGACATAGGGGGAAGTACACCCGAAATTGAGGAGTAAATGCTATGAAATTCCACTAGCTAATCTCTAATAAATGCCGCCTCTATCTTGATTGATCCATTCTCTTATCGTAGGCTTGTATTATTTTTTGTAGACCCTGTTCTTCTTCCTTCAAAGCATCCAGAAATTCATCGAAAAAACCATATTCTTTCACAATTTTTACTTTATCCACAAAATCTTGATCGTGAGACCTCTCGAGCTCCTTAACTTTAGAAACGAGTGATTCGTCATATGCAGACCTGATCAAGCATTGTTGGATTAACAGTCTATCATAACGACTAGCAGAAAAATAGCGTCTAAATGAATTCAACCTTTCTTTGCTACCAATTCTATCAAGCTCTTCCATAGTTGGGAAATTAAAGTCAATCACTTTACCAATACATGAACACACCAAAATATAACAACAGTGTATACTGGCAGTACAAGCTCTGCTCACAAGAGCTCATCCGGCTCACACCATCATAGTTCTTGCTGTTCAACCAAGTAACGAGTTCAAGTGCAGGCACATGGCACTCCGTCTATAGTTAGTGGAGTTGCCAAATACGGTTTTTGAGCCGCTGCTAAATAGATCCCTGCACTGGTCCCAATTGCAATTAGAGCAATGACTGCAATTATCACCAATAGCACATTGAAAAATTGAAAGGGCTTTCTTGCCGATTTCACGACCTTAGACTCAGGAGCATGCAAAGTTTCCTTATGTTGTTGCAGCAGTTTTGGGACCAGAGAATAACCTCCCACAAATTTCGCATTTCACTTTTTCTTTATCTGTCATAAAATCAATATTACAAATTAGTGGTACTCAAACTATCTTTTAATTAACCTGTCAACTACATTTAACATCTAAGTCATGAGATCTACAAATCCTCCTGTCAGTTAAAGTTTGATTTTGTTGTTATGAAACAAAAGTGGTCGCGTACTAGTTTACAATCCTGATTAACATCTAGATACACGAAGTCCGAACAATTGCCATCTAGCCTAAGGCAGACGTGGGTTGTCGACTCTTGTTAGATAATTTTCCTTAAGATCAAAAAGGTAACAATCCCAGCAGCAACAACAATAACAATGATAATCAAGAGATTGGAACTGCCGTTAGTATTCGGAGAAAAAGAAAAGAGTGGAACAAAAACCTTGAATGATGCTAACAATGCAACATCGTTTGAATGTGAGGTTATCCTTGCAATGACTTGATATAATCCCGTATCTGGAAACAGATACTTTATGGAGAAAACACCACCAGGCGCCGCTATATTAGTAAATTTAAAGATCCTTTCCTGCCCACCGCTATTCGTAACTATAACGACTCTTGCCAATAAATGTGACAAAGGTTTACCAGTTTGCAAATTTTGAATACTAAACTTTAGGTCAGTAGGTGCGTCAATTATTGGCGTTGCTGGGGTATAGCTAAATAGTATTCTTACATTATTTTCCCGATCTAACCAGGATTGAGTGCCGCTGCTGCTAGACTGTCCATAAGTAATACTTGGAGAGAGGCACATCACCATTGTAAGCAATGGTAATGTCACAAGCAAAAAGAGGATTATCATGTCAATAGATTGTGACCCTTTTACCAATAAACTATCAAATTACATACACAGTCCTATAAAAGTAATCATCCAAATGTCAAGAAGTAAAATTCTTCGTTTGATTGGCCTTCTTATTACTTCTACTGTATCTCCATGTCTACTTACTGACGATGTTCAACCACCGGGAAAAGAAACAACAAAACTCAACCAGAAAATATTGGGTTTTAGAGGTAAAGAGTACCTTTTGCAAAACTCTGTTGTAGACCTAGAATGCAACGAGTGTGGCCAGCTATTCCATTGTCCTGGAGTTTACCGCCAGCGAATCTACAAAGACGGAGCGAGCAAGAAAGTCGGTGGCAAAAAAATACCGGAATGGCATTGTCCCCAACACCCTAACGCTATAGTGAACGCACTTCAAACTGAAACGCTGAAGGAGGATCCAGACCTGAAATGAAAAAAGATGCATTGTCTGAGAATTGAGAACGTCTCCAGTTGATGCATTGCAGACAACATTCCACTTTTTTTGTAAAGTCATATCTAATTGAAGGCTGTAGGATTTAGCGAAGTGCCCTCGGATGTTTTTCACAGTTGTTCCAAACTTTCCGATCATTTTGTGTACACTCATCACATGAGGATACCTTTGATGTTAGACGCAACAGTCTAGATTTCTGATATATTGTACCTTGAGAGCTATAAGGATATCGGTAAGGCCCATCGCACATCCGGAAATTAACCGCCGGCCTTTTCGAAAGTGAGATAATCGGGATTTCTCTTGAAGATCATCTAGGATTTGTAATCTAGTTGTATCTTGTTTATGATTACGACTGTTCCAACTTTTTCTTCATGTCATTAGATATGCAATCAGGCTTTTCAAACTAAGCGGAAAACGAGGCAGCACAGAAATGAACGGCATGCGAATTAACTTTGAGAATAAAGAAAGAAAAGAAAGGCTATGGGCAGCGGCCTGGCTGCGAGGTGCTCGACGAAGTAGCGGTAGCACCAGGGCTACCTAAAATAACACCATTACTTCCAGAACTCGATGAGCAGCTCGATTGAGCACCGCCTGAACTAGATGACGCAGTCGCTTGCGCTCCGTTAGGAGATGAAAAGAGCGAGCTGGCTGCAGATGATTTAGGGCCGTTCGTACCAGTTGCTGAGAAGCCTGCTTGGCCAGAGCTAGTCGAAGCAGCCGAACTAGTTGAACAACTGCCCGAACTCCCACTTACGCCTGATGGAGAGTTGGTGTTATGTGTGCTCGACGAACTGCTGCAACTGTATGCGTTTGCCATTGGAGCCAATGTTGGGGCTATGACCATGGCTATGACAGCAGCCATCGAAAAAGCCAATAATAATAATATTTTAACCATACAAGTCATAGTGTGTAATGGTCTATAAAAATACTTCTCACAAGAAAAGTTTTAGCCTAGTTTTCCGACCTCTTCTATTACTCCATACAGCAACCCATGAAATCTATCGGAACATAAATTGTAACTTTTATTTTTCCTTTTTTCGTAATTTTCAGAGTGTTACCGTTTACATATAATCCCATATTCCAATCACATAGTACTAAATGAGTAGGGGCTTTGTGTGGGACCAACTTTATTTTTATAGGTTGTATCCAACGGACCCAGTTTGACAATAACAAGTTAATCACCGTGATATCGTCCCTACCTTTTTCTACTCATCTCGGAGGAAACCACGAAATACTGACGTCAGAGGAACAACTCGGATAAAGAAGCCAACAGTTGGTTCCAATTGCCTCCTACGATTACAGCAGTTATAATATATCCAAATAATGAGATGGTAAGGTATTTTAGGATTTTTCCGTATTTCTTGTAAGGGACCAGAACCTGCGAAGGTACTATAAACAAAGCAAAAGAAAGAGTAGCAACAATTATTGGTAGTTGTGGGAATACAAGTCTGACTGATGCTCCCATAGCACCAATGTCTGCGCCTATATTTATTGTATTTGCAATGAGAAGAAGTGACAGATACAATTGCGCCTCAAATCTGAACATCTCCTCACTATATGGTCATTATTGATTTTATGACAAGATTATGTACCAAATAACAATATTTGAGGAGTCTTTCATCCTGAAAGAGTGAATTCCATAAATATTAGATTTACTGAATTTGCCACTATCCATAAGAGTTTTAGGCCTGGCAGTCACAGTTTGGAATTCATTTATTAACTTTATTGTAATCTAATGAATAATGGATAGAAGAATCAACACACTAGAAGCTTTTTCAGATGTCTCATCGCATGTCGCAAAAATGATTTTCTTTACAAAAGGTAAAGGACTCCATAAAGACTATCTTACCAGTTTTGAGCTCGCTTTGCGTGAAGCTGCAATAAGCGATCTAAATCTCGTCTCTATATCGAGCATAATGCCATCGCAGTGCAAAATCGTAGCTAGGGAGGAAGGAAGAAAACATCTACAACCAGGGCAGATTGCTTTTACGGTCATGGCTAGGGCCGCTACTAATGAACCAAATAGGTTAATCGCTGCATCCATTGGTTTAGCGAGGCCAGTAGATCATTCCCAGTACGGTTATCTATCAGAACACCATTCAACTGGTGAAACAGCTCAGAAGGCTGGAGATTACGCTGAAGATATGGCTATGGAAATGCTAGCTACAACGATTGGTTTACCTGACGATCCTAGCCTTACATGGGATCAAAAAGAAGAACAATGGAAGCTTTCAGGAAAGATTTACAAGACACAGAATTTCACACAATCTGCTGAAGGAAACAAGGCGGGTTTATGGACAACTGTAATAAGTGCAGGAGTAATGATATTGTAACTATTTCTGTGGGATAACACATTTGTAAACAACAATTGATAGTTAGTCTAGCATTTGGAGTGTAAGTCCGGATAAGCGTAAAAGATTGATGACGAAGCTGCGATTACTACCGACTTGCGAGTTACATTTGAACTGTATCTGCTGCGTGGCCCTGAATTGATCATGCTTATCATCAATAAAGCGATCAAAGATATGTCTAACTATCAGTTTCTGACATGGGAAGCTCTCTTTCCCGTTCACTCATGTAATATTATGGATTTCTTATTTATTGCAGGATTTTTCTGTAAATTGTTTAACCAAAAATATAGAGTCATTACCAAGACCCTAATGTCATTCGGAGGACGTTATATAGATTTTATACCCTGTATCGACACCATCATATGTTTACAGACATGAAAGAAATTCACTTCTAGTTTGAGGGTTTTCTTTGAACTTACCATACATGGCATTTGTAGTAAATTCTGCTTTGTTCGACTGCACCCCTCTAGCAAAAACACACGTACGTACCGCCTTTACGACTACGCCGATGCCTGTAGGATTGAGTCTATTTTTTATTTCTTCCAATACTGTAAGCGTTTCCTGTATTTGTGGTTTAGATGCAACCATATCAACCAATCTTTGAAATTTTGATAATCCAAAAATTTTTCCATCATGGATATATCCTATAGCAACTTCACCATAGAAAGGTAGCAGATGATGTTCACATATAGAGAATAAACGGAGATGATTACCTATTATCATCTCATCGCAATCACTAACAAAGGTAGTAAATTTCTCGTAATTTCTTTTGCGATCTAGCTCCATTCCAAATGAACGTACTCTATTTGCTGTCTCTATTGAAAAATCAAGATCTTTACCTCCCAACAACTCAAAATAGTTTTTTATCGCGTCTACTTGACTATCTATTTCAAACTTCATACTTTGGACCATATTGCTCAGTTCAAGTACCTCATATTTTGTCCTTGCACAAATTTTGCTTCTTATTCACTGCACTCTGTCTTATTATGAACATGTACGTATTAAGCGATTGTAATATTAGGTGCAGTAAAGCAGTACTGCTTTCCGATTTATATATAAACCTTGTAAGGAACACCTGCTGGCAAAGGGACTATTATGAGCCAGCTCCGTGTTTGGCCGTTCCCCTTTACCGTAATAGTGACCTACGGTGAACGGAACAGAAACCCGCATCACTATTTTGCAGGCGTCTAGGCATATTGGTCATTAAGCCTTAAAACCCTATCAATTCAATACCGTTTCATACTAAAAAGTTTTGATAAAGATTTTGGGAAATTGACCGAAAGCACATGACAGAACAATTAGAAATGAAATTGTATAAATGTCCTTATTAGGTAGAATCCGAGAAGCATCTTCTGCTTGATTCCATTTCGTTTCTTTCATTCTTCCATTTTCATAATTTAGTCTTTCGCACTCTTTTTATCTTTGAAGAGGGCTCGGTCCCACACCAACAAAAAAGCTATATGGATAAATCTACCCGAATCAAGTGATGTTTCTAATTCTAATTCAAGCCCTAATCCTGCTAATATTATGCGATTTCTCTATCGATATTTGCGTTCAAGGTTACTATTAGCTGGGGCATTAATTACTCGCCCTGTGCTACCCGAGAAACGAGAACCATAACATGGACAATCAAAGGATTTTTCCAGACAATTCCATATTACAGTGCAGCCCAAATGAGAGCATATGCCAGAATAAGAGTGCGATTGGCCCTTTTCATCCATATAAACTGCTATAGGATTCTTTTTACCATTCTTTCTTTCCTCTATTACTTTGAAATTTCCTCAGGGCTTTTGTTGAGTTCTTCTTCCACTTTAGTATTCTCATCAGCCGACTCTGAATTATTATTTTTTGAGGAAGAGCGATCACTTTTGTCAGCATTATTATCGTTATTATTCTTATTCTCTTTAATTTCACGGGAAGGATCATAAAGGGTTGCCCAATGATTCTCTTTTGCTACTATCATGTCTGTCAAAAGAATGCCAGCAATAGTTCCATGTGTCATGCCATTTCCAGAATCTCCTGTCGCGATATAGACGTTGTTTGCATCGTTTGGATTATGGCCTATAAATGCTACTGAACCTTTAGGTTCCATTACTTGCCCAGACCAGCGATAAATTATATCTTCAATAGGGAATCGGTCTTTTGTCCAAGCTATTAGTTTGTCAAACTTATCTTCTGGTTTGTACTCTAGATCCCCTGTTTTATGATCTTCTCCTCCCATTATCAATAAATCATTTTTGTTGTTATCATATATATAATATCGAATTCATGGTGCCATCCCTATAACGCGACTCGGATATTTTGAGATTGCTTCCAATCTTCAATAACATAGTGATATGATCTTCTCTTCAATGAATTCATCGATTAAAGGCGAAACTAATGAACCTTGATTAGAAAGTCCAATTTTCATCCCTTTTCTGTTCGCTACTTATTCATTGAGTGGCTACATAATCTAAATAATAGCTTATGAATTAACTCTCATGTGAGTACAGTCAGCGAAATAGCTTCACATAAGGACATTGTTATGATAACTGCATATACTGGAAAGTCAGCTTATGATGTTGCAGACCTTATGAAGAAAAAGAAAGTAGGTTCAGTAATTGTAATGGATAAGAAAAGCCAACCACTGGGTATTATCACCGAGCGCGACATGGTCAAACGTGTTTGTCTGAAAAATTTAGCAACGAGCAGAATAAAAGCAGAAGAAATCATGTCTTCCCCGCTGATTACAATAATGTCATATGACTCAATTGATACCGCATCAAGAGTAATGACTAAGAATAAGATCAAGCGTCTAGTTGTATTAGAACCGGATAATAGAATTACGGGGATGTTGAGTGTGTCTGATATCACAAGACACTTGGCAAAAATATTACTCGATGACTATGATCGGTTTAAGTCTTTACGTTTTGCCATCGAGCTCACTTAGCACGGAAGAAATACTATAAGATAGGAGGAAAGGAAATTCTCTGGACCTATACTTTATGTTTGATATATATCTCACAGTTCACAAACTCACACTTCACAAACGTGCAAAAAGGGCAGCACCTCACAAATCCATCTAGAGTTTGGCAGAATGAAAGTATGCGGATTGAAAGACAATTATTCTATTTTCGATATCTTTGTCAAAGCAAGGGTTACCAGCGGTAAATCAGGACGATGGTCAATAAACAATGAGAAAGGCACAAAAATTGAAATTGCTTTATTTAATACTATCTCCTTATTATGAGCCGCAATTTAGATATTATCGCCACATGATGAGACCCGTGATTGTGCTTTACTCCATGGGGCTTCTCCTACACATCGTCAAGCTATCATGATGTCAAAATCTATGATAATAATAAAAAGACATGTTGTGACATGTCATCGAATAGTTCGAATAAAAGAAAAACATTGAACAAATTCCGAAAGAGGAGAAGATAGGAGAAGTACAGAAAATAGTACGTGAACAAGTGGGAGTCATGTTGGGCAAGTCTTTGCAAAGAAATGCAACGACAAACTTTTCAGCGCAGAGAACGATAAACTCATTAACGGTTCTGTTTCCTACAAACAAGTTTGTCTTAGGCGGCCAACCGTGAATGAACAGTCGGGAAAGGTAACCTCATTTACAATACTCATGATAGCAGCGCGTGGTAATGGCACGGATTCCCACATCCATCAATTTATAATCTTTCATCAAGGCACCAACTGATTTGTTCAACTTACTCCGGCTCATAGCATGTCCGTGCCCGGAACGATGGATATATCGTTGAATCGTCATGGTGTATGGCATGGGGTAAATTCAATTATCACAATTGAGTACGGCAAAGTATTAGCAGTTTCTATCGGCGATGCAACCACAAATCATCACTTTGCAGCGCAACCAATTTACGGATTTGTCAAATCAATTGCGATCATTACTACTGTGTCTAACGGATAAGATGCGATCTAACCGGTTGGCGAAAGAATCCCATCTTCATTTTATTGATCCATTACGATGAACCTCGTCTGTGGGTCAAGTCTTCAATTTGATTTATCTATTTGGACTCTTGCTACTTTATTCTTATAATTATGAGCAATATTACGGTAATCTCGCTTCTTGTAGCATTAGGTATATTTGTGTGGCTAGTAGCCAGATCTAAGACCCTTAGAAGCTTTCAATTTCAGATGTCTATATTTCTTGAAGTTTGGATTTTCGGGGAGATTGCTGGTAATCTTCAGCATAGTGGAATAATCGTATTTACAGCCCTACAAGGGGATATTGGATTAAAAATATACGTTGTATCGATGGTCTTTTTTAGCATTATGGTATGGACTACCATAATAGTTGCCGCTGCTATGATTGCTGAATGTTTCTTTATTGTTTTTGTTTTTTTGTTGTCGTTCAATTTTTTTCGTTAGTTCAATTTAACCTTCTTATCATTATAAAGAAGGAGATGAATTCCAAGTGCGGATTCCGTCTTTGGATTCCAGAACTGGAATTCAGCTGTATGTTTTTATATTTGTCATCAGTACGAGATGTCTTCTTAGAAATTAGCATCTGCAGAATTATATTTAATGTGCGATGAAGACAATGTGTAATTGATCATAATGTACACAAATTTTGCTGTCAAATATGCATTTAAAATTCGATGATTTTTATGCGATCCAAGAACTACCCCATCTATCGGGGGTTTTTTTAACACCTGCTCATTAACTACAATAACCTGAAAAGTCTAACCATCTGACTAGAATCGTACTGATTACTTTTGGATTGCATCATTCAAAGGATCGTGGAGATACTTAAGCTGAGCTTAACAAATGAAGTACCTGCTGAAGTGATACTAGAAATCGATTGCATTCGATAAGGTCTGCAAAATTAGAAATTATTTAAAGAAACTCAAACAAAATAGGCCCCATCTACATTTAGTTACTAACAATCATAGATGAGTAGATCTGAAGGTCCACTAAGTAATTCCTTTGATAAAGAGGATGTATTCTCTGGTGTAATACACTAGGCAAATTAATACAAATATTTACTGTCTGTAAGGATACATTTTGTTGAGTTTTAAAATATCTAGGGAATTCGACACAATTGTATTGTGATATCGTATTTCAGAATTAATGTTTTGCATAATTTAGAATAATAGAAATGAAAATGAAGACTCTATGCTTATTGCGCTAAGCAGTTACATTTTAGGAGTTGAGAACACATATCCATAAATCAGATTATCAGAATTCATATGCATACACTCGTAAATTCCCTCCAATAAAGCCACCTACATCGCGTAAAACGCCTTTTTGAGATAACTATAGTACCTTTCCTGTGCATAACGTAGGTTTGTAAGAATTTGTATTAGAAGAATAACCTTGTGTGAGAGCTGTAGCAAACCCGATTTCTATCGCTATTGATAGTGATACAGCAACGACAAGGAATGTTAAGGTTATTTTTCCTTTTCTAACAGGAACTGTCATCACTACAGACTCGTGATTCTTTACCCTTTTGTTTCAATGCAGTTCTATAAATCTCACCTCTTTTTGAATTGAGGTTTTCAATTTTTATAATAGTACCGATACCAGCATTACTACTGCTGATAATAGTATTGATATCAATACTGCATTTTCATGATTAATGATTGTTTCTTTCATTTCAATAGCTATGTTTTTGTTATGGTTATAAAATTAGAAACAAATTCCAATTGTGGATTCCAAAACTGGAATTGAGCATCCCATTTTTATATTTCGTTATTGCTATAAGGATCAGCGTCTTAATAAGATGGAGCTGCATAAAAATTGATACCAATACTGACTGATATACTTGTTACTCAGTCTATCGTTTATCTCATTGCAGCTGCCATTCCCATTTATCTTATTTTTATAGCAAAGAAAACGATTGGTAATGATGAAAATCACTTCAAGAGATTAACAATAGTACTTACAAGTTTTGTTCTAATGCAAGGCCTTTACCATGTTGCAGGTTCTTTTGGCTATATGTTAATAGCAAAAGGAATACTAGAACCGTTGTCGTTTGGTATACTAATTTTCTTTGGAGTATTATACATTATTAGTAAAACTAACGCAAAAAATGAAGAGGAAGCTAGAATGACATAATATGATATGGACTCAAAGTGTTACCAACTTCTTGTTCTCTACAGCTGGATTAACATTGATCATTCTATTCGCGTCGCTTGTGATATTTGGATGGCTTACGGTAAGAAATAGAAATATTAGAAGCTTTGAACTGCAAGTTTCTGTATTCATCATAGTCTACATTCTTGGGGAAATACTAGAAGATTATAAAATTCCTTCTCTTTTAATATCATTACCTTATATTGGTTCACAAATTCATATAGTATCTGCAGTCTTGCTAGCTATAATATTATGGTTTAGATTATACGATGTACGAAGAAGTGGAAGAAAGATGATTGATAAGCTGGAGCCAGTTGAAGAAGGCAACGTTAACGGCGCTAAAGAAGATATATAATTATAAAAAGCAAATTTCTACGATAGTTCATATTCATAAGATTCTTCTAATGAGAAAAATTTCTCAATCCACTTTTCTTGCAATATCAAATTTTGGCTCAGCCTCTACTTACGTTATCGTCTTCATATTTAACGTTAATAGCCTTCAACTATGATATAAACTAAATTTCTTTCCATTTGGTGTAATTATAATTTTATCAATGAAGCAGACATCTCTCGCACAAATATCCTAGTAACAATCTTTAAATAAATACTTCATCTCAGGATACATCATGAAAAAAACTTTTGACGTAGGAATCACGATCGTGGCAGTCATGTTGGTAGTAGGCGTAATAGCACTAATGAATTTTAATACTAGCTCAGCATTGGCACAGACAATGATGCCTGGTAATCAAACTACTAGTAGTAACGCGACAGCTAGTAACACAACAGGTAACATGACGAAAGGAAATCTGACCTCAGCAATGCCAACGCCTGTAGGCCCACCTGGTCCCTGAGGATGCAACTCACATTCTTAACCTCCGATACTAAATAACAAATAAACACACTTAAGAGACCAATAGTGGATAGATCCCGAAATCCAAAAAGACTTCAGTTTTAAATCTTGTAAACTTAGTTCTTTTCGAAATGCGTTCTTCACAGAACGTACTATATGGGTATTCATATACGTAGGTTGCCCATATTCTAGGTATGGTATTTTAGATTTACATGAGCAAATTGTGGGGTAAATCATAAATTATTTTATCTAGATTGCTTATCCTAAGTTGTTATCTTATTCAGATACTCAATGATTCTACCATAAGCATTTTGTATTGCTTTAGTGCCTCCATCTTCTCGTCAGCTTCTAATGGAAGAAGTACGAAGAATTTGTAGTGAAGTGCGAGGTATCTTTCACACATTCAAGATCCTTCTCCGTTCTAGTCAGGTGTGGATTTAAACACGATATCTTTGATCTTGAGTTTTAGAATTTCCTAATATCCTACAGAATATTGCGGTAGCAAATGATGATAAATGATGACAATCAGCAAAGATTCTCGGTGCTCTTATACTCAATTCAAGTCCGGTTGCTGTTGTGATAATAGTGACTGTATTCAATGTTGTGTATTCGAGGATTCTCAATTCAAGGCTCCAAAGTAGTTAGAAAAAAATGGATAGTATTACCTATCTAAAAAGACCCGATAAGTAGATGATAGAAAACATCAACCCCATTAAATACTTCCATTTCTTTAGTTTGCCACTTTTCTCCCGATCACCGTACTTCAAGCACTCGCCAATAACTTTTTTAACTTCATTTACCACTAGAAACGATGCAAATGCGTAGATCCTCATCAAGGATTATGGTCGTCGTAGTTGCTATTGCCTGCTTGGTTTTGTCAATCTTTGTTACCAGTTACTTTCCTAACCAAATCGTACGAATTGTCGTCGCAGCAAATGACCCATTGAACACAACAACCCCCTTACTGTCCCATAAGGGTGACAACATTACTCTAGGAAGCCCTCAGTTTAGTTACACAGAGCTCGACAAGATTTCAAGCATCGAACCGGCGATAGTTAACGGAACACATGTAATACGAGGATCTTTTACTGGTCAAGGGATTCTGAATGGTATTAATGTTACTGCTTTTGGCAAGGCATTCATAACCAATGGTACTGGTGGTACGACTCACTCTACTGGATATATAAAGTTAGTATCTGGTGCTGGAACAGCGGCCTTCGCTTATCAAAGGATCGGACATCATGGTGGTAACGGAGTAGGAGTCATATTCAATTCTAATGCTACCGGAAACCTGGCGTTCGTATGGAATGCAGTAGGTGTCTTCAGGGATGCGGACTGTGGTCCTGGCTGCAGTATAACCAAGATCTGGATTTGGAAGTAAGATCGTTTTGTTGCTCAGATTCTTAAAAGGAAATCGCGGCCCAATCTCATAATGAGTCTATGGACCTTTAAAATCCACTACAGAGTAAAATGCATTCTTGCCTGAATGATCAAAATTCAGTGATGGTGTAGATATCTGCATGATCTTCGTTTTGGCTGCATCAGCTAGTTTCCATATGAATCCTTTGGGTAACTGTATTTTGGTTTCTTGTTCAGCTCCTGTTACAGGACTTATAAAGTTCTCTAACCTAACGTCAATAACACCAGGAACAGAAAAACTACTCTTTCTGCCATCAATATTCATGTGCACATCTACAAATTGAGGTTCCAATAGGTATTTTATCGTAGACGCAAAAAGTGCAAAATGTCCATTTCCCTTGGCTTTACCTGTAAATATGTCGACGATAGCATCTTTCTGTTCTTGTTGATTGGCCTTGTTTGTTATGAATATTTGGTGAGTACCGTTCCCTTCGTGAATAGCCCTTGGCCATGAATATGCGTCTACTAGATCAAGACCATCTAATTTTGCCTCACCATAGTTTCCTTCCCTTATATGATAACCCACCAAAGCACTACAAAACCCATTTGAAGGAAAACCACTAAAATTACACGGACAACCAAAATCACAATTACAGGTCTCAACGTAGTCTGCTCTTAGGGCCCAAGTTGGGATGAGTTTTTCTTCCATTATGTTGCGGAGAGCAAATCTACTATTTCAATTTATCTCAATTTTGCTATTCTACAGCTACGATGATCTTCGGTGCATATTTCACTAAGCTGTCAAAGAATTTGTTAAACTTAGTGTTAGAAATTATATCGTCTGGGTAAATAGCTAGCACTATTACCTTTCCCTTTTGATAGTTCAGTTCGTAAGTCGCAATCATAGTGGTCCACAATCAGTACACGAGATCGCTTACCACAACCCCCAGGAAGTCAGTTTTCAATAGTGTTCATTATTTCAAATAATGATAGTACTTATCAATACCGAATTACTTAGCGGTAGTCCCTTTTGCTATGATCATACCCGCAACCATAATCTCTTATCGCATTTACCAAAGGCAGACAACCTATATTTTATTGAAAGATAAGCTGTTTCTAGATTGGGGCTTTTCACAATAATACGAATCGTTTACCTTGCTAGAGGATTTCTGTGACCGCAGGATGTTAAAGGAGATACGGGAGAGACAGTTGGATAAGTACACAAATGACTGCAATTCTAAGCACTAACGCATTCGAACAACTTCAAAGCTACTTGGTTAGCGCAATGAAGCATAATTATCACTTTCGGGAAAACAATTGGCATAATCGTATGAATAATAATAAAAACGTTCAAGTTCCATAAATAATTAACATGGCCTCAGATTGGAAAATAATGCATAGTGAACTCCTTTTCCAGAATCGTTGGATTGAGTTGTATGAAGATAAGGTCGAAGTAAGACCTGGTAAGACCACACTCTATACTTGGTATAGAACTCCAGACGTTGCTGTTATTGTTCCTTTTATAGACAAAGATACCTTAGTTATGATAAGACAATATAGACACCCTCTGCGTAAAGTATTACTTGAATTTCCTGCCGGGCATATGGAGAACAATGAAGACCCTGAGAAAACAGCTACACGTGAGCTATTAGAAGAAACAGGCTATCATGCTAGAGAAATACAAGAGGTTTATACATACAATCCATCAGTCAATCTATCAAGACAGTTTATTCATATCTTCAGAGGGAGAAATCTGGTTAAAGGTGAATATGAACGTGATAGTGTCGAGGATATTAGAAATGTCGAAATTGTATCTGTTAAGGAATTAAAACACATGATAAAAGCAGGAAAAGTTGAGAACGCTGGCACGTTAATTGCATATCTTATATGTTGTACCTGACACGGACATTAATCCGCTAGCTATCTAACCTGGTGAATTCCCAGGATTTTCAGCAATTAAACCTCTTCCATGGGTCGTTCCATAGGTCGTGTTCACCTTCTTTTGAAATGCCGATTATGTATGCTCTGTCTATATCTTCTGCATCTACCGTAACACTTGAGAACTAGGTGTAGTACTTAGATAGGTGACACTTTCATATACCCACATAGGTGCCAAGGTCGTCTTTGGTGATATCAATGAATCCTACAAAGCTGCCGCTGATGCCGCCGGCGAGAATGCTGTGTTCATCCATTGCAATATCTCCAACACACAGTCAGTCAAGAATCTGGTTGCAAAAACGCTAGATGCTTTCGGTACGATCGACATTTTGATCAATAATGCCTGCATCGTACGCCAAAGCCCAATTTCGGAGACGAGCTACAAGGAATGGAATCCAGTGATTAACACCAACCTTGAAGGCCCCTTTCTGTAACACCGGAGGTCTTGTCAACTGTTGAGAAAAAAGGTCAAGGTAAAAGCGTAAACACGGAGGTCATCGCGGGTATTATTGGCTACGAGAACCTCTCCCCGTACCGCGCATCCAAAGGTGGAAGTATTGCGATGACCAGAGCCTTGGCTCTAGAATTTGCACCAAAGAAAATCAATGTGAATTGTATCTGTCCAGGTGCCATCAAGACAGGCATGATCAAGATGATTGAAGAGAACGAAACTATGTTAAAACAAACCCTGATGGTTATTCCGGCTGGTCGGATGGGTGACCCGATTGATATCGCCAACGCCGCGGTCTATTTGGCTAGTGACAAGTAGGATTATGTTACCTGCACTTCAATCGTTGTGGATGGTGGGCGGAGTGTGCGCTAAGAAAACCATTTTACCCAATACCGCAATAGATAGAAAGCCGCGAATAAGCCACTTTAAGTTTAAGCCTATCTAAAATCTTAAGTAGCATATAAGTTAAATTTCATATAGGTGAATATTGTATTTGAGTTCAGACGATCGAAATCAAAATCAAAACGTCATATCCATATTTCTTGCATATAAAGCTGAGAAACTAAATGGGGTGATAATATCTTGGTAAGTAACTCCTGATTTAATATTGTCAAAGATCATGGTCATTAACCGAAAGATATTCAAACGCTTAGTCTATTATTAGTCTGAAGAAATGGCAACTTTTGTCCTAATTCATGGATCAAGTCACGGTGGATGGTGCTGGAAAAAGATAATTCCCTTACTGACCAAAGAAAATAACGAAGTGTATACGCCAACTCTTACTGGCTTGGGCGAGCGAAGCCATTTGGCATCCAGAGATATCGGATTAGATACCCACATACTTGACATAGTCCAAGTACTGGAGTATGAAAATCTCAATAAAGTAATATTAGTGGGTCATAGTTATGGAGGATTAGTTATTGGAGGCATAGCACAGAAAGTTCCTGAGAGAATTAGACGCCTTGTTTATCTTGATGCGTATATACCACAAGACAACAAAAGTGCATTCGATATAATATCTGGTCTAGAAACCAAAAGTGTATATAATCTATCTGAAAGAGCACTAAAAGATCATGGTAAGGAATGGTTAGTCGCATTATATAAGCCAGAAGAATTCGGCGTGACAAATCCCGATGATATAATCTGGATGAATTCCAGATTATGTCCTATGCCTTGGCATACTCATGACCAAGCATTGAGAATAACCAATCCAAAAGCCGAAAGACTTCCTAAAAGTTACATTTGTTGTAGTGAATTTGGAAATGCCCTATTTAAGGCTCAAAAGTCACCGACAGATTGGGATTATCATGAATTAATGAAAGGACATGATGTAATGATTACAGCTCCAACCGAATTAGTACAACTGCTCGAAACATTAAAAAGATAAGGGTTCAAACCAAATAAGAGCTAATAAAGAGAAGAATGAATTTGCAATTCGTCTATAGAAAGACGAGACTTTTAGAGCAGTAACAAAAGTTGACGACTTGTATGTAAGATCTATTGATGCATCTGAGAATATGACCAAGAGAAATAGTTTCGGAAAGACTCATCTCTCCTTTATTGAGTGGAATTCTGAAGAAGGTCATATTAAGGCATTTCGCACTAGTCCAGAGTTTAGGCCACTGTTTGAGACAGTGAAACCATTCTTTAATGATATTCAGGATTGCGCCACTATAGCACGACACACATCAAGGATGGGAAAAATTAATTACTGCATCCCCGCCATTTTCTTAAGACAATTTGATTACTCGTTGAGCCCTGTGTGTGGCTCCAGTTACCACAGTGCTATGTCCCCGTATCCTTGTCCAACATCCTAATTTCCTCCCTGATTAGGGAGTGCCTTAGGCCTGTAGAGACCAGAACTTCCTGGTTCAGGGATATGGTGACATATTTAACTCCCTGAACTTTCTCCAGCGCGCGGGTCTTTGCTATCACGTCCGCCAAAGAGCTTGTTCTGCAAAGCAGATTTTTCATAGGCGGCTCAAGGGTATGGTGTGTTTCGGCGGACTCGCCCATTATTTTTTGTACCTCATCTATGCTTACCCTCCCGCCAACTACCAGTGGGTATATTAGTTCACCGGAATCTGTCAGTGCACCGAGAACAGGGTCAATGAAAATCGTTTTTGTCTCTAAGAGTAGATTAAGGTGTGTGCGTACAGTCTTTGGACTTAGACCAGTGTTTTTCACGAGTCCACCAAATAGAATTTTGGGGTCATCTACCAGAGCATCCATTATTGACAGGTCTGTGATGGAAAGCGATGTTCTCCTCTTGCGTGGCGTTAAAGCTTGCATTGAGGGTTTGACGCCCAATATCTTGACGAGATTATCTGTGGCCTTAAGCCCATTTTTTGTCCATAGGCGCAGGGTAATTCGTCCATCTACTTTCCAAGCTACCCAAGATATGTCCGGCGCTCTGAACGCAGCTAGAACCGACTTGCGTGGAAAGTCGCCATGAAAGAATAAAAGGAGATCATCGCGGTCAAATACGCTCGAATCTATCATTAACATGAATCCTTGGAGGACACCGTTGCTCCTTAACCGGTTCAGCCGGTTCCTAACAGCTGGAGCTGAGAGGGAAACTCGCTTCCCTAGAGATTCGTAGCTCTGACGTGCACTTCCGTAGAGGTTCACAAGCAACTGAAAGTCTTTCGAGTCCAGTAAATTGTTCGCGTCTGGCCTATGTAATATGAATTTCCCTAAATCAAAAGTTGAACCTAACGAGATTTTAAATCCAATGCTACATGATTGTCATGCAATGAATGCAAAGGAACTGGTGTTGGAGTATTTAGCGACTCTGGATCGCAAAGACTTCAAATCTGCTAGAAGCTACGTGAGCGATAACATATCATATGTCGGGTCTATTGGATCGTTTGACGGAGCTGATCCATACTTCAAATATTTGGAGCACTTAGACCTACCGAAAATGGAGATCAAGAAGGTTTTCACGGATGGGCAAGATGTTTGTGTACTCCACGAACTGAATTTTGGGTCGCCCCCTGCAACAATGTTTGTATGCACCTGGTGTCATGTCGATGATGGGAAAATAAGTTCGATGAGGGTGATTTTCGATCCGCGACCATGGATCGAACGAGAGCAGCGAAAATAAACACTAATTATTTCGTTGGCACGATATCAGTCCGAAGATTATCTGGGTGACTAACTGAGATACCAATTCGTGCATGAGGCAAGACAAACATAACCGACTCGGCTAATTCGACGCAGCTCAATATAATGGTGTGCTCATCATGAACCTTTTCTTCATTTCATGATCGAGCGAATCCCGTAAAGATATGAGGTCCTTCATGATTCTCATCTTGATCTTTTCAACCCCCCGAAATAACGCAAAGATTGAAGCGTATAACCGCACGCTGGTATGATAATACTATATGGGAGGAATGTTTATCCAACACCATCCACAGTCTATTTGTTTATGAATGGTACTAGTCTTAATGGGTAAACACTTTGTGACTCGGTAGTTCAATGAATATTCTAATTGAGAAACCGGATAATTCAAAAGCAACATTTTTCGTTAAGACAGAATGGAAAGATACGAGTTATACGATGTCATTTGACTTTCCTACACAGTTCTCGTCATATATTGTGCTGATGAGATGATAGATATTAACAAAAATAGTAACAATTATTCATATACGACAATTCCTCAGATAAATCAGAAGGAGAAGAAGGATTAGATGAAAATTGGAATTTTCGCCTCACGAAATCCACATCAAGCGAAAATAACTGAATGGATGGCTAAACATGACAAGGCAAAAGTATCATCCGGAACTTTTGCAGAAGCAGCATCATTTGGCAAGCTAGATGTTATTGCAACTCCGTGGGCTGGAATTCTTGACGCTAAAAGAATGGCTTATCCTGAGAATTTTGCTGTCAACGTTGTGGTTGATGTCACCAATCCATCGATTTTTCAAAAGGAATGCCACCAAGACCAGCAATAGGTCATACAGACTCTGCTGGCGAGACTGTTCAACGCATGGTACCGGATTCAAAAGTCGTAAATGCATTCAATATAATGGGAATCCCCACTTTATACATCCAGATTTTCCTGGCGGTCCGACTACAAATGTTTATATGCGGAAATGATGGCCAAGCCAAGAAGACTGTGACAGATAATATCCTCACAAAATTTGGCTGGGAAACAATAGATATAGGAGGAATAGAGGGAGATAAGTTTCTGGAACCACTTGCGTTTCTGTGGATAATGCGGTACTTTAGAACTGGTAATTGGAACCATGCCTTTAAGCTATTACGAAAATAATGAAGGCGGATGGCTTGAGTACTGTGCTACTTGAAACTAAATAATAGCAATGTTGTCAATATTTTATGTTGGTATGATAAGTAGTGGAAGGTTTTCTTGCAGGTTTGATGGAGCAGACTACGGCATCTTCATAACTGAATAAATTTTGGAGATGAATTAAGTTGACTGGTTCAACAATATATCTGGTTCCCCATACTCATTATGATGCTGTTTGGGTTTTTAACAAAAATGATTATTATTATATCAATATCGAATTAATTCTAAAACAGGCCGTAGATTTAATCAAAAATACAAACTATAAATTTTTGATAGAGCAAACTTTTCTCTTAGAAGAAGTCGAGCGCAATCACCAGCAGCTTTTTTTAGATATACAAACATTAGTCAAAGAAGGAAAAATTGAGATGGGAGGCGGACAATATCTGTTGTGTGACGTAATGCTACCACATGGCGAAGTTTTGATAAGAGAAATAGAGGAAGGCAAAAAATATGTTAAAGAAAAATTCGGTCGAGATGTAGTAGTTTCCTGGGGAGCAGATGAATTTGGATTTAATGCTCAATGGCCACAGATCTTACGTGGGTGTGGTTACAAATATTTTGCATTTAGAAGAGGCGTCGACAAACCTAAACCATCAGAATTTTGGTGGCAGGGAATTGATAGCTCACGTGTTTTATGCCATTGGATGCCTTTGGGATATAGAGCTGGACTCGACTTAACCAAGTTAGAAGAATCATACAAACAACTAAAAAAATATGCAGCTTCAAACAAGATATTAATGCCATCTGGAAGTGGCGTTACACTGCCACAACCAGAAACTTCCGATATGATTACACGATGGAACCGTCAAGGCAACAAGTACGATGCTAAAATAACTATGGCTACAGCTTTGGAATTTTTTGAGGCGTTAGAGAAAGAAAACATTGAATTCAAAGTCAGACGAGGCGAAATGTATTCTGGAAGAGTATCAGAGGTCTTTCCTGATTGTACTTCGTCAAGGATGTGGATAAAGCAAAGGACGAAGGAATATGAAAATTTATTACTAGTGTTAGAAAGATGGAGTGCTATTTCATACCTAGAAATGGCTACTAATAATGGCGATAATAGTACTACTAACTCATCATGTTTATCCACTTCGCAGCCAATGTCGTCATCATCCTCGGCTCCTGCGTCCTATCCAAACTCTATGGAGGAATATTGGAAGAATCTCCTTTTTATTGCTATGCATGATGCGTTACCAGGTACTGGAATCGATGAAGTCTATAACGAAATAAAAGAAACATTTGATAAACTCGAGACTGGCCTAAAGAGATCTATTTCTGATTGTCTTGGTAACTTCGTAAAAGCAATCGTGGATAACAATAATGATAAATCAGATTTTATTATATTTAATTCTCTACCGTGGATTGTTAAGGATTGGACCGAGGTTACATTGAAATTTCAAAAAGGAAAAAGAGTTAAAAAAATTTCGAATATAAAATCATTGTCATCTACTATATCAAGCCCAAGATCATCAAAAATAGCATCAGCGGCACAAACATTAGAAGAAGGAACAAAAAATATTCTCCGAGATTTTGATGTCACACCTATAGAAATACTGGACCAGTCTTTTCATGACGATGGTAGCATAAAAAGTATAAGGATAGGATTTATCACTACCGTTCCCGCATTAGGGTTTAAAACGTTTGAAATTATCGAGGCAGAAAAGGCAATTATAGGTAATAGCCCACACGGAAACAATGAATCGCACCTTACCCATACAACAACTTTCTCAAATAACGAATTTGAAATAAAGGTAGATCCTGATAATGCTATTGTCTCTGTATCTAAAGGTAATAAGCTATATTTTAGAGGAAATGAACTTCTCTTAGAAGAAGAATTAGGTGACCTTTACTACCATAGAGCTAATTTAGGTTTGTTAAAATCAGAAACAGGAGAAGGAGTAAAATACGGCTCATTTAAGGCTGATAACATTAAGATCAATAAGGGAAATCTACGTTCCTACATTACTTTGAAGAGTAAATACTATGCATTGCGTTGGCCATATAGATTGAATGACAAACTAAAACCTCTTTTATATAGACATGATTATATAGATATAAAAAAGGAAATAATAATATACAATCAATTATCGAGAATCGATTTTGTAACTCATATCTATGATAAACATCCCCACTCAAGGATTAGAGTAAAATTTGATACATCCGTATCGGGTGCTAATAACTACTGGTCAGGGACACAATTTGGTGCTGTAAAAAGAAAGACAAATTTGTTTTATGCCCCGAAAAATGCTAAGAATTGGAACGAACAACCAAGCGGCATATTTCCATCTCTAGAATGGATAGATTATTCAGATGATAGTCACGGTGTAAGTATATTACACACCGGTATTCCATCGCACGAAATTCGGGACGGTTCGATTTATTTGACATTGTTACGAAGTGTTATGGTTCTATCATCAGATGGCATAATGGGCCCATGTATTCCGACACCTGATGCCGCCGAGATGAGACCATACTCATTCAAGTATTCAGTGTTAGCAC
Source organism: Candidatus Nitrosopolaris sp. (assembly GCA_035691865.1). Lineage (GTDB taxonomy): Archaea > Thermoproteota > Nitrososphaeria > Nitrososphaerales > Nitrososphaeraceae > Nitrosopolaris. The sequence goes on along the minus strand of DASSIM010000059.1, from coordinate 12,574 downwards.
ACGACAGTAGTTGGAGGGAGGCTCGTTCTTATAGAAGAGCCATGGAAGTAAATATGCCTTTAATATCCGTACAAGTTGTCAATACAAATTTTAATGACAACAAATACAATTACAACACGCAGTTAAAAGATCGAAATTCTGCGAATTCTACTGCTGCTAGTACCTACCATCAAAATGCAAATAACCAACTTGGTTGCTTTTCATTTTTGGAATTAGAGCCTGAAAATATTCTTCTCAGCAACCTAAAAATGAGTAGTGATTCAAAATCACCAACACCTGCCATACTTGTTAGGATCTATGAGACTGAAGGGAGGAAAAGAACCGTTGCCAAATTAAGATTTAGTAAAACCATAAAATCCGCTTCTTTCACCGATTTATTAGGACAGGAAACAAAAAAGGTTAAGCGAATAAGTAATAACAATAAGTATAAGAATAATAATAAAAAGGAAATTCTCGTAGAAATGAGTGCTTTCAAAATCGTCACACTAAAGATTGAATTCTAATATTTCCTCTTTGTGCCTTTGGGCTTCTGCGATTACATATCCTTTTGGAGTAACTACCATTGAGCTACCAATACATATTTGCCCATTTTGTTCGCCAACGGCATCTGCTTTTGCAACGTATATTTTATTTTCTATCGCCCTAACTATTGGAAATGCTTTATTTTTTCTATTCTTTATTATTGCTTCATCTTTACTATAATAGTGGGATGACAAATAAAACAATATGTTTGCATTCTTGTATTTCATCGCTAAGGAAGGATCGTTTTGATCCCTACAAATAAGTACTCCACAGCTTATCCCATTTATTCTAAATGAAAGAGTACTACTACCTTTAGAAAAATATTTCTTGTCATATTCAGTAAGATTGTTTTTGTGATACAATCTGATAGCTGCATGAGGTCGTATAAGCGCAGCGCTATTGTAGATTTTGTTGTTAGAATACCAAGGCGTGCCTACTAGTAACGATACACCAGATTTATTTGATGCAATTTGCAAATTTGAAATACTGTGTTTTATACTTTCAAATTTTGTCTTACTGTGATCCGTTATGTAACCTGACAAAGCGCATTCAGGAAAACATAAAAGAAATATCCGTTTCTTATATGCATAATTTATGTGTCTTAAAATCTTATCTACATTTTTAGTTATGCTATCGGACAACTTCATTTGCACAATTCCAATACTCCAACCTCTTTCGTTCAACGTATTGTTATCTTATATAGTCTATATGCATCTAAAAACTTGATCCTTCTTCTTTTCTATTCAATGTGTTGATGAACCGTTTTTCTCTATTAATTGTACCATATTACTAAACGCTAGGAGTATAGAGTCCCTCTAAGAATGACTAGATATGTTAAAGCCGATTGGTATTCGCGTCTGCTATTTCATAGTTATGTCAAACGAATTGGAATGGATAAAAGATAATTTAGAACTACATATCATTTTTTTGGTAGATAAACCTCTTTGACCGAAACCCAAGAGATCAAGTAACCCATTTAGGTGCTAGTGCGTGAACTGAAGTTGCATCTCGGTGGATCGGGTTCTATCATTAGGAAGATGTTCACAGTCAACATTCCAAGGGTTTGGTAGAGTAAGAACTGAGAGAATGGCCGCATATCCCCGTAATTTTGTTGGTAATCAGGTTGGGAACCGACTTATGGTCTCATCTCAAACGAAAGAGATTTGTAGAAGCGATCGGTATTCCTGATCCCACATCAACATAATGTTCAGAACCGTTACAATCAGATAAAAGATAGCTAATAAGGTTTTATTGTATTGCACTTGAAGACAGAAAACACAGTTGATATAATAGAGATCCTTAATCGAAAGCTGCAAAATTGTCTACCAACAAGAAGAAAAGAATAGTGGTTATCGGGGGTGTTGCAGCAGGAACCAGTGCAGCTTCAAAAGCTAGAAGATTTGATCCCGAAGCAGACGTGAAGATAATTCAAGAAGAGAGTGTTGTTTCTTATGGTGCATGTGGTATACCTTATGTTATAGAGGGTATAATAAGTAATTTTGAAGAACTGATAGAAAGGCCTCCAGATGTTTTCAAAAGCAAATATGACATAGATATAATTGTAAATACACGTGCATACAAAATAGATAGATTTAGAAAACAAGTGTATATGACAGATTTACGAGGCAGTAATGAAACAATAATTGATTATGATTCCTTGATAGTGGCGACAGGAGCAAGGGCAGTAATTCCTAATATCAAAGGGGTTAATCAAAATGGCGTCTTTTTTATAAGAAATTATGGGGATGGAGTAAAATTTAATGATTCTACAATAACAAAACACGCTCATTCGTGTATAATTGCCGGTGCAGGTCTTATTGGCCTTGAGATGGCAGAGGCATTTAAGAAGAGAGGCCAAACAGGAAGGAGAGGAAATATGATGGATGTAACAGTAATAGAAATGGCAAATCATATTCTTCCTACTATTCTTGATAAAAATATGTCCAAGATTGTTGAAAGCGAGTTGGAAGCTAACGGCGTGAAAATTATACTAGGCGAACGTGTAGAAGAAATCCTTAGTAGAGATGGGGACGTCCAGGGCATAAAGACCAACACTAAACGTGAAATTGATAGTGATTTCATACTTCTTGGAACTGGAGTTAGACCTAACTCTGAAATCGCAAGTGATACAGGAATAGAGCTAGGATACGCTAATGCTATTAAAGTAGACGCGCAGATGAGAACCAGTATTCCGGATATATTTGCGGCCGGGGATTGTGCAACTGCTAGAAACTACATTACAAATAAAGACATGTATCTTCCTTTGGGTACAACCGCTAATAAACAAGGACGGGTTGCAGGAGAAAATGCAGCTGGTGGAAATGCAATGTTTAGAGGAATTGCAGGAAGTGCTATAACCAAGGTATTTGATTTATTTATTGGCAAAACCGGATTAACTAGCGAAGAAGCATTAAGAGAAGGTTTTGATCCTGTTGAAGAGGTAATAGAAAGTATAACAAGGGCTGGTTACTATCCTGGCAATAAACCGATTTGGATAAAAATTGTTGCTGATAGAAGGACTCGAAGAGTATTAGGTTCACAAATTATTGGAGGTGAGGGTGTAAAAGAGAGAATTGATTTAATCGCACTAGCTCTCTTGCTTAAAGCAGACATAAAAGATCTGGCAAGCTATGATGCATGCTATGTTCCACCAGCGTCACCTGTGTGGGAACCAATTAACATTGCTGCATCACAGACCGCTAAGCAATTGTGATATGTGATTCAGAGTGTTTACCTACGAGGAAGACACTATCTACCATGTAGTCAATACCACCGTTCTTCATTCATCTTCGAGTTGTTTTTCCACAATAGGATTGCAATTGCTGCAATACATTCCGACTACCTTAAAAAAAGCCCGTTGTCATGTTATCATATTAGAGTTAGCACATTCACACAATAATTGTCTATAGAATAAAAGAGCTATGTTAATACGAGAGTTTCAGACCAAATAAAAAATTTTGCGACGGAAGATTACCTAGACTGATTGTGATTACGTCATACATCTTTTAATGATGTCCTCAAGAGAGACTATAATTATGATTTCCTCATGCAAGCATGCTTCTCCGTAACGACAATACACCAAGCGTTCCAGATACAAGGGACGTTCCTGCAAGTACAGACAAGTCCAGTGCTAGGTCTTGTGTAGAATGATAAAATATGGCCGTCTGCAGCGCCTGTGTACCATAGAATGTAGGAACAAAATGAGCAATAGTCTGCAGCCACGTTGGAAGAAAGGCTGCGACTGTGATCCCACCACTAAGGAAAAAAAGATCAATAGATAGAGGTATACCTATTGCTGTAACCCTCTGGAATCGGCGTGCAGAAGCCCCTATAGCTACTCCCAGCCCAGCACTAGCCAGTGCGATTAAGAGTACAATTACTAGAGTAGAAATCCAGTAAATTGGATCTTCAGGTCTCAAATAACCCGATGCTGCACCTACCACAAGCACGACAGCTGCTATAAGTAGCGTGGTAAACCAGCCTGATAGCAACTTACCGACTATGAGACTCGTCTTAGAAATGGGCGCTAGAAGAAGTTCCTTGATAGTAGAATCCTCCCACTCTCTAGCAGTGGCCAGTCCTGCATTTACGATGCCTGCTGTGGTCAAAAGAAGTACTAGAATTGGTACGAGCTCAAATCTAAGTAGATCTATGTCCTGCTTTCTCAAATCTGTTTCTTTGACAAGGATCTGGATCGGACTAGTGTTTCCATTACTGTCCGCCTTATCAGCATAGAACTCGGTAATGGCAGCTGGAAGCGAACGGCGCAGATCGTTTGTAAAATCAAGGTTTAGATTGTTGATGTGAATGGTAACGGGGTCTGACTTTTGAGCATTATAAGCAGCGTCAAAGGTATTCGGGATTGATATGACCGCTGCAACTTTGAGTTGCTTCAATGCTTCTTCAGCCTTCTCCGGCGTTGCACTAATCATAGCGATCCTAAAGGCATCAGAATGAGTGAGAATGTTGACGAGTTTCTGTGCAAGAGGACCGTTATCCTGCACAACTAGCGCCACTGGGTTGCGTCCTACTGCCTGAGCACCGAAATACAGGATAATCATAAACGCAATAGCTGGAAGAACAGTAGCAGCAATTGAAGTTGGTTGTCGTAACCAAACTCCAATATCCTTTCGCACGATGGCCAAGACAGGGATAAGCGAGGATCTATTAATAATCACCCTAGTCAATGTGCAACTCCTCTTCCTCTACTACTACCTAGTGCAATAGCACTCAATGCCACCATGACTGCAGCAAATCCTACCAAAATGATTCCATCAACTCTAGGACCTGTAGATGTGGTTACAAAATTATGAAATGCATGCTGAAAGACTGCAATCCCATAATAAACTGGTTGTAACTGGGCTACGGCTGCTGTGATTGGATCCCCCCAGATAGCTGGACCGAATGCTCCACTTATGAAAAAGACTGGGACTGACAGGCCGATGCTAAGCGGGATGACAGCTTGACGCCTACGGACCAGAGTACCAATGAGGGCTCCTGCAGCTACAAATGTCATCATGAGTAACAAGACATAGCCAAGTAGCTCATCCCAGTGTACTGGCAAGACACCAATCAAAAATACAATCACTATTATGACAACAACAACGGGAAGCGAATTGAGGATGAGAGCACCCAGAATCTTTCCAACCTGAATAGCCCAGGGACTAGCCGGTGCAAGCATTAACTCCTTGATTGTCCCTTTCTCATATTCTCTTGCTGCGTTTGATCCTGCTTGAAGCAGTCCACCGAGCATTACACTAACAACCATTAGGCTGACCACTAAATACTGAACATAGCCTGTATCTTGTGGGTACGTATCGAATTCATGAACTTTAACAACGACCAGATTTGGGAAAGCATTCGCGTAGAATGAAGTTATTGCCAGTGGCATCGCTCTGCGTATGTCGTTTGTAAAGTCTACATCTAGGTTATTGACCACGACCGGTAATTCAATTTGTTCACCAAGATTCAAAGCAGAGTCAAAGTTAGCAGGCACTGTTACTATTGCCACAATTTGGCCTTTTTGCATCAGGTTCTGCGCATCAGAAGCTGTGGTTTGTCGGATGATAAAAGAATGAGAGTGCTCCATCGCTGACACCAATTGTTGGGCATATGGGCCATTTTCTTTAAGAACTATTGCGGTCGGAGCTAGACCACCTGTCAGAGCAAACAGAAGAAAAAGCAGCAGGAAGTTAATAGGGATAATAATACTTGTTAGCATAAAGGCTCGTTCAGTTAAAGAGCTTTGGATATCCTTCAAAGCCATTGCCCAAATAACACGGATGGGATTGGTTACAGGAGACATCTTCGATATATGCATCTTCCCTATCTCTCACCTAATCTCTTAAGCCACTCCCGGTCAAACTCAAAAATATTTCCTCCAGATTTGGTTCTCTTTGGGCGATTCTCCTGACGTTACTCTCTTGGGTTGCAAGTGTGATGATCTTCCCTGTTGCGGAAAGATCATTCCCACCTATCGATACCTTTAGTATAGTGCCGTTCTGAGCTACTCCCGTTATGCCAGTAATGTTACGGAGCTGTTCCAAAACTTGTGATGACACAGATGATTCCGTTTCAATCTCCATAACGGTATCACCATATCTTCGTTTCAAGTTTATGGGTGTATCCAAGGCAACTAGCTTCCCATGATCTATAATAGCAATTCTATCACATAGAGCATTGGCCTCCTCAAGATAGTTGGTTGTTAGTAGAATAGTCTTGCCTTTCTGCTTGAGATCGAGAATATAGTCCCAAATAGCCCGACGGCTTTGTACATCTACCCCTAATGTTGGCTCATCAAGGTACAGTAGCTGAGGATCATGAAGCAATGCTCGTGCGAGAGCCAGGCGACGTTTCATGCCGCCGGAAAAGGTACTCACGCGACTGGAACGGCGGTCAAATAGTTGAACTAGATTGAGCATTCCTGTGATACGCCGGTTACGATCAGGGCCTCGCACACCATACAGATCGGCGTGGAGCGACATGTTTGTCCAAGCACTAAGTTCCTCATATAGGGCCGTCTCCTGTGGTACAGCTCCAAGAGCTGCGTATACTACGCTGGTATCTTTCATAATATCATGGCCAAGTACTATGACTTGACCAGAAGTAGGTTTGGACAGGCCGCTGACAATATTGATAGTTGTGGTCTTTCCGGATCCATTCGGACCAAGCAAACCAAAGATTTCACCGTATCTCACCACTAAGGAGAGGTCATCTACAGCTGTAAAATTTCCAAAACGTTTTGTTAGTTTATCGATTTCTATGGCTTCTTTGTTACTGCTACCATTACTGTTACTGCTACCATTACTGTTTCTGCAATTCTCAGCGTGAAAGGATTTCGAACGCTTCATAGACTATGAGATATTATTAATGCCTGTCTTTATACCTGCTGCAAATCCGATTATACATTACAAACATATATTTATAATCTACAAAGCCTCGGTTAAATAAAAATCATAATAATAGTTGTCACACAATTTTGCACCGGTCAAACAGGTTCTTGAAAAGACGACTCTTCATTACGCAACCATCCAAATTCATGCGAAATTATAAACACATTTACGGCCCAAGGAACCAAATTCACCTGAGCCGTTGTTGAATGCTGTCAAAGATATTCTCACATTTAATTATATATAAATTGTAGATCCAGCAGTGGCTGTTTTCCCCTAGATGTCATTTTCAGATGATGTAAGCGCAATTTTCCAATGACAATGGTCATTTTCATGACTTGTAGTACAAAAATGAGTCACTCTAATTTCACCAATGTGAAGTTGGATTGAGTCTAAACTCCTGTGTTGTTATACGATGGTTATTAGTAATCGTTGGCTTTAATAATTCGTAAACCCCCTTGACATCTTTGCCGTCTAAAGTACGAACTAATTCCCTTATCCGACTCGACTAGTTGAAATATTTTTTCGTATTCATATTTTTTCGACGAGTTCAGAAGGCATTTCCAGACTTTCAATTAAACAAAACAACTGGTCAAGATAGAACTATTCAGTGAAATGTAGAAGAAAATCAATATAGGCATTATGACATTTTAGATTTATATATTACTTATTTACAAAGTAATTGCGATAATTACAGCAATGTCCAAACAAAATTGTTTGCATTTTGAAATGCTAATTAATTCGATATAGGCTGAGGAAGAATTCTGTCCGAAATGACTTCAGATTTGAAAAACAAAAGATATTGGGATTGGAGTAACTAAATATTTCTATTATAAATATAATGGTACCAATCTATAAATAAAATACGTCCTATAAAAGTACGCAATGGAAAAAACTCACAAAATTGGAGGCTTGATGGTAGCAGCCATAGTGGCTGTGAGTATGATAGCGGCACTAAACTTTTCTACGATATCCGCATTCGCACAGAACGCGACATCAGGGAACAAGATTAATGCTAGTGGTAATGCAACAAGCGGGAATATGACAGGTGGTAATACAACGTCCTCATCTTCTGCAGTGCCAAAAAGTCCAACGTCTTCAGCCGCAGCTGGTCCCAACTATTAGAGTCCGATAAAAACATCGTTATAAGTCCATTACGTAGAATAGTCTAGATAGACCGCCGCATTCGGAATAGAAGTATATGCAGCAAAGATAGTTTACGGCTAAGCCGAAAAGTTGTGGCTGAAAGTTCATTGGTTGCATATTTACTTCTCTTCTTTTTATTCTATTTTTATGCTATGATTGAGGTTTTCACCTACACGATATTCTCGAAATGCAGATTGATAAAACTTGGTAGGCTTAAATTCGCTTTTAAATTCAATTTACGAATTAATTAACATATTGATCATAATAGAATATGTTTATGCTTTATAATAGTCTAGAGTCGACGACCGGAATTGAGAGTCATGGAAAATTGTCTTTTTTAGTCGTGCCGATAAAACGAAAAATTCCTATATCCGATATAACTAGGATACAATGTTGGTATTTCTCATGACTTCGATAAGCAATATTAACACTGATCTATGTCGTAACACTGGTGCCAATTAGTTAACTATGTGCCTACAATACTGTATCGACAATTTATTTTGGAACGAACGTGAAAATGATTGTCATCGTCATTATTCGGATTAGTCATGATCAACTATGATCAAAATTCTTTTCCAAAATCGTTCTTCCGTGCTTGTGCTAGTTCCATCGACTTGAGATGTCATATTGGCGCGAGGTTTGATAGCATCTTGCAGGTCATTTCGATTCTTGCAGCTCTCCTTGGGATTGAAAAAGGCGTCAAAGTCGTGTTGTGCTAAGATTAATGTCTTTTTCGAATCTGGATCTGAATTCACTGTAGCGTTTATCCACTTCAATTGCTGCTTTTAAAAGCTTGAGGTTGGATGATTCCAGAAACACCTTTGATCTTTTGGAAGGCAGTGTCCTCCTATTCCCCACCTCTTGGTTCTAAAATGTTGATATTCCATTTTGTATTTAGTGCATCGCGTAATTCTGGAAAGTATATGTTATTAGCTTGACAGTATAGATAGAGCTCCAGCAAATGCTAATTGCAAGTACCTGTCTGTGTTTTCAATAATCTTTGTTAGTTCAGCAATCTCTACTTCTTTTGCTTAGATGCATAGGAATTCCAGGACTATTAGTAAGGTATGCAACAATTCTAATTATAAAAATAATATGAGATATTCGACGAATGTACGAATAAAACAAGTAGTATGTATATGTATGCGATTTGCTACGGGTATCTTAAACGCCCTAGATTCTGTAGTGAACGTATATGTCGTTGTTGTCTGCATTCAAGAAAGAATTAGTTGATTATTAGAAATGATATTATTCTTTGATACTGGATCTCATCTTTAGTCCTTGTGTAGTGAGCGAATATGAGAATAGCATCGAATTAATGTGGCTGACCCTGTGAGTTAACAATGTTAACTTACTCAGTTAAGTTCTTAATATCCTCTAGATCAATTCTGATTCATGGAAGGGAAAGCAATTTTAGTCTGCACTAGACAGGTGACGGATCATTTGTTGTCTATGGAAATACAATCGATGCTGTCATGGTTGTCGCAACACCACCTCCAATCCGATAATTAAAAGTGGAAAAATAGATATGAACACAGCTTCTGATAGAATTAGCCAATCCATCACCACAACAGTCGATACCAAAGCCATAATTCTAGAACAAATCGCAAAAACCCCAGGTATAAGATACAAAGAGCTTTTGAGGTCAACTGGTTTAACCAACGGAACACTTGAATATCATCTAAAGATCTTTGAAAAGTTGCATAAAGTAAAGGTCGACAGGCATGATGGGAGAAGAACCAGATATTACCCTCTCAACATTTCAACAGATGAGTCACATATACTAGGATCTGTAAGGAATAGTGTTGCAAGAAAAATAGTATATTTTATACTCGGATATGATCTTTGCACATTTGGAGAAATCGTTGAACATATTAAGAAAGCACCATCTACAGTATCTTGGCACCTAAAGAGGCTCTCAGAAGCTGGTATGATATCAATTAGTTATGGTCAGGAATACCAGCTTTATAGCATTGTGAATAGTAATCTAGTGAAAGAGGTATTATTCAAATATGAAGAAAGCTTTAGAGATAAAATTGCAAATGGGTATTATGAAATGTTTGAGGAGCTATAATGAAGAATATATAGATGACCTACTCGACACGATAATCGCTAGAATATGTTTATGAGTATCCAAATTGAATCGTTAACTTTGTTTTCCAATGAACTTCTACTTTACACAAACTCGCCATGTAGATTGTATATTAGAAATGACTTTATTCGGTATAGTGTAAGTAAGTGGAATTGGACTATATCATTTCAAGACTTGGAACCTCGCAGACAAATACCCCACATTTGTTATCTTGTGCCTTGAATTTCCGAATCAGTAAGAATTAAGAATTTGTCCGACCGAATATTGTTTGATGTGATTATACTGTATTGCCAATCCTTGGGTACTTGTATTGAGAACCTGTCACATTGTTCTTCATATTCTTTGAATTGCATAGTTGTTATTTGTGCAAAAAGTTGGTGATTAAAGGATATTCCAAAAGTGTAATGATAACTATAACAGAGAATTTTTCGCCTGTCACAATCTCCTATAATTCGTAGCAATATCTTATATTTTTGTGGCTCTAGGATAAGGACTGATTGAACTGGTCTGGAATCATTGTGAGTAGATAATAAAGTGATTTAGGAGTAGAGCTAATCCATAAATCCTGTAACGCAACCTGATGCAATATCATCTTGTCAAGATTTCCATCGAAATATTGATGTTAACGCTTGCTTAGTAATAGTAACTCCGTATATGGCTGCCTAGAAATCACTTACCTTGTGAAAGGTCAACAGATACCGGCCGTATGCTTCACGTAAAAGCATCTACACCCTCTCTGTTGCGCCGTGTCTGTGACTTTACGTTTTATTAACAGTCTTTTTCAATAGGCTTCTAAATAATGCACATTTCGTCGATATTAGGAAATATTTGTTTTCCAATGCGTTTATAATAAATTTCACTAGCTGCTGTCGGGAAGCAAATTTCACATTATAGTCGAATTTCCTAATTGTCAGAGATAAACTAAATCCATTCACTAAATTCATGTATTATTGTACAATTGGTAGGATTGGGCGCTGATACCGAAAATTGATTTGACTTTATCTTCCATGCAATAACCTAAGGCTTTAAAAATACCTATTTAGAGGTCAACTATATTTCTGAAAGACTTTAACGGTCACATATTGGGCTTAGCCGCTAGTAATAACTTGAACACTCTCTACGATTCTACTCGGCTGTACACCGTTTATTATTAGGTGCTCCAAGTAATTGTGAACATCTAACTCAGATTTGGTTCCAAATGACCAAAGACATATTTCGCAATTCGATCTGGACATCGGACTTTTCATAATATGTCTTTTTTTGTTTAACATGTCAGATTTGTGCTTGTAAACGACAGAGTATAAAAATATAACTATCGCACAGTAAAAAATTCAGTATAAATACCTTAGAATTCAATTAAGAGAAATCTTACTATAAACATCCAATATTTGAATCTCTAGTAATGAAGGCAATATTCAAAGAGAATCTCAATATATCTCACTCGACATTTCTGTAGCTCGATGTGCTAACTGGCTACAGCCATCCGACAGTGAATAGGTGCGGCTAGCAGAACAGAACACCTTGGTGATGACTTTTGACATGTGCTCCCTAATTATGAGACTGACGGATTGAATGATAATAAAAATAATGATGATAATTCAGTACTTCCTATTTTCTAAAAATGAATGGAAATATTAAGGAATGCATTGAATGATATTAAGTGCCTTGTTCTAGAAAAGGAAATCAAGGTATCATCAAATGAATTTGGAATAGAAGGCTTTGGGCTGTCATCATAGAGCAAAAATCTTATTTACATAATACCGGTTAAGTGGTTAGGAACAGTATATTTACTTATGACGGAGTAATGAGGTTGACTAAACTAACTTAGTATATTATTTGGAGTTTACAACTAAAAACGACTATTATAGATATTATCACTCAGTATATTTGATTTCCTATCAAATCCTATCCCATTAGCCTCAATCTAAAGACAGGTTAGTTGAGCAACCCCGCGGTAATGGTCTGAGACGACCGTCGGTGTGACCATCAGCCTATCTGAAACTGAAAAATGCTTTAACATGAGAACATATCAACTATCAAATGAGAACATATCAAATGTTCATTTGCGTTGATTTAACTAACTATAAACACCAAAAATCACTAAAGAATCACTAGCAATATAATAATACTCCTTGGAATATCTTGTACTAATCTTTCTATCTTGATAGATTTGCCGCCAGTTTTTAGGCTGACGAAAACAAATGTCAAATTGAAAGGAATAAATGAAGACATACGCGAAACTACATTGTTACATAAATGTATAATAAAATCTTCAAATTTGTTCTTTCAATAAGTGTTTGTGAATTTGCAGGGATAATTGGATCAGTATTTACTGCTTCAACATTATCAACTTGGTATTCTACATTGATAAAACCAGATTTTAGTCCTCCAGGCTGGTTATTTGGACCTGTATGGATTTCACTAT
>DASSIM010000058.1:0-5298 GCA_035691865.1 Candidatus Nitrosopolaris sp. | reverse complement strand
CGTTGCCATATTATGGAATTTCTCGTCCAAGTCGTTTAGAACCCTCGTTTCCGTGTCACTCGATAGTGCACGTATTTGTCTTTTGGAGAAATAGAGTGTCAATACCATTGTTCCTACTATTCCAATCGATTGTGCCATACTGAGCGTGTCTGAAAATCCTATTAAGACCATATTCGATCAATAAAAAGTCCTAGAAAATAATCGTATTGAGAACAACGATTTCAATTTTTAAGCAAATTATTTACTTCCATAATTGATCATTAGAACGCCTAGAAATAATGGTATTGAGAACGGTGGTCTACTTTAATCGGCCTAATATTCTCCGATTTGTTAGAGCCGACTCCTTCATTTGGAGAAATGCGTTATTAATGATGATTTCAATTTTTAAGCAAATTATTTCCCCAATACGCTTGGGCCAGCTCAACTTCGCATGGCTGATGAAATTGCCAACTGAGAATATTAATTGAATTCTTGAATTAAATCATGGCGGTATAAAGCGCGCGATAATGAAAATAGCTAAAAGACTATCTTAATTCAAATATTTCAAGATAGCGTAAGAAATATGTAGGCACGCATTGCAATTTTACGTAGGATGCTCCGGCTAGAGCTATACATCATGGTTCATTGCAAATATTTTCATGCTTGGCTATACAATTCATTTTTCATACCTGCCAATTTGTAATAGTGTTGAATGTCCTCAATCACGTGATAAGCCGCGCTTTCCATTGGCAAATTATGCATTTCGTTTTTTTCAGACGCAATTTATTTTTTAGCGGCGGCCACTCCTAATTAGTAATCCTCTGATCTGTTGATTTTCTATTAGGGCTTTGATTGTGTTATCGCGTTCTTCTTTTGGAAGCACACGCCAAATGGCATCAATCGCCTTAAGCTGCCAGTAATCCTTGACACCCGATTCGATCAACTGCCGAGCTTCGTGTACCACTTCGCCAAACAAAGTAATAATATATCTTCCATTGATTTTTTCTACCAGACCAGACTTTCTCAAGGTGGAGATTGCTGAATTGTATTGCTTAGGCGAAAGCCGTAGGATATCGATAATACTTTTCTTGTCCCCTCCCTCTACAGCGATTAAGTCAAAGACTACTAAAGATTTCCCAGTAGATAATGCATTTATGATTTGTATTGCAGAGACCATTCTTCCGAGAATAAATCGGAATATGTTGACACAAAATCGTATTTAATAGTGATAAATCAAATCAAATTGGCCAATACACGCGCTGAGGTGATCAGTGCTATTTCTGACGAAACCATACTGATTACCCTATCCCTCATTCCGCAACGAGCGGGTTCATGCCTTATGATCTGTGGAGAAAGCCCACTAAAGAAAAATGATTGATTACTTCGAGATTCCAATAATTTTGTATATGCTAATTCAAATAGATCAAGGTAAATTATAAGAGATAGGCACTAATTCATTGCAATATTACGTAGGCTGCTCTGGTTGGAGCTATACATCATGGCAGGGTCCCTTCTACCCACCAACCATAGATAATTCTGGTTGGCTGTTTGAATGTAAGACTTATGTTACATGACATAGAAAGGTTCAGCAAAGCAAGCCATCCTATTTACAAAAGATTCAAACATGCAGGCATATCAATATTTAGTAATGCAGTTCAAAAGACTCCACCATCTGGACCTCTCAGTATCTTTGAGGTTTTCAATTTGGTGGCAGATGGTCCAGACCCTGTGAGAGATATTGTTATTATTCCTTATTCTAAACACGTTCTCAAACGCTATGAAAAAATCATAGATAAGTTACAAACACTTCTGCTAGAGATGACCGAAAATCGTATAATATGCCTTGAAATATCCCTGGTATGATTCCTATAACATATTCATTAGATTTATTTTCATCTGAGGAAGCGGAGTCAATGGAAACAACAATTCATAATTTTGAACTAATACATCCTATTGGAGAGGTTCCTACAAATTTAAATTACAATTTAAAAGAGCAAGATTCGAAGAAAATTATGGAAAAAATATCATGGTATTTAAAAGAGGAAGATTGAAGTAACTTTAAAAATATAGCACGTCTCACGACTCAAATGAGTCATAGGTTACTATCGAAATTGCTACCACACACGAGGAGTACAAATTGCATTTTGCCATAGAATAACTAATGGCCCTCCGTCTACTTTGTCACTTGAGCCATTTGATTATTCTTAGAGGTCCGGCAGGGTCAGGAAAATCGACAGTATGTGCCTATTTAAGGAAAAGATTACGGACAGAGAGGACCTGCTCTTTGGATTTAGATATTACGGGAATCAATGAGGATAAATTTAATGACGATCTTCGCAACTGCCTGACGTTTGAATATGTAATAGGTATGATGTATTACGGTAATTCACACACTGAGCAACCCCAACAATGGATCGCCAAATTCAAAGATCGTAATTACATAATACTTTCAGTTGTATTGCATGCGAATATGGGCCTCTGTTACGAGAGGTGTAAAAATGATAATAATCCGGAACGTCATCCTATCAATAAGCAGAAGGATCGGTGCAACAAATACTATCATGAATTCGAACAACGCCAAAACGAGAATATTTTCCAAGAAAGGGCCGGTGTGCAAGAAATAGTTGTTGGCTCTGAAAATAAAACTCAGGCGCAAGTAGGCGATGAAATACTAAGATACCTTAAGTTAATATGATGTAGAAGTATTATTGTGAAACTTGAGCGTCCAGCAAAAGAATCAAATTAGTCATTCCTGAATCGATCTCATCTCTCTTCTTACCTAGAAAGCAATAATTTAGTTACTAAATAAAATTTCAAGCACTAATTGTTTCTGGGGGGGGCCGAGTTAATAGATCATTAATAACGTCCGCGTCAAGTTTCGAAAGATATTCCAGATACTTGTTTTGCAATTCCTCAAACTGTTCTTCTATTTCTAACAATTTTGGATGTAAACGTCCACTGTTGTATCGCTCTCAGTACAGCTGACCCCATTATCACGTATCCTATTATACTTACTGTCAAAAATGTTGCTACCCATCCGCCTCTATCCATCACTGATACTCCTAACACGGTTGTTCCGATAAGTGCACCACCCACTATAAGGAGAGTTGTTGTTACGTTTGATGTGTTTTTTCCTCGTATATCGACCCCAAATGCTAAGAAGAACAAGATTATTGATGATATACCAAAGTTAGATATACCAAATGGCATCTTGTCTATACTCACTGGTAAAAATCCATGTTTACTAATCCGTTCCATAGATCCATCTGCAATATGGATCAATAATAAGGTCATAGCGGCTATAGCAAGTAATTCAGATATTTGGCCCTTACGTGTCTTTATCAGAATGTGTGTCGATATCAATTAAATCTATTTCTTGTACCACCAAACTACAATAAAAGTAGGCTGCTTAATTCCAGTTTTGGAATCCAAAGTTGGAATCCACACTTGGAATTTGTATCCATGCTTATAATTATACGAAGCTAACAGACTCCTGACGAAAAAAATTGAATGAAAACAAAAAAACAAAACCTACAAGAACAACAACAACAAAAATGACTAGACCTTCAAGAATAATAGTGGCGGCCACTATTGTGGCAGTAGTTGCATCTGCTGTTCTGATATTTGGCTTACAGACCCAAATTGCCCAGAAAGCGATAGGACAGAGCAGCTATAATGTAACAGCACCAGTTGCAAGAACATTCTGGATAAAGACAGTACATCTTGATGGTTTTGCTAACACAAATGGAATTCCAACCGGCCCGGATCCTGCGCCACCAGAGAAGTATCCAAACTCGACTATCCCTGCTGGAGGAGGATTTGTATTGACACCGCCAGACAAAACAGGTGCCTGGAAGTTTAGAGCATTTACCTTCGAACCATCGACCATAATTGTTCACCAAGGTGACAATGTCACACTTCATTTCGCAGACGTGCAGGGTGCACATTATGTCATTAAAGTTGATGGTGTTGGAAGCTTTTCTGTGAGTAGGGGACAAATCCACACATTGTCCTTCGTAGCCGAAAAACTGGGAACAATAAATTACTATTCCCCTCAGCGCCTGCCAAACATGGTGGGTCAAATATGGGTACTACCTAAAACATCATGAATATGATGAGTTCCAACAGCGCTAATTGGTATTTGTTATGATTGTGTGAATAACATGACGCATAGCCAATACCTTCCTCCATTTCTTATAACATTAATTTCATTTTCTTATTCCATCTAGGTAATTATTATCTTAATATCGCGTTTAGAGTTTAAGCCATTCTTTGAAGTAGTAACGCCGTTCTTTAATGACATTCAGGAGATGCGCCACTATAATATAACACATATCAAGGGTGAGAGAAGTTAAGTACTGTTTGCGTGCGTTTGTTTGAGTTTTCTCATAATCTCCTGTCTCCGATTTTTACTTCTATTAATAAATTCTGAAGATCTCTTCGCTTTTGTACAACAAGGTCGAACTGGTAAACCCCGTGGCCTTGTTTAGTACCTGTCATACCACGGACAATACCAATCGCTTTTTCGCATATTGATAATACTGTAAATTTTGCTTGTCTGTCTACTCCATCAAGAACGTTCCCCTGTCTACAATTTATCTTATCAGAATTAGTCTGCATAATTGTTTGGGGACCAAAGTATTTTGCATACCCGTTGCCCTTTTGAGGTAGTCGAAATAAAAACTTGATTATGTCCAATTAATTGACATATCTTCTTGTCTAGAGTTGAATTGTTTTATCACTATCAAGGTTGTCTTAATTCGCAGTTCGCTACCTAAATTGCAGTGATTTATGGTAAAATAGATATCGAGGGGTAAATGAAGCGGGAGGCTCCGCTCATCTATCACTATTATCAATGTACTGCCACGTCGGGTTGCGAAATTTGGTCAAATTTGTCTCTCATACCACCGAACCCGCAACACTAGTGTGTCGTTTTGTAGGACAACTTTCTTTAAAGCATAGCCAATCAAAACACCTACAAAGAAACCTACACCAATTGTGGTTACAAATGGACTAGCGTTTTCAATACTAGTCTGTAATGCGTTCGGAATTATTGCGCTAATCAATACATTCTATAAAATATCATAATCTGCTACTGTGGTGCTATGCAAAGATTTGAGGAAATACATGTACCATCCCAAAGATGCTTCTGATGACTGGGTCTAGCGCAATGCGTTATTTTTTCTAATTATGCTTGGACAATAAGCTGTCCTTGCATTGTTGGAAGATGATACTTACAATAATATTGAAAAATACCTTGATAGTTTGCTTTAAACACAATCGTTGCATTTTGTCCACCTGGCACATTTTTGTCTATGT
>DASSIM010000057.1:0-9570 GCA_035691865.1 Candidatus Nitrosopolaris sp. | reverse complement strand
CAATAACAATACGCGATTTGAATGTCTGCCCTACTTTAAATTCTCCAAATTTCAAATCTAATTTTGAAAATTGATGTATCCTACTCAATATATTCTAACAACAAGGATAGACTACTTTTTTTAACAACTTATATAATAATACCACTATTGTCGGGAAGCAGTGAGGATGACAATACTACTCAAAAAGATATTGACTTTAGGGATTACCTGGTCTATACCCCACACGAGGAGCACATCAATTATCCCACAAGGGTCTATGTCTACATATAATATGTGCATTTGGTCAGGCCGAGATAGTAGCCAGCAACATGGCGTCATCGGGAGGTTGGTGTAATTAAATGAATATAGGAATTATCATCAGCAGCACTGACCCCGAAGTAGTGTGGAACGCCTTAAGGTTTGCAAATACTGCCATTCTAGAAAGTCATCACGTGAAAATCTTTCTTCTCGGAGCGGCTGTTGAAATCGATAATATCAAGAGCGAGAAATTCAACGTGAAAGGACAGCTCGACAAGCTGAACCAGCTTCGCGGAAGTATGCTTGCTTGCCGCACTTGCATCAAGTCGCGTAACATGCAGTTTGAGGTATGTCCTATCTCTACTATGAAGGACATGCTAAATCTGGTTCTAGAGTCGGACAGGGTGCTGACATTCTAATGATGACATTTAGAACAATTGTAGTGGTGGGGGTACTATGAAACAGGAAAGGCTTTTTGAACTGCATTCAGAAGTATGCAAAACCTTATCGAATCCTGTAAGGCTTAGAATCATAAGCGAATTGCAAGATGAATGAGTCGGAACTCTAGCAAAGAAGCTGGACATAAGGCAAGCACATCTCTCTCAACACTTATCCGTTCTTAGACAGAGGCGTTGTTGCAGCAAGAAAGGACGGCTTGAACGTCTACTACAACATTGCAAACCCCAAGATCGTCAAGGCATTCCGACTGATAAGAGAGGTCTTGATGGAATGTGTGCAGAAAGACCAGACCTTACTAGCAAGTATCTCAGGCATCAATTGATCGGAAAACACCGGCTCTTGTCTACGAATATAATTTCTCATATGCTGTCAAATAAAGGAATTGTAATATCAAATGAATTAGAATTTCCATTTTCTAATCTGCCTTGGCTCAATAAACATAAAGATAATGTTAAATTCGTAAAGGTAAAGAAGGTAATAAGGTACAAATAGAAGATATTACAAAGATGGTCGACCACAATAGTAAAACAAAAACATTGGTCACCAGTCATGTGCAGTATTCCACTGGTTTCAGACAAGATCCAAAAGAACTCGGCAGGCTGACAAAAGAAAAAGGTCTTTATTTTGTAGTGAATCCTACACAATCGCTTGGAGCATTATATTTCAACGTTAAGGATTTTGGAATTGATTTTATGGCTTCAAACGGACATAAATGGATGCTATCGTGCTTTGGAGTTGGTGTTATTTACATAGAAAGGAAATACCTGAAGGATTTAGAAAACTATAAGCCGTCATTTTTTAGTCAATTAGGTCAAAAAAGAACAGAAAATTTTGATAATAACACAAGAATCAATATGTCGAATACAGCAACAAGATTTGGGCTTGCTACACCTCATTTTCCCAATATACTCGCACTAAATGCCGCAGTTCGATACATTTCCAAAATTAAAATAATACATATTGAAAAACGGATTTTCAATCTAACAGATTATTTAATTGATAATATTCAAAAAATGAATTCTCTCACCAATAGAAGAGAAAAATACAGATCAGGGATAATTTTGTTTAAAGCAAGAAAAGGCCAGATGAAATTGTTATGTAATTAGAGAAGAGAAACGATATAATTGTATCAGCAAGAAGATGAGGATGGTGATGATGGTGTTTTCGTTTTGGTTTGATTATCGATTATTACAAGTGATGCACTAGCGTTTATTTTCTTGCCCACCGCCGTTACGTCGTGGTTATTATTGTTTGTTGCAGAACTCATGTAAATTGGTGTCAGCTATCCGTGTCCAAAAGCCATTCAAATTTCTTTACATGCAAGGTCGGAACTCTTTTGTCTTCTGATGGGCGACTGTCCTCAGTACTAGATCACAGCATGGACATCTTGTACCATCCCATTCTATGAAAATCTCGCACATAGAATATCTTTTGTAACCTTGTGCATAGGAACTACTTCTAAGTTTAGTTGCCTTGCATCTTGTGCAGATGTTTTTACAACCCATTTTCGCCTCTGTTCTTAAAATAACACTACGTGGAGCATGATTATAATCACAACAAAGACATGCCAGAGGAGTACGCAAATAAGGGTATCATAAGCAAGGAATACATGATGCCCATAATTGGAATGGCCAATAGATTCATTGAATCCTATTTGAATTATGTATCTCTTGACTATGACCTAGTATTATCCAGAATGCAGTTATACCACAAGATGCTTAAGATGGCAAACGATGTCGCTCCTAGGTAAATGAAGACATATCTCGAGTCGATAAAATCGTCTAAAACATTCTCATTTTAGCGTAAATCGGCTGCAGATTGACGCGGTCAGGTAAGACGTACATATCACCTATTTCTCTCAAATTTTATAATGTTTCATCATCTACATTGACCTATACGCCCAAGATTAAGGCTATGTAGATAATTATAGCAGCAGTTTTGAAATGAGCTAGAGTCACCTAATTGGCAATGATCGGCGTACTTTCTGATTTCAACGTTTTCATCACAACATCCCAGGGAGTCACTATGTAATGATCAATTTCTTCTCCTTTACTCCCTTCCGATATCAAGCACGGAGTGCATATATCCATCAAAATTTCTGCTGCCTTGCTTATGGTAGTACTGGATTTAACCTGAGCTATCGATATCATATCCAAGTGATTAATCATATTGATGTCTCGTAAGCCTGTAGTACCATTCTTGCGTAGAGTCTCCCTCCCCTTATGACTAAATAGAAACTCTAGTATCTTTCTATCATTTATAATACGAACTACTTTGGATTTTCCAGCCTTTTGGATAGGGCGACACTATCCCCATTAGCATTGTCATGAATGGATACATCCTCATTTATTCCTATATTTCTAATACCAGTACGTAACATGTAGCTTAATGCATTCGTAATGCTAGTATTACCATCTACAGATACTAACGGAGAAGAGATTTTTTTTATCGGTATAGTGATATTAGCTTTTGCAATTAGCGGTAGAATATCTCTTATTGTGAGTGCTGCCGTAACTACCAATGAGCTGCTGCCTATTTCTCCATTTTTCTCGTTATCTCTATTCGCTACTATTGGAGCAAACGCAAATCTTGTTTTATCAAAAACTTCTAACGCACTGCTCAACATAGAATCCGCTTCGCAAGCTCCCACAGTAGTATCCATTATTTGTGATGCTTTTGTCTCTAACCAGTCTGGATAATCTGAGTCTAGGATGTTGGAGATAATATGTTTACACCCAATCCTACCTACAGGCCTTGTTCTTTGTCCTTTATCATTATCACTTACTACTACAAATCCATCCACATAGATTTGAGGACCGATTGCAAGAAAGGTTGCTATTTCCAGCATCCGTGCATTTGTCTCAACAAATAAAAATGGTCGTCTAAAAATATGTGGAGCGGCATTTTTTATCTGAATATCCGATATAAGTTTCATATAAAATACCAAGTCACTAATATTATCGCCTCATCACGGTCGTTCGTGTACTGCACTACTGATTGTTGCGTCATCGCCGATGGAAAAGGCGCCGATAGTATTGCTACTACTGTTAGGATTCCGATTACTGCAATTTTATTCTTCATTAACGACCAACCTCACTGGGAAACGGTTTGCTCTCGGTAGTTTTCAATCCTAGAAGATACGACATTATCATTCCTCTGTCTATCTATTCTAATACCTGATTCTACTATGTAAAGATTTTAAGGCAATGACCCACACTGTTTGATTTAATGTACCCAAAAACTAAATTGCTGAGTGAAATATACGAATAAGTATAAATTGATGAAAAATTTCATGTCTATTTATTACCTCCTATCTAACCTACTAGTATACATTCCATTTTGAACCAAATTTGATGATCCAATGGTGCTGATTTTATTGAGGTTATTCTATTTTTATGAATCTGTGACTTTATTGGTGGTCCATTTAATCGAAATTTTTCAACTTGCTGTCTTTTAATGGTACTAAACACCATTTAATACCAACATCTACAAGCTGAAAGATTCTCCTATATCCCGGTTATGTATTAAAAAATGAAATTACAAAAAGACAGTAATTTGGGTGACTGGTTTGATGAATGGCATAAAACCTACAGAGTAAAGCTCCTCAAGTACCTGAAAGCGCAGGTTGGGTACTAAGTGTGTTAGACCTGATGAATAAGATAGTGTCTAGGATACAGCAGCTTGAAGGACAGAATGGCTAGATTATCTACAGGTTAATTGTGGCATTTATCATAGTTTTGTACAGCATAAGGATGAATATGGACGTACTTGTATAGCGTTCTCTTGCACAGTGCTCTAGTACGTGGCAGATTGACGTACATTCGCATTTTCTAGATACATCTGCCCTTTCGAGGAAGACAACAGACGCAAACACTAAAGGATGGGAGGTATGGTATCAAGGAAGTTCACGCTAAAATGGATTCATATCTATTTTCATGGACTGCGATAGATAATGAGGGTAACAAGGCTATGGAGGAAGTAATCGTTGTTGCAAATATTGATAAGGTAAATGTCCATTACAAGGATCCTAACAAGCATAAATCAAAACCGCAACTACCTGGAGGCAGAAAGATTTACTACGACCTTGATACTGCAGTCGCTGAAGATTTAAAGTAAGTTGTAAACTGCTACTATAAACAAACGTTGCGTCATTTGCAATAACAGACTGAGCCGTTTTGTTGACGAACATAGTTGGGCACTTGTAAAAAACAACCAATACATTTGTTCTCTCTGCGCTGGGCGTCTTTTCAAGACAAGGATAAGGTAATTGCTTGGATACTTTGCAAACGGAACTTGACTTTCTATAGTTGGAACAGCTACTGCTATTATTGTATTGTATTCACCAAATAAACCACTACAATACTTCAGTCCTTTGATACATACACTACAGTATCTTTCGACAAGTGACGCCCCTTTCTACGTTAAAGACAGCTACATGCGTGGCTAAATTGCCACAAAACACACATCTCTTACGCTTATCTATCTGACGTCCGCCTACTTCAGAAACTGGGAACTCTGACCGCTATCAAAGTCTTTTCCATACATAGTTCATCTATCACTGCTAGCGCCATTTATTCTTGCTGGCCTGGATATTCTCCTAAAATATCCTTCAAAACGTCTAGTTTTGCTTTGATTACTTCCCCCTATATCGCTTACCCATACAATCTGGGGAGAGTTGGCCAACAGACTGGACAAAAGAAATTAACGAAACGTCATGACAAAATAACCATCGTTGGTCCCGAAGCAGAAAGATTAGTCAAATTAGATAGTCAGATTTGAAAGCCTTATAATTTTATCTTGTCGTCAAGATGCATCTTGAATAATGTCGGAAACGATTACTTAAGGGTAATTGATAAAAAAAGAAAATTAGAATTTTCCAGTTTTCTACGCTACTCTATTGCTATCAGTGCACACTAGCGTTGTTTGATGCGGATAGGATAATACAGACAGCAAGTGACAGAATTATAATGGTGCCTTCTAATGCAAGTGACTTTGCAAACAACGATCCAAAAACACTGACATCAGACTTCGTCAACCCACCTGGACCAGATTCAATAGGAAACTACTACATAAAAGGCGAAGTGATACTAATGACTTCGATACTAGATGGAACATTGCAACCGCAGAAAGAGATTTTATATTTAGCATGGTACAATTTCGATCTTAATAAGTTATAATACTGCTGCAATTTATTTATTTTACCGCCATAACTGGACAATGTGCATACGTTACAACATGTGATGTAACACTTCCAAGTAATAATTTCTTAAATCCGATACTGCGACATATTTTTCTCCCTGTACCATCGCGGTACACCGCATTACTATTCCCGTAAAAGGTGCGAATGAGTTAATTTGAAATTCCGCGTGGACGTATACTGGGATATTCTAATAGTCAGTCAAATCTCTTTGTTCCTTAACAAGCCGTTTGTCATGGAATATAATGTGCAAAGGAATTTCTGAGTATAATCTAGTTCTTCGTCGCTGTGCTTAATTAACACCGCCATAATGCGTCTATATTTCACGGTTTGTAAATGTCTAGATGGTTTGCACTGCAACTCAGCGCATCACTGGAATGAAAAACCTGCTGGGCCGAGGAAGTGACTGGAAATGGTTACTAATGAAAATAGTTTACAGTCCTAATCTCTGGTTAGCACTGCGATACAACGGATTGCTGGTGAAACGAGTAAGATCGCACCTGCAATCATTTTCTCCGAGTCTCGTTTTCGTGGTAATGCCAAGCCAAAAAATGAAATTCATACGATTCGTTTTCTATTTCTCTATGGCAAATTTTAGAGTATACCATAGGCGATCAATATTGCACAATCTGCCGCTAAGTTAAGTGCTGCAAAGGTAACTAATTATCTAGAATTGATGTTATTAAACTTCCACATTATGAAAAATGATAGTCGTGCTTTTATTACTTCTGAGCTTTTCTGGGTCATGGGTTTATCTAATGGTCCAAGGTTAAACAAAGCTACTCTAAATGGACAATGACCAATTAGAACAAGAAACCGATTACAAGACCCTGACTGATCAAGATAGGTTCGAAGAGCAAGTAATTGCGGGACAGAGGGGGTATTATGATAAAGTTGAAAAAGTCTTTATTCCAGAACGTGTACTTATTCTTTTATTTGAAGAGATTAAACATCAAGCTGATTCCCTCTCGGATATTAAGCTGAATGCCTTCTTTGATAAAAGTCGACGCAGGCTAGCAGTAAATTTTAAACAAATAGACTCCCTAGATAGAGACTCTTACTCTCAAATCTTCATAGCATATCTATCACGTAGATTTTTGTTACAAAGCAAAAATAAGACAGAAGTGATGGCGATCCTGTATATAGATTTAGTGGGTTCTACAGCCTTGTCTGCAATTATCTCACCAGAACAATTGGCTAAACTTGTTAAAATGTTTTCCCAGGAGACTTCAATAATGATATCCAAGCACAACGGTTACGTTTTGAAGTATGCAGGAGATGCAGCAATTGGATATTTTCCCAATGACCCCGATATTCAGAACGCCTGTGAAAATGCTGTCAATTGTGCCTTTAATCTGCTACGGATGATCGAGGAATCAATCAATGTGGTTCTTTTCGAAAACAGATATCCCAAACTAAAAATTAGGATAGCAGTTGATGCAGGAGAAAACCAAATTGTCGTCCTTGGATCGGATCCAGATCTTCTAGGTCATGTAATAAGTAGGGCTGCGAAGATCATGGGAAAAGCCAAGTCAAATCAAATCGTAATTGGAGATAAAGTCTTCAACAACATTAATCCGAACCTTAAGAAGAAGTTCCAGCAAGCTGAATCATTCATATTGCATGAGACAAAAGAGAGCTATGCAATATATCTATCGAAGAGTAATAACTAAAATGCTTTAGGATATAAATGAGGACGAAGAAGATAAGGTAAGAGCGGTTCCAATAAGTGACACGCTAATTCTAATATAATCTTCTAACTCAAGAATCAAAAAACTTCTTCTTTTCGGTATTTGACTTCCTTAGCATATATGTTTAATATTAAGGAAGATGGATTGGCATCAATAAATTGACGGATGCGCTCAAGCTAGATCAGGGGCTAGACGATCTACATAAGTTTCTAAAAATTGGAAACAGGTCTTTGCTTATAAAAGGAAAATCTGGAACAGGGAAGGCCACTCTATGCTTTGAATTAGCCAAAAACCATAGTGATAAATTCGATGTGGTATTTATTTCTCGCAAGACATCCGAACAAGCCCTTTTTAATAGATTTCCCTGGGTAAAGAATTTCGTCAAAACGCAGAATGTTATATCAATAACTGGTACAGATTTCATGCTTGCGGATCCTTCATTTACAATAATGGGCATCATTAATTCTATTACAAATCTTACTACCAAGATTGAAGATCCGTTTGTATCCTTAAATGAAAGAGCCAAGCCCTTTGTGATACTCGATGTTTGGGATGGTATAACAAAGGAAGTCGATGCTGCTACAAGAATAAGGGCAGAGAAAATGCTGACTTCCTTGATTGATAGAAACGAAGGCTTTATCATCTTTTTAACAGAAGATTTGAGTAACTCTACGATAGAGTATCTCGTAGATGGAGTTATTCTTCTAACACAGCACTTCTACAAATCCTATCGCCTTAGAGAAATGGAGATACAAAAGCTGAAAGGCACACATATATCAAGAGCAAAAGTACCCTTTACCCTGGAAGGAGGTAGGTTCAGAACATTTTCGAAGCTATCACATAAAACTAGCGTTGATGAAGCAAAACATTTTGTTGCTGTCACTCATAATGCGGGATATTACTCTACAGGAAGCATTGCCCTAGATCAGCGATTGAATGGTGGTTTTAAGGAAGGGAGCATCATCTCGATAGACATAGGAGAAGAGGTAGATAGATTTGTATTTGTGCCTATTCTCGCACCATTAGTACTTAACTTCATCTCACAAGGTAATCCTGCAATGGTTATACCCGCTTCAGATCAATACGCATCGGCAGTTTCTAAATATATTATTCCTCATGCTGACGATGATAAAATTAGAAAATATTTAAGAATATTTAGTGGAGGAAGTGGCACCGAAGCTATTCCTACAGTTTCATATCTTGTGTCCAAAACAGAAAAGACTTTCGCTGATACCTATAAAAATTGGACAAAAGTCTATAGGGAATTGAAAGAAGGAACGATCGGCTGCATTGTTACCCTGGACTACAGCTTTGTAGAACTAGAATACCAGAACGAAATTCACTCAATTCTTAAGAGCATAATAGAATTATCTCGTCTTATCAGACTTTCAAATGATTTACTTATTATGATATCAAGGCCAAGTTCTAGATCTTTAGACGTAATGATGAATGTTAGTGACATGCATCTGAGAATATTTGAGTACGATGGAGCAACAATGCTGGCAGCAATTAAACCTCAATTGTTTTTGTTTAACATACAATTAGAATATACCCAAGGATTTCCAACTGCTGTACTTAAAGAGAGCACATGAAGATGACCCAAAGTATAATATTATAGGTAATTAGAAGCAATACGATATAATACGTTTCTACTAGAATTTTTTATTGGCATCAAGTCGTATGTTGTGGTTCTTCATACCCTAGGCGAAAAAAAACGGAGATCTGACTGTGTGGTTTGGTTGATAATCTTTCAAACAAAATTGATTCATGATCATTCTAGGTTTGTGGGATTTTTTGCTAACTGCTGTCTATGTGTTACTCAAATCGATAATGTTTATTACATGATCGAAGACAATCAAATAGATCGAGCTGCGCAGCGGCTGTTTTCTCCACCTTCCCTTCAGTCGATGTCCTCGCGATACGTAAATCCAAAATCAGATCCTCAAATTGAGGTGGTACTGCGACCATCTGATTTGAAAACAGTAG
>DASSIM010000056.1:0-2007 GCA_035691865.1 Candidatus Nitrosopolaris sp. | reverse complement strand
AACCAAAACCAGCATCTTTGGGCTGCGCTGTAGTTCTATATGAGTATGATGGAAAAACGACAAAGACCGATGGCTGGTTCCGGTCAAAATGACCACAACAAATGAGGAATTGTAATAAAGCACACAAACGAATAACCTTTTACATAAGTTATGCCTAACATTACGAATGATAGAAATGCATTTTATATGCATCTAGGCACTTCATGACACTCTAGAGTTTAGTTTGGTGGGCATATTTGGATGAATCCAGAATCGAGACCTGTAGTAAATTAGTCCGTCGTGAGAGCTGCAAACACGCAGACAGATGTAAAAAGGCGATCAGCGGGTTTGAATGATAGACAAACAACTGGAACCAAAGTCTTGGGAGTGGCCGGCAGCCTGCGTCAGAATTCACGGAGCACACGCGCACTGAAAAGTTTGCTGGATATTGCGACAAACAAATACGGGGCTCAAACACAGATCTTGGACTTGAGAGAAACTAGATTACCTTTATATAATCCGACCGTCGGACCGGGTGAACCTGTTGATAATAACATCCAGACAGCTTCTCGCATGGTTAAATGGGCCGACGCTCTAGTACTTGCCTCGCCTGACTATCATGGCTCAATGTCAGGTACGGTGAAAAATTTTCTTGACTATTTTTGGGAAGAATTTGCGGGCAAAACATTCGGTTATCTCTGTACCTCTCATGAAAAAGGCCTTACTGTCATGGACCAGATGCGTACAGCTATACGGCAGTGTTATGGATGGAGTATGCCTTACGGCATTTCAGTTAATGGAGAACAGGATTTTAGCGCAAAAGGCGAAATAATCAATGTAACTTTATCGAGGCGTTTGACAATGCTTGCGCGTGATTTGTCGGTATATGGCAAACTGATAAGAGAACAGTTCCAGAAGGATTTAGAGGATAATGATTCCTATACTTTTGCCGCCCGTTACAGAGGATGAAGTGAAGCAGAATCAGTTGCCGCACATAGTCAGCCCCGTATCTATTCTTCAGTCTTTATAATACGAAAATGGAACAATCAAATCGTATCATATCTCATTGAAAGATTATGTTCCTTAAAACCCATTCTTTTATAAAACTGTACATTGTTCTCAGAGCAATCAAGAATAACTTTGTAGCAATTCTTTTCTTTCGCAAAATCCACAGCTCTGCGGACTAATGCCGAACCGACACCCTTTCCTTCGTATTTCTTGTTTGTAGCAACGTCTTCGATATGCCCAACCCTTCCTCCATCATGAATGAACTTTTGTTCGATCAAGAGGGTAGTTGATCCTATAATCTGGCCATCATCTTTGACGGCAACGAAAATTTTATAAAAAGGAGATGATTTGATTTCAAATAAAATATCCTCTGCCCTTTTATTCTCTTCAGTAATTCTCCCCAGCTCTGCCAAGTTCGAAAGAGCCTGAAAGAAGCCTTGTTGTAAGTCCGCCAGCTCAATTTCCCGGACCAGAAAATTTATTCTTTCGTTTGCGGGCATAAGCAACTTTTTCTTGGCTGATATTTAGTCGTATTCATCTGTTTTCAAACATCCTTTGGTTTGTATTCATGACTTGACCCATAATGTCTCTCGAGGTTTCTCACATCAAGGGAGATTTTATCCTACATCGTAGCAGTAAGAACCAACCGTCAGACATCGATCAAGACTGCTCTGCCTATTTTTATCGATCAAGAAGACGATGAAAATACTCCAGCAGTTGTTTATTGTTGTGTGGCTTGGGTACCTATAATTTCCACTAATCTGGAGTCTTTAGTAAAATCGATTGCCAAGGTTCTTGCAGTCGGGTTATTCGATGTTTCTCTAAAAGTTGCATCTTTACCGTCTACATGCACTGTGTATTTCGCGTCAGCATTGGATTGCCCTTTGTCGTCAAGTACGTTTCTTGGAATTTCAATAGTCAAAGTTCCCTTATCAGCCGGTGTTGAGATCACAGCTATCAGTGTGGTTTTCACCTTGTCTTCAACAACACCTAAGAGCTTGCCAGTAGTAATACTGTATT
>DASSIM010000055.1:0-36726 GCA_035691865.1 Candidatus Nitrosopolaris sp. | reverse complement strand
TGCCCTAAATACTAAATGGAATGTCAACATTTTAGAACCAAGAGAAGGAATAGGAGGTCATTGCCTACCAAAAGATACAAAGATGTTTCTACACTCATCCAAGTCTATGAATAGCAAAATACTAGCAGCAGCTATGGAAGTAGATCAAGATTATCGAGGATATCGACAAGCTAGAGGGGGGATTAATAATCATGATGACAATAGCGGTGGCTGTACACGAATAACAACAGTAGATAATACTCAAAAAACAAATTTGTATAATCGAGGTCGCTATTGTGAATAGAAAACAGTCGGTAGTAGCTTTTGGTGCTCACCCTGATGACATAGAAATAGGCATGGGAGGAACAATTGCAAAACTAAGTGCGCTGGGATACGACGTAAATTTGGTAGTAGCTACGTTGCCGAACTTTGTCGAGATAGACAGAAAAGAAAATCGGCGAATTGAATCAACAATGTCAGCGAAAGTGATGGGATGTAAAACTCCTGAGTTTCTGGATTTAGCACCTGACGAAATCATCTTTGGTAGGCGTTTCGTAACAAGGATAGACGAGATTATCAATAGACACAAACCCGAGGTGGTTTTTACTCAATGGATAGGAGATTCTCATCAGGATCATCAAGCACTTACCAAGGCCGTGATAGCCGCATCGCGTGACCTCAATAATTTATTCATGTATGAAACGACTATACCCGGAGGGATAACTGAAAACGCATTCCGTCCTCAGTTATACGTTGATATCAGTGCAACGCTGGACATAAAGACAAATGCTCTTGATTGTTTTGACTCACAAAAAATCCGCTGCGGCCACTTGTGGGTTGAGGCAATAATCGGTCGATCTGCATACAGGGGATACCAAAATAATACGAGATATGCTGAGGCTTTTGAAGTAATCAAAGTTTCCAAATGGTAGAAGCCGTACCAATGAATTTCAGCTTGGATTATCTGAACATTTAGAAATAATTCAACGTAAATGAATCGTTAGATCCTACGGTACCTGTACTGGTTAGGTTTTCATATGTGGAAAAATCCGTGTAAACCTCGTTCCAATATCTCATGCAGACTAACCTCCGATAGCTTCTAACTCTGATTTCTTCTCCCAGAATAGTGTTGCGGAACACGATATCTGGCTCGTTTATTCCTGCCACCGAACGCATCGGACAAGTTGCTGAAAAACGTGGGTTGATTTCAAATATTTTTGGTTTATCCTCTACAAGTTTGGCCTGTATGTTTATTGCTCCTCTCCCACCTAGTTTCAAGGCTGCCTCTTCAGATGATCTTCGAACTTCCTTATGATCATCAATAAAGGCTTTGTAAGTCTGTCCGTTCTTTAGTGTTTTCTGGATTGATACGGACGACATCACATATTTTCCGAATCTATCAATTGTAACGCCAGAAGTATATTCAGTATTATTCTCGTTCAAGTATTCTTGGAGCAGAGCATGCCAACCTGCTTTTTGAATATTTGAAATGGCTTGCTGCATTTCAGATTTGCAGCGTACTAAATAAAAATACAACGAACCATAACCCTCCCTTGGCTTTACAACAAGAGGATAACCGAATTCCTTCACGAACTTTTCATTGTCTGCCGGCAGAGCAGATTCAGCGACTGGTAGATTATTTTCTTTTAGGAAGAGAAAGGTTTTCCATTTATCCCTAGCAGTAGTTAGCACGTCTATCGGACTCGACAACACTTTCGCTCTGCTCTCGCTTTCGATTCGTTGCTTCGAATTACCGATTACCAATAGCTCTTCATCTGATCCAACATAAATCGCATCCATGTCTTCGTCTTTCACAATTTTCAGAATACTTGCAATGTAATCGGTGGAGGTAGCCGAAGGTAGCAAAATACCATTCTCGCATCTGTATAGTCCAGCCGCCTGGGGGCTCATGTCTCCAGCAGTAATTCTGTATTTCACTACGGCATTTTCAGACAAGTTAGCAAGTTTCAATGATTTGATTATTCCCTGGGCGACTATGCCACCTACGGCCGTAACCAGTACCTTTGCATTCATAATAGGAGACACCCTATATTATTCACTGAAAATTCATTTGTTATGGTGACATAGCTATCGCTGCTGATAAACTATCATTCTTTAACAAATTTCGTCGCCATAGCATTTCGGTATTACCCACGCCGAAATTGATTGCATAGTCTATAATAGATGGCTTTGTTTCTGTTGCATTTTTTACTTTCTCGGCAACTTTTATAAGTTGGCGTATTTTTCGTTGACCTTGCTTTAGCCTAAACAAATTCGATAGTACCGAATCGAGTGATCCGCCAGTTCTTATCAGAATTGCCCGCTCTGCTATCAAAGGATCTATTTTACTTTTGAAGTTTGAATTTTTTTGTTTTAGGATCTCCACATAATGAGAAATATCCGCTTCTTTTGATAATGGGAGGAGTTCTAGAGCCTCTGCTTGAGCTAGGCCACGGTAGACATCTGTGGAAGCCCAGACTAGGGTAACAGGCATTTTAATAGATAGCTCCTTGAAGACCATAGCTCCGACCATTGTATACCCCATACTCCCCCCTGTTCCTGAGGCATAGCAAGTGATACCAAGATCACGTGAAAGCAACAGAAGTATGGGGATTGCCCTAGGAGACAAGCCATTAAGCATATCCTTTGGGATTGTCAAGTCATTCTGATTTCCGAGGATTACCTCAATAGCCTTTTTGCAAGACATACAAGTGCCTTCCAATGATATCTGTTCTTGCTGGTTCCCACGCACTCTTGCTGAAGCCTTACTTCCGCATCGGCAGTGAACCCACAAAGGTGCGTTCAGATATGAGGACGGGCTGACTCCTGTATCTACGCCACATCGGAAGAACATATTTTCGGTTTTATTCAACACATTCGAATATTTCATAAAATTGGAAATCAAATACTTAAAACCATCTTCAAAAACTGTAGACATCTCAGATAGTCTTACAAATAATGTATCATAGCCCCATTCTGCATTAACCAGTTCTGATATTAAAAAAGAATTAAAATCTGAATAGGATTTGGATCTTGAGTACGACTCTTCGACTTTTCGCCAAAAGTGCTCAAAGTTATCTAAAATCATAGATCTATCCGATTTCGAATATACCGATGAAAACGAACTTCGAACCCACGAATAAATCTGCATTCTCCAACGATCCAGGATTGTTCGGCCTGGCAACGGCATATTGCATACTAACTGCCATCTTCTCGATTCGCTAACTGGCATCCGCAGCTCCAGTCTTCCACCTGAGTGCTTTATGCTCGGTAGCTCTGCTAGACGAATATATGCATCATCCATAAAATCATGATCTACTATCAGAAACAAATTAACAAATTTGTTACGTGACGTGCGTTTTTCAACTGCCCTCATGAGCGTTTGGAGAAGCACTATTTTTTTGAACACCCCCCCGTATGCAAATAAGTTTGGTTGATGAATTGACACAAAAATTTGGGTTTCTGGATCGACTAATGATCTTATTTTGTTCGTAACCCCGGCAGTCATTGTGCCCGCCTCTCTATGAAACTTGTCAATCAATATTTGCAACTTACGTCGATTGTTCAGGATAAAATCGTTCGTAGAGACATCCTCTGCGTGTGTCAAAATTATATTTACAGCATCTGAAAAATTCTCAGGGATAGAAGATACAAAGTCTGAAACGATTTGTTCTCCGACGACTTCATATTTTGAAAATAGCGATCTCACCTGAAGCGTACGCCCTATAGCTGCAGTTGCCGTCGGATCTCCCACTAACATATACGATCCCGACGTCTATATAAATTACCATTCGTAGCTATTATGCCTGATCACCCTTGCAACGAAGGTTTCTGTGTTAAACACTATAATAAGTAATTACAAGCTTTTCACAGGAATACCTTTTTATCAAAATGTCAAATATAAAAAAGATAGATTATTCGTAGTATCAAGTCGTAACAGAATCATTGGCTCAGTATTATTTGTTTGGTGCTTAGCGTTTTATCATTATTTTTTCAACGACTAGTAAGCTGGACTAATGCGAATCCTGATTGATGGCCAGCGAGATCAAGTCCGAAATTTTTGCGAATTGTCCTATATCCTCCAGACGATGAGCATCGCTACCCAAATGGAATTTTACTCCCCTTTCCGTGAATCGAACAATCCACTCCGGGGGAGGCCTGCGGTATTTAGCATTAATCTCAACTATTTTTTTGTTTTTAACTATTAAAGATGCCAAATCTTCAATTTCGGCCTGTTCTATCCTAAATGTATTTTCTGGAGCTATATGCCCGATAACATCGACGCTAGGATTTTCGATAGCATTTGTTAACGCATTTAACCATACGCTTTTGTTATGATAGAGAGAATGAAAACTTGCTATTAAAAAATAATTCTTGCTGTATTCTTCAGGACAGTTAATAGAACCATCCACTAAGATTTTTGCTTCAAATCCTGGGATTACTTTTACTGAACTATCCTTACTGGACGATTCTATTTCCCGCAAATATTCGGGGAGCCAATTTGAAGACTTTCTGATATGTTCGGTAATTGCAATCGTATGTAAATTCAACTCCTCCGCATGCCTTATAACGTTTGGGATCGTAAGATCAAGTGCTGAATGGTCATTATAATTACAGTGAACATGGTAATCTTCTAGAAGGTTCATAACACACTATAGTGATCTTTGTTATAAAAAAATTTAACCAGATAAAACACAACAAACTTTTGCATAAATACTTATAAGTCATATACCTTATACGACTGTACTAATTGGGAATGCCATTTGCCTAGGTTCATGACGTCGACAGTTCTAGTGCCAGGTGCTGCCGGCCCTGCTGGCATAAACACCATCAAGTCTTTGCAGATTGCGGGCTTCGGGGGCAAGATTCTTGCAACTGACTCCAACTCGTTGTCAGCAGGTTTTTTCATGGCTGACATAAATGAGGTAATTCCTGAGGCTGACGACCACACTTTCGTCGATAGATTGTTTCAAATTGTAAAGAAGTATCAAGTTGAGGTTCTGATGCCGTCTTCGGGTTTCGATATTTACCCCTATAGCGAAAATCGAAAACAACTTGCGGAGATGGGAGCTGAAGCAATTGTAAGCGATAGAGATAAGTTAGAAATTTGTCGTGACAAGATGTTAACCTTTCAAACTCTTTCTAATAAATTTATTCTTCCATTTACTACGGAGGATTCAAACAAGATAAACATATTTCCAGTACTCGCCAAGCCTCGGTTCGGGAAGGGAAGCCGAGGCATAGTCAAAATCGATGATGAATCCGATCTTAAATACATTATGTCTAAACGCAACGATCTCGTATTTCAAGAATTTCTACCAGGAACAGAATATACTGTAGATGTACTTTCTGATCTGAATGGCAAACCACTAATCGCTGTGCCTAGGATCCGAATGCAAACGAAGGCAGGTATTTCTACGAAAGGCAGAGTACTGCGAGATCCAGCCTTGGAAGCAGATTGTATGAAAATTGCAGAATACATTGGAATTAGGGGCCCATGTTGTATGCAAATGAAAGAGTCTGCACAGGGAACGCTTAAACTGATAGAAGTGAATCCAAGAATGGGAGGTGGTACCATATTTACCAGCTTGGCTGGAGCTAACTTTCCTGCACTGTTACTAGACATGATCGAAGGAAGGCAGATTTCGATACCAACGATTTCCGAGATCACCATCATTAGGTACTTTGAAGAATATGTGTTGAAAAATGAAGAGGAGAGAATACATGTTGGAGCCAATTTATTATCGAAGACACGTTTTCAGGTATAGACTTATCACAAGACACCTGTTGGATATGAAGGACACTTATCAAATGGCATGGCCAATAACCTGTAATTTTCATAACAATAATAGAAAAGCCTATCGTCATTCCCACTATCACTAGGATCGCATCCCACCTTCTATTTTTTTTCTTAGTCTTCTTTGTTTTCAACTTGTCTAGTTGTCCTGTGACAAAAACTTCCAAAATCAATCGTGAGAAAAATGTTATTCCAATATATCCTTTGATGCGTAACGATGCTGTTATTTCCCCAAATCTGACGAATTGACGAGAGCAAGGTTATAACCAAATTATCATCCACACAAGAACTGACTGGGTGTACACACTTTGTTCAATTTCTGTGATCACACATATTGAATAAATCAGTTAATAGCATTTGATGTCAAAAACGGAATTGCGTCGGGTCATTATTAATTGAGTCGGTCTTATTGCTAGGCAACCCTTGACCCTAAAATTTGCTCGGCTGCTCAGTTCTTATAGAGATTTTTATTCCCCTTCTCAAGATTTGTTCGGTGTCGATTACCTTTTATATTTGCATTGTCTTTTCCTGACGTACATGGGTAGGGTGGAGAAAGGTGTGAATTGTAGCGTTCAAGGTTGCGAGCAATCCGCCCAGCGATCAATGAGCGGGAGTAAGGCACGAATGGCGTCAGATTTGGTTGTCAATTCGGATAAACGGGTCTATCTTTGTAAAACGCATTACAAAGAATGGAAAAAAGCTACAAAAGACGATCGGGAGAATGAGAGGGCTCGATGGCAGTAATAGGGAAGATACGGCTTCATTATATTTGAAAAACCTTTATTTCCTATCTGATTACACTGTTTTCGTCAAATGCGCTTACTTCAGCTTCATACTGATTTCGTAGAGTATCAGCCTATCGGCCGGGAGATCAGAGAAGCCGAAGAAAATGTTTCGGGAAACAAAGTTCGCTTTGAGGACCTCGTCGTTACTCTTGTTGCGATCGAAAATGGAGATGACGAGAACCTGGCTAGGATCGCAGTTAATGAAATAGAAAGATATCTTGCCACAGTAAAAAGTAAAAGATTACTTATTTATCCATACGCGCACTTAAGCTCTGACCTCGCTTTGCCTGTACGTGCTCTGGAAGTTATAATGTCGATTGAGAAATTTGCTAAGGAGCGATTCGTGGACGTTCATAGAGCACCTTTCGGATGGACCAAGGCTTTTGAAATCAAGGTCAAAGGACATCCGTTGGCTGAAAATTATAAAATAGTAACAAGACAACCCTCCAATATTGGTCCAGTTGTTGCGGCTAGCAGCGACAATATCACTAATTCTTGGGAAACGAAGGTTTCTTCCGCACTTAAAGAAGAAGAAAAATTAGCTTCCATCTGGTACATCTTGGAACCAGACGGAAAACTGTTCCCTATCCAAGACTACAAATTCAAAGGCGGGACCCAAAATCTACATATTCTAGCTAACTACGAAATGAACAAGAATAGGGCAACCGTCGAGCAGCCAGCTCATGTCAAATTAATGAAAAGGATGGGGGTTGCGGATTATGAGCCCGCTTCGGATGTTGGGAATCTGCGGTACTATCCAAAGGGTAAATTGATGAAATCGTTAATTGAACAATATGTCACTCGACAGGTAATGGAATATGGAGGTATTGAGGTTGAAACGCCTATAATGTATGATTCCAAACATCCATCTCTGGAGAGTTATTTCAATCGCTTTCCTGCTCGCCAGTATACAATCACAAGTGATAACAATAAACAACTCTTCTTGAGGTTCGCGGCTTGTTTCGGCCAATTTTTGATGGCTAAAGACTTTCAATTATCATATAAACATCTGCCATTAAAGCTGTACGAGCTTACTCGCTACAGCTTTAGGAGGGAAAAGAGCGGTGAGGTCTCCGGTCTACGACGACTTAGGGCCTTCAGCATGCCTGACTGTCACGCGCTATGCACCAATATGGAGCAAGCAAAAGAGGAATTACTTCGGCGATTTGAACTCTCTACTACCGTAATCAACGGACTTGGGCTTTCTACGACGAACGACCTCGAAATGGCAATACGGTTCACAGAAGATTTCTACAAGGGAAATCAGGCATTCATAAATCAAATTGTTAGTAGATTTGGGAGGCCAGTATTGGTGGAGATATGGGCGGATAGATCCTTTTACTTTGTTCTAAAGTGGGAGTTCAATTATATCGATAATACTGGAAAAGCATCGGCACTTTCTACTGACCAAATAGATGTCGAGAATGGTAGCCGTTATGGAATCGAATATGTTGACGAGAACGGCAGGAAGAAGAATCCTATCATATTACACAACTCTCCCAGCGGCGCAGTCGAGAGAGTAATGTTTGCACTCTTAGAGAACTGCGCAAAAGTTGCAAGAAACGGTGGTAAGCCCGCTTTACCCCTTTGGCTTGCCCACACCCAGGTGCGCATCATTCCTGTGAGCACGCAGCATTTGGATTTAAGTAGAGAACTCTATTCAGAACTTTCAAAACGGAAGGTCAGGGTAGATATAGATGACCGAAATGAGTCTGTCGCAAATAAAATAAGACAATCTGAAACCGAATGGATTCACTATACCATAGTAATAGGAGATAAAGAGACGCAGACTGGCTGGTTTGTCGTTCGCGATCGAAACCAAGGGGAACAGCGTAAGCTAAAATTAGCACAACTTGGAGACGAAATAAATTCCTTGACAAATGGAAAGCCATATCTACCTCTAAATCTTCCACCACTTCTTAATAACCGACCACAAATTATGGTTTAGTTAGTCTTACAGAAATATGAGTCATTTGGGGCATGCTGGCTTGCAACCGAAGTGAGTTCATATTGATGCTCTAAAATATTTTTCGCAGCAACATCAGTGAATTTGAGAGTAGTTTTCTCACTATCACAACCACTTTTTGATTTAATTCAAGCTTCGTCTCCACTCACATGCATCTAATGTCTATGCCTTGACATACCCGAAGGCCTCTTTAAGTCGGGTAGTCGTGAAAGTATACGCAGCAACGTTTGTGAGGCCAATGTTCCTTCACGATAATCATCATTTCTCAATCCCACTTCAACTATATCGACTCCTACGAGCTTTGCAGTCAAGCATATATTCTTTAGAATTCGCCTAACCTCAAAGGGATCCAGCCCGAATGGTTCTGGTGTCCCTGTACAAGGTACATATGGTGAATCGTAAACGTCAATGTCAAAAGATATGTAAATATTTACGTTGCGTGTTTTTTTCTGAATAAACCCTAAGAGATTGTCAATTCTGTCATGCACTTCCCATGCGTCAAACGTCATAACCCGATTTTTTTTTGCTATTTCATTTTCTTCTCGATCAGTCTGACGAATCCCGATTTGAATTATATTCTTTCCTGGGATATATCCGTCATTCATAATATGATAAAACGGAGTGGTATGGCACATCTTTATTCCCTCATATTCAGGTTTCATGTCCCTGTGTGCATCGAAGTGAATCACCAATGGTTTTTCATCGGAAAGCGCTTTGAGGGCATAGTAAGACAGAGTATGTTCGCCACCCATTAGCACAGGTAGTTTGTTTGCATCATGAATTAAAGAAGTTATTTTATGAATCTTGCTACCCAGATATGACAAATTATGCGCAAGATTATTAGGAGTTCTTCTCATGTTCTTGACTGATGCAGGGATTTTCAGATCTCCTATATCAAATATTTTCGCTCGCTCATAGATATTCACCTTCTCGTCCAAGAGAAATGTTTCAATTTGGCGTGCCGAAGTTAATCTAATTGCTTCCGGTCCTCTGGATGTACCTTTTCCAAAACTTGTTGTGAGAT
This sequence comes from Candidatus Nitrosopolaris sp., assembly GCA_035691865.1. Classification (GTDB taxonomy): domain Archaea; phylum Thermoproteota; class Nitrososphaeria; order Nitrososphaerales; family Nitrososphaeraceae; genus Nitrosopolaris. Next base: position 27,175 of record DASSIM010000055.1, on the reverse strand, counting down.
CAATCGGCGCACCATAGAATAAAACATTAGATTTTTCGAATGATACTTTAACTGGTATATCTGCGAAGCTATATTTTCCGCTCGTTCTTTCCGGAGGAATGAACAGATCCGAGAGAACGTCGAGATGACTTTTCAATATTTATCATCTATACGACCCTGATTAAATTTCTTATTTTTTTGTTTCGAATAATCCTGCTGTTCGCCCGCGTCGTTTTCGAGGCGAACAAGATGATCAATCGACAGGCGATGCGTACATAGTAAAATCTAGAGACATTTTCAAATATAATCTACAGAATTAAATCAGACTCGTATTTGAGAGTATGAATCGTCCAATCCTCAGTACAAATTTCAAACCTTTACCTAACGAACACATCTGCGTACATAAACACATATCAGCCTAACACTCGATTCACGCCAATCGTGGAATCCTGAATATTCGCTACTCTGCGTAAAGAGTCCATCAGTTTTAGAATGTTCTCAGTCAACAAGAAAAATTAATTACCCCAAAATAGATCATCTAGCTTCGACTGTCGTGGCTTCCCTAAGAGTGATTTGAAATTAAAGTTTAGGGACGAAAGTAGCTGATCAAACGTTGCTTCCATGGCGTCAACGTATTTTTCTGTATCTATCTCTTCGGATCTTGCAAGTTCCACAGGTTTAACTCCGTCACCAGATAATGTTTTTACATATGACACAATATCTCCTGCTTTTATGTCCCTGCCTATGTCTACAAGCAACTTAGCTGCTTTGATGTGTTGTGGCAAACCTTTGTAAATTCCTGTCTTGGTATCCTTGCCGTCTAACGACATGGCCCAACTTGTTCCGGTGGCCTTGCCATATTTATCCGGAGATTTATTTATCATTACATTGAAACTAAGTTCTTCTAGTGGCACTTTTCTTTGCTCTAAATTACGCGCATTCTGTTGAATGATGGTTTTGATTTTTTGTTTTGCAGATTCGAAGTCGTTTTCCGAATTAACTTTGCTCAAAATATCCAGGATACCATAGAACGCCTTTCGTATAAACGGAGGAGTATGGGATTTCTTCCCAGTTAGGCCTTTGACATCTACGGTTCCGTCGGCCAGGACACCCAGATAATTTTTCTTCAGATCGCTAAACACCACATAGCGATATTGCTTGTCTATCTCCAGATCTACGCCAAGTACATTCCTAGCCCAGGCAGCGATTTCGTCCACTTCCTTATTTGAAGGATTTTTCAAAAAAAGCGAGTCAGTATCTCCATAAATCACCTCTATACCGATTTGCTTGCACTTCTCGATTGTCCGGGCAGTGGTACTTCTTCCAATAGCAGCAGTTGCGTCAGCGACAGGCAAGCAGTACAGCGGAAATATCTCCGCCCCCATCACTCCATAGGCAGCATTAAGAATTACTTTAATTGCCTGGCTAACTACTCCGTAAAGTTGACGTTCTTCGTGACTCAGTGATTTGTCCCTGGATAGGTGTTTATAGTAATTTACTCTCAAATCTCGCAAGGATCCTATTAAAAGAGAAGTTATTCCTCTCTTTTCCTTGCAGATCCAGTGTGTCGTGTCTGGGATATGTTGTTTTGGATCGGTTTTGCATGATACATGGGGACAGTTGACGGTTTCGTAAGAGAGATTATGGACTTTAATAATGCTGGGATATAAACTTGCAAAGTCGACTACTACTACATTAAAATGGATCCCAAGAAGCGGTTCAACGACCAAGCCGCCACGGTATTTTTTCTCTTTGATTATTGCTGTAGTTGAAGCAGTTCCCTTCGCCTGTAATTCAGCACGACGAGGGATTAAGGCGCCTCGCCTGCGGTGTTCATAATATAATATTCCTCTTATCCATTGGTTAACGCCGAAACGTGAAATATCATCTAGAGGTAACCTGCCAATTCTACAGATAACTACTAAGAGTTTCATCAACAGGTTGTCGTTGAAAGTTGTCAAACGAAGAGTTAAATCAGCGTCTTTGAGGCAATATTCCGCTAATTTCTGGATTGACAAATCACTTATATCACCTTCGAATTCGATTTTGCTGTCATTCAGGAGAGCTTCACAAATCGCATTCAATGTGTATTCTGAGTATTTGTGACTAAAAGCATACAGTTGTACTGATTTGTTCTGAAAAGTTCTGAACAAATCGATATGCAAGCCATGTCTTGTCTGGACTGGTTCTGCTAGAGTCCCTCGTTTCACGAATGTCTCCCTCTTCACTATGATGGGTATCTTATCTCTGGAGATGACAAGTTTTGTGATTGGATCAATCCTCGGATCTTGTGATCTGGCATAAAGATATGGTAGATCAAAATCGTCACCATTGTAGGTAAGTATTATCGGGTATGAATCGATAATTCTAAATGCTTTTTGTAACATCTCTTTTTCGCTGTTGCAAATTTCAGCTTCCGGGATGAACGGGATACTATCCTGGGTTTTCTTTTGGTCTAACACAAGTACCTTTCGGAATCCATTGTTCGCTGCGAAACCTACAGCAATAATGGGTCTATCATGATCACGGGGAGTGGGCATTCTACCCTCTTCTGATTCCACTTCGATATCAACAGAAAGTCTTCTTAAATCAGGAATAGGTTGGTTGAGGAGATTAGCCCAATTCGTAATGTACTGTTGATATTGTTGATTCCCGATTCCTCCTGCTTCTTCTTTAATTTTATCCCATAACAGGTTCTTGAGTTCTAGTTGGACCTTGTCTGAAATTTGGTGTTCGAAATTGTTAATTTCTTCTCCTTTTCTAAGATAATATGCACCTGGAATTAGCCCTGTATCATAGAGATAATTTTCATGATATTTTATATCAGCTTCCCACGAGGTGACTTTTTCTCTAACACTATTATCGGTACCACCAATTGAAAGAGGATCAGGAGCAATTATTTTGAGGACATTTATCTCCTTATCAGTAATCAACTCCTTTTTCATTGACTGTTCCAGGGTAAATTTTCGCTCTGTCTCTAAAATTTTTTTGATGGTGTCGGAATATTGCATTTTTGTATAGCAGTACGGTTTGTGATTTGTTCGGTCACGCCAAAAGCAGATAGAATGCTCATGGAGATCATAAAACTTCAAGTAAACTTTTTGCTCTTCACCTGAATAGATTGCCGAAAGCAACATAGCAGGACGATTATCTGGTAGCTCTTTCAAATCCTCGAACCTTCCTTTTTTGCCCCCCAGAAAATGCTCTTGCTGAGTCAAGATGTTATTAAATTGCAAATCATAATAAAAGCTTACGGTAGATGCTGCTAAACCATTCTAACAATCAATGGTTAAGCTATCTCTGGGACAGCGTGGTTTTCGGGGACGACACTTCTACTCAATACACTGATTTTTAAAACAATATTTTGCTTTTCGTTTAAGACTAAATTTATTGGCAATATTGATAATTTGCTTCAACTCTTTTTGATATATATATTGTCGGATATCAAACGTACCTTTCCATGCCGCTTCAGGATTTTTTACTCCCTTTGGAGAACGTAAAATTTCATAGCAAAAGTTCTGTTCGGTACGGGGATAAAAAATACCAGGTCTTGATAACGGATAGAAGGATAATTTTATTTGCACAGAGGGGCCACATTCTCAAGTCCGATGATATTGTAAGCGAGAGACTCGATCGACTTCACGGACTGGAATATTCAGAAAAAGGGCTAATTTTCAAAACATCAAAGATTTCCATCCAGGGTACCACAAGGATAGACATACATGGACCGGCCTCTGAACTAAAGCCGATGTTTCATAATATGCAATCACTCATTAACACTGAGTGATGAGGCGAACATAGTTTTCGAAATCGTGATAAGTCCTTTACAATTGATATACCCCTTTACATCTTATTCTGGCATCATGGGCATTGTTTTATTATAGCCCGACGGCATCCTCATAGTCGGCCTTGTGCTTGTTCTTTAAATTATCAAACTTATTGAATGGACAAATTTCATTATGCTTATTACTAACTAGATATAGTAATACTTGTGAACACGTACTATGTCTAACACTAGTCAGCTTCTTGTTAGACGAATTAGGGATGGAACGGTGATTGATCATATTGAGTCTGGTCGTGCCATGCTCGTTTTACGAACGCTCAATATAACAGGCAAAGAAGGCAACGTCATTACTGTCGCTTTAAATGTTCCGAGTAGCAAACACGAGAAGAAAGATATTATCAAGGTAGAAAATAAATTTTTGGAAAAGAATGAAACTAATAAGTTAGCGTTAATTGCACCTCATGCGACCATCAATATAATAAAAGAATATAAATTGGTAGAAAAGCGTAAGATACAGCTTCCCGATTCAATTGTGGGAATTTTTAGCTGTCCAAATTTAAATTGTGTTACAAATAGCGAAGAGGACATCAGGGCTACTATCGATATCATAGACAAACACAAGATAATAATGAAATGTAGATACTGTGGCAGGTTACTTACGATAAATGAATTAGTCTCCTGATCCAAAAACGCCCAATGTGATTTATACCTCTCTTGCTTTGGTTTACCGGATTCCTCTAATTCTTACTAACTTCAGATTCATACCTGTATTTCATATTATAACAAGTCCTAAGATTTTATAAGTGGACCTGATGATCGAATCTCTTATGCTGGAGGCTGACGATGTCATACAGGTTATTCATACGATTTCGAGCAATTTGATTGGGGTCAGCAAAAACAAAGTAAACTTTGGAAGACTGCCTGACACGTTCTGGGGCTATTTTGCAAAGGGACATGATGGCAAAGGTAAATTTGCCGTGATTGTTACATATTCGGAAAACAGCGAAGATATAGAGGAATTGATCAAGATTTACGAGCGATGGGCTGTGAACGAAAAGGCCAAGAAGTAGCTCCTCATCTCTGGCGTATTGATAGAGTTAGACTATGTGATATCGTAAGATCCGTGCTCGGAGTGTATTGATGATGGTGTTCAACAATGAATAAAAAAGTATGATAGATCATGAGAAACTACAACATCTTTCCCCAGCTTGCGGTGTACTGTAGCAGATAAACAAGACACCCATAGGCCATTTTCAGCCGATTAATTAGCTAGACGGCTTAGCTTTTTTTGCGATCGGCTGTAATAATGTCAGGTGTAACAGAATTATTTTTTCCCAGCCACTCCATGATCTGGCGGTCTATCCTTTTTGACAAGTCTCCAAGACTTAAATAATGACTTCCTTCCCAAAATAGTTTGTTACATTTTCTACATTCGAAAAAACGCGTATGTCGGTTGATAATGTTGAAATGGATTTTTCCTTTAACCTCCGCATAGGAAACATCGGACAACAATCCGTTACACATACTACATCGAGAACTGATGTCTATGTAAGGCCCTAGCAGCATCCCGAAACTGGAGAATGTTTGTGCTATATTTTCCAAGTCATTCGAACCGTTGAGCAAGATGCCCTGTGCGCCGGTTTTCATAATTCGCCTATACATATCCTTGTCGCAAGTTAAAATAACTCTGTTCTGTTTGATTCCGATGGCTATTATCTCATCATCCGAACTATCTGCGATATACAATGTATCCAAGCCATAGAAACGTAATTTTCGAGCAACACTTCCGAGCATCGCATCAGCTACGAAGGCCGGTTTCGATTTAACTAACGATTTCCTCGCCCCTACATTCTTCGCAAGTAAACGTTCCATCAGCAAATTGCAAAAGATCAGACCATTCCCCACATTCGTCACAATATCCAGAAACAGAGCCAGCAGAGCGGCCAGTCTCCCCTCTTACGATTGCTGCTTTCTCAGAAATTACATCGACGAGCTCTGGTGTAACCGCAATTACGTCTGACGCTGAGATAATGCCAACAAGTCTGTTCTTATAAACTACACCCAACCGTTTGATATTATGTTGTCGTAGCATTCGAGCAGCTTCGGTGACACCCTCTTCCCCTTCTATGGAATGGAGTTTTTGCATGATATCTGAAACCCTTATGGTACTTGGTTTAATGTCCTTGACCACAGCATTGGAAACGATATCCCAGTCGCTAACAATTCCGACTGGATTTTCTCCTTCCATTATTATAATGCTACCAACCTTTTGATCTTTCATCTTTACAGCAACATCGTTTACTGTATCTGTAAGAGCAGCTGAGACCACCGGACTGTTCATGATATCCCTAACAAGTACTCTTGTTGTCATATTCGCGTCTCTATGTTGTCTAGGTAGCTCTTTCTTTACCACGACAGTGAATTCATTTCTAGCTTTAATTACTTTGCTCATTGATTCTCATCTTTGTCAAAGAAATCCCTTCCCCTTCACCTCTTTCGGTCAGAAAAATTTTTGAATGTCCAGATGGAATTGCCCTAATAAAATCACCAATATTAATTGATTTAGTAAAATCTGCTAGCTGAGCATTTGTGTCATCTTTGGTATTTGTATTTGCATAGGCTGCCTTGACTAGATCTGTCTTGATTTTTTTTGCTACGCTATTGGGATCCATCCCCCCAGGCAATAATTGCGAATAAACTACCGATCGTTTTTTTATGGCATTGGTAGGCCCGCAAGCAAGAACATAATGCGGATATGACCGTATAAGTCCGACTGCGAGCTTTATTTCTATACCCTTTATGTAATTACGCTTACCTTCAATTACGAACGAACCTCTCGGAAGAAATTGTCCTGTCGGAGCACCTCTCTTTATTTGACTAGGTTCAACCCAGAAAGCATCGGCACTGAACAATCCATCTTTCCAAGCTCGGCTGAATGAGACAGTTGCCTGTGCCACTTCCATGCGACTAGCACTTATTTCGCTAACTCGCTTGGCGGCCTTAAGGATAAAGAATGGAGACCCATGTACTTCAGCATGAAATACGATATCTTCTTCCCTTAAATGCTTTCGAATGATGGCCGAGTTTGATGAAGCGTCCCTTCCGCCAATTGCAAGCAATCCTTCGCTCGTAATGAACCACCTGTAACGCTCATACCATTCTTTAGCAATTTGTTCTTTAATAACCGTCTTGTCCTGGATTGCGGTTGTTTGATTTCTCAAATTACCAAGCTGAGTGTGCAGTTTTGCTTTTGCGTCTTCAATAGATATACAGCCTCTCTCCAACTCTTTTGCTCTTCCGAACAAAAGAGACGATATTTTTGCCATGCTCGAATCTGCCGTTGGAACACGTTCACCGAGTAATTCGAGATATTTTCTACCCTTATCTGTAACGATGAGCGCAGAGTAAGTTCCAAGGAATTCTTTCACTGAATCGCCATCGAAAGTATTATTAATTCCCTCGAGAGAGATTGCCATCAAGTCATTAGCGAACTTTCTTATGATTGCGGCCTTCGAGATAACTTCGTCCTTTGCTCTGTTCTGTTCTTCCAGGTCATGCTCAAGAATCGCTATTTTCTTATCAATATCAGTAGTTTTTGAATTGCTATGTCGCTCTGTTATCTCGTTGGCAAGCACTTCATCTACTGCTTCCATGTAGGAGTGGGCTGTTCGCATCCTCGTCGTCGTTATCGACCTCAAAAATGGAATGTCTGTAGTTGGAATTGCAACAGCATCGCGTGCTTTTCCATCCTCACCTAGAATTACAAATGCTTTATGACTTCCTGTACTTATGTCTGAAACAAGCTCTTTGATAACTCTACAAATTCTAGACATGTCACCTTCTGAAAGCTGTCCAATATTTGAAGCAGAAATGCCTGCCCTCCTAACTATTTCCTCCACAAATTTTTTTGGAATAGAAATATTTCTACCTAACCACCGCGGAACGTCTAGGTCTTTTGCATCTGTGCTATTTCGCATAATTTGTAGCTGCTCGAGCGTGATATCCAATATATCAGTTCCACGATTTGGGGGCGGAAAATAGTAGTATCCCTTTTTCAGAACTCTGTGTCTAACTTGAAGAGGATTTAGAATAGCGAGAATCTGCATATTTTCATCGCACAGTATAATGTTTCCAACACCGAAAACCTCGGCGACTATTATTCTTGATTTGCCGTCAAAATGCCTAAATCTTGTTGTAATAATGCGCTCACTACCAGATTGTTCGATAGCTTCGATCTTCGCTCTTTCGACCTCATGTCTGATGATACTGATAAGGTCACTCTCCTCTACCTGTGCGAACTTAAACCTTGTAAGCCATACGCCTCTAACAGATAACATCAACACAATATCAGGTTCTGTAGAATGATGCATACGGAAAAGAAAAGAATCTCTTGTGACGGCAGCAATACTACTTACATAGTACTCTGAGGTGATCTTTGCATTAATCTCGCTGATGAGATATCTCAGTTCTATGCCTGATAGGTCCATAACAATTGATAGTGAGATCTTCCACAAATATTAACCAAAATACACTTCGGAGATACGTTCACCATAAAGATGATGGACAACCGCAAGGAATTAAACCTAGTATAAATTAATGACAAAAGTAACACAATTGGATCCTCTTGACAGAGTTTTTTACATGAGAGCCGTCCTTGGATTGATCGGCGGTATTTTTACAGGTTTTGCTATTGCACCTGGAACTGGTCAAAGCGCTGCTATTGGGACGGCAATATTGATAGGGTTGCTATTCTACATTATATCTTATCAAGTCGCAAAGCGTATGGCTAAAAACATCGCAAAGCCGCAGAGACGCAAATTGGCTACCAATGGAATATTTCCGTTTATTTTCATGCTAATTATGTTTATGATAGCAGTTTATACTGGATTGCATCAGAACATGCCACTATTAAAATAGACGGTGTGCCAAAATAGAATGAATCCGATGCTTTGGACTTACCGTACTGGAGGGATACCTGATGAATTATTTGAAAGGTCAGATGAAGTTCCAATAACAAAGGAGGAGATAAGAGCGCTCGTAATTAGCAAATTACGCTTGAAACATGATTCTTGCGCCATCGATGTAGGATGTGGGAGTGGAAGCATTACTGTAGAGCTTTGTTTGCAAGCCCCTGGAGGCACGGTTTATGCCATTGATTTCGACAAAACTGCGATAGAATTAACCAAAAGGAATCTCTTTAAGTTTGGGGTGAGAGCCGAGTTAATCTTGTCCTCGGCTCAGGATATTCTGCCCTCCATACCCCAGGCTGACGCTGTTATAATCGGAGGGAGTTCAAACGACACGGCTCGAGTTATTCGTTTGGGCATAGACCGGTTAAAGAAGAGAGGTAGAATAGTAATCGATACTATTCTAGTCGAAACATTGTATGAGGCAATCAGGACAATCAATGAAACTCAGCTTTGCGAAATCGACATTATACAGGCCACAATCTCCAGGGCTAAGAAAGTAAAAACCGGTACAATGATGGTTGCACGAAATCCGATAACCATAATTTCTGCCACAAAGCCATGAATCAGGATATATAATAATATGATATCAACTTCAACCAAGGAAGATTATGTTGACATCTTGCTGTTAACTGGATATATGAGAAAGCCAATATAAATAATCCTGGTACGGAGATTGTATGCATGAAGCTATTTTGCGTAGGTTGCGGACCTGGAGATCCCGAGCTGCTTACTGTCAAGGCCGTAAATATAATTAAAGCTGCAGAGGTAATTTTTGCACCTACTGCCAGAGACGGCAAGCCGAGCATCGCCCTCTCGGTTGTAGAAAGGCATTTGAAAAAATCAGCGAGAACCGTTAGCCTAGTATTTCCAATGACCAAAGAAAGAGAATCATTGAGGGACTTTTGGATGAGAAATGCTCAAGAGATAGCTGACGCAGTGAGATCAGACAAAAAAGTGATATACTTAACAGTAGGCGACCCAGCATTGTATAGTACATGGATTTACATTCATAGAGAATTGGTTTACAATCATAAAGATATCGAAATTGAAATCGTGCCTGGTATTACGTCGATGTTTGCATTTGCTGCACAAGCAAAGATGAGTCTTGCTGAAGGCGACAAAACTGTGGCAATAATTCCTGCTTGCTATGATCTTGATAGAATCAAAAAAGTTGCGAATAGTTGCGATACACTTATTTTCCTTAAAGATGGTAGATATTTTGACAGGGTAATAGAAATGCTTTCTGAAGCAGGATTTGGAGATGACTCGGCTATAGCCATTGCCCAGGACATATCCGTGGAAGGAGAAATCTTGAAAATGAATAAACTACGCGATATGGTGGGGACTAAAGGTCCTACCGAAAAATATTTTTCGATAATGGTCGCAAAAAAAGAAGAACCATGATAGAAAGTAATACGGTTTATTTTGTAGGTTCCGGTCCCGGTGACCCATCTCTCATTACACTTAAGGCCAAGGGATTGCTAGAACAAGCGGACGTTATAGTTTATTCTGGCTCGCTCTTGAACCCCAAAATATTAGAAGATAGAAAAAAAAATTCAGTGCTTCATGATGCTGCTCTTATCGATAGAGAGAAAATTTACGAGATATTAAGAGATTCCACAAGAAAAGGAAGACTAGCTATACGATTTCATGATGGGGATCCAAGCCTTTTTAGCGCTATAAGAGAACAGATTGACAAATTAGAACAAGATGGAATTCAATGTCAAGTAGTTCCAGGAATCACTGCTATCTTGGGCGCAGCTGCTGTCTTGAACCTAGAGTTGACTTTACCTGGTAATACTCAAACATTAATAATAACGCGAGCAGAATCAAGAACTCCAGTACCTCCAAGAGAAAGGATATCGGAACTGGCTAAACATGGCGCTACAATGGCTTTGTATCTGAGCGTTCACCTGATATCAGAAGTAGTACAAGATATTATGAGTAGTGGCGCTTACACGAAAGACACACCTGCTGCTATCGTTTATCGCGCAACTTGGGATGACGAAAAAATAATCAGGGGTACACTAGGGGATATTGTAGAGAAGACACACGAATCTAAGATAATAAAAACCGCTGTTATTATAGTCGGAGATGTGATAGCTCCCAAGAAATATGAATTTTCAAAAGTTTATGATGCGAGTTTCACACACGGTTACAGAAGAGCCACCAAATGAAGTTCAATTTTCAGGTTACTGAGCATGATTAAATTATCGCAGTATCCTTGATCTAGTCATTGACTGTCGTGACGGATTCATACATGGGGATGTTTTTGCCTGAGGATATATCCCGAAGAATTACGCTGTTTATTGCAGGCATCTTAGAGTTCCCTTTCATAAAAAAAGAGGAACTAATGGGGACTTTCTTTATTTTTGGAAAAAATGATGGACTCCACGGAGAGGGAGAGATCTCAGCTGCCACCGATCTCGGAAAAAGAACAGTTGCGCATTTAACTAGGACTGTTCGCATGTTTCATAACTCCCCTAAGAAAATGGATTCTAATTTCACTAGGGAGAATTACACTAGAAGGGTCTTACAAATTTCTATCGAAGTAAGGGATAATACAACGAATATGACCCGTAATCTGTCTCAAATGAACAAAAGAATCGCTGGAGATCCGACCATCCTCACAGATTGCTTTGCACAACACATAGCTTGCTACCAACAAGACCAATTTTTTGAGATATTTCAACCATTAAGAGAAAATCTCCTTCCTGTTTCCTTAAGACAGAAACTTGGAGGCAGAATGCTACTACTTGGATTCAATGATAAAGGTTCAAGTGCGTTACCGTATGAAAGTGCCTTTGCCGCTTTCTTAATGTGGATGAAAAAATTCAACAGTTAGCAAATTATTATAACTTCAAGTTAACGATAATTTCTCTCTTCGAGGATATAGATTTAGATATTGAGAGATACTCACACTCGATTGATTATGGTTAGTGATGTCGCAATAGGATGGTGCCTGGTGGAGCGCCCTAGCCTTGTTGGTGAAGGCACGCGTGAGTCGTATTGATAAAATCTACCGTTCCTATTATCGATCAGAAAGTTGGCATGAACTACTATTGTACAATCTTTAAGGGAATAGGCGGACTGATAAAGCAACGATCCGAAGAGTTCCGAGTTTCTGAAATAATAGATCCGCCAGTCTTCAATGACTTGTCTTCTGTGCAAGACCAACTCCATAGATACCCGCTTTACATTTTAGAGAAAAGCAACATAGATTCTAATCATGCTGTATCGCAAATAAAGAAAAGATTCAGTATACAGCTTAAAGTCATAGGTTTAAAAGACTCAAGGGCAGTTACAAGGCAGTATGCCACAACAGAAGGATTAAAAAATATACCAAGAGAGCTACGAACCGGTCAGATATCTTTGACTCTCATAGGGTTTAGCCGAAAACCTTTGTCAAAAGCGTCACTTCTTGGGAACGAGTTTACCATCATCATCAGCAGCAACAACAATCAGTTGGACATATCTACATTCGAACGTGAAATCAAAAATATTGCCAATTTTTATGGCCTACAAAGATTTGGGGGAGGAAGATCAGTAACACATCTAGTAGGAAGGGAAATCGTAAGGCGTAATTTCAAAAACGCCGTTGAGTTGCTATTATGCCACACTAGTGAATACGATTCCAAGACGAGCAAGGAAATTAGGGAAATGAGTCGAGATCCTCATAATTATCCTCGGCTTCTAAAACTACTTCCTCGAGGAATGGATATCGAGTGGCAGTTGATGTCTGCAATAACACAAGGAAAGGATGTAATTCATGCCCTTAGAGCCATTCCAATTAATATTCGACGGTTATTTGTTCAGGCGTATCAAGCATATATATTCAATATCTGTCTAAGCACAGCAATCAGAAATGGGGAAAACCTGCTTAAAGGTAAAGACGGGGATCTCTGCTTTGAAATAGAAGATCCACTCATATTTGGCAAAATTAGAAAATTTAATGCCATCTCGGATTCGGAGTCTAATTCAGTTCCAGCGATTAGGTTAGCTGGCTACTCATTTCAGCCAGGCAAAGGAAGATTTGAGCTAATAACAAAAGATTCAATGCGGGATGAAGGTATAGTCGCTAGAGACTTTTATGTAAAAGAAATGCAAGAGCTGAGTTCGCAAGGAGGATTTAGACAAGCGCCTTTGAGATGCACGGATTTCTCTATCATAGACAAAACTGTGCTTACGGTATCATTTAAGCTGCCTAAGGGATCTTATGCCACAACACTATTGCGCGAATTAATGAAGCCATTTGATCCTATAGAATCAGGATTCTAGATGATTGACTAGCTTAGCTAATACTACATGAACGAGTTCTCGGCCGTCTAATTGTTAACATAGAAAATACCACTTGATTTAATACCCTTCTTGTCTTTTCCGCATCTGTCGTTGATATAATACGAATTTAAATTGGGAGATATATTGCCGCAAGTAAAGTTATAGAATATGCGGGTAATAGAAGCTCGATCTACATTTAGACCTGTTTAAAGAGTGTTAATCCTCTTTTATGCTGTTGAATTTTTGCTTTGCTTCCGACTATTATGAAAACACTCGAGCCTACTTAGTAAAATAACACCCCTTACTAAAAATTCATGTTTGCTGAGTCTTATTGTATGCACAGTCCAAATAGTAAATGAGTTATAGTAAAAATAGAAGCTGCTCCAAAGTGGGATAGCTATAATATAATTATACTTGGGAATTTCTAAAAGCAAATGAGACGATGGTGAGCTGCTGGGACGACATTCTGTTATTTCATGGTCTTACCCGCGACATAGTCCTTGGAAATAATACTGTATCTTTTATATCTTGTTGATTGGCTATCCACCTGACTAAACGCTCTATCCCCATTCCAAATCCTGCATGCGGCACACTCCCGTACCTTCTTAGATCCAAGTACCAATCGTAGGCCTTCGGATCTAAAGATTCGTTCTCTATTCTTTTGGTGATAAAAGTAATGTCGTTCTCTCTTTCTCCTCCGCTGCTAATCTCTCCAAAACCACGTGGCGCAAGCATATCTGCACTCAGCCCTATGCCGTCTTTTTCATGATCTTCCTTGACATAAAAAGGCTTTAGCGAGATAGGAAAGTCAACAACAAAAATCGGCTTGCTGTGATTTCTGGTTAATTCACGTTCTGAATCAACGTTCAGATCGTCACCCCATGCTATTTTACGCTTGTTTCCACTATCATCGGTGATTGCAAAATCTTTAGAACGAAGAATTTCAATTACTTTTTCATAAGATAGTTTATCGAAAGGTGGCTCTATCGATTTCAAGTCACTAAGATCTCTCTTAAGATAACCAAGATCTGCGAAATTTTCGTTTGCAGTATTTTGGACTATATATGAAATTAATTGTTCTTGGATACTTAATAAGTCATCCAGATTTATCCATGGAGCTTCAGCTTCCATGTGTGTAAATTCAGCAAGATGTCGAACCGTTCTCGATTTTTCTGCTCGGAATGATTCTGTAACACTCCAAACAGGTCCTAGAGAAAAGACCATCGCTTCAAGATAGAGCTGTGCGCTCTGTGACAAGTACGCATCGTCCTCATAATATCTTATCTTGAAAAGCGTTGAACCGCCCTCGACAGCATCCTTTACTATAACAGGTGCATTTACCTCTAACCAGTTATTTTCAACAAACCATTGACGCGCATATTTTAATATGGAAGCCCGGATTTTTGCTATCGTGCTCATTCGCCTAGTTCTAACTGCTAGGTGTCTATTATCGAGCAGCAGATCCTCACTTTGATATTCCCCCAACGGATAGCCAACTTTTGCTACACCGTATATTTTTAGATCAATCGCTCTGATTTCATACCCACCTTCTGGGGCTCTTGAATCTTGCTGCAGTTTTCCCGTAACTTCTATACATGACTCGATCGTGAGAGCGAGTGCCTTCTCAGTATCTAGAACACATTGAATTACTCCGCCTCTGTCATCTCTTATCAGAATGAAGGTATTTTCTTTTTGCTTTCGAAGTCTATGTACCCAGCCCCGTACTGTGACCTTGTTTCCTATGTATTCAGCATATTTGATATCGTTGCATCTATGATGTGTCACTAGCTAGAGTACTTTCCAACTCTGCTTCATAAGTGTATGTCAATAACAAAACAGAGGAACCACGCACTGCGAAGTTTTATCGCACGCACATAACGAGAGATAAGACCAGCGCAAGATAGAATTACGATGTGATTGCAAGCTTATAGGCTGCAATTAAAGCTGTTTGTGTTGCACTAATAAATAGAAGCAACAATAATAATAATCTAGGAATGGGAAAGTTCGATGGTATCAAAGGTCAGGAACTTCTAGATGTAGAGTTAGGCGATAATGAAATTACTCTCATTTTCAAAGACAACAGATTTCTTTTCGTTAGAATTGAAAATGGGAAGTTCGTTTGCGAATCTGTGCCAGAGTAAGTAAACATATAGGTTAGAGTTTACAGGAGTTCATAGAAACAGGCAGAAGCAGTCCATGTGTTATTTGTTGCACTACTCAGTGTTGGTAGTCGACATGGACGAAATTTCTGGCTGGACAATCATCTGATTTGCCGAGAAGTTGCATGGAAGCCATGCGGAGCGGTGGGCAAAGTCCAAAAACAAGTATTGGCTCTTTTCGGATGGCCGACTCTATGGAACGTATGGTTTCCATCGAAAGTAGAAAAAGGAAGATACTGGAGCTACGGCAAGTCGTGCTAAGCATGTTTGAATAACTGCTTCGGGGCTGGAAATATTTATTTTATCTTCGGCGAGTTACGTGCATCAATATTGAGTGAAATAAATAATCTGTAGGACGAGTATCGAAATTTAATAAGTTATGAGAGGCGAAGTTATGTTTTTTCTCAGTCAACAATCGTGTCTTATGCTCGAATCGGAAGTAGATCAGAAAGAGATAAGGGGTGCTGAGTGATAGGATAAATGGGGCGGCATAAATAAACCCAGACATAGATAATGATGATGAATCGATAAAAATCACTGAAATAGTAAATTTACTTCTAAAAGAAGTCCAGATTCCGACATTGCAGTCGGTGCCTTTTAATACTTACCCGAAGGTCGCAACTGCACTCGAAAATCTGCAAGCGCATGGATGCGATGGAATAGAAGCAAGAATAAGGGATACCCTTATAGAGTTGATTTCTACAGGAACTAGGTTTCTTCTCGAAATCAGGCACCTTAAGGTGCTTGACCAACAGGATAGAATATCTTCTTCCACATCGTCATTTTCAGCTGCATCTACACCCACTACGACAGCAACTGCTATAGATTATTCGAAACTCACAGAAGAAGAAAAATACATTTTGGATGCAGAAAAAGAGTCAGGCAGAAGGACAAGCGACGTATTGCTTGCAATTACCAAAGGCAGGCCGAAAGTACTCGAATCGATTTCGAAACGAGTCCGCTCAAAGTATATTGTAATCAGGTTTTTAAAGCCAATGGAGCAGTTTATGGGAGTAGATATGAGGAGATATGGGCAATTTAGGCAAGAAGACGTAGCGGTCCTTCCCTTTGAAAATGCGCGATCCTTAATCGAAATTAACCATGCAATGGAAGTACAAACCTCACACTAATAAGCAAAAATATAATAAGCATTATATAAAATAACGAGCATCCTAAGTAAGTAAAAGCTGCCATCTTTGAAAGAGGGTTTAGAATATTTAAAGGTGATTGACGTAGAAGAACCACATACTATGTGTTAAACTAGCCTGGATACCAGTCGATTATCGATCGTGCTCTATGGAGTAGAAGTAAAACCTTTACCTCACATCCCAGGAGCGGAACTGGGTGTTGCTGTGGCTAGTACTGGGTAATTGTATATGCCGGAATGTTCTATGGAACTTGTGATGGATGATTAAGTCAATCGTAGGAATAATTAGTATGGTAATTAATAGCGGCTTTGCAGCACATTTCGGTTCCGGGACGAAATGTCCTTAAAATCCCGATGAATTGGATTGGGGCTTTAGCCGCGACTTTGTCACTAAGCAAGTTAACATCTTTTCATGCTTAAGGGAAACTTCAGTAGAACTAAATGCCTGCCTGATCGTCTTATTTGTCCCATGGAGTACTGTCATGTTCATGCTGTAATTTGGAAGAAAGTTTTTTTAGTGTAGGTTTTTTATTCAGGCAAATAAAATTAATAGGCTCCACTGGAGGTACCAGGAAAGAGCTCCCAGAGATTCTTCCTATTTTTTCTGTCAATGAACTTAAAGTTAAAGTGTGGAAGTTCAGCATTCTACTAAGAAGGCCCTGAAGCACGGACACCACCTAGGAACCCCTTAAAACTATCTGTAACATTATTACATCTGCTATCCAATCATTGTGCAAATTCTGACTGTTGCAACCAACATCGGCTCATGAGTTTGTGCAGTTGAGTGTCGGATTTCTTCAGTCATTGATATATTAATGTGTTTTATTAGTAGCAAATTTCGTTACTACCGCGGATCTGGCTGCATAGTATTGATCTACTTTACCGTTATGACATGCATCTAATCTTTCATTGTTAGCAGCACATACGTCGGTGACTAAATTTTTCAGTTGTCTATCACAGGCCTGTATTCCATTTGGTAAAGCGTTCAAACAAAAGTCAAGTATGCTGTTTAACCTTGTGTTAAGTCCAGTTTGATTAACTCCGATAGCGGTAGGAGCGTTTGTTGAAGGTCGGTTATAGAGCGAAACGGCCCCGACCAAAACCGATGAACCGAGGACAGCCATCAATCCAATTACCATTACTTTTTTGGCAGATACCACTTGTGTGCATTTGTAAAGTTCATGACGTGTATAAAGCTATAGGGCGTCCCTCCGGGGATCTCGACAACCCAAAGTCAATGTACAAAAAAGGAACTACATGACCCAATTGCAGAAGAAACAGAAGGCTTCCGATTGAGAAACACAGGTACTCATGGTGCTAACTCAAATCGAGATGATTTCTTAGATTCCTGCAGATGTTTCTGATAGTCACTTCTGTTACCCCTGCTGTTTGTGCGAAAACCGTCTGGCTAATGCTACCTCCATTAATCAGACACGATAGGTAAAGAATCGACGCTGCAAGTCCCATAGGGCTTTTTCCCGCAGATAGCTCACTTTTAGTAGCAGCATTCATGATACTGATTGCTTTTGACTTTATCTTCTGGTTCAGATTAATCTGGTTCGCGATCCTAGCAATGCACTTCGTTGGATCGACTGTAGGAATTCTGATGTCTAGTTCAATTACCATATCCCTATACTCTCGTGATATTGCTTTGCGTTTAAGGTTACTTATTAGACAAATCTCCTTAAGCGTTCTTGGAGTTCCTTCTTGCCGGCATGCCAGGTAGAGAGCCGCTGCTAATGCTGCTGATGTTTGCCTTCCACGAACCAATCCTCTTTCATGGGCTTTTCTGTAGATATACGCAGTTTTCTCAATTATTGCATCGGGAAGTCCAAGCTTATCCTTCAATATGTTAAGTTGATTGAAGGCAGTCCTGAGGTTTCTATTAGCGCTAGCTTGGGTTCTAAGGTCCCATGTCCTCAACCTTCCCATTGTAGAACGCATGGATGCATCTAGCATCTGCCCTCTCGCATCTTTACGCCCTCTTCCTATCATTGTATATAGTCCCATGTCATGACGAGCCAAAGAGGTAGGCATTCCGGTCCTCCTTCTATCTTTTGCTTCTTCAGAATTCACAAAATCACGCCATTCTTGTCTGGTGTCTTGAATTTTATCAGAAATTACTAGACCACATTTACTGCAGACTATCTCACCAGTTAATAGATCTGTGATAATAGTCTGTTCTTCCTTGCATATTGAGCATACAGTTGAATTTTGCATTATTGTAACGAGGGTAAAGTGTTAGGATATGCTAGTGAGACACAGATTCAAGTATATGAATGTCTGCATTCGCTTTATCGTTTTGGTGGGCTTGCAAACAATTGCAAGAAATTTAGATTTAAGAACCAAGTCCAATCTCAAATTCCTAAATAAATTCATTATTGTCTCCGACAAACAGGTCTCTAAAGGGGTTGAAGCTATCTTGCCTTCAGCAAGTTTCATATACTCAGCGTCTATCTCAGTCCCGAGATAACTAAGGCCTAGACGAAGACACGCTAGAGCAGTACTGCCTGTCCCCATGAAAGGATCATAAATTAGCATGTTCGGCTTGATTCGATGTAGATTTATGCAGCGTTCTGGCAACTTTATGGGAAATACTGGGTGCGGGCGACTTTCCTGAATAGTTGGATACGAGATGAGCCAAACGTTTCCTCTATCCCGTTTATCGTGTTTTGCAGATTTCCACCTTCCAATATTAGTTTTATCTTGATATGTCACGCCTATTCTCAATTTATCCAGTTTTATATTTCCAGTTTTGGTAAAGTGAAAGATATATTCTTGAAGATCGCTCAGATATCGATCACTTACTATTGGCTTAAAGTGACCAATAGAAATGTTCCCATACTCACGGAACTCATTATTCTTGCCTACATCCTCTGCATCAATAGAAACAGATTTTATCCAATGAATGGTATTTTGGAGTTCATAAATAGTTCTAAATTGAGTGGCAACTTCGAATGGAAATGTTGGATCTACTGGTCTACCCCCAACATTAACGAAGAAAGAGCCGTCATTTTTTAAAATAACGTAACTTTTTTCTGCAACATTCTTTATCCATTGCAAATACTTCTCTCTTTCTTTATTGTCCTTGTATACCTTATAGTCCTTGTTCATATTATAAGGTGGAGAGGTGACAATTACATCTACTAGGATTTTTTGATCCTTAAGCCTACTCATGAAGCTCAGGCAATCTTCTTGATATATGTGGTTGAGATTTATCAGTATATTCACTCCATGTGCACTCTTTTTTATAACCTTGTCGCATTTTTGAGCTAGATGCCAACAATCCGGGACCAAGGCTGGCTGTAGCTTCTTTTGGTTTCATCTTTTGGTTTCATCTTGACGGTGGAGGTGATGATAGCTGCAGACAAGAGCGATGTTTCATTCAGATATGAAGACAATGATCGCTTGTAAGTAGTCGGTAGATTAATTTACGAGACATATACGATAAGAAATATAGCAGACTAATCTTATCTCTTGTGATGCCAAGATGGCACTGGTAAAGAATCGATGATGTGCTTGTTGAGTCCATCTCCTCTGTTCTTGTACTTGTGAACTAATCTTCTCAAAATACCCTGAAATCGAATAGAGATTGAGTATTTGAGATATCTAATGTTTAAGAAAGGAGTTGGAAATCATCGGAGCGCTTGCGAGTTAAATCTAATTCAAGTTGGCTGGTATTTGACTTCATAGGTGTAACTGGGACGGTGATGAAAGAACTGCACCAGGTAGAAAACAGAATGATTTAGAGCCTTTGATTTAGGTATTAAAGAGGAATTCCAATTTGTCCTCCCCTTAGTTATTCTAATGAGAAAAATTTTTCTAGCCACTTTTTTGCGATGTCAAAATTTTGCTCCGCCTCTACAATCACATCGTTGTTCTCATATCTAACGTTGATGGCTTTTAATGTACTATGATACAAACTAAATTTCTTTCCGGACGGCGTAATCACAATATTGTCGACTATGAGAAGGCCTTCGTTGAGGAGCCACTTTATTTTCCTGAATGCAGTAGTACGTGGAATATTGCCATTATCCCGTGTAATATCGTTAAAAGATTTTGAGTGATGCATAACAGAACCCATAATTTCTACAAGTTCATTATCAGCCAAAGCTGTAAGGAGAGCCCTCTTTACTTTTTGGCTTCTAACTATCATTAGATTCTTTGATCGGATATCAACTGCGCTGGTTATTTAATTTCGTATCGGAAGATTGTACGTCTGTTGAATAAGAATAAAGGTTACCAACAAAGTATAAATCGAAGTGAAGCCAGAACCTCGCGATCAGCTTCCGTGGAACCTAGATGGGTGATTGACGATTTTGGCCTTCACACAGATTCAAGTATAAGAATATCTGCTTTCGCTTTATTGTTTTGGCTTGCAAACAACTGCAAGAAATTTAGATCCAAGAACCAAGTCTAAACTTGGAATGTCTTTTCATGTCTACTCTATTGCTCCTTTAATATTTTCCTTGGTTTCATCTGATGTTTCGTCGACTGATGGTCTTGCTCAGTCAACGTCACTCTTACTTTTTTGCCCCGTCATCTTCAGAAAATATTGTGGATAAGTGTTGGTAGGTATTATATGGTGTTAAATTCCGTTAAAAGCCGATAGACTATTTGTTGTAAACAATTTATTTCACATGGGTATGCGAAGTAATTGATCAAGGTTGTGACTCCTCAACTTGACAGATTGCTTGCTACTCGATAGATAACAAAACTTAATGCATTGTGCCTTCCTTTCCATTTACAGTCAAATCAGATACTTGTCGCATGAATATCGTGATCGCATTTATATTAGAAAAGATATTTTGCTCAAGTTGACTGAGTACGGTCATCTTAACCAAACTTCCCTATTGAGCTATTGTGGCCTTAACCTTGTAAAGCATAAAGACATACTCAATGACATGGAACAAAAAAGGTTTATCAGGAGGATAGAAGAACCATGGGGCAACAAAAAGATAATCACATATAACGTTACAGAAAAGGGCAAGGAATTTTGTCGAAGAATTTTAGAGCCATACGAAGAAATGTTTCCCCGAAAGTACCAACCTCCATGCGTTCAGAATTCACATTAGCCAAATTTTCACCGATCTAATGAAATCAGAACGTATCACACCATTTTTTACTCTTCTCATTCGTAACCCAAAAACATCCGTAATCCAAAAACAACATTATGAAATAAATCAGGCAAAAGTGAATGTAGTAACCGTATCTCTCTAATGTCCTTTTACTTCGTTTAGTGGCAGTAGCCAACCAACAAAAAATATTGTGGCTTATTTAAAGAAGTAGTCCGCTTTGTGATACGCAGAGATTCTTTTGCATTCGGGACAGTTTTCCTTATTATTATCCAATCTAATAGTCTTGAGCGTCTCCGCGTTCATTTGTGTGGCGAAGGGATATTCAAATCCGCAATTTTTGCATTTAACCATTAGGAGAGGCATATATAAATTAATTAGACGATAATACTATTTTAATGTTTTATGAAATCCAGCTCTGGGTTGTTTATTCCCTGCCATCTCCATAGGTTTCATTTCATTCAAAACCCGTAGTTTGATAGTCACTGAAAGAACCTGCCAAACTAGAAGGACTAGACAAAACATAACAACAGGATTTGAAGTATCCCGGCCAGGAAATCTGGGTTTGGTTGTTGATGCGAAAGTACCACCGATTGAGAAGAGATTGAGGTAGAGAAGGAATACGTTGGTTTAATATGAATTTCCACTTGGTTCTTGAAGCTACCTACCAATATCGATACCTATATTCACATTAATGATGATTTCTGAAAAACAGGACATGCGAGCAAGAATCAATTAAATCGAGTCAGATATATTTGTGAAAAAGTTAAAAGTTTGGTAACAAGTTCGCTAGGGAGATTATCCAACCGTCTCTGCGACTCTTTGGAACTGCGAATTCGTTGTACATCATATTAATATAGTGCCGGATGATAGCCTTTTCATTCGGCTCGACACGAAACCGCATAATATCTGTATTGGCTTCAGACGAGAAATCAGCTACTGAGCTGACAAGATAGTTTCCCTCATGATTGGCGGTTACTTTAGTGCGAGTAGTACCGATTCTAATACTCGATCGTTCTAGAACTTGATGACCATTGTCTCACTTCTTACAATTGCCCTAAACAAAAATCGGTGATAGACTATGAAGAAAAATAGGTGCAAGCCGTGAGCGAATGATTTAGTCACAAATACGCGTAAATGAAGCAGAATTGGCTTGTGTTACCACGATCAATATATCTCGGGGCACGGGTTGCAACTCGAGAAGGCAATCATGGCCTAGGAATGTCTATGGTCGCAAATCAACTACGCGATACTACCTAATTGCAACAAATCTGTGCAAGAATTTACATCGACGGCTCTTCCCTTATCTTCAAATTTCCATTGGTCAACATATCTATTCCTATAATGTCGAGAATTTCTTTTGCTTGTTTTTTTCCCTCCCTATCGACAATATTTCTGGCCATTTTTAAGCGGTAAGCTGGGGCCCAGTGCTGACCTATTTTATATTTGCCTCGCATTCCTTCCGGTACTATCTTGATAACAGTGACTTCGTGAACAGATGGCAGGTAAGGATCAAGTGATTCATATTTTCCCTCTCTCTGATACTTTTCCATTAGCGAGTTCAGTGCGTCTGCCTTTTCCCTGTTATCCTCTACTATCATTGCGTTTCCTTTGATTACCACGCTGATGTAGAGAGTATCAGCTTGCGATGCATCAGTAGGATGAAAATAGTAGGACGGTAAAAAGCAGACATGTCGATCGACTTCGAACCCAACCTTAGAATTTCCTTTTATATTGTTTAGTTTTTCACCGAAAGGATGAGAATGCATATAGACTGCGTCTTGTGTCGTGATTCTATGTGAATGGATTGATGGATGATTTGCTTGTACGTATACAAAATTCATCGGTATGACTTGAGGATAGCCTTTGGCGTCTATAGAAGCTATTCTTCCAACAGGCTCACTGTTTAAGAATTCAACAATCCTATGCTTGGACTGCATTTCCAGTTTCTTTACGAGTTGCATTGCTCCGATCTCATATCTCACAAAAAGAATATAATTAATTAACTTGTTCAAGAAGGGACATGATCGCAAATTTTCAGACCAGAGACGGAGTCTATTTTCATATGAAATAATATGATATTCATATAAAATGACAAGATCTTATAATTCAGAAATGAAGTGGAAGTTTTATCGAATATATTGAGTAACTTGACTAGTTCTCTGGAAGTTCATCGCGATGCAGCCACCAACTTCATGTGGTTTGTTCTCACACTAACCATACCCTATTCGGAGGCCGGCAACGATAATTTTGTATATTCTTATGAAAAGTTTCATGCACATTACTCAATGCTGTCCACAGATCTGAAACGCAAACATTATAAAGCCAGTAATCTTGCCAGAACGCCTGTATTGGTAAAAGTTATTGGTATCCTTGGGCATCAACTCATTTTTAAGAGCATTGGCATCGCGTTTTGACAATGATAATTTAACCAATCGATCACCCAATATATCGGCCCATGGAAGCTGCGGGGGTGGTTCTAGCTTATAAGCGGTCATCGCAACTACTCTCTTTGGCTCTTGCCTATCTAAAATGACAGAATAGTTATACTCATCTTTGATCATAGCAACTGCTCTTCTTGGTTCTTGCCTATCTAAAATGACAGAATAGTTATACTCATCTTCAGATCCAAATGGATCAGACATAGTATATGGGTCAATTTGAATATACTTCTTGAGTGTACTTCTAAGAGAATCAGCCAATCCACTCATTATAGCAATATCAATCATAGATAATTTCCTAACTTCTTCTGGTGGCGGCGGATTAAGAGACGCAGCTAGCACAGAATAATATGCTAATAATGATTATATATTTATACTTCTATTGACTATGATTAGAAAGCACTACTAGCAAAATATGCCTCGTTCTAGTCTACAGTAGATGAGCAGTTTGAGTTCAGACGTTCGATACAATTGCAAGTCGAGTTATGGAAGTTACGGAACCATGAAGGCTATTGGGGCTAAGAACAGATTTATCCTGTCTCTTTTCATGAGTGAGGCTTTGCTTATTGGTCTTTTAGGATCAACGTTGGGAATTCTTATGGGTATGATCGGATCTTATGTGATGACGAGTTTTGCTCCAAGAACTCCAGGTTTTGGAGGAGGTGGAGCTGCAGCTGCACACATCATTCCAATGTTCATGCCAAATGATCTCTTAAATGTGTGGGTTCTTTCAGTAGTATTAAGTTTAGTGGCTGGCGTTTATCCCGCATGGAAAGCGTCACGTTTATCACCGCTAGAAGCTCTAAGAAGATAGGCTCATACACAGGATTTCCGGGGTTGACCGATGCTTGAGTAGAATATACTTAACTGACTAAGTACAAACAGTCGAGAACTTAACATTATAGAACATTCGCGGGTTGACAAAGGGTAATGATATCTCTAAGATTCAAAAATAATCGATCGTGATCTGTACAAACGTTTCGCTGCATTGAAATTGATCTCGTTTCATGGTCAACACGAAGCCATCGGAAATCCATGCTTCATTCTCATAATTATTAGAAGCAAGGTGCCCAATACCGTTAAATATAAAAAATCGGGCCGGTCAAAAGTAAATAGAATGTTGTACGGTGATGTCTTAGAACAGCCACTCTTAAACTTAGCTCAAATTTAATTCATCTCTTTTAACTCTTGTATTTTAGCAGCAACTAGATCAAATCCTTGTTGCCAGAATTCATCTTTTGAGATATCAATCCCTGACTCCTTAAGCAGATATTCAGGCTTTTGCGAACCCCCCGCTGACAATATTTTAAAATATTTTGGAATAAATGACTTACCCTCTGACTTAAACTGCTGGTACAACGACAACACTAATAAATTTCCAAAGGAATACGCATAACAATAGAATGGCGTATGATAAAAATGCGGTATGTACAGCCATTCCCATTGAAAATCGCGAGTAACATTTACTGAATTTCCGAACTGTTCGTTCAGGTTTTTCAGATATAATTCTGAAACCATATCTATCGTCGCATTCTTTTCTGCAACGGCTCGATGTGCATCAATTTCAAATAGAGTAAAGTATGCTTGGCGCATTATAGTTGCATACATATCATCGATTTGTTCTGCGAGTAATATCCTTCGTTCTACCTTTGTTATTCTTTCAGACAATTTGTCGTTAAGTAGCATTTCTGCAAAGACTGATGCAGTCTCAGCTAGCGGAAGAGGAGCATCCCAAACCGTTATTGGTTTATCGGAAGCGGTCATACTATGTATTGCATGACCAAATTCATGCGCCATAGTTGAGACGTCTCTAGATTTACCATCAAAATTCAATAACACGTATGGAGTCATTTTTGGTGATATAGAAGAGCAGAAGGCACCGCCTAGCTTACTCTTTCTTATTTCAGAATCTACATGCTGCTCATTGAAAACTTTCTCAGCGAATTCTCTGAATTTTGGATGGAAATGTTCAAACGTTTTCAGTACAGTATCAGTCGCTTTACCATAGGTAAACCTTTTCTGATCAGATGCCTTTATTGATAAAGGAGCATATAGATGATATCTCAGCAATTTCTTAACACCAAGCATCTTTGCCTTTTGTTTAAAATAGTCTTGGAAAACTATCGAATTTCGTCTACATACGGCGAGCAGAGTCTCAACGGTTGTATCGTCTAAGTCATTGTGGGTATTTCTGACTGAAATTGGTGATCTATATCCACGCATGGTCATGTGTTCATCGCGCCATTCGATGACACGATTCTGATAAATTTCACCTAATACACCGCTATTTTTCTTGTATACTTGCAAAAGAGAATTGTATGCCGCTTCTCTTTCCTCAGCTATTGTACTTCTTATAAGAGTAAGCAATTTTTCCTTATTGGTGAAGGTCCTGGTGATTGACCTCCTACCTCTTTTAAGTGTCAAGACAAATTCGAAACCACTAGTCATTCTATCATAGATCTTGATAAGAGCGCTGGTCCCCGTAACTTCCAGGGTGGTGATGATTTTCTCTTCAGGTTCTGTTAACGTATACTTTGCAAGTAGACGTTGATGTTTGAGATACTCTCGATATACTGGGGATACTGAGCCTATCAACCGTTGTGCAGTTTCTTCACCAACTCCTTTTTTGAACCACAAGTCAAAGAAGAGAAGCCTATTAGCGATATTAGATCCGAAAATTCCCATTTTTGTTACAAGTGCAGCAAACTCATTTGAAGAGGTGTTAGCCGTATAGCTCAAATGAGCGAAACCAGCTGCTATATTGATCTTTTCTGATATTTCTTCTATCGAGTGAAGAAAATCTTCGAATTCTACAGTCGAAACCTTGTCATGAAGGTTTTTGCGCCTAATTTCTAGTTGTGATACCTTGGTTGAGATAGATTCTAGAAATTCTTGAAATTCCTTTCCATTTGGATCCTTTACAAGGTCGTCTAATTTCCATGATCCAACCTTAGTGGTAAATAGGGTCATAGTTACCTAGGTGAGTGGGCTAGGAGTAATTAGTGTCTATCTTTATTTCAGCCGTGAATCCAGACAGGTTTTATCGATACGCAATATTATTACCTGTATTGGCATTACGAAAAGTCTAGTTATGACTGGAATTCACATGGCTAATAGACCTAAAAATTCTGTTAACCCGTCTGTATCCGGCGCAGCATAGAACTTTTCAGAACGACCATAAGATTAGAAAGGTATGAAAGTGCTAGTATTAAGCTAAGAATATTTAGATAACGACTATGAAGAGGCTATCTTCTTTGTATTATATTGTACACACATTACGGATTTGGGTATCAGAGGAGCCTGACATTACATTACCCCCGATGATATGAAGAAGTTGCACGT
>DASSIM010000054.1:0-7647 GCA_035691865.1 Candidatus Nitrosopolaris sp. | reverse complement strand
AGTACCATCGCACTATTCAAATTCCTCCAGAAACACATATAGAAACAGCCAGATCTGCTTACAATAATGGAATATTAGAGATAACATTCAAGAAAAAGGAGCAGGCAAAAGGAAAGACGATAAAGGTAGAATAACAGTCTACCAATTAGCTGTCTAGTCTCTACAGTAAGTTACTGGCCAATAATTCAGCTAAAGCAGAAAATCTGGCTCTAATATCATTAGTATCAAAAGGTATAATTTCCTCCACTGCGGGAGTTCCAAATTCGCGCCACTTGTATTGGTGGTACTCTCGAACGACAAAGTCAGTGGGTAGGTCTTGTAGGATTTGTGTCAGAAACGGCTTCCCTCAGGAATCTTTGAGTAGTGAACCGTCTCAGCAATCCTTTTAGTTAGCTACATTTTGCCTGTAGTTGAGAGACTCTTGTTGCTGATGTCAAACTTCTGCTATACTCAATTGATGATTATAGGTGAGACCTATCTTTTCTTTCGAGAATTATGGGGCTGATATGATTTCCTATACGGACCACGAATTCTTTTACGAGCCTTTTGTTCATTCATCATTTGTCTTAAGAGGACAGATTCCTTTACATCTTCATTCGTTTCTCGTTGGTCTTTTTTCTTCTTGTTGTTCCTAGAGTTAGACAAAGACTAAACAGAGGGTGCTATAATTGTGACTCCTATGAAACATATATTAAAAAGCAATATTCGACACTTGGATTAGGATATCATAGAATAACACCTAATTGAAAGTATGCGATTAATTCTCCTTGGTTTTTAAGTCACTTTGACAAAATAATCTAATGATGATACACTCATGGTGTTAGACGATAATAACATACTTCAGGCTGACGCTACAGTAATTGCAGGGCTTCTCTAACAATCGCGTATTATTTGGATAAACGAAGTGAACAGCAAATTGTCGTGGTATTTGCTGAGCAAACGGTAAAAAAGATATCTGGGCTTGTAATTGCAGTCATTATACCCTTCTCCATTTCCGCATTTCTGATAAGTCTTGAAAATGTCCTAGGTTCATACACAATTCCCGTATCCCATTCAACTTTACTAGCCAACTATGGCAAATATCTAATGCCAATCAACCTAGGAAAATATGCGATGATGGTTGGATTTGGCTCCTTGGCAATCGGACTGTACAACCATACTTGGGCTACAACAGTGGAGTCATTAGAAGCCTTAACGGAATGAATAATGCAGACTTTATGTTCAATGTAACAGATTCATCTGCTAAAAGCCAGATATTCTTTGCAAACTCCGGTGTCTACTATGTGGAACCGATTCCAGCATTAGGCATAAATGAAGGATGGACCAATCATTATTACTATCGTAATGCAGTAGATTATGTTAAAGAATTTATTCTGCCATTTCTAAAAACAATACATCCTGATGCTCAGATTCTCACTATTAAGAATTTATCTTCTTTTCCATCACCATCATTACAACAACAAAAGCAACTACAAAATCCTGCCTATATGACAACAGCTGCGAGTGCAGTTTTTTCCTACACTAGCAATAATGACAGTACCGATAATAGTACTAGCAGTAATGTCCAAGGGCAGTACTTTACCCTTGGTTTAGGTGTTATAACTGAAGGAGTCCAAGGAGAAGGCCTTAGTCCAGGCGTATGGTCTGCAGCAGTCTTTGGTGCCTCCGCTCCTAAGAGTGAATTTCACAATGTTACTAATCTAGCGCAAATGGTATTGCTTTCACCAAAGGTAAACAGAGAATGGGCGATAGCCGAAGTCCAGGGTAGAGAAGCAAGATCTAATATTATCACAAACGAACAACAAGACATAGAAAATATTATCAACCAACATACACCATCAGGCTTGAGCTCGAAATTAAGTCAAGCGTGGTCTGATACAATACTTGGTAGTAGCGATTGGGTAAGTAGAACTGGTGAGCACTTCTTATTTCAGGACTATTTGATTTAGTCACTTCTGCTATAGAGTTTCATTCTTTTTAAAATTTAGTATTTAAGAATGCGGAAACGAAAATATCTTGACACGGCTAATCATTACTCAAAAAATCGAGACAATATGTTATGGATAGCAGATAGTTTTTTGTCCTGTTCCTCTTTCAATTCTGCAATCTGTTTTTCGAGTCGTTCTACAGGATTAAAAATGTCATTTATGAACTCCAGAGGATGTTTATGTGGATGCTTTCTTTCCTCTACTCTGTATACTGTATCCTTTCCCACTGCCTTGATATAAAGACAGAATAAATGATCAAAGTGCTTTACCAGAATCTTCGGCCCGGTAAAATGAAACCAATCGCTGACCTTGATATCCTTATTTATATCGCACTCGGTGAGTTCCCACTCCATTATATCAGGCACAATCCGCTCATGTGGATCCTTGAGAAAAAATGTGAGTACCTGTCTGACTTGACCAAAGAATGCCAAAAGACGACTGCGATCTTGTTCAGTCTGAAGTTTGAAGGGATGGTTGCTACAACTAATTTCCACATTGACTGTCCCGTTAGGATAAAAAGTATAGTCTATTCTGGAAGTACCAACTATCTCTGAATGCCTCTTTCCCTTACTACGAGGCATAGGAGGTAGACTCAGTTCAGGGTAACAGTTCGTACTGATTTTTGTTTTTAAGTGAATGTTGTGGATATGCAAGGGAGCAGCTGAAAGAAGAGGTAGAATATGATCTTCCAATGTTTGATCAATACAGTCGGAAGAAGTTAACACTGAAGAATGGGTAACCCCTGTGGGGTTAACTTGGACATTTTTTTGTTTAGCTAGAGCTTCAATTATTTCTGCCTTGATACAAGTTGGAAAGAACTCTTGTGGGCTCTTATTCTTCAATACGTTTATTCCTTCTGATATGAGGTTATTTGCTGTAAAGAGGACCTCTTTAGCGTGAAAATACCTTAGCTTCCTCTGGCCTCGCCTTTACTTACTGAACATTCTCTCCTAATGTCGTCAAATGTAATGCCATGGCCACCCCTTCGATATTTTTGCATAGCAATGTCTTCCATTTCCTTGTTTGATATGTACTTCCGGGTGGACAACACGTGTGCTACCTGCCCAAGTAGTACAATTTGCCCGACTGAACTGGTACATTCTGTCTGACAACATTGATATCGGCGTAGTTATTGTTGAACATTGTTTTCGTTTTCATTAAATTGCAGGTGAGCTATGCAACAAAATCAGACTGAAGCAATATGACAATGTACCGAAGACGATATTGGTAGTCAATGACTTGTTATTCTTCAATGCTTGATATGCGGAAATAATGTGCCAATCTGTGCCTTTGCTATTTGAAGTACTTTTGTATCTTTCTCTATACCAACAAATCTTCTTTTTAACTTTATGGCAGCTATTGCAGTTGTACCGGTGCCCATCATACAGTCCAATACGACGTCATTCTGAATAGTCAGTTTGGATATGACATGCTCTGCCTCCAGTGTTGATTGCGCCCAGGGATGTAGTGTCTTATCTGGAGGTTGTGACTCGACTGAATCCTTGATAAACTCGAGTGTTTTTGGTTTGGCACCTTTGACGAACCACAGAAGAGGTTTCCACGTAACGATAACCTTTTTTGAGAACATTCTCGCAGATGAACCAGTATGAATTATCGCTATTTCCCACCAGTGCGTCAACCCTCTTGATTTCCTGAATTGTATGACTTGGTATTTTAGATCCTGTGCACAATAGGTGACTTGGCATCCACCATCTTTCAAAAGAATGGCAGCCGCTTTGGCAAGCTCATCATACATTGGCAGGAAATCACTCTGATATGGCGGATCGGTGAATATCAAATCGATAGAATCGAATGGGATAGCTTTACATTTTTCGACAAAGTCGCCTTCAATCAGCTTGATGTGATCTGGAAGCTGAACATTAGAATTGGCACAACTCGATAACAGGTCTTGTATCTTTCGCTGGTTTTCAAGCTGTTTGAAAACTTTGTCTATCCTTAATTCACCTTGTCTGAGTTTGTCTAGAGTTTCTTCTGATGGAACCTGTTTGATAATTTCGCTGCCCTTATAGTAAGTCGTGGGCGAGACCTGAGCTTTCAGTGCTGCTATGTCTATTACTCGACCCTTACTCATTCCCTTTCCTTTTATCCCTCCCTCAGGCTTCGGAACGCTGGATGGGGTAGTATTATTTTGTATTACCCTATCCTCATTAGGTACAGATCCCTTTGGCTCATCATCGACTTTTCTTCTTTCCTTCCATCTTTTTTCTGCTCCTATCTTACCGGCATCAGACATTCTATCCCTGGCCAACTCGGACTCGATCGATTCTAGCTTCCATTGCAATTCGATCCTTTGGAACGCAGTTAGGTGCCTACGATTACGATTTACTTCTATGATAAATTTCTCTTCTAGTACCCGTTTTTCAAACATCCTCACTCTTATTGCGGGTTTTATCCCAAGTTCCTGACATGCTCTGTATCTATGGTGGCCATCTAAAATAACTCCGTCTTGGTTTACATCTATTGGAACATATAGGCCATTCTCTTTTATTGATAGTCTAAGAGCTTCAGTATCCGAAATAGATAATGCCGGTATTAGGCAGGAATATTCCTCGTTAACTGTTAATATTGGCTCAGCAGTTAGTTTGTCGACAGCATTATCTTCGTCATCTGAATTTGAGCTGGACCTTACTGCGTCAGTCAATTGTGTTAACCTACCTTTAGCAGCTAAAGTGTTGGCAGATTCTGTCGATTTTGAATTTTGTTGCTTCATTCCTAGAAGTCACCTATTTAAATCGCAGGACGATTTCGTAGACTGCTTGTCACATTCTTTGTAAAATGGGATTAGATCGATCTGAACATGTTTTGGTCTGCATACTAGCCAAATCAGCATGATCTTTATGGCATCTGCACCGGCAGCTTATCTGGAAACTGAAGCCTTCCCACTGACCATGGCATCCAGGATGATCTCCCATCCTACAGTCTTTGCTAAGGAACTCTACAATTATACCAGAATTCAATTTGATCTTGCACCCATTTTCGATTCAAGAGCCCTTGGGTAGCGATTTGTGGCTGAATTTATCAAGCGTAAAATAACATCGCTAAATGATTCCCCAAATCTGCCACTGTTTTTCAATTTGACATATGCATCGCTGTTTATCGTTATAGTATGCCTTCTATTCATTGAATGACTTGAGGCAGATTAATGTCGAAGAACCTTTTTTCCTAAATTGTTTCAATATGAGCAAGAAGCTTGCTGGATTTAATACTGAAGAGGTTCAGACTATTGACAAAATCACTGGAATACTAACGATAAAATTATACTACTTTGTGGAATATTACAAAGATCACCAGCAGTACGCTGAGGATCTTTCAGGGATGTTACGGTCCGATCGCGCTTGGGATATGGTACACTGTTCTTTAACATAAAAAATATGGATCATAGCAAACCGTTATCTCCTGAAGACATAAACAAGGAATTGGCAACAAAGTTATCGGAAGAGTCAGAAACTTACCTAGATTCTCCAGCCTTATCCAAAGTCCTCAAAAAATTCAATGAAGAGAAAATATTGGATAACATAAGGGGAAAACAAAATGTTAAGCGAGAAATACCACACGTCATTCGTCGTAACAAGCATGCAGACAAGTCGAAACCTCAAGGTTATCATTCGTTCTACAAAATAACGCATGAAGTTGAGAAGTATATACGAGTACTATCTAATCCACGGGCACTCAAACACATTAGCGACAGATTGAAGAATTCTGGGCTGCTTGAACCAGGTTACACACGAATTGCAGAATCTGTTATTTATGCCATGATGAATAGTGACGAAAGAGCAGAAAAAATTTTTAGAATAAGTATAAACGCAGCAGCTCCGCATATAAAACTGACCGATTCAGACTGGGCTGCACTTAAAGACGACTTACATTCACTCGACAAAAACCAGTTAAACAATCTAATAAAGGAATTCGTTCATTATTTGTTGGAGAATCCAAGTGATTACGTATTTTTGGTATTATCATTGCACGGATTGGATCTCTAAGATATTAGGTTTTAATAGTAGGTTTCAGTTGCCCCGAGTCTATAAGTGATTGAATCAATTGCTCAAACTGTTGTTGTTTTTTTTCCAATCTCAGAATCTGCTTATCTTTCTCTTGTAATTCTACGGACACACTTTTCAAATTAGAGATATCTGTTTGAAGTTTCTCAACGTCTACCTGCAACCTCTCCTCGTCTGAGATCGTGAGCTCCTTTACAGCTTTTTGGTACTCTGGCTGCAGTAGTTTAATCCTATCAGACCTATTGTAGTTTTCTTCCAACGAATGTATCGTTCTCAATGCATGGCCCAGTAGCCATTCTTTTTTGATAAAATCTATTGCTGTTCTTCCATCTCTTGTCTTGATGCTTGATAGTGTCGTAGAAAAAAACTTTCTAAACCCATGTGCAATTTTTATATTGTATCTGCCCTTGTAGTTTTCTGAAACCTCTCTCACACCTGCCTTGTACGCAACTGTTCCTATTATCCCGGCGACGGTTGATAATGCGATTGGTTCTGAATTGTCTATTCTTGCAGTTTTACCATCGGGGCTTAAATCAAATCTCCTTAAAAGTATAGGACTATTCTTGGTTATTTGTTCGCCAAACTTTATGCGAAGGTTGCGATATTCCTGGTAGGCATGGAAGGCCTCTGGAGAGATGAACGTGTCATATTCCTCGTCTGTCCCTTTGTAAATTGTTACATGAGCAGCAATCAACTTATTACTCTTATCGTCATAAATGGGATTTATCGTACCATCAGTGAGACCGATAAATCCTCCTAGTCTCATTCCGCTTGATGACATGAAAAGGATAGGGATTTTAGCCCGAAGATCTGAATGTTGTAACATTTTCTTTATCTGTTCTCTAGTGTACGCGTCGTCAGATGCATTCCTGTCAGCGCGCGGCAAAAGCCTGTTTATTTTTCTCCAATTAAGTATGATGTCATTCATTTCACATAGTAATTTTATAGGAGGTATCATAGTTTGGCCAGTAGTGGCGGTAATTTCTCTATTAGTTATTTTCGTCTGTAGTAGTAAGACATGATCTTCAACCATCTGCTGAAGTTTCATCGTTTCTTTTCCACTGCTGCCTCTGTATTTTAAAACGATTTCCTCAGTGGACAATCCTATAAAATCACAGAAATGCCACAAATTTTGTCTATACAACTGAAGGCTTTTTTCTGAGCGTACGGCACTCTTAAAGAGTAAATAAGATCTTCCGACCAAGTATTTATCATAATCCAAAGGCATTCTTTGATTTCTTTTGGGAAATTTAGAGGCTCGTGTAGCTGTAGTTGATGGAACACTGTGAATGGAATGACGTTGCCGACGCTTAATTGTATGTAAACTCGTACATTACCTTATCCACGCTCTTATATAAAATTTATTTCGGCTTATTCGGTTACAAATGGTTCCTTATAAGATTTGATCAACTTCGAGATTTCTGGTCTCATTAAGTGCTCTGCAGGAATTTCACCAGAACTGACCATCTTTCTCATCTTCGTGCCGCTTAACTCTTCTCTGAATTCTGATCCGTGTGGACAATTTCTTTCATTTGCGTAGCTTAAGCATTTATTGCAGTAGTAAAACGAAGGAAAGAATAGTGGCTCAATTTCGAGATCCGGAAAATCACTGAAGATGTAATGCGCTGCAAAAGGTTTAT
>DASSIM010000053.1:0-2406 GCA_035691865.1 Candidatus Nitrosopolaris sp. | reverse complement strand
CGAGATCGTGGCATTAGTAATGTCACACTTTTCGCCACTCCGAAATGAATAGCAACTGATTGTAGAAAATATTTTGATAACCGCACTTTAACCTATGCAAATAGATATTTTGTTAAAAAACCATTCCAAAGCAATTGGGGCCGTCAATACTTGTACTACGATTCGCTATCATCACTTTTGCTCATTATTATATATCTGATTCGACAAGCCTAACTATGTACTTGAATAAGTGATTGTTGTACTAGAATTTACTACAATGTGAGTAAAAACACAGGTATTATTCAGATCCCGAAGATGTCTATAATTTGTCACCTACAACGAGAAAATGCTCATAATGTTGTTTGTTTATTGGGAGATATTTAGACATAGAGGAAATAGCCGTGAAGAAGTGCGGAGATAGTTGCGGCACTCCTTATCTTTCCGCCGCTTTCAATCTCCCGTCTTATTTTGTCGCCAGATATCTTATGAACTTTTATGCTCTCGAATTTATCTAAGTTTTTACCATAACGTTTTTTCAAACCCTTTGCCACAATAACGAAGTTCCTCTGTGCAGCTCTCCCCGGCCAAGTGTAGAACCAGTTGATCAGCTCAACTTTGCTACATGTATATCCAGTTTCTTCAAGTAATTCTCTCCTACCTGCATCGGATTCCAATTCGTTTTTATTAATAAATCCACCAGGCAGCTCTAGAAGATTTGTGCCTGCTCCGTGACGATAATTCTCGACCATTAAAAGCGAGCCATCTTCGAGGATCGGTACTACAATAACGGCATCGAGGACTTCAATTCTGTTAAACATTCCAATCGTGCCACCATCCTGTTTACTTACCCAATCCTCGTATACCGTTATCCATTGACTCTTGTACATAATACTCGAACGAGTAATGTGGTATTTGGAACACATATTGTTACATAATCCCTGTGAGACCTTGGCTTAAAAACAACGCATCTACTACTTATCTGATTTGGTTTCCGAGCTGCGACCTGCTAATCGAGGTCAAAGGTTTAGACATCCAACTTAAATTTGATTTAGACTAGGTACGAGATAACGTAATGTAATATATCAGCCGAATTATTCGACCTTATCATGGGTATAGTCAACTGCATCCTATGAGTGTTTAGATAGTACCCTATAAAATACGATTTTCAATCTTCTGAGTACCTTGGCTCAGGAGGGAAAATTGCTTGTAATTTTCCCGACACACACAGTTAAGATTATAATGATAGAATGCCCATAAGAATATTGTACAGTTTGACAGTGCTCCAGTTAATTGGAAGAATTAGGAGATGGCTGACCTACGAGGGAAATATCACTCCGGACGAAATGAGCCTTCGGGAGCACCTTGATGAGCTACGTGCACGGCTACTTCGTATCTTAGTTTGTGTCACAACTCTTACCTTCGTTTGTATGTTTTTTGGGTTTAGACCGTTTGAAATTATTGGTAATCACTTTGTGCTATACTACCCGTACCCAGACCTGTTTCATAACTTTTCAATCCAACTTACTTCATTTATGCAAGCTACACTCCTTCCGCAAGGAGTAAGGCTAATCCAAACCGCACCAGGTCAAGCTTTCTTCGCTCAGCTGTATGTTTCAATGTTGATTGGCGTAATAGGCTCTATGCCGATAATTATCAGGGAGATATATGGTTTTATTTCACCGGCATTTGACAAACAATCGAAGCGAGCAGGCATAAGGACTGTATTTCTTCCTACGATCTGTCTGTTTCTGGCCGGCATCGCCTTCTCATATATTGCAGTGATTCCATTTACGCTTAATTTTCTCTACAAGTACGGGCAAGCTATCGGTGTAGAAACATTTCTTAATATCAATGATTTTATATCATTTGTACTCCAATTCTTTCTGGGCTTCGGAATTGCATTTGAGCTTCCAATAATTATGTATGCAATTTCGTTGACCGACTTAATTGATCCAAAATTTTGGAGACACAACTTTCGGTATGCTATTATTATTTTGGTAATTTTCGCTGCTATAATAACTCCCGATGGTAGCGGGTTGACGATGTGGCTTGTAGCAGGCCCGATGATAGCATTATATCTTATAGGAATGCTGGCAATTGAGAGAAGCGCTAGAAGAAGACGACAAATCGTAGTGAACCCTTGATTTTTGGCCTAAAGACTCGATCAGCGATAGTTAATACTTAAATGATCGATATTATTATTTATACTTCTGTAAATGACTAGTATTGCATTAACTGACCTGCAGATGGCTATCGTTAATGCGGCAGAGTGGATAATTATCATAGTAATAATTGCGGTAGTAATTTTTGGAGCAAAGAAACTCCCTGAGCTTGCTAGATCTTTTGGTAGGGCAACTACAGAATACGAAAAGGCTAAAATTGAAGCGAAAAAAGAGCTTCAACGGGTCAAAGACCTAGGAACAATAA
>DASSIM010000052.1:0-9711 GCA_035691865.1 Candidatus Nitrosopolaris sp. | reverse complement strand
ATTATTCCTTACTAAACCATCAACTCGAACTATTCCCTTTCCTTCATCTGA
Organism: Candidatus Nitrosopolaris sp.; assembly: GCA_035691865.1. GTDB lineage: Archaea > Thermoproteota > Nitrososphaeria > Nitrososphaerales > Nitrososphaeraceae > Nitrosopolaris. The sequence goes on along the minus strand of DASSIM010000052.1, from coordinate 9,660 downwards.
AGGGTAAAGTGGTAAACATTTGGCAACCGTTCTCCGTTTGCCTCTAATTTCAATAACATCACCCGTAGAAGCGCTTAAAGAATCCATAGAATCATAGTCAATACGAGCTACTCCACGACCCACATCCCTAGTATAGGCTTCCAACACCTTTAGAGATAGAGTATTCTGGCTCACAATGACACCTAGGACTTACTCATCTTTATACCTTATTACGTTTCGCGGCAACTACCATTTCGCCAAAAATATGTATAATTATTAACAACGGAATATGATATGTGCATCATATTTCTTGATTTTAGCACAAAGTTAAAATCACCTGATTTAGTGGTTCCTTTGATCAGTTTTGGGAAAACGACCATTAGTCCGCCGAAGAGGGCGCGGAGGAAAGCAATTCAGAGCAATTACAGTTGGAAAGATAGCTCCAGCCAAATATCCTAATTTCAAATTAGGAGAACATCACTCTGGCTCAGTTGTTGATATCGTACATGAACGTGGACGAGATGCCCCACTGACCAAAATTCGTTTTGATAATGGTACTTATTCATATGTACCTGCACCTGTAGGTATCGCTGTCGGAGAGAAGATTGAATTGGGTATTGGAGCGACAGCGACTGCAAGAAATATTTTATCGTTGGAGGCCATTCCTGACGGAACGTCAGTTTGCAATATTGAAAAGAACGCTGGTGACGGTGGTAAATTAATTAAAGCTGCAGGATCTTCTGCTATTGTTTTTGCTCATGGTTCTGATGGTGTAACGATAAAGTTTCCCTCTGGCAAGTTTCTTACAGTTAACCCAAAATGTAGAGCAATGATTGGGATTATTGCGGGTGCAGGTAGGAAGGAGAAACCGTTTCTAAAGGCAGGAAACAGAGCTAAATATATGCAGGCGCATGGAAGATTATATCCAACTGTCAGAGGTATCGCACAAGCAGCGGTTTATCATCCACACGGTGGAGGTAGACATCAGCATATTGGGCGGCAGTCATCTGTGGGTAGGACCACTCCTCCAGGGCGCAAGATGGGTAATATTGCTCCAAGGAAGACGGGCCGCGGAAGATTGAAGGAACGCAAATAGGAGATAATCCTCCTTCTTTCACGACCGAGTCTTTGCCAAGAAATAACTATTACTGCAACTAGCCATGGAAATTTAGTAAATACTACTTCGAATTAGGCGCTGCTCTATTTCCTATCAGACCAATGTTATTTCCAAAATACTCCACAACTTGGACTTAAAGTCTGTCAAGTAGTTATGGATATACTGTACATTACACGTTACAATCAATGATAGGCAGTGTCAACTAGAGCTTATTATATCAATCAGGTCTTGATATTTTACAATAAAATACCATCTACTTGCACATTATTAGGGACGACCATAAATCTTTCTTCTCCTAAACGAAAAACTGATAATTATTTTTTATGTATTCCTATAGTTAGCCATTCATATCCCAGTCAAATTATTATGAATTCACAAACACAAACTATTAGTTATCTACTCGAGGACCAAAATTCGAAGCAAGCAGAAAGCTTCAAGTTATCAATGATAGGGAATTTGTATTTGAGTGGTTGAATCACTTTACAGGTGGAATAAGATGGGTGAATTTCCATATCCAACAAGGTACTCGCAGCTTGTCTATGGATTAGTTCCCAGCGACTTGGACTCTATAACCTATGGCCATATAATGCTTTGATATCAAACAATGAGAGTTCCTATAAGCAATATCCAATTTCATTTGATAAAGAATGAACAAAGACAATGGGTGTATCTGCTATAACATTGGATCGGGTAAGTGTAGAACTGGCTTGACATACAACTGCTGGAACATTTCCATATTTGATAAAAATGAGGCAATTTTGATAATGTCAGCAAGACAGGCTGAAACGAGAAAGACTCAAATGTCTTTTTGAAGAAATTAGGAGTACCATTTATCATAAATTCTCGACACCGCCGCCCTGTCCTCCTTCATGGGAGAAGGGATTTTTGACAAAACAAGATGTGGTGTTTTCATCAACAGAAGCCAAAAATGAAAAATACGGGATAAGGACGACTCCTCTCGATTCTCTGAAATAATACACTAACTACCCTATTCTAACAGATACAGTAATCATATTTGAAACAAGCATCAATAAAAATAAGAAAAGGTCTACATGCCAAATCCTTTAGTTGCCCTGAGGGTCTTTATATTCCCAATCCCCAGTCGATTATCTAACCACAAAGAAATACTGATCCACCGGCTGTCCCAAAGAAGAACTTTGAAAATATAGTCAGAAGACATAGTATTCTCAACAGGAACCTGAACCGCTAACATTACTTCCTTAAATACATATCGATTTTGAGGGCAATCAAAACCACATAGGTGATATATAGCAAGTAATCCGATAAACATGTAGGGTAATATAACAATGACATACTCTGAAAAAACGACAACATCAAAAAGGATAACGAAACAAGAAAAGGAACTATTACAGAACAAAACTAACCAAGATAGCTTGGCTGCTGCAATAGGTACACTCGAAAACATTAGTGCTAATTATTGTAGGGGTAATAGAACTTCAAAGGGCAGAATACATGAATTACTTCTTCTGTTGAAACATCACGATCCCAAAATTAGTTTATCGATTAGAGCGGCAAACGCTATTAGTATATTGGACAGCATGAGTCAAGATAAAAGAATAGAATCGCATATTAGAACAATGCTATGGCAGGTTGTCTCAAACCTCGAAGGTATAAGAGAATAATATCTCATGCAAGATATGATAGGACATGGATAGTATTACTAGGTAGGTCACGATAATGATGAAGTTGATAAACAATTAACTAAACCTACTATGGTTCAGTTTGCCTGGAATGCTCATTAATTCAGTGATTCCAAATGATTTGAAACTGGGAACGAAAAAAAGGGGTTGTCGTTGACAGAGCTGTGTATTTCAGTATCTAACCAATCCAGCAATTGGAGTTGTAAAAAATCAAGGATTTGAAGTAGCATCACACATAACACTCTACAGGATGGAAGATATGGCGGTAAAGCCTTGTATGTACAAGCAGTTAAAGGTAACTTCAGTAAGTATTGGAAAAGATAGAAAAAAAATTTCGAGTTACTGAACAAAACTTTTTTTATCGGAATATGCTTTAATTTGTTTACTTTAGGTCAATATATCTTATCTTGTAACAATCATAGCACCACCCAGATAGTACGCTGCAGAATAGAAAGAACATGGTGTAAATCAGTTGCGTGTAATAGGAGGAGTATGTGATTGCTGTCTCAAGGCAGGGATGCAATTTTGTGATGTTAGTACTGCCGTCACCAATCCTATACTTCTAATAGCATTAATGGTAACAATAATAATAACGATGCCAACAACGGCAATGAGAACTAGAACACGAAGAAGAGCTTGAGTATTCCTATGTTTCCAGTATCAAAAGTAGAAATCGCTGAAACAACAAAAATATTTGAAAACGCATACAAATTTCTACAAATGGCATTTGCTGAGGATATCTATCTAAACTGTCATGCAAATGACCTAATTTTTCAGAATTACGAGATGCTCTATATACTAAATGGAATGTCAACATTTTAGAACCAAGAAAATGAATAGGAGGTCACTGCCTGCCGAAAGGTACTAAGGTCATTCTGGAATCTTCAAACCAAATGGATAGTAACAGCGGCCATCGAAGTTGACCAATAGTATCGTAAGTATAGAACCAGGTAGAGAGCCAGATCAGACCTCCCATTATCTAATACACGACAAAGAAGAGGTATTCCCATCAAAAATGTAGAAATTGGAATCGAACATTTAAAGAAAGACACTCCCACGAGCAATGACAAACCCGATAATTTTGGAAGCAACCCAAAGCTACTGCGATTGGTGCAAGCTAACTGAATTTAAACTAGGATGGAAGTCTTCCCAAAGTAGCAGCATTGGTTGTAGACAATGGAACATTCTTTATAGCAAAAACGTTATTGTTTGGATCATATCCAAGTTGATTTAATAGTAATACCCTAAATCCATTATCATGTAGATATTTCATTTGCTGTGCAAATAAATCCACAGTTATGGTGGAAGCCATCTTGTTATAATCTTGCACGCTGTTTGTAAGATTGTGATATGTAATTATAGGAATTGCGTGTAACTTTCCGTTTGTGTTATAGGGAATTTGACTATTCATACGTTGTACGAATTTCTGAAACTCCTCAGGAGGACTATAATTGTGATTGCTATCTACATGTCTAAAGCTATCGCTTTTAATATCATAACGATTTGCATAGGTGAGCTTGCCATTGGCATATGTACTGCAATCGTTCTGCGGATGTTTTCCGAAGCCGTTACAATTTAAAAACATCAATGGTGCGCTACCTGATCTTGCTAGATTGTAATATTTAGCCACCACATTAACTATTGATGGTATGTCAGATCCCAAGTTTAGAGGATATCCAAAGATTGTTGCGTTAACTCCGTGATTAGCAAGACATTCATTCGATCCTCCTATTTCATAAGTCAGTTGGCTTGGTGAAGACAATAGCGTAGGAAGATGAGCATGAGTCATAGTGTGTGATTCTATATCCATTCCATCACGTTGTAATGCTGCTATGTCTTGCCAATTCTGTCTGTCCTTTGTTTTTCCCATCCAAGTACAAACTTCAAAGAAAGAAGCCTTGAAACCATATTTATCTAGAATTGGCTTAGCGTATTTGATTTGGCTCTTGTACGAGTCATCAAAGCCTATCATTACAAACTTATTGTTAGTAGCCATCTCACTACTATTGTTAATTCCTGAAGCGAGCCTGGGTGGTGGTGGGGCGGAATAAAGCGGAGTGCCGGAAGGGGATCGATTATTGAATCCATTTAAACTTGACACAGTACTCGTCTCAGAACGTATGGTACTGGATGAAATATGTGAAGATGATTTACTCAGGGCCACATTTCGGAAAGAGATACCTAGGACTAACAATACTACAATCGTAAAAGTAGCGACGACGCCAATCAAAATCTTTGCATTTGTCTTTGACAAGATGGTTTACGTGATGACAATTGGATTTAATATTGATTACGGACAGAAAAATATAAAATAATATGATCGTTTGGTAGCCCATATCGATCAGACCCTTATGGGACTCTCTTAAAGGGAACAATTCATAAATAGATTATGAATAACATTTTTCTTTCGTTGTCGCTATCAGTAGACTTACAACCCTGCGCTTTCAATTAAATTTATCAATTCATTATACTGTTTTACGAATTTCTTCCCTTTACTAGTCAATGATATTAATTTAACAGAATTATCACGATTTATCATGAACTTGTGTTCTAACTCAATAAAATGATTCATCATTTTGTCATAGGATAATCTGCAGTTATGTTGAATATGAGTTGGTCTTGCAACTTTGTTATGATCTATATCATCTTCAATAGCACAGAGTATCTCATAATATAGTTGAAGTTTGTGCCTTTTTTCTTGTCTCATCTTTCAACCTCCATTTCTCTCCTTCTACTAGCTACGGCATAACGTATGGCATAGATAAACAAGCCCAAGCCAGCTAGTCTAACAACCATTGAACCAATAAATGCGAACTGGTTATTATCGAAATAGTGAATTATTAACGAATACTGCTCAAGCCAAAGCAATGCGAAAGCGGCTGGAATGTATAATAATTTAATATTAGCAGCCTTTACAAGAGGCTTTAGGCATCTGACGAGGATATATCCCAAAACCACAATGTCAAATAGCGTAGTATAAAGACTCATGTCTTTAAGCTCAGTCTCGTTGAGTATTGGTTGAACGAATAGAGCAGAAATTGTAATCATTAATGGAATAGAAATTAAAATCATAGGTAAAACACCAAGTATTATCGACTTAATTATATTAGTGGCAGCATTGATCCAATTATGTGGAGAGAAAAATACTTTGTAAGTGTCTGGTAATAACCCGTTGTTGGAAGTACTACTAATAGAACCAGCACGGTTTTTCAACATATATGAAAGAGCTATGAATGCAAATCCTTCTGATTGGAGAGCTAACTGTATCCAAAAGAACATATTTTCTAAGGATTCATTAGCATACGAATAAGAATAGATTACATTTAGATGCTCAAAAACAAAAGATGCAGCTAGAATTGCAAAACCAGTTGGTAATCCTAAAAGATATCCGAATCCAGAAAATCGGTATGATCTGTAAAAATACATTGCTATTACAGAACATAAAAAGATGGAGGATACAGTCACTACTAGACTAAATAATGACAATGATGTTGGTAGAGCGCTAACAACACCATAAGTACCGTGATGAATAGCAGTGGTGGTGGCATATGATGGATGCAATATGGTAAACTGGTCTGTCATTTATATAAAAACACTATTCTATCTATCCATAGTTCTACCACAAACACTTTTTTATTACCTAGTAACATCCTTCTAACAATCAACATTATTGATTTGTGATAAAGATAAGTCTTACTCCCTTTAAGGGAGTTCCTTAAGTGAGTAAGTGCTAAAAGGAACAACAATAAGGTTATTCTCTGATAGTCCAGATTGCGAGAACCAAAATCATCAAGAATTCATGCCGTGAGCGATATGAGAAGCATTCGAACAACCGGTGATATTTGAGAAATGTACATTCTTGGTATAAATGGTGGTGTTAGGTCTGGGAATCAGGACGCGTCCGCATGCCTACTTAGAGATGGGAAACTAATTGCTGCAGCTGAAGAGGAGCGTTTTCTGAGGATAAAGTTTGCGAATGGTGTCCTTCCCAAAAATGCGATAAGATTTTGCCTAGAATTTGCCGATATATCCATACACGACTTATCTTGTGTGGTATATCCTGCGATAACATATTCAAATATTGAAAATATTCTAGGGACTTACTTTAGATTTCATTTTGGTTATTGTCCTGAAATAAAACTTGTTGATCATCATATGGCACACGCTGCTAGTGTTTTTTATACATCGGGTTTTGACGAATCCATGATAATTACAGCAGATCTAACAGGCGAAGGGAAATCCACTACTCTTTGCTATGGAGCGGATGACAAAATATCTGTTATTAAGGAGTTTAGAGTTCCAGATTCGTTAGGCTTTTTTTATTCAATGGTAACTCAGTATCTTGGATTCCAAAGAGATAGTGACGAGTACAAAGTAATGGGTCTATCAGCTTACGGCACTAGTAATGCAGTAAAGAACTATGACTTCTCGTGGCTGCTTCGTTTGACAGATAATAATGGGGGCGGCGCAGGAGGTTACTCATTAAATAGTGACTGCCTACGCCTCAATGAAAATAGCAGGACTCCTCCTAGGCAAGAACCACTATATTCAGAAAATTTTTTATCTAATTTGCCTATGCCACGCCGTCTTCCTCATATGGCAATAGATGGATACTATAAGGACATAGCAAAAAGCGCTCAAGCGCATTTGGAAAAGGCAGCTTTGTTTCTTTTGAAATATCTTTATGACAAGACATCTTCAACAAATCTTTGTCTTGCGGGAGGAGTAGCTCTCAATGTTCTGATGAATCAAAAATTATTGGAATCTGGATTTGTTAACAATATTCACCTTACAAGTGTTCCAGGTGATAATGGCCTTTCTCTAGGAGCAGCTATAATAATAGCAAAAGAATATGGATTTAAAATAGACAAGTACGAACACCCATTTTGGGGTCCAGAATATACGAATGAACAGATTGAACATGTATTAACAAGGGCAAAAGTGCCATATAAGCGCATGAAAGACATTTCTAAAGAAGCCGCCCATCTAGTTGCTCAAGGGAAAATTATTGGGTGGTTTCAGGGCAGGATGGAACTAGGAGCTAGAGCACTTGGATCACGCTCGATTCTTTCAGATCCAAGAGATAGTACCATGAAAGACAGACTCAACAAGCAGATAAAATTCAGGGAAGATTTTAGACCATTTGCACCTTCCGTGTTAGAAGAGAGGTCTACTGAATATTTCATGAACTGTAGATATGCACCTTTTATGGCAATAACCTATAATGTCAGACCAGATAAAGTAAAGGAGATTCCTACCCCAACCCATATAGACAACACAGCACGGATACAAACTGTTGCAAAAGGCCAAAACGGGTCATACTATGATCTAATAAGTAATTTTGAGACGGAGACAGGAGTTCCTGTAATCACTAACACGAGTCTCAATGTGATGAACCAGCCCATCTGTCTATCGCCGGTAGATGCACTCTCTACGTTTTATGGTACTGGGATGGATGGAATTGCTATAGGAGATTTCATCGTACTCAAATAGAAATAGACATGATAAACTCAAATTTAAGTGACTATACTTCAAGGATAAATATACGCTAGGCTATGATATTGTTTTTTATTTTACCCATGGCGTTTATGATATCATTTCCAGGGATACTATCTATGCCATCAGAACATGCAAAAGCACTGCATCAACCAGATTCGGTGTTGACAATAACAAGCCAAAAACAATTTAATGAATGGCAAAACGAATCCGATCAGGCAGAAGTATCCGGTGATTATGCAGCTGAAACCAACGCTACAGATAAGATGGCATTAACAGATTGTGTGAATGAATTAGTTCTATCTAGAAATGGGACGCTGGACTTTCCTGCTCTTTATTCTATGCTCATCAAGGCCAACAGTACTGCCCATTTTCCTTCTAGTGGACTTGATATATGTGATACCCTATTCTCTAGCTGGCATGAAAAGCCAGATGCCATCATAAAACCTATGTTACCAATAGTGGAGGCATACCTTAAGGTGAGGGGATATGCCATACACTAATTCATTAATTAATTAAGTTACGTTATTTATCTAGTTCATAATTCTATATCCAAATTCTGTTTAACCTACTAGACGTAAAACTATGATTGCATACTATGAACTATGCGGTTCAAGTCTTTGTAACAAAGATACGTATTACTCATATGAAGCTACTAAGGAATTTTGTTTACCAACTCAGCATGGTTACATAAAAAGAAATTGAACATAACAAAGGACCTGAAATATAATTTGGCCAGAAATATGCTCCGATCTTCTATGACATAGATATCCTTGATGTTACTCCACCTCTATTTAACAAATGCTTCATTATCACTCTTATTCTGTGCCAGTGTTTTTATTATGAGGATGTTTGACACTATTTCCTTCTGCAGATGTTTCCACTGCTTTATTGGATGTTCCACCAGTTGAAACCAATTGATTAGTTGAGAAGGTGTTCTTTGATGTCGAATCTTGAACAATTTTTAGACCAGCTGGTGTAGGACTAATTATTTTATTAGTAGAGAACGTATTTCCTGATGAACCATTACCAATGAGTATAGCCTGTGAGACAGAGTTGGCTATTGTATTTCCAACTATATTGTTTTTAGAAGAACCAGATCTCACATCAATTCCATCATTACTCTTTGATACTGTGTTATTGAAGATCTGATTGTTATGTGATTGTGAAACAGAGATTCCTGTCGGTTCGCTATATACGACATTGTTTCTTACAATAGAATTATACATATTTCTGCTAAAAACTATTCCATCCCCAGCATTATCATGAACCTTATTATTCTCAATTAATATATTGTAACAATTCAGGGAGCATATTATCCCACTTCCGTTATTATTATAGACCGTATTATTTCTAATTATCATATCATGTGTGCCTGTATGAGGATCAAGACCATAGTGTCCACTA
>DASSIM010000051.1:0-36374 GCA_035691865.1 Candidatus Nitrosopolaris sp. | reverse complement strand
TCAAAAAAAGAAGATCCTGTTAAAGCTATTATGGAATTAACTAATAAACTTGGTGCAGATGCGGTAATTGACTTTGTCAATGCCTCAAAGACTGTAGAAAGTGATATGCAATTTCTTAGAAGAAGAGCAAGATTGGTCTTGGTAGGACTCTTTGGAGGCGAGCTAAAATTAAGTCTAGTAAGTATGCCAACGAGAGCATACAGATTGATTGGATCATACACTGGAACTCTAAGTGATATGATAGAACTAGTATCTCTAGCAAAAAGAGGAGTAATCAAACCAGTTGTTTCAGAGAAGTTCAAACTAGATCAGGCGACGGAAGCGCTATCAAAACTAAAAGATGGTAAAATCGCTGGTAGAGGTGTAATAAATCCTTGAAAGAAAATGGAGTAGCACCAGTGGCAGAATTAAAGACGATAAATCCTGCAACAGAAGAGGTTATCAATCGATACAAAATAATTACTAAAGAACAAATAAATGACAAAGTAAAGAAAGCAAGAGATGCCTTTGATGAATGGAAAAAGGACTCGAAGAAGAGGACAGATCTTATCCATGATTTTGCTCAACAGCTAAGAAAGGACAAGGAAGAACTTGCCAAGACAGCCGCAAAAGAGATGGGAAAGGCGATAAAAGAAGCAAGATCTGAGGTAGAGAAATGTGCATGGGCAATGGAATATTTTGCAGACAACGGGAAAGTATTTTCAAATGATGAAGTCATTAATGCAGATGCTCGGAAAACCTTCGTAACATTTGAACCATTAGGAGTAATAGGAAGCATAATGCCTTGGAATTTTCCCTACTGGCAAGCATTGAGATTTGCAGCTCCTTCATTGACAGTCGGAAACACAATAGTATTGAAACCAGCAAGCGCTACTATGCAATGCGGGATTGAAATTGAGAAATGTTTTAACAAGATTGGAACACCAGAGGGAGTTTTTCAAACCTTAATAGGCGACTCAAGTATTGCAGAAACACTTATCGATTCTGAGGTTAATGCTGTAACATTTACAGGAAGCGTTGCAGCCGGAGCTAAAGTAGCACAAAGGGCAACATCCCAGATAAAGAAATGTGTACTCGAATTAGGTGGAAGCGATCCGTTCATAGTATGTGAGGATGCAGATATCGAAAAAGCATCAAACGGGGCGGTCAAAGGTAGATTCATTAATTGCGGTCAAAGTTGTATTGCATCAAAACGATTCATCGTAGTTAAGAAAATAGCGAATGAATTTATTGAAAAGTTTGCCCAGAAGGCTGAGAAACTAAAAGTTGGTGATCCTATCTCAGATGATACAGATATCGGTCCTCTTGTCAACGCAGACGGTTTGAACAAGATCGATTCAATTGTCAAGGATGTAGTTAAGGAAGGTGCCGAAGTGCTAACAGGAGGTGAACGAATAAAAAGTAAGGGTTATTTCTACAAGCCAACTGTTCTCAAAAATATCTCTCCAAAAATGCGCGTAGCACAAGAAGAAGTCTTTGGTCCAGTTGCACCTATCATGGTTGCCGAGGATGACACGCAAGCTATAAAGCTTGCAAATGATACACAGTATGGTCTAGGAGCAAGCATCTGGACTCAGGATCTTGATAAAGCAGAGAGATTCTCAAGAATGGTACAATCTGGAATAGTATCTGTGAATAACGTGGTAGCCTCAGACCCACGTGTCCCATTCGGTGGTGTAAAGAAGAGTGGCTTTGGTAGAGAATTATCAAGATACGGAATGCTCGAGTTTGTTAATATCAAATCAGTCAGATTTTATGACGAGCTAATGCATCATCATCATGTGGAGTAAAAGTAGTGAAAGAGGTACTATATAAAGAAGGGTCGAAAGATGTCAAAGTTAGATAAGGGAAAAGATTCTAATCAATATCAGTATCAGCAGCAACAAGTACAAGAACAAGAACAGAAGGCTAAACAAATAGTGATTTTAGGCAGTGGCTTTGCTGGTATTGAGGTTCTAAAAAGGGTTCAAAAGAAGTTTAAGAATAATAAAGATATTGAGATTACACTAGTAAGTAAAGACAACTTTCTCCTTTTCACTCCGATGCTTCCAGAAATTGCATCTGGTATGATCGAAACAAGGCACATAGTGACACCTGTCAGGGAGTTTTGTAAAAAAGCTACGTTTTATGAAGCTAGTGTGGAATCAATCGATCTAGATAGTAAAAAAGTTGTAATGGCTCATGCAATCGGAAGACAATCTAATCCATCTTCTTGGGATCAGCATGTACTAAAATATGACTACTTGGTTATTGCGTTAGGAAGTGAGAACAATTTCTTTAAGATGTCCGATATTGAAAAATACTCCTTTACTATGAAAAATATTGATGATGCTATTATTCTGAGAAATCATATTATAAACATGCTCGAACAAGCAAATCTTGAAGAACACAATAAAGAACTAAGAGCGAGTCTTTTAACCTTTGTAGTAGTTGGTGGAGGATTCAATGGTGTTGAAACTGTGGGAGCAATAAATGACTTTGTACGGGAATCCATTAAGGATTACTATAAAAATATCTATATGACAGAAATAAAAGTAATACTCGTCCACACTGGTGATAAACTTCTTGAGCAAATAGATGAGGAACTAGGTAAGTTCGCCTTGGAAAAACTAAAGGCCAAAGGTATAGAGTTCATAATGAATACCCATGTTGTTGGGGCAACTCCAAACACTGTAAAGTTAGATGATAACAACACTACAATCCCGTCTTATACTCTTATTTGGACTGCCGGTGTGACTCCAAGTAAGCTAATTGCTGACCTTCCTTGTGAACATGATAAAGGACATCGGATAATAGCTAACAAATACCTAGAAGTATCTGGCCATGACGGCCTTTATGCGCTTGGTGATTGTGCGTCTGTACTAGATCCACATACTGGAAAGCCCTATCCGCCTACAGCACAGCATGCAATAAGACAGGGCAGGGTAGCTGCAACAAATATAGTTTCTGCGATCAAGGGAAAAACGAAGAAAATGAATTTCGATTATAAAACAAAAGGAATGATGGCAGAGATCGGAAAGAGAACAGGCGTAGCAATCATACTCGGGATCAAATCACATGGATTTGCAGCATGGTGGCTTTGGCGCACCTACTATTTAGGTAACCTACCAACATTTAAGAAGAAAATAAAAGTTATAGGAGATTGGACCTCTGATCTAATATCTAAACCCGATGTAGCAATGATAAAAAGGTCCGAAATAGAAATAGAAGGTAGTTCTGAAAATACTCCAAAACAAACGAGCGGTAGTACCCTCGACAAGACGGAACATCAGTAACTCAATTTCTTGGTGATAATTTTGCAGATACCGTTTTATTCCAACCTAAATCCCTGCACCTATCCCATAATACATATGATCTTCACGGTGACCTCCTTGTCCCATGCCAATGTTCTTGTATTCAGCCACAAATTCAATTGACTTGAGCCATTTTACCATTTTATATCCAAGTTGAGTTTCAATTCTCAGTCGTAGAGGAGCTCCATGAGGTACTGTTAATGTGTTACCATTCATTTCATAAGCAAGAATGGTTTGATGATGCTTTGCAAGTTCCACATATATTGCCTCATAAAATTGTGCCCCATCAGTATACTGGTAAGAGTAAAATATCACATATCGAACCTGGGAAAGAGGTTTACAGAGAGATATAATGTAACTCATTGGTACGCCTCCCCATTCTCCTATGGCAGTCCATCCTTGGATACATGAGTGTTCTGTAATTTGCATCTCTTTTTTCATAGCATGTAAATCTGCAAGAGAAAGATCGAGTGGTTTTTCGACCAATCCATGAACTTTAAGTCTCCAATTATCAAAGTTATTTTCTAAAAGTTCTTTGTATTCTTGAGTATCAGGCGGATAACCATTTGCCCTGAAAAATGCTGTAACATCCGATTTTGAATATTGCTGTCTTGATATTACATTCCTAAACAAAAAATGTCTAATTATCTCTATGACGGCACCAAGTTTATTCTGAATAAGTCTTGGCTTTTTAAGTGAAATCCCTGTGGCCCACACATGAACTACCACGACAGCAAGAACAAAGAGCGCAAATATACCAATTGCTATGCCGAGGCTTGTTACTTTACCTAAGAAAATATTCCCCATATTGTCTGGAAAACGCGTGATTATAACCATAGATATATGGATAATTACAAACAGAACAAAGGCAACCATTCCCAGAAAGTGCAGACTGCGTGCAACTTGACGCCCTCTGAAGATCCGTGGGTACCTTGGGAATCGAGCACCAACTGCCGGCGACATTGCTGCACCTGTTGCAATCATGAATGGGCCAAGAAGGAATACTACACCAAAATATGCAAGTTGTTGTAATGGGTCATAAGGGGTACCTGGGACTACAAAATGAAAGCTTGCATACAACATTGCAGTATGGAATGCTTGAGGGAAAATAGACCAAGACGTTGGGATTAGACGAGTCCACTCATTACTCGTAAAAAGTAGAATGTAATATGTTGCACCATTAGCTATCCAGAATATAATAGAAAAGAAGTGCCAGTGTCTTCCCATTCCAAGATTTTTGTGTCCTGGTAAAGCAATCCATGATGAAAATGATTCTTCTTCCTCTAATGAAATCCATATCCTTTCTTTAAAATCAGAGGGAAACCGTTTCTTCGTGAACTTTATCCATTCTGTCCCCGGAGTCGCGTGGTCATGCCAGTAGAGTTTTGGAAGAGCACTTAGTATCTCTATTCCACTTCGAATTAATAGGGTGATGAAAATCAGGTTGATAAAATGTGCAAAGCGAATCCAAATAGGAAAGTCATAATATACCATCCAAGAAATCTCTCCTCTATTGTTATAGGAGTTCATGAATATTTATTTAACCATTTATATTTGTAGATTGTTAAATAGTATGCAGTGCAAACATTTGCATCAGAAGAGTAGTACTGACAAATATACTTATTAATTTCTATGGGGCAGGTTCATTTGGATAACCATACTTTAAAACTAAGAAAAATATCTTCGATACGTCATCATAATCCTTATCTATCCTGTCTGATGACATTATCAGTTTCACACACTGTTTCTCCTATCAAAATATTGTTTGAGTTTTAGATGGATAATAAAAATGTCAAATACGATGGAAATAGTATACCTTGAATTCCCAAAATTCTCGATATACTGCTCTCTCTACGTCAGCTTCAAGATCTAATGCTATCAGAACTTCTCCTGTCTAGGTTCTTTGTCACTAAAGCATTGTAAGAACGGAACCTCGATCAAAGATATAGTCAAATTCATTTTCATTGAACTTGGAATTTAGAATATCATCTTCTATGAAATTAGCATTTTCCTCATTAGCATAAATTTTTCTTGCTCTGTTAATCGCAGCTTGAGATAAATCAGAACCTATAACCTTAAAGCCTCTCTTGGCAAGCCATATAGTTTGCGTCGCTGGACCAGTACCAAGGTCAAGGAATTTACCGTCATTAATAATTTTTCTTTCATCTAATTCCTTTTCTAAATCAAAGTTTTCATTATACCACGGCATTGTCTCTATCTTTTGACTTTTGTATAAGGTTTCCCAATCAGGAAAGTCCTTTCCAGATTCTGACATATTCTAGCTTAATCCTGAATAATTAAGCCCCTACTCTTCTACTCGATGCTACCTTTTTCTTCTGCATGATCATTAGTACTCTATTTTTAAAAAAAGTTATGATGTCTGTCATCAGCCATAGCATCAAGAACTAGAGTCTTATAGGTAGCCTGTTCAATACTGAACTAGTTGTTTTGGCCTGTTATACTTGTGGAAGTGGAGACACTCTAATTTTATACACGCTATTTACATCACAGTGTTCTACATCGAATCTGCTTTTAGCGCAAGAGGAAAAACTATTTGTTCTTCTTCTGAGAAATGTTTTATTGAATCCTCAACAAATTTTTTAATCTTTTTGACAGATTCCTGTTGTGAAAAAGTTTTGAGTTGAGAAATGGTTTTGTCAAGGAATTCTATAATCTGTTTATGCTCTTGCATGACTTTGATAGATTGTTCAGAACGGTCTTTTGCTTTTTGCATAATCATGCGCATGATTCTTGCCTCTTCCTCTATTGCATGTCGAAGAATTGACTTACCCAAATCCTCCAACATTCCTATTGCTTGTTTCGAGTTAGTTCTACTACTTTCCTCTATCTGAAGCAATCTCGATTCGAAATCACGATGCTCATGCTTTAATCTTTCAATCATCTTGGGTATAGGTTCACTAAAATCAACTTTATAATCCAAATCAATCAACTACCTCTGAAAGATTAGACATATAATCTAATAACCGTCTGATACAACTAATGTATGCTGAGCTGGTGTATCCCGTAGCGACAGACACTACGTTCATGTCAGATGCCAATAGAGCGTCGTTACTTCGGTTTAGCAAATGTATTCTACCTATTGTCAAGTCGACTGACTGGAGATAACATGACATGTTGTCCTTTTCTCATACTTCGAGATGCAATTTAGGTTTTTATACTAAGCTGACCGAATAGGTTCAACGTTTCTCATAAAAAACCGATTTGCCCTTATAGTCTAGTCAAAAGTCTTTACCATCACTACCAATTTCCATAACTTGTAGCATTTTACAGAACGATTGAGAATTACATTACTAATCAGAGCAGTAATCATTCTTGATGTAACAAGTCTGCCACTCCTGAGTACGACTATTTCGAGGAGAGAAAAATTCTCATTCGCATACGCACTTTCATATATACTGGTCCTTTCGATTCTCCATGTCTTACGTTTAAGAGTGGCGAAATATAGCAAATGCCTGACGGCATATTTACTAGAGAATAATATATTAAATCGAAATTCAAATCATATACATGCTCAAAAATAGATTCAAGAGAATACTTGTCGCTCTAGATGGATCTGCAAATTCTATAAGAGGAATGAATGAAGCAATCTCACTTGCTAGACAATCCGAGGGAACAATAAGTGGTATTTACGTATTACACGGAGGCTTAAGCGAATTGAAAAATACATTCACGCATTATAGAGAGTATCTATTGGAAACAGCAAGGAAATTCATGTCCGACGCCAAAACCAGCGCTGCCAGACATGGAATAGAATTTAAAGAAAAAATTGTTACATCAACCGACACTGTAAATACAATAGCGAATTTTGCAAGGACAGGTAAATTTGACATCATTGTTATAGGAGCAAGAGGAGCTGGATCTCCAAAATCTGAATTTTTTGGCAGCGTATCAAATGGTATACTTCATAGCTCTCGCATACCTATTCTTGTTGTAAAGTAATGTTTTCAGTCCTAGAGTATTTTTACCAAGAGTACTCTTCCGAAATTTAATACATAAGTATTCTGGATATTGGTTGATATTGGATAATCCTTGTCTAAATTAGAGTCTATTTCGGTTTTCCAGATATTAATGATTGCTTAACCAAAAGATACGAAAAATTTTTTGGTTACAACAGCTACGTTAAAAAAACTCTTATTATAATGAAGAAAAGGATGAAATAAACTCGATATTGCAATCCCTTTCCTATCGATATTATTTAGCTCATAATAATTTTTCATGCGATATTTGGTTTTGTTGTCTACGTCTCCTTTGAATAGGTTTGTTAGTTTGAATGCATTCTTCATCAACCGGTGTATGGGGATCCTTCTGTATATCCTGCAGTTGCAGGTATTGAGGAAATGTTAATTATTACTCCTCCTTTCTTTTTCTTTTCATTTCTACTAATAATACTATTATTTTGTAGCATGACTGGAATGACTGTTCTTAATAAACGCACAAATCTCTTCAAATCAACTTCGATAATTCAAGTTCTTCGTCATTACCTTCATGGAATTTCTTGTACCAAATATTCTTATCAAATGGATAACCGGAGTTATTTACTAGGATATCAACTCGCTTGTGATCAGTTTTTTTTATACCCAAGTCATCAGCTACGTCTAGCTCAGCTGCAAACGCTTTACCCTTTATCTGTGCTACTGCTCTTGCTGCTTGCTCCTGTTTTCAAGAACTGACAATAACGATCGCGCCACTGTTTTCTGCAAATTCCTTTGCGATCGCAAAACCAATTCCTTTACTAGAGAATTAAGACATTTGGAATATGCTGAAGTTAGTCCCTCTGTCGCAGCTCCTATTTTGGAATCATAAAGTGGTCTGATTGGTTTATGCCTCATGGAAATTGATACGGGTCATTAATCGCTATATCTAGTGTTAATATGCTCATCGATATAAACACATATTCTATACTGGATTCTTTATGTAAAATACGTTATTGTTTCGATCATAGCCAAATTGATTTAATAGCAATACCCTAAATCCATTATCATGTAGATATTTCATTTCTTGAGCAAATAAATCCACAGTTGTACTAGAAGCGTGGCTGACTGGGGTATAATCTTGTATGCTAGTTGTTAGATTGTGATACACAATTATAGGAATTGCATTTATCTTTCCGTTTGAATTAGAAGGAATTTGACTATTAATAATTTCAAGGAATACCCGAAACATTTCTGGAGGGCTAAAATTGTGTTTGTTGCTAACATGGTAAAAGCTAGCACTTCTAACATCATATCTATTTGCATGAGTGAGCTTACCGTTGGCTAAATATGTACTGCAATCAGTCTGCGAATCTTTCGGATAGCCACTACAATTTAAAAACATAAGTGGGTCAGTTCCAGATCTTCCAAAATCATAATATTTGGCCACTAGATTAACCACCGATGGTTTGTCAGAACCCAAGTTTAGAGGATATCCAAGAATTGTCGTATTAAAGCCATGGCTAGCGAAACATTGTTTTGATCCTCCTATTTCATAAATCAATGCGTTTGTTGATAATTTATTCAGATGTGCATGTGTCATGGTATGAGATTCAATATCCATTCCATCTTTCTTTAACTGTGCCACATCTTGCCAATTCATCCAATATGGTTGTGTTGCTACTTTACCACAGACTATAAAAAAACTTGCCTTAAATCCATATTTATCTAAAATTGGTTTAGCGTATATCAGCTGACTTTTATATCCATCATCAAAGTTTATCATCACTAATTTATTGCTACTACCAATTCTACCACTGATGTTATCGTCCAAAATGGAGTTGGCTGCTTGGGAGGAATAAACAGGCGTGGCAATAGAGGATTGGTTATGAATTCTATTTAAATTTGGTGCGTTAATATGATTACTACTGCCTGGTATTCCCCCGTTACTCGAGAGTGATTGCGACGATGACTTGCTTAGAGCTACATTCGGAAAAGAACTACCGATGGTTAGTATCATTATAAAAGTAATGCTACAAAAGGTCCGAAAATTTGTACTTTTCTTAAGCTTTGACAAGATAGTTCTATTTAACTTATAATAGACAGATCTAATGGTCGTCACAGACAAAAGACTTTGATTCTCTTATTTCAAGAGATATAATTTCATTTCGGATGATTGTCCAATTTCGTCTAAGGCATAGAATATAGATCGCAGTTGTCGATTATAACAATGAAGTAACGCCATTATGTCAAATGCAAGCAACGGATAAAGGTAATAGAATGAGAAGTTTACGACGAATGCAAATATTTGTTTTTGAATTGTTTTAGAGAAAATTACTTGTAAGCAATGCAAATATCTTCTTTTCTTCTTGTTGTTTGAAATAGTCCGTCAATATTTGAAGTTCATTCGTTCATAATCTCAATCGCTTCTTGTTGAGAGAAATCACGTACATCTACTCTCTAACCGAAGGTGAATGTATACAATTGGAAACCTTTGCCGCTTACATCGATTATAATAGAATGAGAACCATAGTTGTTGTGTAGCACCAAATTATATAGTCTCTGTCCGTCAAGCACGAATTTGCCATCTGGTGTCAGGTCCTTACCTAATGAATTGTTTAATATTTTTGTAGGTCCGTCTTCATGAACTATTCCTTGTTGTCCGTGTCCTCCAGCCACTATATTTACAGCTCTCGCGTTGTATGTCAAGATAATGTGTCCTGTGTTACCTTGCAATTCCATATTATCAGGATTATTCTTCCATTGGCCATCAAGATATACCCTATCAGGATTGAAACTAGTGTTTGGCGGAATTGAGTAAAGTATTGTTTGGTCGGGTTTAAAGTTTTGAGGATTTCCAAGAGGTGCTCTCGCAAAGGAGTACCCGAGATAAATTTCTGGTGTTATTTGTTTTGTTAAATCGATATATACAAGACTGCCTGAATTGATTGTTGTTGATTTAGATGTATTGAAGCTTATATCCTTCATACCATTGAGAGCTGCTTTTTCAGCAAGCAACGATTGAATTACGCTTTCTGTTGCATTATAATCGCCCTCTCCTATGTGATCATATCTGATGTAGCCTTGAGTATCAACCAAATAATCTCGTGGCCAGTACATGTTGCCGTATGCATTCCAAGTACCATGATTACTATCTAATATTACAGGAAACTTTATTCCCAATTTCTGAACCGCTATTTTTACATTGTCATAATTTTTCTCAAAATCAAATTCAGGTGAATGAACTCCCACTATTACGAAACCTTTGTCAGCATATTTTTGATACCAATCGTTAAGATGAGGTAAAGTCCTAATGCAGTTAATGCAGCTATATGTCCAAAAATCAACGAGTACTACCTTTCCTTTTAAAGATCCAAGTGTTAGTGGAGCATTACTAGGCGTATTTACATAACCTGCAATCTGGGCAAATTCTGGTGCTTTTTGAAATTGTGATTTATCAATTTGAAGGAATTGCGCTTTATCAAGCTTGATTGTTTTGATTGCACCGTTTGTTGTAGTAGCAGCCGAAACAACTTTTTCAAGTTGTTGCTCTGAGGAAGAAGAAACCTTATTGAGGCTAGGACTATTGAAATATATTCCAAACCCAACAATTATAGCTATTACCGCAATTGCCATTGCTACTGCGCTAACGTTGTCTCTATTCATCAATTAATCGTCCCATTCTCCACATATCTCGTCTTCGCTCTCATCTTAAAGTCCACTCTGGATGTTAATGATTTGATTTGCAAGTGGAAAATTAGCTAGCAGAATTAACTGGTTCGTAAACAACAAGACGCCTACTACAACCAGTATTCCACCCATTACCAAGTTGAAGTATTTGAGATGTTTGACCATTCTTCTAATTATGCCAGTAGCTCTTGAGAAGAAAGCACCGGTAATCAGGAAAGGTATCCCTAACCCTATAGAATAAGCCAACAAAGAATTGTATGCAGCCGCAGGATGAGTAGCTGCCAATGCAAATGTGCTGCCCAGGATTGGTCCAACGCATGGAGTCCAACCAGCCGCAAATGCTGCCCCGAATACAAATGATGTAATATAGCTTGTTTTAAATCTTGGTATCTTGCCCGTTGTCATCTTTTTCTCAAAGTTTAAGCTACGTATCCTTGTGGATAGAATCAGGTACGCACCAAATCCTATTATCACAATTCCACCAACAGATGTAAGGTAATGTTGAAACCTGACTCCATATACAGAAAGAACGCTATTTAGAATTACACCCAATACTGCAAAAATAAGTGAAAAACCAAGTACAAAGTAAACGGTGTTTAGAAAAATGTTAAGTCTAGTTCGCATAAGTATAATCGTTGGTGACGATCGCTGTTGTTGTTGGCTTTGGTGCCCTCGTCCATCGCCATCACTATTACTTTCGATGTTTCCCACCTTTTCATTAGACGTAATAATAGAAGAAGTGTATTGTACCGAGTCCTTTGCTTCATTTATGGCTGTTCCTGAAAGATACGATATGAAACCAGGAAGTATGGGAAGAATACACGGTGATAGAAAGGAAGCCAATCCTGCTCCTGCAGAAACTAAAACACTTGTTTCTAATTCCATCTTATTTCATACTCCCCTCCGATCACAAGCTAGCAAACATTAAAACAAAACCCTCGCCCTTCTTTTAAATATATTTCCAATTTACATCCAAATGAATCCCAAATTTAAACAGACACCTGATCGTATTGGAGCCCTATGCTGCTTGGGACTCGTTGCAAATGAAAAGCTATGACATGCAATGAAGGCAGGTCGTTTAAACATCCAATAGAGCAATATTGCATCAGATTTCTGTCTGAGAAACATCCGATTTAGCAAGACGACAGAAAATATGTTTTATCCTATTCATTTGTCTAGCGAAAAAATAAGGTATATCAACCGAAATCTGGAATGAATTTGGATAAAACTAAATAAGAGAATTCCTACTACCGTTTCTATTCTATAATGAACAGTTTGATGGAAATAAGTGCAGGTCTGGGTATAGCAAACGTCATCCTTTTGATAGTTTTGCTAACTGTCTATGCTAAAGTCTACAAAAGTACTAGAGCTGCATTTACTTTTGGTTTAATGTTCTTTGCTGGAATGTTAATATTACACAATATTATTGCAGTCTATGCCTATTTTGCAATGCAACCGTTGTATGCAGTAGGATTACTGCCATATTTTGCAGTGATACACATAGCCGAACTAGCCGGAATAGCAGCATTACTTAAAGTCACCCTATAGTGGTTCTTTAACCTCTGTTAGATCGAAAGATGCCCGAAGAGGTAGATCCAGAAAATTACTGGCTAGATAGTGATAGTTGTACAAATGCAGAAGAAATTAGAAGACTATAGGTTCCGTCCTTTTAGATTTGAACGTGAACCTGATGGAACAAGAGGAATACTTCAGACGGATACATCAGAAATGGATCGATCCTGAAGCTACTGAATAAAAAATTGAGCATAGAGAAGACAATTACTTTAGAAAAGCAATATCGTAAAACAGACAAAACATTTCATCTATTGTGGATGAAATAAAATACCCTCAAGATATTTTAGTTGGGACGAGTAATATAATGGAATAACAAGAGAGCAGAGTTGAAAGGACGATACAGTTATCGAAATAACAAAACCAGAGATGATGAAATCCGGTATATATTGTTGATCAAGCATGGAAAGGACTTGAGAAGGCATTGCTTGAATACACTATTGCTAAGAAGAAAGGAGAGGATGACAGAATGAAATATTATGCATTGGTGATTAGGAAATTACGGGAGGAATTAGGATCACCACCTGCGAATTTTGCGCAGCTAGATTTGGACAGGGAAATATAATTCAGACAATGAACATCAATTAACTAATGACGACAATTAAAAAGCAAAACTCGCTAGATGTCGGCAGCACTCTTACAAAGATAATTTGAACATTCATGGTAATCATTCTGTGGCATTCTCAATCTGTCTTTTGATTTGATCATTATCAAGAAGAGCAATATCTTTGATGGTCTTGTGCCTACTTTATTCACATCATTGCAGATATAAGTTAGTATTCTAAATGATCTTGTTGGATGACTAGTTTGCGTTGTTTCCAGCAAACCCTTTCACCGTATCCATAAATAAATTAAGTGAATCATAATCAAAAGGATCTTGAAATGCCAAAAAGAATTGTTGTACTCCGACATCCATGTATTCTCCAACTTTCTGTGCTATATCTTCAGGTTTTCCAACTAGAGAATGTCTGAGCAGTTGATTAAGCATAGCTGGCCCTCTTTCCATTGCAAATAGTCTTTTCTTATATTCTAGATCTGAATCAGAATTGGCAATTATAACATCCAATTCAATCGATTCCATAATTTTGCCTGCATTATTGAATTTCTCAGAAGATATCTCTTCGAATTCCAATTTAAGAGAAGCAAAGTGTTCAGACGAAAGATAAGAAGACTCCCATATATCGGCATGTTTGGCTGCTAATTCCATCATTCTCTTACCTTTTGCTGCAACCGTAATTGGAATATTTTCTTTTGGGTTCTTCATGCTTGCGCCATTAATTTTAAAATACTTTCCGCTAAAGTTCACGTTTGATTTACTCCACAGCAATTTGAGAACTTTTATCCCTTCATCAAGTAATGAAACTCGATCCACTCTATTAGGATAATCTATTCCATATGGATACCACCAATGTACTGCGTAATCATGTGTTGCTCCAGCGCCCGTCCTAAATTCCAATCTTCCTTTTGACATATCTTGTAATGTCGTCGCTTGCTTAGCAAGTAGAGCGATGTTTCTATATTGAGGAATTAAGTAGGTGATAACAGGCCCTAATTTTATCCGATTGGTTAGAGCTGATAAATTAGATATTATACTCCAGCAATCTAAATCAATCTCTGCTAGTGATTCTCCGTAATAGAATCCATAATATCCTAATTTCTCAGATAATATACAAGTCTCTTTGATTTTCTCATAATCTGTACCCCATACTTCTAGGCAAAATTGCATAATAGATAACTAATGTTGGCTTAGTATATATACAGACAAAAGATATCATATCACGGACGAAGCATTACCTAGTAACTTGGAGCAATATTGAACTCAATTCGGTATGAGAAATCAAATTCAGTGTCCTGAGACATTTATGAACACCATGATTCAACCAATTATTTATTATTCTTTTCAAAGTAGTAGCTCGGAAGAAAAGCTATCTAGGTGATATATCATACTCTTTTTGCCTTGTAAACTTGCAGCTTTCAATGTTGTAAATTTGATTCATGTGAATATCATATAATAATAACAGACTACGGCGCGCAAGTCATCCAAAAGAAAGCGAAGGCGAGACAATAGTCTAGAGCCTGACATGCAGAGTGGAAAAATGCAATAAGAATTTTTCTCGGAGTGTTCCCCTACAATCCAAAACTATACTTTTTTTGTATGATACGCTATTTTAAGCACACTACATTGTCAAAGATAGTCAAGATAAATTAATTAACGTCAGACGTTTCATTAATAAATGTTTAAATTCTCATTTATTCATACGCTCTACATACGAAGTGAGGTTTCGTTTCGGTGTTGTCAGAAATTGCAAAGGTATTTGTTGCAATAAGACAATCTAGAATAGGCTAAACGATGGCTAATAATAATGATGAGATGTCATTGGAGACTGTAACATAATGACTGAAGACAAGTCAGAACAAGAATTGGCTAAATGGCGCAAAAAAATAGAAATGATAGGTATTGATATAAAAGGTATGAATAAAGAGACAGAAACTGGGCG
Organism: Candidatus Nitrosopolaris sp.; assembly: GCA_035691865.1. Lineage (GTDB taxonomy): Archaea > Thermoproteota > Nitrososphaeria > Nitrososphaerales > Nitrososphaeraceae > Nitrosopolaris. The sequence continues at coordinate 21,389 of DASSIM010000051.1, read as the reverse complement.
GTTCAAATTGAAAACAAAGCTTATGAACGAACATTTTATAAATGAATTAGATAAAATAGGTTTGCAACTCATAAACATTCGAGGAACATTTATTGGCAGACTTGTGGTACTTTTAGAAACAAAAAATGTGGACGTCATGTCAACTAATACTAATACTTAGTACATCAAAATAGTTGGTGTATTTCAAAAAAACTATGACCATCAATTAAGAATAATGATTACGATTATTGTCTTGTCAGCCCTAATTCTCTTATGATGTATCATGATGTAGTTCTAAGCTATTGGAAATCTAAGAGTAGATTTGACCAGTCTTAGGACAGGCATGTAAATGAAATGAGAATTGGCACCAACACGATTACCAGTGGTTTATCATACCTTTATGCGATCAAGCGAGAGAGTAATGAACAGGTACGTGACTTGGACGTTTAAGATTTTACCAAAAAATACGAGGAGTCAAATAATAACTCCGTGTGCACGTATAATTTAAGAGTGGTGTGCGTACAGGTTTACATAGGGCTCGGAAAGAAAAAATGTTCATAGCATCTTTAGTGTATTGCTTCATCAAAAATCGTCTATGAGATATCCACGATATGTTGAACTACAGACACTGGAATATTAGTTAGACAATGTTGGTTGGCGCAATCAAGCGTTCACAGTTACTTAGAGCTGCGTATAAGAAATATTGAGCTTTAGTCGAATCTATCCATCTAGACCTTGAAATTGAAATGCTAATAACTGTTTCTGACGCAAAATCTTGTGATGAAAACTATTGGGATTGTATCCGTAATTGCCTCAATGGTATATTGATATAAATTACTAGTATTGGTAGTGGATCGTTCCCTTCTACCGTCGTAATAACATATGGTCAACAATCTAAAACCGATAGTAGTGGTGTATTAGGATCTATCGTACAGTAAAACCTTGGGATAACAGGTATTCTAGCTTCTCACTCTCACCAGAATAAGCTATCTTTTTCAAACATACTTACATGCCGCCACTAACAGGATGATATGTTGAGTACTAGCATATTCAGGATAGTATCGGATACGCGTTCTTAGCACCTCATTAAAAATTATTTAGAGCAGACCTAAGTAATGGGACCTCTGCATCATGAAACTGGATCGGAGACTATTATGCAACATAGTCTCCCGTTCAAAATACCTTAAATACGTACATATACGATAAGACTGTCGATTTGTTGATGAAATATGTTACTAATACATCGTCATAAAAGAGTCAATCCTTCATCCTAAAGAACCCGTCGTGAATGAATAAGATAACATAGCCCATGAACAATGAAATTCTAGAAATTCTTTTGTTAGCAGATCTATAGAAGGTATAAACTCGATGCCATCTTGAACGGCTACGCACTCAAATTTCAAAAAAAGCATCTGGTTTATTTCTGATCGTAGCGTGCATATTTTTCCATAAAACCTCCTTCTGCCTCTTCCTTAATATTCCGTCCAGTAGACCTAAGAAATACATCGTTCAATGTGGGAATTGTATATTCAACTGATTCGGCATCAATATACTTTAAAATTATAGGAAGATTACGACTAGCGTTATCAACTGATAAAACAAGCAACCCATCATCACTGATACTTTCAATTTTATGAACGAAGCTGAAATTCTTTAGCATTTCTATATTCGGCCGCTTCTTTTCCAGGAGCTTGAGTTTTACGATATCACCTCCCATCATGCCTTTCAATTTTGAGGGTGTATCAAGCGCAATTATTTTACCTCTATCTATAATACCAATTCTATCGCATAGCATATCGGCCTCTTCCATATAATGAGTTGTCAATATTATTGTGATCTTCTCCTCTTTTACAAGCCGCTCTATATATTTCCACATTGATTCCCTGCTACTTGGGTCGAGACCTAATGTTGGCTCATCGAGGAAAATTACTTTAGGTTTGTGAATTAGTCCCCTGGCAATTTCTAAACGTCTACGCATTCCTCCAGAATATTTCTTGACCTGATCGGTTCTTCTTTCAGTCAGTCCTACTAAATCGAGAACTTCGGCAATTCGTTTTTCTCTCAAATGACGCGGCACGCTGTAAAGCCAAGAATGAAGTTTCAAATTTTCATATCCAGTGAGCATATCATCACTACTCGGGGCTTGGAACACAATTCCTACGCTGCCTCTCACCTTAGCAGATTGGGTTACGATGTCAAAACCATTTACCGTAGCAGTACCAGAAGTAGGTTTGAGTAGAGTCGCGAGCATATGTATTGTCGTGGTTTTACCGGCACCATTTGACCCCAAAAGTCCGAAAACCTCGTTTTCATGGATATCAAGATTGAGCCTGTCGACGGCAGTTAAGTTGTCATATCTTTTGACTAGATCATGTACAGATATCAAACAATCTATCGAGATGTAGATCAGGGTATTATGCTTTGAGATTTTAAAAAATAGAAATAATCTATTTGAAAGGTGTACTAGGAGACAAAATATCCATCCGACATCTAAAAATAATAATAAAAATTGATTGATAAGATCACTTGCCTATCTTGAACATCTTTGTCCCGCACACAGTACAAATTCCTTGTGTGGCTGGCTTTCCATTTTTCATTGTGACCTTTTTCTCGTCTCTCATCTCTCGTTTTGACTTACATTTAACGCAATACGCTTCCATGGCAATGCAACCTGTTATGCAAGAATATAAAATGGTTGCCATATAACCTAGCGACCATTATTCTGTGGTAACAATAACTAGATATTTTAAAAAGCTTTGAAAATGCGCTAACAAATTTATTGAAGAAACTTACTTCTGTTAGAAAACTTTGTTAAATTATTGTTCAATATTATAATAATTCGTATATCTATTAACTATCAGCAGCGCGGATGAAAAACTACTCTGAAGGTTCATGCTGCTAAGTCAATATCAGCATACGTTACATAATTTGGATTTTACTAGCGATGGTTGCGGTGATAATTGACTGCTAATCTTAGCAATTATTATTATTTGATGAGTCTATGAGATGGATGTCGATGCTTTAGCTATTGGTTCTTAATGATTCTGAATCACTTGGTCAATCAGAAATGTGCGAGCGCACATTTCTATCTGAGAGCAAAATCATATCTTCTCATCCATGTTCTCCCAATGCTAGATATTGTCAGTTTAATGCTTTTTTCTTCAGCATCCTCTTCTTCTTCTATAAAGCGGTTATATTTTAGAAAACCAATCCACGTTGAAACCATTTGCTCGTTATTGTCAAATTTTTTCGCTATATCCTTTATTGATTGCCCGTCAGACACGCATTTTAAAATATAGACCGCACCGGTAAGTCCAGAAAAGCGATTAATATTTACAGGATGTTTAGTGCTGTTTTTTAGCGTAAGAATATGGACCTCTTTCGTGCCGTAATGACAACATGCAATCCTTTGTTCGATTACATAGTCTTTTTCCCATACTTAAATGTTTTAAATGAAGTGAGATGGTTATAGCTCGTCGTTGAGGTTGCCAAATTCGGAAGATACCAAGGTTCGACAATACTAAGACTTCTGTATGGCCATTTCTATACTACTGTTATATGTACGAATACGAGTTGTCTTTTTCAAGTGTTGTAACAGCATTCTAGAATACATACGGAAATTTGTTCGAATTTAAGTCGACCATCTGCTGATATTGGAGCTTGACACTAATTGATGTTATGTTTTCAGTTCAACCCTTACCGTTCAAGTTGCCTTGGTATTCCATTGGATTGTCACAAAAGGAATGGCCATGTCAACAAACAACATGATACCTGTTGAATAATCAGACAATCTAATAAAGTGACATTCTCAGCACGATTATAGTCAACAATAAAGAATAAGGGTTCAACAAATCAACAGATATTTTTAATAATGTAGAAGGATATACCCCTCTTCAACTAACAAAATAGAGATAATTTGAATCTATGGAAACAAGAAAAAGAACGAAGTATATGATTGCAGCTGGCGTTGTTGCAACAGCTATAGTAGCAGGCGTGATGGGTTGGAGTAAGAGGAAATCTAAAGAAGTTCGAACGGAAATTGATATCAGAGCATCTGATGAGCGAGTATGGCAAATACTCACAGACTTCCCAAACTTCGCTAAATGGAATCCGTTTATTACTAAAATAAGCGGAGACTTAAAGAAAGATGCAAAGCTAAAAGTCCGCATTCAACCTGTAGGTGAAAGAACGATGACGTTTAGACCAATAATACTTAATGTGGAACCAAAGCGAGAACTTCACTGGATAGGTAGGCTTGCAGTACCAGGGTTATTCAGTGGAGAGCACATTTTCACAATAGAGCCCATAGGGAAAGATCATGTACGTTTTATCCATAGAGAAATCTTCACTGGCCTGTTTGTGCTAATTTATGCTAGCAACTTTGATACAAACATACGTCAAGGCTTCGAAGAAATGAATCAGGCTCTAAAAGCTAAAGCAGAACAATCAACTCTATAATCATATCCCAGAAATCCAAGAAACGAAGAAGTTACTACTTAGATCAAAACGAACTCATAGACGAAGACCGACTACTGGAATACCAGCAGCTGACATCACAATCATTGCGATAGGATCTACAGTCAGTTGAGATACTAAGCAAGGTAAGCTAGGTGATGCTTTTATGGTTTACATAATTAGACTATGGAGGAAGCCCATGATTTTTAAAGGGTATAAAATATGTTACCAATTCTTGATCTCCAACAATCCATAACGGAAGATGTTGTCATGAATATTCTGATTTGCAGTGGTGCATATATTACGCTATAAAGTTGAATAATAGAGAGATCCGCGTAAAAATATAATATCTAATCTTGGAAGAAAGGTCTAAATTGAATATCAAAACCCGGCGAGTTATTTGAAAATTCCTTTATTGTAATCATTTTGCATATTTTGTCTTGTAGTTCTGAATGTTCGGTGATCCTCTGTTTACAAATAGGACACATTGGTTGGCATTTCACAGATACCAGTAAATCATCTGAATGCAGAATTATTAAAAGATTAAAAGATTATGACTTTCCTTCTTTCTATTTTTGAAACGATTTAACATGATTTGTTCTTTATGGCAATCCTGTGGTCTGAGCGTCCAACTACGAATAGTGTACAGTGCTGAGTCGTCTGCGGGCGATCTTCTGCAACTGCCATCCTAAGGTGTTTAGAATGACATAGACTTCATAAAAATCACGTAACATAACATTGTTAATGGATTAAATGGAACTGAATAAACGATAGATAGGATTGGTATAGATGTTCAACGTAAACGTGCCAACTTATTGCCTAAGCAATTATTGGATAGGCAGTTAAAGATTTATATACCATCGATTAGTATATTAATCATTAGTATATGTCAGTACAAAGGTATGATTTTGGAAATAGTATTGGGTATATAATTAATCGGACTGCTAAGGCGTTTGCTAAGGCTCTTGATTCTCAATTAAGGGAAAAAGTAGGTGTAACAGTTGGTCAATGGAAGGTCCTAGTGATGTTAGTTGATCAAAATGGTCTTACTCAAAAGGAGATAGCTTACAGATTGGGATTGGAAGGTGCTACACTTATTCCGATTATAGACAAGATGGAAAAAGATAAGTTAGTAGTAAGGAAGGTTGACCCAACTGATAGGCGAAATAATATGATCTATCGTACAGAGATGGCTGATGTTCTATGGGATAAAATGATACAATGTGCATTGAATGTAAAGGAAATATCACTAAAGAGCATACCAGACGAAAATGTCAAGATAATGAAAGATGTCCTAGAGAGTATTTGGCAGAACCTTAGACTTAATTTTGACGTTGATTGTACTAGTATTAAAAATAACCAGAATTTAGCATCATCAATTACGACTGCAAAAAAAAGACTATCAAAAGAGGTGAGTAATGAAAATGGTAACCGCCAAAGAAAAAGATACTAACCACTTTAGCAAATCAACTTCCGGGGCATCTACTTCTCCTGTAAAGATTTCCTTCTATGCGTGGAAGGTACTTGCTGTCTTGAGCCTTGTAGCTACTATGGTCATGTATGCAGAAACCATGCTTATTCCAGCTATCCCTGATCTTATCAAAGATTTTAGAACTTCATATAGTATGTCTTCATGGATTCTTACCGCATATCTAGTCTCCGGTGCAGTTATGACCCCGATAGCTGGCAAGTTATCTGATATCTATGGTAAAAAGAAGATTCTGCTAATCATAATGGCAATCTACACGATAGGAGTATCTACTGCAGGTTTTGCTAATAACATATACTTTATGATAGTAGCTAGAGCAATCCAAGGAATAGGAATGTCAATGTTTCCTATTGCTTTCAGTATTGTGAGAGATCAATTTCCAAGAGAAAAGATGTCGATAGGTCAAGGAGTAATTACTTCGATGTTTGCATCAGGCGCTGTGATAGGGTTATCACTTGGAGGAACTATAATTCAGCATTTTGGATGGCAAGCTACATTCTTCACAATCATACCCATCTCAATCTCACTCTTGATAGTGATCTGGCGATTTATAAATGTCAACCAAAATGAATATGTTGTGCAGCAGTCATTACATCTACAACAAAAGGTAGATAAAAAATCTAATATCATGATTCCGAATAGCAGAAATAACGATAACAACTCTTATACCAAAATTTCTAATAATAAAACCTTGGATGTAAAAGGTGCATTAACATTGGCTGCCACCATAACCTCATTTCTACTCGTACTTACATTTCTGGAGACAGGCAACGATCATTCTTCAACACAGCTCGTAATTGGGTTTCTGACAATAGCAGTTGTTTCACTTTCATTATTCGTAGTGGTGGAAAGAAGAGCGGGCTCACCATTAATCGATTTCAAGATGATGTTAGACAAGACATTACTCCCAGCAAATATTTTGATAATGATTATTGGGCTATCAATGTTTATGGTTTTTCAGACTATACCGATATTAGTAAGAAGCCCTATTCCAATTGGTTTTGGAGAAAGCGCAACTAACACTGGAAATGTTCAGTTACCATTTGCTCTGGTACTTCTGGTATTTGGTCCGACTTCGGGCTTTATAATATCAAAAATGGGATCTTTAAGGCCGATAATGATTGGTACTATAATAAGTGGTGCAGGTTTCATTGGCCTTTTGATGCTACATCAAACAGAAGTTGAAATATCTGCGAACCTTGCGATTCTATCTGCTGGACTATCATTGACTAGTGTAGGAGCAATGAATGTAATAATACTTGCTACTCCAAAACAATATACTGGAATATCCTTGGGGACTAGTATGCTTATGAGAATTATAGGAAGCGCAATAGGTCCCGCAGTAGCAGGAATGTACATGCAGTCTAATCAATCCATATTGATAATAGGAGGAATAACCCGTTTCTTTCCATCTACGGAGTCATACAACCTCATATTTCTAACTGCAGCAATAATATCTATTGTGGGCGTAGTAGTGGCAATACTACTACGACAGAGAGTCAGAAAAATAGCCATACCAAATGTTGTCTAGTTGATAAATACTATGGGTCGACGCATGATCAACCAAAGAATTGATTCTGTATAGGACTTATATCTTCCACTAACCAACACTTTTTTTACTCGAACAAAATCTATTTCATTGCTTTTTCGTAATGTTCCGAGAATGACATTTTATATTCTGCTATTCTCTCTAAGGAACCAGGGTCTTTATCTTCCATTTTGGCAGTAGCGTTTAGAGTGTCAAGTATTGTACTTGATTCATGCGGCTTCAGAAAAGTAATTAACCTTTCGGCAAAGCTCGCTGCAGCTTTAGCTGATTGTGAACCAGTAACAGCTATTGCTGTGGTACCCTACTCTCTTGACTAATATCTTGGAGAATTTGAACCAAGACTTTACCAAATTCAAGTTGCATCTGTCATGCTTTAGGAATATGCGGAAGCAAATAGTCGCTAATGAGGCCACCTAGTCCCATATCCCAGTGCAAAAGCATCAGTGACGTGCCTGCTGGGTTTAAAATCGAGGAGAAAGAAATGATTTTGAACATGAGAAAGAATTGGGTGCCTTAGTAAAGATTCTTGACAGTTACCAATGGGGACAAATACACTTGACACGTCTTGAATCGATTGTTTCAAACGTAACCCTTATTTGTAAACAGTTTTCAAATTATTAACCATCCATGAGTAACTATAATTATAGATCATCGGTTCTATTCTTACTCATTTAACAATTGCTTAACTGCACCCTCAAGAAAACCATCTGAACCAAGTATGGTCTGTCGTAATACACCCTTCTTGTCAATTAGGATAGTTGATGGTGTCCCACGTAAGCCATACTCCTCAAAAGTCTTTGCTGAATATTGCTTTAGTTCTAAATACTGTTTTGCTCGCTCGTAAATTGACTGCTTGTCCTCCTCGCTATGAGATCTGAAATCTGGGATATTAGCTTCAATGAGACCCATGACCTTGTCATCAGTTAATGGACCAATCTTCAGCAATGTATCCATTCCTACTGCGAATGGAATCTTGTAACCTAGTTTATTTCCTGGAGCCAAGTGGCCATACTCTCCTAAGACCCTTCTTGGTACTCCAACAACCTCACCAGTAGTTAGTAGCAGCTTGAGGTTCTCTAAAGTATTCATGTCAAAGTCTTCAAAAGCCGTTGCCACTCCTAATACTCTTAGACCATCATTATGATATTTCATGTACAGATTTATAGCCTGTGGGATCCCTTGTGTGAAACAGCCTGGACAATTAACTTGGAATACTTCAATAAGGACAACATTTCCTCTTTCTTTATCTATGTTGGTAGGATTTCCTTGTATCCATTCAGAAACAGCCAGATTGGGGGCTTTATCTCCTATTTGTGGAGGCAATACACTGAACATATTTTCAGCAACTTCTAATTTAAACGCATAGATGCGAAATAAAATAATAATTAGTCGTTTATCGGTAGCGGTCGTATATCAACAACAGCAGTCCAAATCGTAGACTAGCTTCGCTATTACGACTTCGTGGTAGCCACCTATTGAAAGGTCCCGACCATTGTTGTCGAGTCAAATGAGAGACGAATGGTGTTTGCCCATAGGATTCATTATACACTTTGGGGGGAGTGCAGATCATAGTATGGCTAAAAAATTGAGATGCAAGAACGGGGATATGCCACAAAACTAAAGTACACATAAAATTTAATAGATGCAAAGTAGATGTCAGCAGCAATCACATGGCAATAGCAGTAGTTACAGTACATGATGCATGTCCCGCTTTTTCTACTAAAATATTCAGGATTACGAATGAGCTTGAGACCTTAGACATAAAATATAATATTGCATTGGTGCCATTTTTCAATAAAAAGGAAGACCTTCGAAGCTTTCCAGATTTTGTACATAAAATCAAATCAGTTAAAAGGTGCGAAATTGTTTTACATGGCCTATATCATGAGGAAACAAACGGCCAGTTCGATGATTTTTTCTATAAGACAAGAGCAACTGCAGAAGAGGAGATACGTGCCGGGCTTGAGATATTTCAAGAGGTAGGGATAAAGACGAGTGTGTTTATACCTCCAGCTTGGAAGCTAAATGATAGCTCTATTGAGATATTAGAGAAATTAGGATTCAGCTTAGCAGAGATGCAAGAGGAATTTTTACTACTTTCGCACAAACCATTTAAGAAAATCAAGGTCCCAAAGGTTTTAAATTGGGATTCAACAGGACATCCAGAAAGGAATATTCCAAATATTGGTAGAGACGAAAGACGTTTCAAACTATTAGATCAATCAAGACCAAAAATGATCAGAATTGCTTTGCATCCGCGCGACCCGCATCAAGCATTAGAAGACCAAAAAGAGATGATATGCGAATTAAAAGATCAGGGTTATACAATCCCTGTGTATAAAGATCTCATACCGAAATTGGAAGAAGGTTCCTACACACATATCTGATAGAATTGAGGCTGCGAACTGTCTAGCGATATCGTCCTCTGGATTAATCACATATCGTTGCCGAACTTTTTTGGCCGGTCCTAATCCATTCAAAAATTGTTAATAGGGATAAGGCGGTATCCTACTTTCGGAAGATATTTCTGAATATTTCGCGGTCTTTCAAGCTCTTTTTTGGAGCCTTAGTCACTTAGTTACAGACCCAAACGACGTTATATCTGTGTTTTCAAGTCTGGGAGCAGATACGTCATCTAGGCTCGACTGTAATGAATTTGCAGCTAACTGGTGGAGATCATCGTGAAACTGCTCTGCATAGAGGTCATAAGATTTACTTCTATGTATGACTGAGATACTTTCTAATAATTTTTACAGGCTTCCAGAGAAGCTCTATTATATACTAAAAATATCCTCATCCAGACTCAAAGTCAGACTTAGTATCCTCCTTTCCCACGCATAAACCGCATTAACTTGACCTACATTTACTACTTAATAATGGCTTGATTTTTCTGTAAAGCAGTATTGCATGTTTCTGCATGTTTAGCTTGAAATATCAAGAACTTATCAAAACATAATGAAGAATAGACATTTTGTTCTACTAACTAACTAATATGATAAATCAAGTGTGCTACTTATTAAAGTAGAATAATGAAGATCTGTATCTTACAGATACATGGGTGCTCCATTTCCTCGAATATCACGATTTCTTCCCAATAATGTAGAAATACATTCATCAGCTGATATTGTATTAGACGCAGTGAATACTAGTTCTACAGTACAAGAAATACTGTCAGTAATCTCAGACGATAAATCTATGGCAATTTTTAGAATGATAGCTGAAAATGACAATACTGGAATGGAGAGTCTTTTCATTTGCAGAAACCTACAACTTACTTATAAGAAGTATTATCGAAGATTGGCAGCTCTGATTCGATATAGTTTGATAATAAGGAAAGACGGAAGTAAAAAATATATACTCACATCCCTTGGCAAAGTGGTTTATACCACTGTATTATCGATTCAATACGCGCTCGATAATATTTGGAAATTTAGGGCAATCGATGAAATGAAAATTTGTAATAACAGTGTATACGGAGACGTTGACAAGATTGTAAGCAGTTTAGTTGACACATTAGTTCATGAAGAGCAAATCAAAGAAATTCTCAAGAAATGAACCGGGAGGGAGAAAGCAAATGAACGGAGAAAAAGAGCAGTCAGATGCGCAGTATTGAAAAATACCGGTGATGGCGAATTAGGTAAGTCGCAAGCTGAATGTTATGGACATCAAGATGAAGTTGCGAGAGTGTATCAGTAACTTAAGTACGATTGCTGTTGTAACGTTACCATTGCCTCTATTTTTACGAAAACATCTCCGCGTATCATTGTCGTAAGGAGTCAGTTTCGTTTAGTTTTAGCATCAACATCAAAAGATTTTAAGGAAATTGAGGAAATCAATGTCTATTACACAATATTAAAAAATAACAGTGGCTATATGGAATTACAAAAAATGAGTTATAAAGTGAGAGTTTTAAGTGAATCTATAAAATTTTATCTTCCTCGAACAGAAGGATATTTAGAAATAATACGTCGTATAGCTCAGCAATACGCTGCCATGTCTCTCATAGAATTTGACGGCTATTTTGAAGGTAAATTTGAACCCACTAAATACATGCGGGTAGAGGTGCATGTTAATGATGTTAAAGAAGGCAGTTTAATAGAGTTTGCAAATAGGATTCGCATTATGCTTAAGCAAAAAAGTCTTGCCTTTGAGATCAATAATCGTCTAATACTTGTAGAAGAAGCTTAGACGGTTCTGCAAGTTCTGTGTTTTCCAGCTACAAGTTTAGTGTAAGGAGGTGAGATCTAAACAGATGGTAGGTGTGGACGAAGATGAAGATCTAGAGGAAAAGAAAGTAATAAGCTCTGGTGGTTATGTTCTTGCCAAACTAACAGAGCGACAAGAACTAAGTGCCTCAAATATTTCTAGGTAATGTGAGAAGATTGAATGAAAGCAGATTTTCAAAGAATTATTGCAATAAATGTGAAAGGAATATCCTGGCTCCGCAGTAATCAATTACGAAGATTTAAAAGAAGAGCTAGGGGAAGATGTCATTCTCGCTGAAAAAGGTGAATACAAGTGCAGAATATGCGACAACATAATCGCATTACCGTTTCCAAATTAATGGCATTGATCTATAGAAATTCGCAAAGGAAGAGGGAAGACATAAGGCATTAGGCAAGAGGATTAGAGGCTCATTCCTGGATTCATCTTCGGGGTAAATTCACTTACCAGGCGCACATGGATCGGATCGTCTTCCTGTCTCAATCTCTTTTTCGCGGATATTCAAATAATCATGGAAATGAAGAAATTTGCTTTCATGCCATTTCAGTAAATGTATAATTTTGTTGGCTCATCTAAGTTCTGCAGCCTTAACTATTAAATAGTCTCTTAACTCTGTTCATTTTGCAAATTACTTAGTTACATACATATCGATATTCGTAAATGTTAAAAAAACAGGGTACACACAAATGAATTTGTTAATATAGAGTAGTTGTACTATGCTACGTACGTCTTATCAACATAACACCATTCCCAATTTTCACCTGGCTCAAAAGATTTTATAATGGGGTGTTCAGTAGTTTTGAAATGTTTTGTTGCGTGTTTATTAGGTGAAGAATCACAACAACCTACGTGACCACAGCTCAAACATAGACGCAAATGTACCCAATCAGAGCCAATTTGCAAGCATGCTTCACATCCGTTTAGTGTTCTTGCATGTATGTTTTGATTTATATGTTGAAGATGGGTGTCTGTCTGCTTCATATTATAAGAGGCTAATGGAAGTTCTACCTTATAGAATGTTCGGTTCACAAATTATAATACTACATGAATAGTCAATTTTATGCAAATTTGCTTATCAACCAATATCCATACATCATAGGTTTATCTTGTCGATTAATGCATTTTTGTCCTATTTCGAATTATTCTTACACTACCATCTGTACACAAGTATATCTGCTAGTATATCACTATCTGTACACTAGAGTTGCTTTTTAAAAACAGATGATGCAATTTTGATGAAACAGAAAACAACTTGTTCTACTGACTTAAAATGCACAATTATTTCTTATTTATTAGAATACTTCAACCTCATGCAGACTCACAAGACCATTATCATTGACCATTCTCTTGATCTGAGGAAGCAACGGTTCAAGTCGAGATTGTTCATCAATCACTTCCATCACCAGTGGCATATTGATGGTTATTCCTTCAAGGTGGATTGTTGATCTCCTCCGTTTTCCAAATCCATCAACACCAGTCCAAACTGTTGCACCAGAAATCTTAGCTTCCATCAAAAATTCTAACAATACTTTGTGCAATGGTTTGCCATGAAATTGATCATTTCTTTTTATCCTTATCGTGAGACACCACATTTTCACTCTCATATCATAAACCACCTCTTAACACTATAAGACTGGTCAAAGCTCTTCCTCCAATCAAAAAACCTAATGATAAACCTACATTAGCCATTATATTGATCGCAGCTGTATAGAATAGTCTGCTATCAATTAGATTGCTTGTTTCAAGAGCAAATGAAGACATTGTAGTAAGAGAGCCACAGAATCCTACCGCAACAAGTATCGAATATTTTGTATCTAGATTCCAAAAAACGGAGATGATTGAAAATACACCTAAAATGAAACTTCCAACAATGTTGACCATCAAGATATTTATCGGTAGAACCCCTCCTAAAATCAGGGGCGAAGAAGCTATCTTGTATCTAAGAAAGGCGCCGGCTATGGCCCCGATTGCAAGAAGAATGAATTCGATTCCTTTCATTTTTAATCTTGGCCTACCCCTATTCCATTTTTTGTTATTGTATCCGGGTAGGCATTATTAGCATCAGTTAGACAACCAATGCGGTTTTGGCATGCTGCACATGAGAAGCTACGCCTAGGCTAATGCCATAGCCAGAATTCCATATAACCAAGCACCTTTTAAACTTATTGCAAAACTTACTATTTCTATCGTATGCATTCTATGATCCCACAAATAGGTATGTTTACTTGACTGAAGAGGTCGTAAACCAGATGGATCAATGGTTAGAATACAAATATCGGACTAGAAAAGTTTGTTATAAAGACGAACATTCCACTAAAACAATCACGGAATATAGAACTCCGCCAAGGAATGATAATGATCTAGTCTTTGCAGTATATCAGAATAAGGAAAAACTAAATCCAGGAGCAATATTTTACGATCTTGCAAAGTCATTTGGAAAGACCTTGGATCGTATGGGTAAAGAGTATAAAATTTGGTTCTCTGGCCAGTGGAAGGATTTTTTATGAAGGAATGTAATCTGCGTTAGGAAGAGCTACCATTGATGAAGATAATGTAGTACATTTCATTGAAATATGTTATTGTTTGGAAGGTGGACTATACCTTGTGGCAATGGAGATTCCAGTCTTAGAAGAGTATTTTGAAAATGTCTCAGAAGTACGAGACGCACGTTTCAGGGAAAAATGTACTATGGAGTGTGAATTCTGCGATTGTACTAGAAATATAAAGTTGCCAGAAAAGCCATTAATGGATGAATTGAATACGCTTATGAAAAGTCAACCATATCACAATCACTTTATAGATATAGGTAGAATAAACCTTAATAGAAAGAAACAAAAAGAAGGCGTTTATGCTCTAAAATCTTTATCTTACGATAAGGGTTATGGTAAGCTCAAATCGCTATTTGCCGGTGCTGCCATTTCTGGTCTCTTTGCAACCTTCTAAGACGGTACTGATTATTTTAGAATAAAAAATATACCAGATAATGCTGAATCTCGTGAAATCTTGCGAACTCTAGGATTTCTATCGCTAATGCTACGTCTGTTGACATACTATATATGAGTTCAGGAATTCCTGGATTGGCATCGCACGAGCGCTCGAAGTGAGGAAAATCGTGAATCCGCATAATTCTAAAAGCGTTGAACCCGCTCAAATATCGGTATTAGATACCGAGTTATAACAAAACAAGAGTAATTCCCCTTTGGTTATTACAGGTACCCTAAATCTGAGCTTAGTGATCGCGAAATTTGATCACCCTCAAAATTCAAAGCTCAGTTCCGTTACCGATCTTTACTATAAATCCACAGCTCATTTCTTGTCCAAATGTTCCCTTTATCAAGAGGCAATTTTTCGAATACATGTAGTATTTGCAATCTTTGCATTGGAACCCTTCTGCACCCTTGGAGATGACATATCCTTCTTCGTAATCAAGTTTTCTTCCTGTCTTTTTTATGAAATCCCATACAATATCTCCTGGTAACATCCCGTCACCTTTCGGTGAGAAGAACTTTGAAATACCATTATTTGTGATTTCCCCTTCGACTATATGACACTTTTTTTCGTCGCCCAAATTGAATTTACATTTGGCACATTTGTAATCCGTTTCAGGACTACTACTTTCCTGTTCTCGATAATCTGCCTCGCTTTTGGAAACCTTTCTCTTGGAGCTTAATACGCCGAACAACACAGAATCCTTAGTAGCCATATCCTTCTCATCTTGTTTCCCTGTTGACTTGGCAATTGCTGACTCCTCTACTTCGTCGGTATTAATACATAATTCACCTAAGGGTTGATAAACCAACATCGTATTTATCAGATAATTGAGTTAATACAAAGACTATAAATAATGACATAAGCGGAATCAACAACGAAAAATATCTATTATGAAACTGCTTCTTTTCTACATCTGATGAAAAAAGAAATAGTTTATGGATTGGCTAAATAGGTAGCGAGACCCTGTTGTAGACTCAACCATTATAAAGATGATTAGAAATTGTGAAACTGTCGCATAGTTCTCTGAGTCTATGGCTCACTGTTTCTGAGCTCAAAATGTATGCGAATGTTGGTAGGTAATAGTATCCCTAATCCTTGTATAAACATCACACTACAACAATAGCTATTACTGCAGAGATCCAATTAGTAGAATACTGTTTTCATTTGGTAGTGTGCCATGCTCTTTCATGTACTGTTCTTTAGTATCAAACAACAATTTACAGAGGTGGCATTTTATATATAATTTTAGTCTCACTGAATATTTTTTGCCAGCTATGGCTGCAGCGTAGAATGACGATTTACTTCCCAATCGTATTCGTATCTCTTAAAAATTGTGTCTGATTCTGCTAATAGAGTTGTGTAGTGCATTAGCTGTGGATCTGTCCTTGCAAGGTATCTGAATAATGTTCTAATATATTCAAGTATGATGTTCCACCATTCATGGGATGCCAGTAAAATTAGGAAAAAAGAAATATGACAAATTCTCAGATGCATCAGCTGCGATCCAAAAAAAGAAGGGGATATCAAAAGACAGAGCAAATGCTTATGTAGCATCCGTAGAACGTAGGCAAGGGATACAACCAAGGACAGGAAAAAGAACTAAGACTAAAACAAGCACACGCAAGATAGATGACGGAAAAGTAAGACGAAAATAAGAACAAGGTACAAGGTGAAACGCAATTGGTACTCAATACTCTGTGGACAATAATACTCGTCTTAATTGCAATAATCATAATAGTGCTCCTCCTGAAATTCCTGTTTGCAATTTTTATGATAGCACCTGCTGGTCTACATGAAATACTACCCGCGTACATCTTTAACCCCGTCTTCAATCATTGAAGGGTTGGCAGTTAGGATCTCAGATATATGTGGTAGGACCTATTTCAAATCCCTGATATTCTTGTAATTTTCAACGACTCGAATATTATCGTTAGAATCTGACTCGTAATTAGCCTTTTGCCCGTATGGTGTCCCCTTGAACGATTCAAATTCTTTTGAATATTGATCGCCTGGTGGAGGCTGAGTACCGTACTGATATTTTCCACGCAATTCTTCTTCGTCTACCAAAAGCCAGAGGGTGTTGCCGTCAAAAGCATCAGCAACATATTTTGGAATCCAGAATCTTTCTTTGTGTATTGTTCCCTTTTGCACATGTAAGTAGTTTTCAGATACCTCCTTTATTTCACCTAGATCTTCTCCATCGTTAGTTTTTACATTCTTACCCTTGAGATTTTTCCATAATGTGATAGGTCCAGGTTTATTACTGTCGATTGTCATGGTAATATCCTGCTATAGCAGTGTAAAACATCCTATTTTAATGATCAAGGCGTTATTTTGTAACCTTTATTAGGCTTGTTGTCTTCGCCAATTTTTATCCAATGTTCAAATATAACTGATAAATTGTATGCTGTGAAATTACAATCAGAAACAAAGTTGACCGATATTATATCATGGGACAAAGCAATTGATAAAAAGGTAAAGTCAAGTGATGACAAAGATCTAGGCAAGATTCAAAGTGTGACCAGGGATTATATTCAAACTAAGGAAGGAACGGTAGATAAGAAGTACTATTTTATCCCAAAATATTATTTCCAAGGATACGACGGTGATCATCTCTGGGTTTCACTCTCCAAGGATGATGTTAAATCAAAATTTGAAGGGGAAAAAGCACCGCCAGCAGCAACTTTTGAAACTCCTGATTATCTCGACCGGAGAACGACAGTAACAAAGCAATATCCAGATTTTGAAACTAATATTCCGACCTATGCAGGTACATCGACAGGTACAGCCTCAGATTCAGTAGCCATGCCTTGGGATAAAATTATTGACAGAAAAGTTAAATCAAGCGACAACGAGGACATGGGTAAGGTAGAGAGTATAGCTACTAATTATGTTGAAGTAAAGGAAGGTGCAGTCCATAAAAAGCGCTATTTTATTCCAAAATATCATGTTCAAGGATTTGACGGTGAATACATACGTACATCCCTTACAAAAAATGAGATAAAAGATAGATATGAAAGAGATAGTCCACCAACTGAATCTGAGTTTCAAACTCGAGAATATATGGAACAGAAGCGTAAAGTAGACTCTACATATCCACAGTTTTTACATGGAATCCCTTTTATGGCAAGGGAGTCAGGAGTACATCTTCAAACAGAGCACTCCGGTGAGACACTCAATATCCCATGGGAAGAGATAATCCACAAACGTGTAAAGACAACTGATAATGTGGACATAGGAGATATTGAACAAGTAGGGAATGAATTTATTGTAGTTAGAGAAGGAGTAGCACGAATTCGTCACTACTACATACCAAAATCATACATCAATAACTATGATGGAAGTTCCGTGTATGTAGCTGCTCCCAGTGGACTAGTCAGTGCCAAATTTGAGAGGGAAACCGAACCAACACCGGAAGACATTAGAATGTTAGCAAATGACGCTCCACCTAGAAAGTCTAGTAGATAGTGTAGGTCAGAATAGCTTAGATCCCACCAACCGAGGGCGTGACAATGAACCAGTCCCCCTAGGCCAGGTTGACACTAATGTCCAGACAGTGATAGCTGTATTCGAAGAAACAATGACCCGGGTAGAAAGACAAGAGTATGATGAGCAGTAGAAGCTCTTGAATGTTTAAAAAAATTACTCTAAGAACAAAATAGTGTTATAAAGACAAGAATAGAGATGGTATGGAAGCTTTCCCATTAGTAAATACCTAATATCAGGAACTATGAGGATCTCAGTCCGTGGAGAACTGGTCAGTGTATCGCTAAGAAAGCCTGAATACACGCGATGTATGAATAATAACATAAATTCAATTGGGTGTTCCAGAACCCAAAGAAGGTTATATATCCTTAAGTACCTACGGTTGGTACATTCTTGTAATCGAAAAGTACGATGAATGATCTCGCGAAAGAAAAATCTAGCAAAGCATGGGTATTGATCCTTGATGATGATTTCGATATCGTAACGTTAATGAAGATGGGTCTTCAACATCATTCTTTTAATGTATATGGATTTACAGATCCAGCATTGGCGATAGAACATTTTAGGATGAATGCTGAAAGCTATGATCTGGTTATTTCTGATATTAGAATGCCCCAAATGAATGGATTTGAATTTATAAAAAAAATTAAAGAAATAAAGCCAGAAATTAAAGTCTTTTTAATGACTGCATTTGAAATTAACGACATTGAATTTAGGAAACTTTTATCTTCCACGAGAATAGATGAATTTATTTCAAAGCCGATATCAATAGAGAGATTGAATACCTTGGTGCGGACTCATGTTTAGAATCAAAGGAAAAAGTCTAGAAGAATTTAAGTACGTCTATAAAATCAGATATGAAGACAGCAATTACTATTTGATAGTACTTGTCTATAATACATCTAAAAATACTGCACTCGACTTGTGGTGCAAATTCATTTGAAAAACTTCTTTTAGAATTGTATGAAAGTCGGTAGTAAGGGAATGTCAATAAAAGCTTTGCTAAAGTAATTTACTCACTGGAAGAGTGAAGTAAAAAGTAGCGCCTTTTCCATCTTTATTATTCTCAGCCCATATCCTGCCGCCGTGGGCTTCAACAATACTCTTGGATATGAATAATCCCAATCCAGTACCAATATCTGATTTTGTAGCAAATTTTGTAAATAGTCTTGGCATAATTTCTGGATCTATTCCTTTACCAGTATCTTTGACACTAATTGTAATTGCCTTGTTATTTTCTTCCATTGTTGTGGTGATGGATATGGTTCCCAATTCACCTTGAGTGAATTTAATAGAATTACAAATTAAATTGGATATTACTTGATTTAGCCTATTCTTATCCGCATTTACAATTATATTATTGACTCTGCGATGTTCATACACTAATTTTATTTTCTCGCTGTCTATTTGACTTTTACTATCTTCAATAACAATGGATATTAATTCATTTAAGCTAAATTCTTCTTTGTTTAGCCGTAGTGTCTGACTCTCAATTCTTGTTACATCTAGTATTTCTCCTGTCAACCTTTGAAGTCTTATTGCATTACGAAGTATTGGAATCGCAAGCTGTCTGCTTCTTTCGGAATCCATCTGTAATATCTCTGCATATCCTAAGATAGACTGTGTGGGTGTTCTAAGCTCATGCGCTGCTATATTTATAAACTCCCTTTGCAATTTGTCATGTTCTTTTAACTTTTCGTATAACTCAAGCTGATTCCAAAAGTTCTCAAATATCGACATATAAGACATTATTGTTGGTTCGCTTGTTGAGTAAATTGATAATCCTACTGCTTCTAAAAAACTTTCTTTAGAATCATCTACTTTTTCGATAACTAATGATGCTTTTCTATCAACAACTAATATTGTTACTGTAGTCACATTAAATTCTGATTGTGATTCTAAATGTCGTATTTGAAGACGAGCGTTATTGTCTTTATCTGAAGAAAAGGGAAGTATTGATCCTTCTTTTGTTACGCTTGTTGTAGATACAGTAGTTGTTATCTTTATTTCTTCAATTATTTTCTCAATTGCATCATTAGTAGGGGTTAAAATCCTAATATTTATGGGTTTGCTTTCTTCCTTTTCTTGAATGCCTTCTGATAATGATTGTTTTCTTTGTGTTGTTGTTTTGGGTGAAGTTGATAGTTCCTTAAGTTGTTGTATTACACCAATTCGATGTTCGCGCATAAATGCATTAATCGTAGGAAGTATTAACAATACTTCTGATTTCGCAGATTTTATCAAGTTAATAAATAACTCTTGAGTCCTTAACGGATGATCAATAATTTCTGTTATACCTAATCTAATATCACCTTGGATTTCTTTTATTCTTCTTTCAGCAGAACTAGATGAATTCCAAAAACTATCAAATATGTATTGTTGATGCTCCACAATTTCCTTTATATTACTATAAATCATCATTTCTGAAGACTTTCCCTTCTCATGAAGTGTAGAAGGTGCAGCATATTCTTGTTCACTTAGGTAGAAGTTTCCTTTAATACCATTCAAGTGGCGAAGTTCGTCAACTACTGAGATCATCTCTTTGCAATAATGAAGATTATCTTTTGTGATTTCGGTAATGTATCTTATTGTTACATGTCTTTTCTTTGCATCAGCAAATGCGTCCCTTAGTCGTGTGATTTCTATAGCTAAATGTGGCCGTGTATGGTCTACACAAACATCAATTCTAAGGCTCGCCTTGCACATAAATTGTATTAGACCCTCAACAACATTATTACTTCCATGTATTATCTCCGTCTTGGTGATTCCGTTTGCTTCCGTGATTCATATACGTGAGTCACTTGGATATAAATAGAATATTTCAAAATCTCGGTGTAGAAATCGTGACTGTAGAGCTTCAGAAACGAACGTTGACTAAAATTTGAGGTTGTGGATAATCCAACATCGGTAAGATGCGATTCAGAAAGATAAATCTCTACTCAAAGGCAGGTCTATTTTCCTTTGTATGTATAACCTGCAAATTCTGGGTCGTACCTTCTGGTTCAACAGCTACAAATTGTCCTTGTGAAAAAAGGTGAAAATGGCTTTCAAGTTCCTCTTGATGCCAGGTATTACCCCAGCGAGCTAAATATGGGAATGATTCCTTTTGCAAATTTACTTTTTTTGGAATATCATCGTTGTTTTGATGATGCGAATCTAGTATATGGTACGTGTTTCGTGGCTATGAATATATACCTTACTTTGGAAATAATGACC